>JADYYH010000078.1 GCA_020853775.1 Nitrospira sp.
TAGCCCGCATTATTCACGAGAGTTCGTGACGAAACCGCCAAGACGCCACGCGAGACGGACGCGCGGAGCTCCGAGAGGTCGAGGCATACTTGAAACAGTATGTTGAGGCCGCGAGGAGCGAGCCCGCCCGCTGGCATGCCGCACAACCGCATGCCAGCTTGTCGCAGCGGCGTATCGGCGGTTGCAGTAGAAGTCATCGTGACTAATGCGGGCTAGGCTGTTCGTTACGCTCCCGCCATAACCGAGTAGTCTCACGTTCGTAGCAAAGAGGGATGCCCATGCCTGTCATCTATATCGACGAAGCGGCGGCCCATGCTGGAGAGGAAGTCACGATTCGCGGATGGCTTCGCAGTCGACGCGATAAGGGAAAACTTCATTTTCTGATTGTGCGGGACGGGACCGGAGATATTCAGGCGGTCGTGAGCAAGGGGGCGGTTGGCGACGAGCAGTTTACTCATTCGGCGGAAGTCACGCAGGAATCAAGCGTGGTGCTGACCGGCACGCTGCGGCAGGACTCTCGTGCGCCGGGTGGGTATGAGCTGGATGTGAAGAACCTCGCAGTCTTGCAGGTCGCGGAACCTTTTCCGATTCAACCGAAAGAGCACGGCACAGGATTTTTGATGGAGCATCGGCATCTCTGGCTGCGTTCCAGCCGCCAGCATGCCGTACTGCGCATTCGTCATGAGATTATTCGTGCCTGCCGGAACTTTTTCGATGACCGTGGGTTTACGTTGGTCGATGCGCCGATATTTACACCCAATGCCTGCGAGGGCACGACGACGCTGTTTCAAACGCAATACTTTGATGAGACGGCGTATTTGACGCAGAGCGGCCAATTGTATAGCGAAGCCACGGCTGCAGCGTTTGGAAAGGTCTATTGCTTCGGCCCCACGTTTCGGGCGGAAAAATCCAAGACGCGCCGGCATCTGATGGAGTTCTGGATGGTGGAGCCGGAAGTGGCATTTGCGGAGCTGCCGGACATGATGGATCTGGCCGAGCAGTTTTTATCGCATATCGTGGCGGCCGTGCTGAAGACACGTCGCGCTGAATTGCAGCTGTTGGAGCGGGATATTCCCAAGCTGGAATGTGTGACGGCGCCGTTCCCACGCATTACGTACGAGGACGCTGTGGACATTCTTCAGCGGAAAGGTCATCCCGCCAAGCCCGGAGATGATTTTGGCGCCGAGGATGAAACCATTCTCTCGAAAGAATTCGATCGTCCCGTGATCGTGCACCGATATCCTGCGGCGTTGAAAGCCTTCTATATGGAGACGGATCCGGCTCGACCCGATCTCGCGCTGTGCATGGATGTGTTGGCGCCTGAGGGGTATGGTGAAATCATCGGCGGCGGTCAGCGCATTCATCAGCACGAGAAATTATTGGCGCGCATACACGAGCACCATCTCCCGGTAGAAGCATTTCAATGGTATCTCGATCTGCGACGTTACGGGTCTGTTCCTCATGCCGGGTTTGGGATGGGCATTGAGCGCGCCGTGGCATGGATATGCGGGCTCGAACATGTACGCGAAACGATTCCCTTTCCCCGGATGCTGTATCGGTTATATCCATAGGTTTCCGCCCCTCCGTTCTCCTCGGCTGATCGCTCCATGCGATCGGCGAAATGCTGCCATTCCATCTGTCTGATTTCTTGGACGGCTCTCGAATTCCACGACGATTTTTCAGGTCGCAATTAACAAGTTGTGGGGTGGTTTCCCACAGTGTTATCCACAAATGTGGATAACTTTCACGCGAAATTTGGTGCTTTCACCGATGAGTCAAAAGCGAACAATATTCTTGATAAATTGGAGCAAAATCTGTTGACAGCTGTTTTGGTGGGTGTATACTCCAGGCAATCTGTGGTGAAAAGTGGGCGAAAGTGGGTGTATGGATTCTGCTCGCGGTTCCCATGAGCCGGTTTTAGTCGACGAGATCGTATTCTGGCTGCAGTGCAAACCAGGTGGAGTTTACGTGGACTGCACTCTCGGATATGCAGGGCTCGCTACCCGGATCCTTCATCACACCGCTCCAGATGGGATTCTCATCGGGATCGATCGCGATGCGGTGGCGCTCGAAGCATCCCGCGTGCGCCTGCAATACGTCATGTCCCGGGTGCATCTCCGGCATGGAAATTTTTCGGAGCTCAAACCACTGGTCGCCCAGGTCGGAGTCCAGCATGCAGATGGTGTGATCTTCGATCTCGGTGTGTCCTCGCCGCAGCTCGACCGTCCGGAGCGGGGGTTCAGTTTTCGAGACGATGGCCCATTGGATATGCGCATGGATCAGAGCGAGGGACGCACGGCAGCCGACCTTATCCGAGAGATGCCCGAACGGGAATTGGCGGACGTGATCTATCAGTTTGGCGAGGAGCGGTATTCGCGCAGAATCGCCCGCGCGATCGTGGAGGCGAGAACGCAACGGGTCATTGGAACGACGAGAGAGCTAGCAGCGGTGGTGGAGCATGCCGTGCCGGCTCCATATCGGCATGGGCGAATCCACTGCGCCACACGGACTTTTCAGGCCTTACGGATTGCGGTGAACCGGGAATTGGACGTGCTCGAACCGGCGCTTCGCGATGCCGTGGATATTGTGGCGCCCGGAGGGCGAGTCTGTGTCGTGTCGTTCCATTCTCTTGAGGACAGAATCGTGAAGCATACGTTTCGGGCCTTGGCGAATGGCCCGGACGCTACAGTGAGAGTGCTGACAAAAAAACCGGTCATCGCGTCGGACAGCGAGCGTGACCATAACCCGCGGTCGCGCAGCGCCAAGTTGCGTGTCGTGGAGCGGATGTCCAAGGAGTCTATGCAATGAAAGCCGTTGCGTTTGCCGCGGTCACGTCGTTGGTGTTGCTCTTCGTGTGGGAACGGGTGGACATCGTTCGCATTGGCTACCACATCGAGCGACTGAAGGCGCAAAAAGTGCTCCTCGAGCGCGAGCGGGATGAGCTGCAAGTTAAGCTGTCGGGCCTCACGGCGCCTGAACGGATCGCCCGTTTGGCCAGCGACAAATTGGGCATGATGCAGCCGGAGAAGGGGCAGGTGGTCGTCATTAACTTTGAGCCGGAGACCCCTGCGAACCCTGTCGCCGCAGAAGGCGAAATCCGGATTGCGAAGAACATGGTCACCCGGAGAGCGCGATAGTGGCTTCGACCTCCTTTCGTGGTCGCCGGATCCTGGTGGCCTGCGGGTTGTCGGGTGCGTTTATCCTTGTGATTGTTCGCCTGGTGAATCTTCAGGTGATGCAATCCGCGGAGCTGACCGTCAAGGCGGACCGGCAACATCAGAAGAACGTGACGCTGGAGGGGGCGCGCGGCACCATTTACGATCGGAACAGCAAGGTGCTGGCGATGAACATGGACGTGCCGTCTGTGTTCGGTGTGCCTGCGTCGCTGGGTAACCCCGGAGTGGCGGCGCGCAATCTTTCGCCGATTTTGCATGTGAAAGCGACGGAACTCGAAAAAAAGTTGAAGCAGGAAAAGCATTTTGTCTGGCTGGCGCGAAAGCTGGAACCGGAGCAGGGGCGGCGGCTTGAACGGCTGGGGCTCGACGGCGTCGGTGTGGTGATGGAGGGACGGCGGTTCTACCCGAAGGGGCCGCTGCTGTCGCACGTGCTGGGGTTTGCCGGGATGGATGATCGCGGCCTGGAAGGCGTGGAGCTGCGCTACGAGCAGTATCTGCGGGGAGAAAAGCGTTCGGTCGTCTTGCAACGGGATGCCTTAGGGCGCGCGGTGTTTCCCAAGGGGTTGAATGAAGAGGGCGCCGCTGCCGGACATAGCCTCACGCTGACGGTCGACGAGGTGGTCCAATATATTGCCGAGAAGGAACTGGACGAGGCGGTGACGCGATCCAGCGCCAAGTCCGGCACGATGATCGTGATGGATCCCAGAACCGGCGCCGTGCTGGCCATGGCGGTGAGTCCACGGTTCGATCCCAACGCGGTCGGCGCGCTGGCTCCCGATCGATGGCGCAACCGGGCCTTGACCGACACCTACGAACCGGGCTCGACCATGAAGGCCGTCATTGCGGCGGCGGCGCTCGAAGAAAAGGTCATGACCCCGGGCAGCATGATTTATGGAGAAAACGGGCAGTTCGCGATTGCCAATACGATCATCCATGACCATGAGAAAGCCGGCTGGATGACGTTTGCGCAGATGATCCAAAAGTCGAGCAATATCGGCGCCGCGAAGGTCGGGATGGCGTTGGGTGAGTGGCGGGTGTTCGACTATTTGAAGGAGTTCGGTTTCGGAGATAAGAGCGGCATAGATCTGCCGGGTGAAACCGCCGGGTTGCTTCGAGGGCCTCGCCAATGGGGCAAACGCTCGTTGGCCTCCATTTCCATGGGGCAGGAGGTTGGCGTTACTCCATTACAGATGGTGACGGCGATCTCTGCCATCGCCAATGGTGGTGTCCTCATGAAGCCCTATGTCGTGTCGGAAATCAGGAATGGGAAGGGGCAATTGGTCGCGCAGAATATGCCGCAAGCCAAACGGCGAATCATCTCTGCGGACACCGCGCGGACATTGACGACCCTTCTTGAAGGAGTGGTGACCCACGGGACAGGCGGCAAGGCGGCCATTCCAGGCTTTCGCGTGGCGGGCAAGACCGGAACCGCTCAAAAAGTGGATCCTCGCACCGGCAAGTACTCTTCCACGCTCCTGGTCGGATCGTTTCTCGGGTATGCCCCTGCGGAAGATCCTCGGCTGGCCATGATTGTGGTGATCGATGAACCGCGCGGGGAAGGGTGGGGTGGCGTGGTCGCCGCTCCGGTGTTCCGGCGGGTCGGAGAGCAGGTGCTCAATTATCTGGGTGTCGCAGTGGATGAGCCGGTCAAGCTGGCTATGGCGGGTCTGGAATCCTGATATGACGCTGGATGAATTGATCAGTCCCATTCAGGGGCGTCTTGGAGTGCTGGAGCGAAGCGGGGACCAACGTGTGCCGATCAGCACTCTGACGGATGATTCTCGCCAAGCCGCGCCGGGATGCCTCTTTGTCGCCGTGCAAGGAGAGCGGGTGGACGGCCACGAGTTCCTGGATCGGGTCGTGAAGGCGGGGGCAGCAGCGGTCGTGGTAGGACGCCACGTTGAAGTCGGATCGACGCCGTGCATCCGCGTGCAGGATTCCCGGGCGGCGTTGGGAATTCTGGGCAGTCGATTTTATGGAGATCCTTCTGCCGCGCTCCGCATGATCGGCGTGACGGGGACGAACGGCAAGACCACGACCACCTATGTCGTGAAAACCATGCTGGAGGCGGCGAATCGCCAGGTCGGTCTGATCGGCACGGTCGCTTATCTGGTCGGGAAAGAATCGATCCCCGCCTCTCATACGACCCCCGGCGCGTTGGAGTTACAGAAATTATTTGCACGAATGGTCGAGAAGAGGTTGGATACGGTCGTCATGGAAGTGTCGTCTCACGCATTGGCCCTTGACCGAACCGCCGGCTCGGAATTCGATGTCGCCGTGTTTACCAACCTCACGCAGGACCACCTGGACTTCCATTTGGACATGGAGCGGTATTTCCAGGCGAAGCGCAAGTTGTTTGCCGAGCTCGGCCAGCCTGGCGCACGTAAGCCGAAGAAACGTGCCATCATCAATGCGGATGATCCCTGGGGCGCACGGATCCGCGAGGCCTGCACGGTGCCGGTGTGGACCTATGGGCTCCATCAACAGGCGGATATTCATGCGGGTGAGGTGAAATTGTCCCCTGCCGGTACCAGTTTTACGTTGCGCACCCCGGCCGGCACGTGCGCGATCCAGAGCCGGCTGGTGGGAGAGCACAACGTGTCCAACCTGCTGGCCGCCATCGGCGTCGTCCTCCACGAAGGACTCACGCTGGAACAGGTGCGTGCCGCGGTGGGGGCCGTTTCCAATGTGCCGGGACGATTTGAGCGTGTGGAGGCGGGGCAGGACTTCACGGTGGTCGTGGACTATGCCCATACCGAAGACGCATTGGTCCGGTTGCTGACGGCCGCTCACGCTCTACGTACAGGGCGAATCATTACCGTATTCGGATGCGGCGGGGATCGGGACCGCACGAAGCGTCCGAAAATGGGACGCGTCGCCGTTCAGCATAGTGATGTGGTCATCCTGACTTCGGACAATCCGCGCACAGAAGACCCGGCCTTCATTCTGAGCGAAGTCGAGGTCGGGGTGAAGGACGCGCTGGCCGCTCGGGGCCATGTGCGGTATCGGATGATCGCGGATCGCCGGGCAGCCATCGAGGCGGCCATCGACGAGGCCAAAGCCGGCGATATGGTGTTGATAGCGGGGAAGGGCCACGAAGATTATCAGGTCGTGGGGACGACGAAACATCACTTCGACGATCGGGAAGTGGCGCGCGAGATGATCCAGGCGCGCCGGTCCTGACGCTCAGCGAGGCCTGACATGCGGGAGCATGGACATCGTGGCGTAATGGCGTTGTTTACAGTCGAAGAAATCTGTGAAGTGTTGAGCGCCAAGTCGCCGACGGGCTTGAGTCCACAGGATCTGAAGCAGCGGATTCGACGCGTGGTGACCGATTCCCGTCTGGTGCGAAAAGGCGATGTGTTCATTGCCTTGCAGGGGGATCGATTCGACGCGCATACTTTCGTGCCGAAAGTCTTTGCGCAAGGCGCCGTCTGTGCCATCGTGCAGGAAGACTACCGTCTCCCTCCGATGAAGCCGCGAACCGGCACCCCCATTGTGCTTGGTGTGCGGGATACGCTCGAAGCCTTCCAGCGTTTGGCGACACACTACCGCAACCGGTTTGCCATCCCGATCATCGCCATCACGGGAAGCAACGGCAAGACGACGACGAAAGAAATGGTCGCCCAGGTGGTCGCGCAACGCTGGAAAACCCTCAAGACCGAAGGCAATCTCAACAATCGCATTGGCGTGCCGCAGACCTTGTTTCAATTGGCGCCACGGCACCAGGCGGCAGTCATCGAAATGGGCGTAGATCAGCAGGGGCAAACGACCCGGCTGTGCGAAATCGCGAGACCGACGATCGGCGTGATTACGAATATCGGGCCGGACCATTTGGAATTTTTCGGCAGCATGGAAGGGTCCGCCCAAGCCAAAGCCGAATTGCTCGACCATCTGCCGCAAGACGGCGCCGTGGTCTTGAACGCAGACGATGAGTACTTTGATTATCTGGCGTCCAGGGCGCAATGCCGGGTGGTCGCGTTCGGTGCGTCACCCAAGGCCGCCGTTCGTGCCGCGAATATTCGAACCGATGAAAAAGGCGGGACGATCTTCGGACTCATTTTGCCGGGCAAAAGCCGCCAGGCCGAGGTTCGTATCCGGACGCAGGGGCAACACAATGTGAGCAATGCCCTTGCGGCGGCCGCCGTGGGACATGCCCTGGGTCTCTCCGGCGCCGCCATCGCTGAAGGGTTGGCGAAGTTTCGTCCGGCCGCGATGCGATCACAGATCAGCCAGTCGCACGGGGTGCAGGTGATCAACGATTGTTACAACGCCAATCCCGCATCGATGAAGGCCGCTGTTCAGCTCCTGGCACAGTTGGGGCGGGACAAACGATCTATCGCGGTTTTGGGCGACATGCTGGAGTTAGGGGCGGATACCAAACGCATGCATCGGGAAGTCGGGGTGTTTCTGGCCGGGCAAGGGATCGGGCACCTGTTGGCCTGTGGTGTCTTAGGCCAGGAATTGGCGGCGGGTGCGCGCCAAGCGGGCATGCCGGCCGATCGGATTGCCGAATTGCCGGACGCTCACGCGGCCGCCGCGGCCGTGGCACGTATGATCCGGCAAGGCGATGTCGTGCTGGTCAAGGCCTCGCGCGGGATGCGGATGGAACAGGTCGTGGACGCCCTGACCGGCATGCGGCGAGCGGCGAAAAAAGCCTGTTAGCCATACTTAAAGGAATGTAGCATCCGCCGATCCATGGCGGGCAAAGAAGCCGTAGGATGTTGTACAACTGGCTCTACCCTCTTCATACACAGTTTTCGTTCCTGAACGTGTTTCGCTACCAGAGTTTCCGGATCATCTACGCCGCGGTCACCGCGTTTCTCATTGCCTTCGTGATGGCGCCCTGGGTCATCCGGAAATTGCAGGAGATTAAACTCGGCCAACAGATTCGCGACGACGGGCCGAAGCGGCATTTGGCCAAGAGCGGGACGCCGACGATGGGCGGCATTCTCATTATCTTTGCGGTCGTGCTGTCCACGCTGTTGTGGGCCGACATGACCAATCGCTACGTCTGGTTGGTGGTGGTGGCGACCGTGGGTTTCGGCGCCGTGGGATTTGCCGACGACTATTTGAAATTCATCAAGCGGCAGTCGAAGGGACTGTCAGTGGCGCAAAAGTTTGCCGGACAATTTCTGGTCGCCTTGGCCATCGGCGTCTTTCTCTACACCCTCCCGAGCTACACGACGAAACTCAGCGTCCCGTTCTTCAAGTTTTTCACGCCTGATCTGGGCTGGTTCTACATTGTGTTCGTCATTCTTGTCATCGTCGGCAGTTCCAATGCCGTCAATTTGACGGACGGCCTCGATGGCTTGGCGATCGGCCCCGTCATGATCGCCTCGCTGGCCTATACGATCGTGGCCTATGTGACCGGCAATCGCGTGATGGCCGAATATTTGCTTATCCCGTACATCGAAGGCGCGGGAGAAATTGCCATTTTTACCGGCGCGATTTTAGGGTCGAGTCTGGGCTTTCTCTGGTTCAACACGTACCCGGCCTCGGTCTTCATGGGCGATGTGGGGTCGCTTCCATTAGGCGCGGCATTGGGAACGGTGGCGGTGATCAGCAAACATGAACTGCTGCTCCTCCTGGTCGGCGGCGTGTTCGTCATCGAAGCCTTGTCGGTCATCTTGCAGGTGGCATCCTATAAATTGCGGGGGAAGCGCATTTTCAATATGGCTCCGATCCACCATCATTTTGAGATGAAGGGCTGGGACGAGCCCAAGGTCGTCGTGCGTCTGTGGATCATTGCCATATTGTTGGCCTTGCTGAGCTTGAGCACGCTCAAACTGCGGTAGACGGGAACGCATGAACGTCAAAGATCTCCAGGTCACGGTGGTCGGGCTCGCGAGGAGCGGCGTGGGGGCTGCGCGGCTCTTGAATCATCTCGGGGCACGGGTGACTGTCGCCGACCGGAAAGAGCCGCAGGAACTCACGGCCATTCTCTCGCAGCTGGACCAGTCGAGTATTGCTGTCCGGGTGGGGGCGCCGTATGAATCGGCGCTGGAGAGCGCGGATCTTGTGGTGATTAGCCCAGGAGTGCCGACTCAGTTGGAGGCGCTCAACCGCGTGCGTGCCCGCGGCGTCCGAGTGATCGGGGAACTGGAACTGGCGTCACGGTACATAACGGCGCCGGTCGTGGCGGTGACCGGAACCAACGGAAAAAGCACCACGGTGACTTTGATCGGCAAATTCTTGCAGGAGAGTGGAAAGCGCGCCTTCGTCGGCGGCAATCTGGGTATCGCCGCCAGTGAAGCGGCCCTGGCCTGTGTCCAGGCCAAGCCGGGCAGCCCTGCGCCGTATGAGTATGTGGTGCTGGAAACCTCCAGCTTTCAGCTTGAAACGATCGAACAGTTCCATCCGTACATCGCCTCGATTCTGAACGTGACGCTCGACCATATGGACCGCTACAGTTCGGTGGAAGACTATGTGGCGGCCAAGGCGCGGATCTTCGCTAACCAAACCGCCGGTGACTATTCCCTCTTCAATCTGGACGATACGCGAGTCGCTGCGCTGCGCGGGAATACGAAAGCCGCCGTCCTCGGCTTCAGCCGCAGCGGGGCCACGGTGTCCGGCGTGGCGGGGGCCACGGTCCTGGACGGCGACCTGATCGTGACGACGGTGCGGGGACAACGCGAGGAGATCTGTCGCCGGAGCGACATGCGGCTGATCGGCCTGCACAATGTGGAAAATGTGATGGCGGCCGTGACGTACGGTCTGCTCTGCGGTTGTTCCATCGAGGCGATACGCAGCGTGCTGCGCTCGTTCCCCGGGCTGGAGCATGCCCTGGAAGTGGTGCGCGAGCGGCGAGGCGTCCGCTATGTGAATGATTCCAAAGGCACGAATGTCGATGCCGTGTTAAAAGCGCTCGAAGGCATTGAACAGCCGATCTGGTTGATCGCCGGTGGCCGTGACAAGGGCGGAGATTTTTCCCGTCTGGAAGGGGCGATACGGGAACGGGTGAAGGGACTCATTGTGATCGGTGAGGCGGCGGGCCGCATTCAGGCGGCGATGGGTGATTTTGACCGATGTCGTCCTGCAGCGACACTCCGCGACGCCGTGGAGCTTGCTGCTCGCGAGGCGCAGCCCGGTGAGGTGGTCTTACTCTCGCCGGCCTGCGCCAGTTTCGACATGTTCGCGGACTACCAAGACCGGGGCCGGCAATTCAAGGCCTTGGTGCAGGCGCTTCCGGCGTGAGGCCGGGAGTGGCATGGAGGAACGACAGCTGAACGATGGCACAGCATGCGCTCGGGACACTGACGTTGCCCTGGTCGACCTCGACTCAGCGGACATCCAAGCGCGTGCCGGTGGATCCGGCACTCCTGGCCGTGACGCTTATCCTCGCCCTCATAGGGGTGGTGATGGTGTTCAGCGCCAGTGCCGTGGTGGCGGGCAACCGCTTTCACGATCCCTGGTATTTTCTCAAGCGGCAGGTTGCCTGGCTGGGCGCCGGCCTGCTGGTGATGCATCTCATCTCGAAGATCGACTACACGATCTGGAAGAAGCTGGCGATTCCGCTGCTGTTCGGCACGACCGTGCTGTTGGTGCTGGTGCTCGTGCCGTCGCTCGGCAATGTCGCCAAAGGGGCGAGGCGGTGGTTGCACTTGGGGCCGATCAACATTCAACCGGCCGAGGTGGCGAAATTCGTGGCCGTCATTTACGCCGCAGCCTATCTGACCAAGAAGCAGGATCAGATTACGCAGTTCGCGCGGGGGGTGTTGCCGCCGCTGATCGTCATCGGCTTGCTGAGCGGGTTGGTGCTGCTGGAACCGGATCTGGGAACCGTGGTGGTCATGGGGCTCGTGGTGGTGACCCTGCTGTTCTTGGCAGGGGCGCGGATCAAGCACCTTGGGATCCTGTCCTTGTGCGCCTTGGCGGGGGTGGCAGCGCTCATCCTGACGTCACCGTACCGGTGGAAACGGTTTCTGATGTTCTTGGATCCTACGAAAGACCCTTCTGGAGCGGGCTTTCAGATCACGCAGTCATTTCTAGCCTTTGGGAGCGGCGGTCCATTCGGGGTGGGGTTGGGAGAGGGGAAACAGAAATTATTCTTTCTGCCGGAGGCGCACACCGATTTTGTGCTCGCGCTGGTCGGCGAAGAGTTGGGATTGTTGGGCACCGTGACGATCATGCTGCTATTCGGTTTGTTTGTGATCAAAGGATTTCAGGTTGCGGGCCGGGCGCGGCATCCCTTCGGGCGGCACCTGGCGATGGGCATCACGATGTTGATCGGCATGCAGGCGCTGGTCAATGCAGGTGTGGTCACAGGGCTGTTACCCACGAAGGGATTGACGTTGCCCTTCGTCAGTTACGGAGGCTCTTCGCTGGTAGCCAATCTGTTCGGCGTAGGGATTCTGTTGAACATCTCGCGCGACCGACAGGGCGGGCACCGCGGGCAGGAGAGCGGCGGATCTCGAGGCGCGCGAAAACGCGGGGTGATCACGGAATGACTATCGTGATTGCAGCAGGTGGCACAGGCGGGCATCTGTATCCGGCCATCGCCGTGGCGCGTGAATTTTTGCGGCGAGACCCATCGACTCGTATCCTGTTCGTCGGGACGACGCGTGGTATCGAGCAAAAGGTGCTGGCCCATGAAGGGCTCCCGTTGCGGTGTATCACGGCGCATCCATTCATGGGCAAAAGTCCGATTGAGATGATAAAGGCGCTGCTCATCTTGCCGGTCAGTTTGTGGCAATCGCTTGGCGTGCTGAAACAGCAGAGCGCTGATCTGGTGTTCGGTGTGGGAGGATACACCAGCCCAGCGATGCTGGTAGCAGCCTTCTTGCGGCGCATTCCCGGCGTGATTCTGGAACCGAATGCCTATCCGGGCATGGCGAACAAAACCGTCGCGCCGCTCGTGCAACGCATTTTCCTGGCGTTCGAGTCCACGAAACAATTTTTTGATCGGCAAAAAACGAGTGTGGTTGGCACACCGGTGCGGCAGGCGTTTTTAGCATCGTCCGTCCCCGAGGCGGCACGGAGTGAGACCGGAGCGCTGCGGCACCTGTTGGTGTTCGGGGGAAGTCAGGGCGCCAAGGCCATCAACTCGGCGATGATCGATGCGTTGCCCATGCTGGCGACCCTGACGACGCGACTGGCCATTACGCATCAAACCGGTGAAGCGGATCATGCCCGGGTTGCGGCCGCCTATCAACAGGCGGGAATATCCGCGCAGGTCGTCCCATTTCTCTACGACATGCCCACGGCGCTCCGCGCCGCGGATCTCGTGGTGGCGCGAGCCGGTGCCATGACGATTGCCGAATTGACCGTGTGTGGAAAGCCGGCGATTCTGATCCCGCTTCCCACGGCGATCTACAATCATCAGTTGCGGAACGCCGAAGTGATGGCGAAGGCGGGCGGAGCCCTGCTGCTCCCACAAGCGGAGTTGACCGGGGCGGGGCTGGCGCATGCCGTGACGGCAATTCTCGGCGATCCCCAATGTTTGGAAACCATGAGCCGGCATAGCTGGAATATGCGGCGCAGCGATGCGGCCGAAACCATCGTGCGTGAATGTTATGACGTCATAAGGAGGCGCCATGAGGCCAGCGACAGCGCTCGCGCCCTATGAACAGCGAGAGCGGCAGAGACAGCAACAGGATCGAAACAGCGGACAGCGATCATTCCGAGGACAGGAGCTAAGGCGGACGGCGATGTTCAGAAAGACACAACATATCCATTTGGTAGGCATCGGCGGATCCGGCATGAGCGGCATCGCCGAGGTGCTGTTGACGCTCGGGTACAAGGTCAGCGGGTCAGACCTCAGCCAATCGGAAACGACGCGCCGGCTTGAAGAACTTGGCGGGCGCATTGCTATCGGACACCACGAGGCCAATATCGGTGAGGCCCAGGTAGTGGTGATTTCCTCCGCGGTGGCGGCGACCAATCCCGAAGTCGTGGCGGCGAAAGCGCGCCAGATCCCGGTCATCCCTCGCGCCGAAATGTTGGCCGAGCTCATGCGGTTGAAGTTCGGCGTCGCGATTGCCGGGGCGCACGGCAAAACCACCACGACGTCGATGGTGGCTAATGTGCTGGCCCAGGGCGGATTGGACCCGACCATGGTCATCGGCGGCAAGGTCAATGCGTTGGGAAGCCATGCTCGCCTGGGCCGTGGCGATCTTCTCATCGCGGAAGCGGACGAAAGCGACGGGTCGTTTCTGCGCCTGGCGCCCACCATCGCCGCGGTCACCAATATCGATCGCGAACATCTGGACCACTATGGGAGCATGGAGCGGCTCAACGACAGTTTTCTTGAATTCGTGAACAAGGTTCCGTTTTACGGGTTGGCTGTGCTCTGTTCCGACGACGAACGGCTGCGCGCTTTGTTGCCGCGGGTGGTGAAACGGTACCAGACCTACGGGTTGAACGAACATCCCGATCACGTGCCGGATTTTCGGGCGACCGACATCAGCTTGCGGCAATGGGGATCGGAGTTTCGCGTCTTCTTCCGCGGGCGCAACCTGGGCCCGTTCCGGTTGGCGATCCCCGGCATCCACAACGTGTCGAATTCACTCGTCGCCATTGCAATCGGCATGGAGTTGGATATTCCGGTCGATCTGATCCGGAAGGGCCTCGCCGCGTTCAGTGGTGTGGAGCGACGGTTTCATCTGCGCGGGGAAAAGGCCGGTATCATGGTCGTGGACGACTACGGCCATCATCCCACCGAAGTGCGCGCCACCATCGCCGCGGCCAAGCAGGGCTGGGAGCGGCGAGTGGTTGTGCTCTTTCAACCTCACCGCTATAGCCGCTCGCGCGATCTGATGCAGGAATTTTCCCATGCGTTCGACCAGGCCGATGCGCTGTTTATGACGGAGATTTATGCGGCCGGTGAACAGCCGATTCCCGGCGTGTCGGGCGCGAAGCTGGTGGAAGCCGTGAAGACAGCCGGGCATCCTTCGGCCACTTTTGTGGAGCGCAAGGAAACCCTGGCGGAGCAGGTGCTGCCGACGCTGAAGTCGGGTGACCTTGTGATCACCCTCGGCGCGGGAGATATCTGGAAGGCGGGGTTGGCCATCCTCGATCGATTACCGGCCTGAGGGGGATGAGAGGCGGGAACGGTGTCACGTGTGGCGCGGAAAGAGCAATCGGCGAGAACGAGGAAAGACTGGGCGCGCATCCTTGAGGGAATTCGTGGAACGATCACGTACGAGGCGTCGTTGCAATCCTATACGTCGTTCCGCATCGGGGGACCGGCCGAAGTCCTGGTGGAGCCGGCCGATGTGGAGGATGTGTGCCGGGTGGTGGCGCAGGCTCACGCCGAACGCCTCCCGATTTTCGTGGTGGGTGGGACGAATCTGCTCGTTCGTGACGGGGGAATCCGCGGGCTCGTGCTCAGCCTCCGGCAGCTCAAAGCCATTCGCCAGGAGCCGGGAGCTGTCCTCTATGCGGAGGGGGGCGTGGGCATGCCGACATTGATCGGGTATGCGATCCGGCGCTCCCTGGCAGGATTGGAATGGGGCGCGGGCATTCCCGGCACGGTGGCCGGTTGCGTCGTCATGAACGCGGGCACGCGCCTAGGTGAAATGAAGGATTCGGTCAAGGCCGTGCGCATGGTGGATCCGAAGGGACGAGTGATGGACATTCCGGCTGCGGACATCCCCTTCAGTTACCGGAAGGCGCATCTTCCGCGCGGGATCGTGGCCGGAGTCTGGCTGCAGTTGAAGCCCGGGGCGCATGACCAGATCGAAAAAACCGTGAAGGACTATTTGCAGTATCGCAAAAACACGCAGCCGTTGACGCTGCCGAGTGCCGGTTGCGTGTTCAAGAATCCTCCGCAGGATTCCGCCGGCCGTTTGGTGGACGTCGCGGGCCTCAAGGGCGCACGTGTGGGCGATGCACAGGTCTCGGAGAAGCACGCGAATTTCATGGTGAATCTGGGGCATGCGCGCGCTGTGGATGTGCTGGCCTTGATCAGGAAAGTCCGCGCAGGAGTGAAAAAAGCCTCGGGCGTCACGCTGGAATTGGAATTGAAGGTGGTCGGTCAGGCCTGACGCAGATCGACGAATGGAGTGGATGTGACGGAACGGAAGCCGCTGACTCGTTCGAAAATCGGGGTATTGATGGGAGGCCAGTCGTCGGAGCGCGAAGTTTCCCTCAAGACAGGCGAAGCCGTGTATCGGTCGCTTGTGCGCAGCGGTTACGATGCGGTGGCTATCGATGTGGACGCGGGGTTATCCCAGACCTTGCAACAACAGGCGATCGAAGTGGCCTTCCTGGCTTTACATGGACCAGGCGGAGAAGACGGCGCCATCCAGGGGTTTCTGGAAACGATCGGTATTCCTTATACGGGATCCGGTGTGCGCGCCAGCGCCGTCGGCATGCATAAGGTGGTGACCAAAACGGAACTGGCGGCCCATGGCATTCCGGTGCCCCGTGGCACCGTGGTGTGGCGGGGAACCGCGCCTACGTTAAAACGTGTCCTGACCAGTTGCAAATTGAAGTTGCCGATTGTCGTGAAACCGGCAAGCCAGGGGTCCACCATCGGCGTCACCATCGTTCGCCAAGCGTTGCAATGGAAAGAGGCGCTCAAGGTCGCCCATCGATACGATCCGGAGGCGATGGTCGAGGCCTTTATCCCTGGACATGAAGTCACGTTGTCGTTGTTGGGGGCTGCCGATGGGACGGTGGTAGGCTTGCCTGCCGTGGAGATTGTGGCGCCAGACGGGTTTTACGATTTCTCGGCGAAGTATGAGAAGGGCCGCACGCAGTATCTCTGCCCGGCGCCGCTCTCCTCCGCCGTGAACCGCGAGATCAAGCAGCTGGCTATCCGCACCTATCAGGCCTTGGGCTGCAACGGAGCGGCGCGGGTCGATTTCCGGATCACGCCAAAGGGCAAGCCGTATGTGCTGGAAATCAATACGGTTCCGGGGATGACGGAGACGAGTCTGTTGCCGATGGCGGCAGGCAAAGCGGGTCTCTCGTACGATGCGTTGACGGAACAGATCCTCCAATCTGCCCTCCGGCGGGCCGGAACGGGATCATTTCGAGCCGTGAGGTAACCATGCCACTCAGGTGGCGGAACGCGCGACCAGCCAAACTCAACCCGCGGGCGAATGCCCGTTCGGATTCAAGTCTGGAGCGCCGTCGTGGCGGGGCGACAGGCGGTTACTGGTCCCGGCTGGGACGTGGCCTGCTGATTTCACTGCGCGTCATGGCGACCATGACGGTCTTGGTCGGCGGTTGTTCAGGGCTCTTTGTGCTGGCGCGCGAAATCGGGCCGCTGACACGCGAATGGTTTCTGGTGCGCTCGGTGTCGGTGAATGGTCTGCATCATGTGACTCGAAAGGAAGTGATCGGCCGGCTGGCGCTCAAACCGGATACCGCGCTCTATTCCATCAATCCGACGTGGTTGGCGGACCGGATCAAGACCCATCCCTGGATCAAGGACGCGACCGTGGTGTTAAAGCCGTTGCACGAAATCCATATCGACATCGTCGAGCGGGAGCCGGCGGTGGTGGTGCGCACGCTGGCAGAAAACCTGCTCACCGATTCGGAGGGGGTGTTGCTCGCACGCCTCGGGTCCAGCGACGATCCGACGCTGCCCATTTTGTCGGGTGTCGACGGCAAGCGGCTGGCGCAGGGCAAGGCCGAGGATCGTCGTCCCGTGCAGGTGGGTGCCGCGTTGGCGCGCATGGTCGGTCAGACCACCGGCGGGCGGCCGGACATCAATGTGGGCAACTTGAATAACCTGGTGGTCGAGGTACAGGGCGTCACGTTTCAGTTCAGTGAGTCGTCGATGAATCAGCAATGGTCTCGGTTTTTGAAAATGCGGCCCGCACTGCGTGATGTGGCCTTTGACGGCGAGGGCGCCAGAGCGAATGAAATCGATCTTCGCTTTGCCGACCGCGTCATTGTTCGGGGAAGGGGGTGAGCCGAGTGTCTAAGCGGGATCATATCCTGGTCGGGCTCGATATCGGAACGACCAAGATTTGCGCCATTGTCGCCGAAGTGCCGGAGGAGGGCCCGCTGAACATCATCGGTGTCGGCTCCTGTCCCTCGCGCGGGCTTCGTAAGGGTGTCGTGGTCAACATCGAGAGTACCGTGGAATCGATCAAAAAAGCGGTCGAGGAAGCGGAACTCATGGCGGCCGTGCAGATTAATTCGGTGTACACCGGAATTGCCGGGAGCCACATTTCCGGAGAAAACCTCAAAGGCGTCGTGGCGCTCAAGAAACAGGAAGTTACGCGCGACGACATCAGCCGTGCGGTGGAGAGCGCGCGCACGCTGGCCGTCATTCCGCATGAGCGGCGCATTCTGCATGTGCTGCCGCGCGAGTTCATGGTGGACGACCAAGAAGGGGTGCGTGAGCCGCTGGGCATGTCCGGAAACCGGCTTGAGGTCAATGTGCATGTCATCACGGGTGCGGTGACCTCCGCTCAAAACATCATCAAGAGCGTCAATCGGGCCGGCCTCGACGTCGTCGATATCATCCTGCAGCCGCTGGCCTCGAGCGAAGCGGTGTTGAGCGCGGAGGAACGCGAACTTGGCGTCGCCATGGTGGATCTCGGCGGCGGTACCACCGACCTCGCCATTTTCCTCGACGGCAGCATCCGGCATACGGCGGTCCTTCCGATCGGCGGACAGAATCTCACGAAAGATCTCGCGATCGGCTTGCTGACGTCGCAAACCGACGCGGAAAAAATCAAAGTGCAACATGGCATCGCTCGCACCGAACTGGTCCACGGGCATCAGATGGTCGAGGTGCCCTCGGTCGGCGACCGACCGCCGCGGCAATTCACGCGTCGCGACATTGCGGAAATTCTGGAGCCGCGCGTCGAAGAAATGTTCGATCTCGTCAAACGCGAAATCGTGCGGGCCGGGTATGAAGGCATGCTCGGCGCGGGAGTGGTGATTACGGGTGGAACTTCGCTCTTGGAAGGCATGCCGGATGCGGCGGAACGCGGGCTGAATCTGCCGGCTCGCCGCGGCGCGCCGACCGGTATCGGCGGATTACGGGATATTGTCAGCAACCCGATGCATGCGACCGGCGTCGGGCTGTTACTCCACGCGCGTCAACATGCCGACAACTTGGAGGCTGCCGGCATTCGTCACGGCAAAGGCTTGGGGAAAGTGTTCGCTCGCATGCGATCGTGGATGTTCGAATTTTTCTAACTGTTGCGGACGGCTTCAGGCCGCGTCCGCGCCATCGCCAAGGGAGGTGCCACAATGTTTTCATTTCAAGAGGAGCCGCAATCGCCCGTTCGCATCAAAGTGATCGGGGTCGGAGGCGCGGGGTGCAACGCCGTCAATACCATGATCACCGGCGGGTTGTGCCGAGTCGATTTTGTTGCTGCGAACACCGACGTGCAGGCGCTTGATCGGTCGCAAGCGTCCTATAAAATTCAAATCGGCCCGGAGCGCACGCGCGGTCTGGGCGCGGGTGCCAAGCCTGAGGTCGGTCGCGATGCGGCCCTTGAAAGCAAGGATGAGATCCGCGAGAGTCTGGTCGGTGCGGACATGGTATTTGTGACCGCCGGCATGGGCGGCGGCACCGGAACCGGCGCCGCGCCGATCGTCGCGAGCATTGCGCGTGAACTGGGGATTCTGACCGTCGCCGTTGTGACGAAGCCCTTCCAATACGAAGGACATCGCCGGATGAGCCACGCCGAGGAAGGCATTCGCGATCTCGGCCGGCATGTCGATACGCTGCTGATCATCCCGAATCAACGGTTGTTGGGTATTGTGGATAAGGCGACGCCGTTGTTGGATGCGTTCAAGGTGGCCGACGATGTCTTGCGCCAAGCGATTCAGGGCATTGCCGACGTGATTACCACGACGGGACTCGTGAACGTCGATTTTGCCGATGTGCGGACCATCATGGCGCACACGGGACGCGCCGTGATGGGCATGGGGATCGGGCGCGGCGCCAACCGGGCGCAAGAAGCTGCCCAAAAGGCGATTTGCAGCCCATTGCTGGAAGAAGGCAGCGTGGAGGGCGCTCGCGGAGTCTTGCTGAATATCACGGGTGGCCCGAACATGTCGCTGCACGAAGTGGAAGAAGCGGCGTCGATCGTGCAACATGCGGCGGATGCCGAAGCGAACATCATCGTCGGGCAGGTCATCAATCCGGAGATCGGCGATGACTTTATTGTGACAGTCATTGCGACGGGATTCGAGCGAGAAGAGCAACCCGCCGCGCGACCGGCGGCTGCCGCAGAGCGCCCTGCCGCAAGAACTCCCAACGGACGTCCTGCCCAGCAGGTGTTAACCGGCGTCCATGCGGCAGGATCAGATCGGCCCATCAAGGACATCGATCGGCCGACCTTCCTCCGGCGCATGGGTGAGACGCGGGAAGCGGTGGAACGGATCGCAGTCGTCGGCGATGATGAGTGGGATGTGCCCACCTTCCTGCGCAAGCAGGCCGATTGAGACGAGTCAGGCCCGGAACGCGTAAGGTCGAAAGAAACAATGGCGCCTGAGGTCATTACCCTTTCCTCGTTTGCAACCCATGCCGACGGGGCAGAACATTTTTTCGGCACCCGGCTGTCCGCCGTACCGGTCACGCCGGGACGCGCCTCGGCGCATGGGGCGGAACGCCAGGGTCACAGGGCTGCGGTGATCCTTTCCGTCAAACAGGTGCACGGGACTGATGCCTTAGTGGTGGATCGACCGGTCGAGCAGGGCGAGATGTTCGAAGGGGGCTGGGATGCGCTGGTTACCAATCAGCCCGGACTGATGGTCACTGTGCGGACGGCCGACTGCGTGCCTGTGCTCTTGCATGATCCGGTGCAACGGGTGGTTGCCGCCATCCATGCAGGGTGGCGTGGCGCGGTGGCAGGCATTGTGCCGAAGACTGTGGCCTTGCTCGCCAGCCGGTTCGGGGCACGTGTCGAGGATGTGCGCATGGCCATCGGGCCATCCGCCGGTCCCTGTTGTTATGAGGTGGACGAGCCGGTTCTGACGCGACTCCGCGACGTGTTTCCTGAGTGGCACTCCGTCGTATCGCCGGTGGATGCGCAGACAGCGCATTTGGATTTGCGCGCCTTCGTGCGACGCCAAGCGCTGCGTGAAGGGTTGGAGGCAGAGCGGATCGCCACGGTCGATGCCTGTACCATTTGCCAACCGGAAGTCTTTTTTAGCTACCGTCGGGAAGGCGTCGTGAAAGCCACGATGGTGAGCGGGATTGCCCTCTTGTCCTGACGCTCAGTCTCTAGTCGGCGGGCGAGCGGATGGGAATTCCTACGCCTCTCACGTCCCCGAAGCTCATCGGTGTCGAGCTTGCGGCACAGGCGGTATCCGGAAGGCAGCAGGATGGATACAGAGCTGGAGACAATCGCCGGTCGAGTTCGAGCGGTGTTCGAGGAGATTCACCGTGCAGCGGTCCGTGCAGGACGGGCTCCTGACAGGGTGCGGTTGGTCGCGGCATCGAAAACTGTCACGGTCGATCGTTTACGGGAAGCGGTGGATGCCGGCATTCGGCATCTTGGTGAGAACCGTCTTCAGGAGGCCCTCCCTAAGATAGAGCAGCTCGGTCGTGAAGGGGTGGTCTGGCATTTCATCGGCACCCTGCAGCGGCGGAAGGTGAAGTCGGTGGTGGGGCGGTTCGAGACGATTCATTCTGTCGACAGCCTCGCCTTGGCGGAGGAGATCAATCGTCAGGCCAAGGCCGTAGGGTTGAGACAACGTGTGTTGCTGGAGGTGAACCTCGGAGGAGAATCCAGCAAAGGCGGTTTTGCCCCGGCGGCGTTGGCCGAGGCCCTGCCCCTCCTGAGCGCGTTCGACCAGTTGGATATTCGCGGCCTCATGGCCATTCCTCCCCCCATGCCCACCGCGGAGGACGCGCGTCCATATTTCCGGCAGCTTCGGGAACTTGCTCAGGCATTGACAGCGCAGGGCGGCCGGAACATTAATATGCAGGAACTGTCGATGGGCATGTCGCATGACTACGCCGTCGCTGTCGAAGAAGGCGCGACGTACGTGAGAGTCGGCACCGCAATTTTCGGGGCACGGAGCGAGCCGCATCATGATCACACCTAACATCGCCATTCTTGGCGGCGGTCAAATGGCTGAGGCATTGATTGGTGGTCTGCTGGCCTCGAAGGTCAGCGAGCCAAAGTTCATCCGTGCCACAGACCCAGTTTCGGCGCGGCGGGACTTCTTGAAGTCTCGCTTCGGCATTCAGGTTGGTGACGACAATGCCCAGGCCGCCGGGGCGGCTGATCTCGTGCTCCTGGCCGTGAAGCCCCAGGTGCTGCCGGCTGTGCTCCGTGACGCCGGTGCGGCGCTGGTTGGAAAATTAGTAGTGTCCATTGCCGCCGGCGTGACCACGGCTTGGATTCGGGAGCGAGTCCCGGGAGCCAGAGGCATCGTGCGAGCGATGCCCAATACGCCGGCGTTGGTGCGCGAAGGGGTGACGGCGTTGGCCTATCAAACGGACCTTGCTGCCGATGATGTGGCGGCGGTGCGGGTCCTCTTCGAAGCGGTGGGTTCCGTGGTGTCGGTCGAAGAACGGCTGATGGACGCCGTCACCGGATTGAGCGGGAGCGGGCCGGCCTATGTATTCGTGGCGATCGAAGCGCTGGCCGATGGCGGCGTCAAAATGGGACTCCCGCGGGCGACGGCGCAATTGTTGGCGGCCCAGACGGTCCTCGGTGCGGCACGGATGGTTCTTGAGCGAGGACAGCATCCGGCCCAGCTCAAAGATCAGGTGGCGTCCCCTGGCGGCACGACCATCGCGGGGTTGCACCAATTGGAAATCGGCGGCATGCGGGGATGTTTGATGGCAGCCGTCGAGGCGGCAACAAAACGTTCACAGGAGTTGGGACGCTGATGTTTGTGGTGAGCAATGTGCTGCAAGGGACGGCAACGGTGTTGGATACGGTGTTGTGGCTCTACATGTGGGTGATCATCGCCCGCGCCCTGATCTCATGGGTGAATCCGGATCCCTGGAATCCGATCGTGCAATTCTTGGAGCGCGCCACGGAACCGGTCCTCACGCCGATTCGGCGGTTGATCGGATGGCGGATGGGCATGGATCTTTCGCCGATGATTGCGATCCTGATCCTTGTCTTTTTGCAATATGCCGTGGTTCAATCCTTGCGGGATATTGCCGTGCGGATGCATTAACTGTCGGGCAAGAGGTGTCGCATGAAAATCACTCCCATCGATATTCAGCAGATGGTGTTTCAGGTCAAGTTTCGAGGGTTTGACCGGGACGAAGTGAACCGCTTCCTCGAGGAGTTGGCGCTGACTGTTGAGAACTTGAATCGAGAGAACAGCCTGCTTCGCGAAAAACTCACCACCACCGAGCAGCAGGTGACCGACCTGCGACGCACGGAAGCGACGCTGTCCAATACGTTGGTGTCGGCGCAGACATTGGCCGAGGACGTCAAGCGATCCGCCCAACGCGAGGCCGACTTGATCGTGAAGGAGGCCGAACTGAAGGCGAGCGAGATTATCCGGCAGGCGCGCGTCAGCCTCACCGAGATGCAGCGTGGCGTGGCAGATCTTCAGAAGCAGCGCTTGATGATGGTGGAGCGGTTTCGTTCCACCTTGCGTTCGTTTGAGCGTATGCTGGAAGTCGAAGAGAGCGACGCATATCAATCGGAGGGCTCTTCCGTCGAAGGCAAGCTCGCCGGCGAATCCAACCCTGCGCGTTGAGTCCCCTTCGTTCATCGGGAAGTCCACCCTTGCCCGCAAGCCTGAACCGGCGGACCGGCTCGTCCGCTCCCGACCTCCCTCTGCTACCCTGCATCACAGGTAGATCGCACAGTGATGGCTATGAGTGACCCAATACAGTCGGCGCTGCAAGCCGCCGTTGATGATGGAACATTTCCGGGCGCGGTCCTGGCGGTACGCTTGCGCGGGGATATCGTCTTCGAAAGCGCCGTCGGCCGGCTGTCACGTCAAGGGATGGCGGAAGCCGTCACGGTTCAGACCTGTTACGACCTGGCTTCCCTGACCAAAGTGCTCGCGACGACGACTGCGCTCGCCTTGCTGATGCAACGCCGACTCGTGAAGCTGGACGACTCCATTGAAGGCATCCTGCATGAATTGCGTGACAGCGCGATCGGAGCAGCGACGGTGCGGCAGCTGCTCACCCACAGTTCAGGTTTGCCCGGATGGCGACCCTTGTACGAACGTGTGGCCGCTCTCGAGGCGACTCAGCCGGGATTCATGGGCAGCCCTGCGGCGCGTGAGGCTGTATTGGGATTCATCGCCAAGGAAGAGTTGGTCTATGAGCGAGGTTCCCGCAGTCTGTATAGCGATCTGGGTTTTATGCTCTTGGGGTGTGCCGTGGAGCGGCTCTCAGGCGAAGCGCTCGATCAGTTCTGCAGCAGTCAGATCTACGAGCCGCTGGGCGCTCGCCCGTTGGCCTATGCGCGGCGCGGGCCGGTATCGGCCTTGTCCATACATCACGATGCAGGATGTATCATTGCTCCGACGGAGGAAGATCCGTGGCGGGGGCGCATCCTCTGCGGCGAAGTGCATGACGAAAATGCCTATGCGCTTGGCGGAGTCGCCGGCCATGCGGGGTTGTTCGGCACGGCTGGTGCGGTCCTGGCGGTCTCTCAAGCCTGGATGGACGGCCGACGAAAAAAAACCGGCTTGTTAACGCCCGACATCGTCAAGACCTTTACAGCGAACCGGCAGGGGGTCCCGAACTCCAGTTGGGCGTTGGGCTGGGATACGCCGTCGGTGCGGTCGTCCTCAGGAACGCGTTTTTCCCCCGAGTCGTTCGGCCATCTCGGGTTCACGGGGACGTCACTGTGGATCGATCCCCTCAAGGAGCTGGAGGTGGTGCTCCTCTCGAATCGGGTTCATCCCACCAGGCGGAATGAACAGATCCGGGTCTTCCGGCCGCACATCCATGACGTCATTTGCCGGGAGTTACTGAGAAATTAAACGGGCAGGTCGGGATACTCGGTCCAGGTTTCTTTTTCGGCCAGGTAGCGGTTGCCCTTGAAGTTCAGGCGTGTTCGCAACCGGGTGAAGCCGACACTCAGTAGCTTGTCGACCACGGCTTTGACGGCGGCACCGGTCGTTGAATGAGGCGCACCTTCCACGGCGTACGCTTCGTAGGTCATTTTGCCGGTGTAGCCAGCTGCGACCCGGTTCACCAGGACCGCCCGGTTAAAATAGCGATCGCTTGGATCGATCCCCTCGACCTGATGCCGTTCAATTAATCCCTCTTTCTTAAAGAGGAGGGGGAGTCCGCTCATACACAACCTCCGTCGATCATCCCTGGCCGCGACTTACGGGTCCCGATTATAGGGACCTCCCTTGTCGAGTGCAACCGTCGTTGACAAGGTTCCGCTGGGTTTCTATGATGCGCGATTCCGTCGGCATGATCCACCCAGCCGAAATAGCGGATCCGGTCTTCTCCTTGTGATGAATATGAATGTTCCCAACAGCCTGACGATGTTGCGCATCCTATTGATCCCCGTGTATGTCGGGCTGCTCAACTACGAGCAATTCGACTATGCGCTGGCGATCCTCTTCATCGCCGGGTTAACGGACGCGCTCGATGGAATCATCGCCCGGGTGGCCGACCAGCGAACCAGGCTCGGAGAAGTGCTGGATCCGCTGGCGGACAAACTGATGCTGACGACGGGATTTATCACGCTGTCCGTCATGCATCTCGTGCCGCTCTGGTTGACGATTCTCGTCGCCAGCCGCGACCTCATGCTCATGTTGGGTGCGGCGGTCGCCCACTTCACCCAAACGGAGGTCGATATCTCGCCGACCGTTCTGGGGAAGGGCACCACCTTGATTCAATTGGCGACCCTGGTGGCAGTCGTGTTCTTTGCCTCGCGGCGGCTTGATCTCGCCACTCTGGATCCCCTTCTGTACCTCATGGGCGCCGTGACGCTGACCTCCGGCCTGCATTACCTCTCCCGCGGCTACGTACGCATTACCTCCAGCCAGACATAGCGTGCCGGCACCGGCTCGCCGCTCCCAGGGCCTTCTCATAGAGCTTCGGCTTTCGTGCATTTGTTTGACAGTTTTTAGGTCGTCTTATAGACTTCGATCATAGTTTTCCGCTGCATACCTACGTGCCCTGCCTGGCGTTCAAAGGAGTGAAAACCGCGTTATGAGCACATTCACCTACGTTGGACGCAACCGCCAGGGTGCTGTAAAGAAGGGGGAACTCACCGCCAAAACCAGAGATGAGGCGGTGGACCAGCTTCGCAAGCAGCAGGTCGTGGTCACCAGCCTGGAAGAAAAGTCAGGCGGCGGAAAATTCAAGCTGAGCCTCGGCGGGGGGCTCACCGACAAGGACCTCGTGGTGTTCACCCGCCAATTCGGCACGATGATCAACGCCGGACTACCACTGATTCAATGCCTCGATATTCTGTCCACCCAATCGGAAAATAAAGTGCTGCGGGAAACGGTCGGCGACGTGAAAAACAGCGTGGAGGCCGGCTCCACATTCTCCGACGCATTGAAGCGCCATCCGAAAGTCTTCGACGATCTCTACGTGAACATGATCCATGCCGGTGAGGTGGGCGGTCTGCTCGATACCATTCTGACCCGATTGGCCAAGCACATTGAGAAGGCCATGAAGCTGAAGGGCCAGATCAAGTCGGCGATGGTCTACCCCACGGCAATCGTCGGTGTGGCGGTCGTCATCATCAGTGTGTTGATGGTGTGGGTCATTCCGGTGTTCGCGCAAATGTTTACCGAAATGTCCGGCGGCAAGGTCGGACTTCCCGGGCCGACGCAAATCGTCATCAACGTCAGCAATTTCTTCCAAAGTTATTGGTATGCCATGTTCGGCGCCTTGGCCGGGACCATCTTTGCGATCAAGCGCTACTATGCCACCGTCAATGGGCGTGTGGTGATCGACCGGCTGCTCCTCAAGATGCCGATCGTCGGGGACTTGATCAGAAAAGCGTCTGTTGCGAAGTTTACCCGCACGCTCGGAACCTTGATCACCAGCGGTGTGCCGTTGCTGGAGGGGCTGAGCATCTGTGCCAAGACGTCAGGCAATAAAGTGATCGAAGAAGCCCTTATGAATGCGCGGGTGAGTATCAGTGGAGGAAAAACGATTTCCGAGCCGCTGGCCAAGTGCAACGTGTTTCCCAAAATGGTCACCCATATGATCGCCGTCGGAGAGTCCACCGGCGCGCTCGATGCCATGCTCGGGAAGATCGCCGATTTCTATGAAGACGAAGTCGACCAGGCCGTCGAAACACTGACCTCGCTCCTGGAGCCGATCATGATGGTGGTGTTGGGTACCATCATCGGCTTTATCGTCGTTGCCATGTACCTGCCGATCTTCACGATGGCGCAGGCCATCCAATAACGACGCGACCCACTCGCGTCTCGTATCTGGCGCACGGCCCTGAAGAACCGGAAGGGCCGTGCACCGCACATCTATCAGGGCAACGCGCCCGGCATGCTGTCGTCAACCTGTCCAGCCCCCACAAACGGCACCGAGACCTCTCTCGATCGGCAGGCCACGCCTTCACCGGCCCTTGAGCACGCGCCTGCACCGGTTGGCGATCGCTCGATGCTTGAATTGAAAACCAGGCTCCATTGGCTGATGGGGCTGCGGGTCGTGCTGGTCACGCTGATGCTTGGGCTGTCCCTGGCTTTTCAGTCGACCCGCGGTGAATCTGCTCCAACCTTTACGGCACTCATTGTCCTCACCTACACCATTACCATCGTCTACGCGTTGGTCCTGAGGCGGCTCACAACCGTCGCCGCGTATACGGCGTTTATCTGGGTGCAGGTCGGAATCGATGTGATGCTCGAAACCGTCCTGATCGCGAGGACCGGCGGAGTCGAGAGTCCGTTTGCGGTGCTGTATGTCATTACGGTTACGGTGGCTAGTCTGGTGCCGCACCGGCGTGTCGGCATTGTTACGGGAGCCGGCTGTACCCTGCTGTTCGGCTCCATCACCGCCATTCAATATGTTGGGCTCTTGCACGCGTCCATCTGGTTGCCTCCCAGCAAGCTGGAAGGCCCCGAAGTGTTGCAGACATTTGAGGTGTATGGACTTGCGTTTCTGGCGGTCGGGTTCCTCAGCAGTGTGTTGGCCGACCAGCTTCGTCATGCCGATCAGTCCTTGCGGGAGAAAGAGCAGGGCCTCACGCGCTTGCAGGTGTTTCATGAGAATATCGTGCGCAGCATCAGTAGCGGCGTATTCACCACTGATGAAGAAGGGCGCATTACCTCTTTCAATCCTGCGGCGCATGAAGTGACCGGCTACGCGTTCCCGGATGTGCAGGGCCGTGTGTGGCACGAAGTGTTCAATTGGCATCCAGAGGGGCGATCACACGATACAGCCGTGACCTCGCCGCCGTTGCGCTTTGAGGTGGACTGTTTTCATGCCAACGGCAGCTGTCTGGTGCTGGGCATGACCATATCGCCGCTCCAGGAGCAAGGGACGCAGCGAGGTCTCGTAGGAGTCTTCAAGGATCTCACGCAAATTCGCTACCTGGAAGAAGAGATGCGCCGCCGGGAATGGCTGGCCAATCTGGGCGAGATGTCGGCCGGGATGGCGCATGAAATACGTAATCCGCTCGGTGCGCTTGCCGGCGCAATGCAGATGCTCCGGCAGGATGTCGGATCCGATGAGACCAGCCAACGGCTGATGGACATTGCCATCCGGGAAGCCCGGCGGCTCGACAACATCATCACGGAGTTTTTGCAGTATGCGCGGCCGCCGGCGTTGAATCTGGCCGAGCAGGATTTGAACAAAGTCCTTGCCGATACGCTGGATCTGATCCAACATGAAGCGCGATCACGAACTGGCATTACGATCGCGTCCCGTCCGGCCTCGACGGCTCTTGTGGCGAAGGTGGACCAGGATCAGCTGAAGCAGGTGTTCTGGAATTTGTCGGCCAATGCCTTTGACGCCATGCCTGGAGGAGGAACGTTGACGATTGCCACCGGACTGCGGCGTGTGGAAGTCGGGGGGCGCCGCGAGGATGTGATCGAAATCAGCTTTCAGGATAACGGAGAAGGCATTCCGAAGCAGAACTTCGACAAGATCTTTCTCCCCTTTTTTACGACGAAGAAAGAGGGCTCCGGATTGGGACTGGCCCAGGTCCATCGGATCGTGGAGTTGCACGACGGGTGGATCAAGGTGGAGAGCGAGGTCGGCGCCGGAGCGAGATTTGTGGTCTGCCTTCCGCAAACCCCGGAAACCGGCGTCCGCTTGCGGCATGAGGGAAGGGAACCGTGGAAAAGATTTTAGTCGTTGATGACGAACAGGGCCTGCGCGATGTCCTGAGCATCATGCTGAAGCGGGCCGGTTATGCCGTGACCGTGGCCTCGGATGGTGAGGAAGCGATCGCGCAGCTTCAAAAGGAGATTTTTGATCTGGTCATCACCGATCTCAAGATGCCGAAAGTGGGTGGCCTCGACGTGCTCAAGGCCGTCAAGGCGTCCTCGCCCGACACCGTCGTCTTGATGATTACCGCCTTCGCCTCGGCCGAATCGGCGGTGGAAGCGATGAAGCATGGGGCCTACGACTATCTCACCAAGCCGTTTCAGGTCGATGAAGTGCAGCTGATCATCCGCAACGCGATCGAGCGGCGCCGATTGTCGACCGAGAACATGCTTTTGAAGCGCGAATTGGCCAGTCAGTCCTCGTTTTCCCAGATCGTCGGCCAAAGCGAAGCCATGCAAAAGGTCTACGATGTCATCAAGAAAGTGGCCGATTCCAAGAGCAATGTGTTGATCGGCGGGGAAAGCGGGACGGGCAAGGAACTGGTGGCGCGAGCCATTCATTTCAACAGCGCGCGCGCCTCCATGCCGTTCGTTACCGTCAATTGCAGCGCGGTGCCGGAAACATTGCTGGAGAGCGAACTGTTCGGCCATATGAAGGGGGCCTTCACCGGCGCGATTTCAAACAAGGCGGGGCTCTTCGAAGTGGCGAACGGCGGCACGATCTTTCTCGACGAAATCGGTGATACCACGCCGGCGATTCAGGTCAAATTGTTGCGCGTCATTCAGGAGCGGGAGTTTCGGCGGGTCGGTGGAACGCAGGACGTGAAAGTGGATGTGCGTATCGTGGCGGCGACGAATCGTGATCTGGAAAAGGCCGTCGCCGAAGGCGCGTTTCGTGAAGACCTGTACTACCGGCTCGATGTGATCCCGATCAGGCTCCCGCCGCTGCGCATGCGCACGGGCGACATTCCGCTATTGAGCCAACATTTTCTGGAGAAATTTTCCAAGGAAAGTGGTAAACCAGTGCCGACGATGAGCCAGGAGGCCATGCGCGTGCTGTTGGCGCATGAGTGGCGGGGCAACGTTCGTGAGTTAGAGAACGTGGTCGAACGTGTCGTGGCCTTCACCACGGGATCGTCGGTGACGGATGCGGATATTCGCGGCTGGCTCCATAAACCGGTGAACACCCAGCAGGCAGTGCCGTCGGAATTGCCGGAAGACGGCCTGGATCTTGAGGGATTGATCAACACGATCGAGAAGGATCTGCTGTTGAAAGCACTGGAGCGGAGCCAGTGGGTCAAAAAACGCGCCGCGCGGTTGTTGCGGTTGAATACCCGGTCGTTCCGGTACCGTCTCGAAAAATATGAAATCAAAGGAGGCCGGGATTAGCGCCGCCCAGTCAGCTGCGAGTGAACTCTACTAGCCTGCGTGTTCTGACTCCTGCCAAAGTCAATCTCATCCTCCGGGTGCTCGAACGACGGCCTGACGGTTTCCATACCATTTGGTCACTGATGCATACGGTGGGGCTCAACGATGAGTTGACCCTCACGATGCGGCCCGCCGCCGCGTCGCGTATCACTTTGCGCTGTGACCAGGCCACCCTTGCTGTGGATCAGACCAATCTCGTGTACCGGGCCGCCGACCTCGTACTGGCGCGAGTCGATCGGGCGATCGACCTTTCCATCAGCCTGACCAAGCGCATTCCGATGGGCGCCGGACTGGGGGGAGGCAGCAGTGACGCGGCCGCAACGATTCTGGGCCTGACTCGATTGCTGGGCGTGGAGTGGTCGGTCGAGCAGATGGCCGAAGTCGGACAGCAGCTGGGAAGCGATGTGCCCTTCTTTTTTGTAGGGCCTGCCGCCTGTGTGAGGGGACGAGGCGAGCATGTCCGTCCCATCCGGCTCACAGGCGAGCGGTGGATTGTGCTGGTGAATCCAGGATTTCCTGTCGCGACCAAATGGGCCTATCAGCAGTTGGCTGCCACCCGCTCGGGTGTGCGTCCGCTCTCGGCGGCGGTGTTGGCCTTGGATCACCGCTCCGAGCTGGATTGGTCGGAGGTCATTCCGATGGTGGAAAACGATTTTGAAGGGCCGGTGTTTGCCCAACACCCGGTGCTGGCGCAGATCAAGAGCCAACTGCTCAGTTTGGGAGCCGAGGTTGCGCTGTTATCCGGAAGTGGTGCGACGATGTTCGGAGTGTTTAAAGGCCAGTCCGCTGCCCAGCAGGCCGCCCATGAATGCGCCCGCAATCCAGGAATGGCGGCCTATGCCGTGCCGGCAACCGGCGTTCCATCGACGACCGTCTTGTGAGCGATGAACGGAAGTCGACGATTGCTGGCCCTGCCGATCAGTCAGGGCGATCCTCCGCGGCACCATAGTCGTTGCCGGCCATCACTGACCGGTGAGGCCCGTCGCGTGCCGCAGATTGTTGACAACTTCCCAGGCTTTTCGTTAATGTGCTGAGCTTCGGTAGGCGTCCTCTTGTCCTGACAGTGCCAGGTCGGCAGGATGAATAAGCGGTCTGTTCCGTGCCCACCGTTCCAGACGAACTCGATACGCACCGTTACAGCATCGGCATCGCCACGTACCGCATCGAAGGGGTGGAATGAACAGGGAACTCAAGCTCTTTTCGGGCAACGCCAATCCTGCGCTTGCGCGCGCGATCGGCACGTATCTCGACTTGCCCATCGGCGCGGCCACGGTTTCTTCGTTCAGTGACGGGGAAATTCGGGTACGCATCGAAGAGAATGTACGCGGGGCGGACGTGTTTCTCATCCAGTCCTGTTGCGCGCCGGTCAATGATTCGATCATGGAAATGCTCATCATGATCGATGCCCTCAAGCGTTCGTCGGCCAACCGCATTACCGCAGTCATCCCGTATTTCGGGTATGCCCGACAGGATCGTAAGGATCAGCCGCGCGTGCCGATCTCCGCCAAACTGGTGGCAGACCTCATTACCACCGCCGGCTCAGACCGGGTGCTGACGATGGATCTCCATGCCAGCCAGATACAGGGTTTTTTCAATATTCCCGTGGATAATCTCTACGCCTTACCGGTGCTGTTGGATTACATCACCAAACGGAGAATAGAAGATTTGGTCGTGGTGTCGCCTGACGCAGGCGGCGTGGAACGTGCCCGGGCCTTTGCCAAACGTCTTCAAGCCAATCTCGCCATTATCGACAAACGGCGGGAAGGACCGAACCAGGCCCAGGTGATGAATATTATCGGTGATGTGCAGGGAAAGAGCGCCTTGCTGCTCGACGATATGATCGATACCGCCGGCACCATTGTGCAAGGGGCTCAGGCTTGTCTGGATAAAGGCGCGCGAGAAGTGTGGGCCGGTTGTTCGCACGGAGTCTTGTCGGGGCCCGCGTTGGAGCGTCTCCAGCAATCCGGACTGACGGACGTGCTGGTGACCGATTCGATCCCCTTGCGCGGCAAGGAGTTGACGTGTCCGAAGTTGAAATTGTTGTCTGTGGCGCCGCTATTCGGTGAAGCCATCAGGCGTATCCATGAGGATGAATCAGTGAGTTCGTTATTCGTGTAGGCCGTCCGCGTGGAGCGACAGGTCGAGGAGGAGCATCATGAAATTCGAATTAACCGTTGAAAGCAGAGAAGGTGGAGGCAAAGGCCCAGCGCGTCAACTTCGTCGGGCCGGTCGCGTTCCGGCGGTCCTGTATGGGCAGGGGGAATGTCTCCTGCTGTCCGTCAAGCCGGATGAACTAGTCAAAGTTTTACGCTCCCAAGCCGGATCCACGGCGCTCATCTCTCTCACGATCAACGGAGCGAAAAGCAAGCCCAACCGGACGGCTCTGTTGCGGGACTTCCAGGTGGATCCGATCGCCGGAAGCGTGCTGCACGCAGACTTCTTTGAAGTCGCCATGGATAAGCCGATTCGCGTGAAGGTTCCGATCCATTTGACCGGCGGTCAGCCGATCGGCCTGAAAGAAGGCGGCGTGTTGCATCAGGCGTTGCGTGAACTGCACGTCGAATGTCTGCCCTCTGTCTTGCCGGATTTCATCGGCATCGATGCCTCGCAATTGCAGATCAATGAAGGCATCCATCTCAAGGATATTCCGAAGACGGAAGGCTTGCGCTTCCTCGATGATCCCGATCACATGGTCGTGAGTGTGGCGGCGCCGATGACCGATGCGAAGTTGGAATCCTTGCTCGCCACCGGTGCAGCCGGGGCTGAAGGCGCTAAGGAACCGGAAGTGGCGGCCAAAGGCAAGGCAGCGGCGGAAGGTGCGGCTGGAGCGGAAGCAGGCAAGGCGGGTGATGCCAAGGCCGGGGCGGCAGCGCCCAAAGCCGGGGCGGCTCCAGCCAAGAAGGAACCAGAGAAGAAGAAGTAGTCGCGTTGCGCCTTCTCGTTGGATTAGGCAATCCCGGAGCCGAGTATGCCGAGACGCGGCACAATATCGGCTGCTGGGTGATCGAACGGGCGGCGGCGCGATGGTCGATACGTCTCACCAGGAAGGGCGCGACCCAGCGAGGCTCGGGTCGCGCCGGTTCCAAACTCGTCGAGCTGGCCGAAACGCTCGACTGGATGAATCTCAGCGGTCCCCCCCTCAAAGGTCTCCTTCGCGAACTTGGTCTGACGCCCGAGTCCGTGGTGGTCGTGCATGACGATCTGGATCTGGAACCAGGTCGATTGCGGATCAGGCAGGACGGCGGTAGCGGCGGTCACAATGGAATCAAATCGATCATCGAAGCCTTGGGCACTCCCAGGTTTGTCCGCTTGAAGGTTGGTGTGGGGCGCCCCGCGCCGCGGCAGGACTCCGCCGACTATGTCCTGGAGCCTGTCTCGCCGGAAGAGCGGGCCCTGTATGCCCCCTGCCTTGATCGAGCCGTCGATGCGCTTGAATTACTCTTGAATCGTGATGTCGCCACGGCGATGAACCAGTTCAACGTGCGGGAAAAGCTCGACGACAAGTGAGCCGTGACCGGTATCCTCTCTGCTGTTCGGATCACTTGCCGTCTCCATCGCCATCTGTCCGTCGGCAGCAGTGCATGATCTCCCTATGGTAGAGTGAATTATTCGCGGCACTTTGGGAGCCATCATGACGACGCCACTTCGATTGCCTCTCTCACTCGCAGCGTTTGACCTATCTCCTGATCGCGGCTTTCTGCCTGCGACCGACCCGCTGGACCAGCTTCCTGACGAGCCGATCGTCAATCGGATCGGGACGGAGCTGCCGAAGTTGCTCACCGCCCGACAATTCCGCAATTGTATCCAGGATCGGTCGGAAATCATGGGCGCGGTGCCGGACGATTGGGGGCTCGATGTCTTTCGTTCTGCCATGCGGACGCTGTCGTTTGCCGGCCATGCCTATGTGTGGGAGAACCCAGACTCTCCGGCTGACAGATTGCCGGCTAGTATCGCTGTCCCTTGGTACCGCATTGCGCAGCAACTCGGTCGTCCGCCCGTCCTGTCGTACGCCTCCTATGCGTTGCACAACTGGCGCCGGCTCGATGTGCACAAGCCGATTGCGCTGGGCAACATCGTGCTCCTCCAGAATTTTCTCGGCGGGCTCGATGAAGAATGGTTTGTGTTGATCCACATTGATATCGAGGCGAAGGTCGGCCTGGGGTTGCAGGGATTGGTTCATGCGCAGAATGCCGCACAGGCGGATGATGCGGAAGCCGTGTTGGCCGGGTTACAGGCGCTCGCCGTCGCGCAAGAGGCGATGCGGGAGACGCTCCTTCGGACGCCGGAACGATGCGACCCCTACATTTATTACAGTCGCGTGCGACCCTATATCCATGGATGGAAAAACAGTCCGTCATTGCCACAGGGGGTGATCTACGAAGGGGTCACGGACTACGCTGAACGGCCGCAACAATTCCGCGGAGAAACCGGCTCGCAAAGTTCCATCGTGCCGGCGCTGGATGCCGGCCTTGGTGTTGTCCATGCCGACGATCCGCTGACGCAATACCTGGTGGAGATGCGTGACTATATGCCGCCGCGCCATCGCGCGTTTGTGTCCGCGCTGGAAGCCCGTATAGACGGGCAACAGCGCCCATTGCTCTATGGATATGCTCGCGATCGTAAAGCGACGAATCCCCGATTATGGAAGGCGTTCTGCGCCTGCGTGGACCTGCTGGCCCAATTCCGCGACATTCATGTCGGCTATGCCGAACGGTATATCTTCCGCCAGCATCAGTCGCATGCCAGCAATCCGACCTCAGTGGGCACAGGTGGGACGCCGTTCATGCCTTATCTGAATAAACATCTCGAGGAGACCAAGCACCTCATCCAGGACTGAGTGCGATGGTACAGTCTACGTGCCGTTGTTTCAGGCTGGAATAACGGCAACAGACTCCGTACACTGCGTGCGTGCCGATGTCATTCGACGTATGCGCAAACCCGGCGAACCCATTTACCTTCGAGTCCACCTGATCGCGTTGGCGTTGGTCCTGCTCGCCACGGTGGCGCTGCCTCGGGCAGCGGAGTTTTTTCTCGGCCCTCTCAGCTTCGGTACCCGCGCGCTGGCGGGGATCGCGATTGCCGTTGCGGGTGGCATTGCGCTGTACCTCCTCTATAATTCTTCTGCCAGAAACGAGCCCTAGCAGTCAGGAGGACTCTCCTCCGCTTGCACGGCAGTGTGGCTGAATCGAATCGATCTATTCTACATTGATCCTGTCTCTCGCCCGAGAACCCCGCACTGACCGTACTTGTAATTCGACATCACGGAAGTCAGAACAGCAAAGTTGTCCAGTCTTCTGCGCGCCGAGCGCCTGTTATGATCGAGATAAGCCTCGCCCATGGAGTACGTCACCATGGTATGGACGATTTGTACGCGCAGCTGGGTCCCGATAGTCGCCTCATTGTCACTGCTCCTTCTCGCTCCTGTCGCAACCCGGGCTGAATGGTATGCGGCTGCTCAGCTCGGCGTGAATTTCGCCGATCCCCTCCGCAATGTTCGCGGCAGCGGTTCCCTCGCCGGGTTGGAGGCGCCCAATTTCAATCTGAAAACCAGTCCTGCGTTCGGCGGCAAAGTGGGGCTGTTTCCCAATCACGGGATCCTGGGAATCGAATTGGATGTTTCCCACAGCACTCCGCACATCAAAAATCTGGACGATATCCCGGGCATTCATCTCTCCGTGACCAACATCGGCCCCAGCGTGGTCTTGCGGTATCCAGGCATGACCTGGCAACCCTATCTCGGAGGCGGGCCGGCCATCCTGGTCGCGCATCTTGGCCGATCTTCAACCACGGAACGTGATACCCAAGTGTCGTTTGGGGCCAATGTGCTGGTCGGTGTGCGGGCGTTCGTCACGCCCAGGGTGGCGCTGTTTACCGAATATAAGTATACCGATTCGACGTTTCGTTTCGGCGGCGCGTTCGGGCCGGTTGGGGGATTCGACGGGACCTATCGAGCCCATCAGCTGTTCATGGGCCTGTCCTACCACTTTTAAGAGGCGTGTCATGACGCGGTCCATCGTCTGGTTTTGTCTGGCGGGCATCCTGCTCTTCACGGCGGGATGTGCGGAGTCGTTGCATCAGGGGCAGCGACATGCAGGATGGAGTCACCGGTCGAATACCGGATATGCAGACGGATCAGCCTACGGGGGCGCAGGATATTGGTGGTACCCCTTCGGCTACTATGGCCCTGGTTACGGGTGGTATGGAGGCGGCTACGGCGGAAGCCGACAATCGACGAGTGGGTCGGCGCATCGTCCAACGCCGCCGGATAACGCGCCGCCCCAGTTTCAGAAGCAGTATTGACTTGGAGAGGCGATCAACGTGATGCACAGACGAAATGTAATTCCGCATGGAGCAGCCAGTATGCGCCTCAGCGCATGCGCCATAGCGTTCTGTGTGATGGCCTTGATGTCGGCCTGCGCCCAATCAGTGCATCAAACGCAACGGCTGGCCCAGCAAGACTTCATGCTCGATCCCGGATATGCGGGCGCCCAACAGTACTCCTATTGGTCTGGGCCTGGGTACGGATATGGCCTTGGATACGGGGCCGGGTATTGGGGCGGGCCGCTGGGATACTATGGGTACGGTGGACCGTACGGCCCGCTGGGATTTGGCTGGTACGGTGGTTATGGGGGCTTCGGGGCAGGACGTTCACCAGGCGCTGTCTCGGGGCCACGTCCGACACCGCCGCCTCACGCGCCCCCGCAATTCAGGAAGAAGTACTGAGGAGCATTCTTGTGCCCGAACATGCACGGACGATGTGGCACGCATCAATTCTTATACACTACATAGCCTTGAGAGCCGTCATTGATTTTCGCATAAGTGAGCACGATTGCTCCTGCAGGCTCTGTGTATCCGATTCAATACTGCTGTATCTGCTTTGAAAAGGTTGTAATTCTGCCGGCCATCACATTCATTGCCCTCCACATCGACACCATTGCCTCTTCCCCCTCTTCTCGGAATGCGAGAGGCCAGGAGATTCTAGGCCGCACCAAGCAACCGGACGGCGCGTCGATCTACGTAATACGTACAGACACGAGTTTGGACCATTCATTGGCGTTGTGTCTTGGTTGACTGATACGCATCTGCTTGGCAAGCCTCCTGCATTAACTCTTTTCGTGTTCTGATCTCTGCCAACTGTGCAGCGATTCAGTGGTGGGTGTTTTTCCAATTTCGCGATGCGATACGTTCTGGGATGGCAGGGGGGAATTGAGTCGAGTAGGTCACCGTCGATGATGCATCGTGAAGATTATCTGCAAAGCCTGTGATGTAAGCGTCCCCGACGATGCCGTGTTCGGGCTTATCGAGATTTCGCGGTGGAGGAGGATTCATTATGGTGAGGCATTGTCGAATGGCAGTGGGCAGCGCGCTTCTGGCAACACTCGCGATCACCGGGCCGGCTGGTGCTCAACCCCAGGCGACCTCTCCATCTGTCGCAAAAGAGCAGCAGGCATCGCATCGTGTCGTTCGCCCGCCGGTCTCTGTTCGGAAGAAGCCGGATGTAGCAAGGGTCAAGCCTGGAATCACTCTGCCGGTGACGTCTTGCCCAGCCAACGCGCTTCACGCGGATGTCGTGGCGATCGATCATCCCATGGTATTCAACCGTCTCGGTGCGCAGAACGTCAACTGGATGATGTACGCACTTCGGCATGATGTAAGACGTGTTTCAAAAAACGACAGAGGGGAAGAGGTCTACGAGTCGTTAGGCACGTCGGACGATGATCCGAAGTGGCACACGCTTTTGCGGGACCTGCGGCGTGACCGCTCGGGCTTCCTTGACCAATCCGCTCGCTGGGGCAGTGCACAGCTGATACTCCGGCCTGACTTGAGACCTCGACCGTTGGTGTTGCGAGTGCCGGCCGGCGGGTACTTGCGAGTCCATTTTACCAACCTGCTGGAACAGCTTGCTGTGCCGCCGCACAACCATCCAGGAAATCCCTTTGATAAAGATCTGACAGGGTTTCCGCAGGACCACCCCATGGCGAAGAGACCTCCCATAAAAATTGACGATCAGGTTGCCAGCCGGGTTGTGGGATTCCACCCGCAAGGGCTGGAGTTGGTTCCCATAACGGATCTCACAGGAAGTCACGAAGGCATGCACAGTGATTCTTCCTACGTGGGACACAATGCAGACAGTATGGTCAAGCCGGGGCATTCCACGGACTATTGCTATTTTGCTCCCACAGAAGGCGGCTATCTTGTCACCAATTCAGGCGCGGTATTTGGTGGAGAAGGTACTGCAGGCGATAGTGGCGTGGGACTGTTTGCTGTCGTCGCGGTGGAGCCTCAACGAGGGAAAGCCTATCGCGCGCAAGTGACCGAGGAAGAAATGAGATTGGCCACTCGGGGCCACACGTCCACGGGGCAGCCTATTCTCAATTACGAGGCGACCTATCCGAATGATTGCGTGACCAACGGGGTGTGGTGCCAAGAGGGGAAGGCCGGGGCTCCGATACTCAACATGGTCCAGAACAACCGGATCGTCCATGGAGACATCAATGCCATTATCGTCGGGCCCAACGCAGATGGATCGTTCCCACGCGACACGTATCCCATCGAAAGAGACGATACTCCGACGAACCCGATCCCTGCGCGCAATCCGACTCTTCCGAATCGGCTGGAGCCGTTTCGAGAGTTTGTGTCGGTCTTTCACGATGAAAACGCAGCGACTCAATCGTATCCCTACTTCTTCGAGCATCCGGAATTGGGGCATACGCTGCACGGCGTCCGCGACGCGTTTATGATCAACTACGGATCAGGAGGGATTGGCGCGGAGATCATTGCAAACCGGCTCCATTCAGGACCCATGCACGACTGCTTGGATTGTGCCTATGAGGAGTTCTTCTTGAGTTCGTTCGCCGTGGGTGATGCGGCCATGATCGTAGACCAGCCGGCGAACATGGAAACGTACCAATGTCAGCCGGAATTTCTCCCCACCCCGGAGGAAAAGGCAGCCGGTACATGGCCCAATAAAGCCAAATTCGACGTGTTCTGTGTGCAGAAGACGTGGGCGACCGAAGCTTACTATCCCCACGATCCGGCGAATCTCCACCACAGTTATATCGGTGATTTCGTCAAATTCCGGAACGTCCACTCCGGAAAGGAGCAGCACATCTTCCATCTTCACAATCATCAGTGGCTGTTCAACCCCAATGACGACAACTCGAATTACATCGACGCGCAGGGCATCGGCCCAGGGTCCGGCTATACCTATGAGATCGCGTTCGGCGGCTCCGGCAATCGGAACAAGACCGTCGGCGATGCCATTTTTCACTGCCACTTCTATCCGCATTTCGCCCAAGGCATGTGGTACATGTGGCGCAATCACGATGTGTTTGAAGCAGGCACACGCCTCGCCGTCAGTGATGCGGGGGACGAGAAGGCCCCAAAAGAGAAGCAGTATCATAAGAAACCTTTCGGGCTGATGCGCGGCCTGCCGTCTCCAGGGGCCCGGGCGTTACCGGATGGCGAGATCGTCGCGGGCACCCCCATTCCTGCGATCGTGCCGCTCCCAGGGAAGGGCTTGGCTCCCATGCCCTTACCCGTTAGGGTTGAACCGCGCCAGGGAGATGACGGTAAAACGCATGGCTCATTCGCGAAAGTGTGTCCTGGTGTGATTGATCGCGTGACAGGGAAGTGCCAAGAGACGACATTGGGGCCGCACGAGAATCCGGGATTCCCGTTCTGGGTGGCCGGGGTTTCTCAGCGAGATGGACATACCGACGATCTCGTCTCCATGGGATCCCGCCCGACGACTCCGCCGTTGGATATGGAGCCATCAGCCGGAGGACACAACGGAGGACTTCCTCGACATGCCTTGGCCGGCTATTCGGCGGGAGGGCACGATCACTCGGAGATCACCAGGCTCACGGCGGCCAAGGAGATCGACCACGCGAAACCCGTGTATTATGAAGAACGCGGCACGGCGCTCGAGCGCGTGGCGATGCAGTTTCACGCGCAACGCATTCATCCAACCAGCAAGTTCGACCTCAATGGTGTGCCATCGCCCGGTGAGTTCCTGACCAATGGAGCTCCTCCGACACCTGGCGCTCCCTTCAATGATCCCTGTATCGACGACGAAGGCACGCCTCTGCGCAGTGGGCGACATGGGCTGTTCTTTGGAGGACGATACGGAAAGTATTTTTCATCGGGTCAGGACCTCCCAGATGGAATCGAATTCGGCGGCGATCACCCTCGTGTATATAAAGGCGCGAATCTACAGTTGGATGTCGTCTTCAATAAGCTCGGGTATCACTATCCGCAGCAGCGCATCCTGACGCTCTGGGAAGACGTTCCGGCTCTGCTGATGAGGACGCGGCCTCCCGAGCCGCTCGTGTTGCGCATGAATACCTATGATTGCGCAAAGTATGAACATACCAATTTGGTCCCCAAGGAATTCTATCTGGATGACTATCAGATCACGACACCCACCGATGTGATCGGGCAGCATATACATCTGCCAAAATGGGATCTCACGGCGGCCGATGGGGGCGCCAATGGGTTCAATTATGAGGACGGAACCTTCGCTCCTGGAGCGGTCCGCGAGCGGATTCATGCCATCAATGCATGGAACAAGAAACAAGTTGACGATAAGAAGATGCCGGTTCATCCGCTTGACGGGACTACGGCCCCACTGGTGCCGGCCGCTCATCCATACTTTGGAAAAGATCCGGTCTTTCACGGCGGGGCGGTGGTGCTGCAGCTCACCGAGAAGGAATGTGCAGAAGCCTGGGCGAGCGCGGCATCGTTTAAAGAGTTTGAGCGAGAGTGGGGCATTCCCGGGAAATGCGACTGGTTCGGTGCCCGGACGACTATTCAGCGGTGGTTTTCAGATCCAGTCGTGAATCGGGAGGCGATCCACCGGGGTCTCGGCATCACCTTTACGCATGACCACCTCGGACCATCGACGCATCAGCAGCTGGGGCTCTATGCGACGATGCTGACCGAGCCGCCTGGCTCCCACTGGCGGCACAATGAAACCGGTCAAGTCCTCTATGACCCGGCCGCCCGGAAGGATGGGGGCCCCACATCGTGGCAAGCCGTCATTACAGGGAAGAATGGCCGAGCCATCGATGTCGATCGTGATAAGCACGATGATTCGCACCGTGAATTTTTTCTGCAGTTTGGCGATTTTCAGCATGCGTATGAAAAGGGGGTGTTCGTCGGAGTAGACGATGGAGGCAAACCTGTCAATGAACAGGGCACCACGGAGGAGAAGTTGGAGTTCGTCAAAGTCGACTCAGCGGCTGTTCACTCGCGGCTTCCTCTGCGCGAAGCGTTCCGGCACGCGATCAACCCCTCGTATAGGAAGCCCGCGGAGAAAAGGAATTCAGCGGATCCGTCTGAGGTGGCCGTCGACATCTTCAGCTATCGACCCGCCTGCCCTGGGGGCGCGGCGAATGAGGATGAGCCAAGAGCTCCTCAGGTGGCGTACGAAAGAAAAACTGCGCCCACTCGCCCCTGCCCCGAAGCGATCTCGGCGGACGATGTCGGCATGATGGTCGTGAATTATCGGAACGAACCGATTGGGGCCAGGGTGTATGACTCGAACGCGATCGGACATGACCGTAAGAAGGGCGCACAAGCCCTGGGGCAGGCTGGTGATCTTGACCTGGCCATGACCACCAGGACGGATCGGGCGCTCGGCGTGCTCAATGGGATCGGAGGAGAAGACCCGAGTGTGCCGGGCACGCCCCCGCACTATCCGCGTGATGTGAACCGGCATCGACTCAAGGGAGATCCGTATACGCCGATCATGCGCGCCTATTCGGGGGATCTCATTCGCGTCAAGGTCCAGGCCGGTTCACATGAGCACGAGCACAATGGATCGATCAATGCCATCGGGTGGATCCAAGGCGGGTCTGGATTTGGGCAGGCGCCGCATTCCGGCTGGCGAAACGCCCAGAATACGGGTCTGTCCGAGCAGTTTACGTTTTTGACGCACATTACCGACTACTGGAGCGATACGTTCCTGAATGATCGGATGTATGCCATCGATACGAGCCAGGATGGGCTGTGGAATGGTGTCTGGGGCATCCTCCGGAGCAAGTCCAAATTGGATGCCAACGATATGTTGGTCAGACTCCCCAATAATCCCGTTCCCACCGTGCTGCAACCGGAAGCAGGTCTGGGGAAAGACAATGTCTGCCCCAAACATGCCGAGGTTCGCGAATATCACATTGCGGCGGTTTTGGCGAACCGTGCGCTGACGAACTCATTGGGAGTGACGATCCCTTCTGCGAGGAACTCAGCGTATCCCTCTGAATTGTCCCGCTTGGATCAGGGCGGTGGGACGCTGGTGTATAACCCGCGGCCGACCTCGATTACGATCGTCGTGAAAGATGAGGACGGAAAGGTCGTTCGTACCGAGTCATTCGGGACTGGGCCGCTCCATGATCCAACGGCGATTGTATTCGTGCGCGAATCTGATCTGGACCCGCAGGGGAAACTCAAGTCTGGGATGCCGCTGGAGCCGCTGGTGTTGCGGGCGGCAGCGGGGGACTGTGTCCAAGTCGTCTTGCACAATCGCTTGCCGAAAGGTCGCCGCAATATGCCGGACTTGGATGGCCTCACCTCACTGTCCGGCATCATTCACCGGGACGATCACGATTCGAGTGGATCTGTTACGACCTTCAACAACAACCTGATTCGCCCCTCCAATCGAATTGGGCTGCATCCCCAATTGCTCCACTACAATGTCCACACCTCAGACGGCAATAATATCGGGGTGAATAAGATCAGTACGATTCGTCCCGGCGAGCACCATGTGTATCAGTGGTATGCGGGGGTGCTCGAACCGCCGTCGATGTCTGATCCCTGTCCGACTCCCGTCTCTCCCCGCATGCTCCCGCGCGCATATGAGTGGCTCAAATTGTTTCCGCGGCTGGCGCTGAAGGGCGAACGGCCCACTCGGTCGCCGGCGCAAGTGCTGACGAAGGCTGCTTTCCATGAACGGGTGCTGGCCGCACTCGATCCCGACTATCTCGAAAGCGGGGCTGTGAAGATTGCGAACGTGACTGAAGTGGTGCATGCGCTCACCAAAGCGGCCGAAGGTGCCAAATTGTTTGTCGCGGAGCAGGTGGTGGATAGGCCGCAGCAGGCTGTAAGCCACGATTCGAGACCGGGCGGATCCAGACTGAGCGGACTGTTCGGGCGCCAGTCCATCACGTCTCCGGCTGCGGCAGCCACGGGGCGGGATCGTTTCAGTACACTCATGAACAAGCTCGAACGCCCCAACTTCACCGACAAGGAACGGCAGGCGTTGGCGGACGGGGTGCCGTTGCTGGGTCGCGACGCGTATCTCGATACCGTCTCCATCTTTGAAAAAATGACCACGACGAATATCGCGCTCATAGACGAGCACGTCGCGAAGCGGATCAAGGACCTGACGACGCTGTTTAGCCGGATCAGTGAACCGTTCAAGCTCAATGTAAGTCCAGAGATGCCCAGGCGGCTGGCCGAAAGTCTTTTCTTTGAATCGCTGGAGTATCCCACACAAGCGAGCTATCGCTGGTGGGAGCAGATCTTCTCAGATCTTGATCTCAACCTCTCTCCGGACGTCATTCGTGTCGTCCAATTGTCCGGGGCAGCCTGCCGGTATATACCAGTCGAATTCGGCGGGACGAACCTCACGCCGCCGGACCGCATCAAACAGGGCCAGAAAGCTGCGGTTGGGGCATTGGTGGTCGAGCCAGAACGCTCTTTCTGGATCGAACACATCGATGATTCGGCCAGTGACCGACAAACATTGCCGATGAACAGCGCCAATGATCGAGACAGCCGCGCGACCGCATTCGTGTTTTACCCGGTAGATGGAATAACTCGCTTCTTCCGTGATGTCGTCCTGGTGCATCAGAAAGGACTGAACCATCGCTATAAAGATGGTTCCGCTGTCGCCACTCTCGCAGCGGAGAAAGAGCGCGCTGGTGAACACCTCTCGAACACCGCGCCAGAGGATGCGCATGACTCGGGACATATGGCCGTCAATTATGGCACTGAACCGAAATGGTTCCGCTTCGGATTACCTCCTGATGCCCCATTCGGCAGAGAGGGGTTCGGAGGAGTCGAGCATGCCTGGCAAGGGTTTAGTGAGCACTGTTGTGCTAACGGTGGGACGGCGACCACAGCCGCCCATCCGGTGGGGTCTGCCTACGTTCCCACCGTCTCTGTTCCTGCTGGCCATGAGCTACGGCTACGAGCATTGCTCCCCACGGGTATCGGGCGGGCAACCGTATTCTCACTCCATGGTCATAACTGGCCACGTGATCCATATCTCGCTGAGCATACCTCTGGGAAACATCCTGTCGGATTTCGTCCTGCTGAGTGGGGCGTACCCTCGAAATGTATCGGCGACAATGCATTGCAGATGGGCTTGGGTGGCCAGGAAAGCCTCACCCCGATGGCGCATTTCGACGAGGTGCTGAAGTCGGCAGGGGGGCGACATGCGGTGACGGGCGACTACCTGTGGCAAGACCACGGAGGCTTTGGGATCACAAGTGGGGCTTGGAGCATCGTACGGGTCGAGCCCAGCGCACGCTCGCACAATCCCTTCTTCAAACCTACGGGACTTCGATCGTCATGTCCAGCGTCGTGAGGTACGCCATCTGTTGTGCGACGGGCGTAGCCCTGCTTTTCGGAGCAGGGCCCTCGGTCCTGCACGCGAGCTATCTCAATAAAACGATCGAGCGGGACGGGCTTCGGATTCAGTTTTCGATCGATCCCGTGGCGGAGCAGTATGCTCGGGACGCGCTCTACGCCGATCAGCTGGTCCGGATTCGGATGGCCATTACGCGTGAGGCCGATGGCCACCCGCTGAATAATTGGAATGTCGGCGCATGGTTGGATCGAGCGATGTCCGCCGCCTCCGGGGCCATGCCGGCCTGTGCCCAACGTGTTGCCGGTTACCTGGGCGGTGATCTGTTACAACGCCCGTTGTTGGACCTCACCGGGTACTATGTGTTGACCTTGGATGCCGAGCCCAGTGTCTCAGTGCTCGATCCCGCCGTGAGTTTCGCCGGTCGCAGCAGTCTGTATGGGGCCCTCAAGCTCAAAGGCCGAGGGTTCGATTGGGTGAAGACGTCCGACGACGCGAAGTTGTTCGTGGGCTTGGCGGAGGAGCCTGCCGTTGCGATTGCTGATCTCCAAACCTTCCAGGTTCTGACGCATGTCGCTCTTCCCGGGCTTCCCACGCGATTAGCCCTTGCTCCCGATGAACGGTTGCTATGGGTGGGGCACATCGCGGCCACGAAGACCGGGCAGCAGGATGGGGTCACCGTTATCGATACGGTGACGAATCACGTGGTGACGAGCCTGCCTCTCCCGGGCGGCCATCACGAATTCGCTTTCAGTGAAGATGGGCGGTACGTGTATGCGACCAGCCGGCGTGCCGGCACTGTCACCGTACTCGATGCGGCGATGTTCTCCATCGTCCGCACGATGACGGTTCCGGGCGAGCCGATGAGTATGGTGAGTACTCCCTCCAACGGTCTCCTCTGGGTCGTTGACGGCAAGCATGGACGGGTACATCGGTATTCCGCACAAGGCTTGCCGATCGATAGCATCGCCCTCCAGCCCGGGATCGGACCCGCGAAGCTCTCGCCGGATGGACGCTATGTGCTTGTGGCCAATCCGAGCCAACATCGTGTCAGTGTACTGAACGCGGCGACCGGTCGGCCGGTGCATGCCATCACGGTATCGGGAAAGCCATATGACATCATATTTTCCGGCCAATATGTGTACGTGCGCAATCTTGAGAGCGAGCAGGTGGCGCTCATTTCGATCGCAGCGCTCGAGCGGCCCAACCCCATGCCTCAATACATTCCTGCTGGGTCAGGTATCCTCGCCCAGGCCAAAGAAGGATTGCCGATCGCGTCAACGATGGGACTCACGCTGAACAAAGGCGGGGCCTTCCTGGCCTCTCCCACAGAGCGTACGGTCTATCACTATATGGAAGGGATGAATGCCCCGGACTCCGGTCTGCGCGCCTACGGTCATACTCCGATGGCGGCCCTTGCCATTCAGAGAGGCCTGCGGCAAGTTGGCCCTGGCGAATATTCCGCTATCGTCAAACTGCCTTCGGCAGGACGCATGGTCTTGGCGATCGCGAGTGACGCCCCGCAACTACGGGAGTGCATCGGCTTACACATCGAGCGGGCACCCGCTACCCTAGTCTCGCAACGAGTGGCGTTCGAGTGGCTGGGCGGTCCCGTGGCCCGTGCCCTGGTCGGACAACCCATTACACTACGGGTGCGCCTGAAAGAGGGGGCACAACCGGACGATCACGTGCTGAATCGGTTTGAACTGTTCGTCGTCCCGGCCAGGGGAGGGCGCAGTGCCCGGTGGCCTCTCCGGACTGATGAACATACCGCAGGCCAGTTGATTGGTGAGGGGACACTCTCGGAACCGGGAGGGTATTATGTCCACATTCTCGGGTCCCAAGCCGTGGAGGCGACGTTTTCAACGCTGGTGGTTGAATCTGCATCCTCAGCGACTGCTCGCCCCGGTGGCCCGCCATGATGCCGAGCGCACATGTTTTCGCATTGGGGTGTCTTCTTGCCGGCTGTCTGAATATCGCCGGTGTGACCTGGCCGGTAGCCACGGCAGAGTCCCGCGAAGGGTCGGTCCTTGGCCGGCCCTCCGGGCTGTCCAGCGATACAGACAAAGTGACGTTACCAACCGTACCGCTCGTTGATCAGGACAGTCAGGCACAGCGGATGGATCGTTTGTTAGAGGGACGAACGGTGGTGATTGATTTTGTGTATACCAGCTGCAAAACGAGTTGTTCGATTCTGAGTGCGATCATGGGACAAGTCGAGCAGCGGGTGCGCGATCGACTGGGCGACCACCTTTTGCTGGTATCTCTGACGGTTGATCCTGCTCATGATACGCCGGCCCAGCTGAAAGAGTATGCGGCAAAATTTTCTGCCACGCCGCATTGGCATTGGCTGACCGGATCGATGCCGGATGTGAAACAAGCCCTTCGGGCGTTTGGTATTCCAGTGGTCGGCAGGCCGGAAGATCATGCTCCGGTGATCCTGGCCGGTAATGTTCGTACTGGGAAATGGCAGCGTTGGATCGGTATTCCCGATCCGGATGTCGTTGCCAGGGCGGCACAGAACCTTTCGAGCGAGTAATGCGCTTATGTATCGATCGAGTATGTTGAGACGCTGGTTGGGGTTCTGTCTGGCAGGGATAGCCGTCTGCGTGGTTCTTCCTCTTGCTGACGTTGCGCAAGGGGTCGAACAACCGACCTCTCAGGACGAGTCACGCGTCGAACGGGCTCGCACCTACTTCGGTGACGGTGAACTGTTCGACCAGGACGGTGTTCGACATCGCTTCTTCAGCGACCTGCTGCATCCTCATGTGGTGCTCATTAATGTCGTATTCACCGAGTGCAGAGATGCCTGCCCTCTGATCACGAAATTGTTGGGGCAGGTGAAGGACCGTTTTGGTGATACGTTTGGTCGTGAAGTGCTATTCTTATCGCTTTCATCCGATCCGTTCCGGGATACGCCGGGTACTCTGAAGGCCTTTGCGAAGAAGCACCAGGCCGATCACTCTGGCTGGCGCTTTCTTTCTGCTGAAATGGATGTGATGAAGCCGCTCCTGAGCCGGCTTGGACAGTGGGCCGATGATCCAGCTGACCACCAGTCCCTCCTGCTTGCCGGGAACGCCTCTCGATCTCACTGGGTCAAAATTCGGCCTGATGCCACTCCGGACTTTATCTACGCGGAACTGCAACGTTTGGCTGCGACACCGTAGCTTTTCCTGCAGTGCCATGTTGCATCGTACACTGCTCGCTATGTGTTTTGTCATTGGGGGCCTGGTTTCCTATGCAAGCGCCGAAACACCTGAGTCGGCACTCGGTCGTCGTATTTTTGAACAAGGCATTGGGCGTGACGGCAGACAGATCGGAGGACGTATTCATGGCAATGTTTTTATGCGAGGACAAGCTGTTGCGTGTGCCGCTTGTCATGGGAAAGACGCACGTGGTGGGGGGGAGGCGTTTGTCCGAGCTCCGGATATCCGCTGGCATACACTGAATAAGCCGTTTGCCCCACGCCGCGCCGGTCTGCCGCGGCCTTCTTATGACCAGGCAACCTTTGCACGCGCGATTCAGCAGGGCATTGCGTCGAATGGTGTGCAACTGGAACCCGCAATGCCCCGGTTTGACCTGAGTCAGGATGAAACCGCGGCACTCGTTCGTCATTTGCAAACTGGGGAATGGTTGCCAGACGGCGAGGTCTCGTCCAAGGTTGTGCTGGGGCTCTTACCGGCTTCTCAATCTGAGCGATGGGCTCAAGAGCTGGGTGATCGATTACATTCCTGTCCGTCGTCTGATTCCCTTGCCGGTTTTCCGCCACTCGAAATCATCCCCTATACAGATCCTCCGGATGCCTTGACCAAGCTGGCAGCTAAAATTTCAGAGGGCCGTGTGTCGTACATCCTGGCCCCTTACATCGCGGGATGGGAGGATCAATATTTCGAGGCTGCTCGTGATTGGCCGGTTCCCTCCCTGCTTCCTGTCACTCCACTTGATTCTCCCGCCCATCCGAACTTCACCTTTTCACTTCCCGGGCTGGGAAGTCAGGTCGTCTCGCTGCTCGAGCGAGGTGTTTCTGGCCGATATGACGTCCTGACCGTCGTGAGATCCGAGGGCGATCTACTCTCGCGGGAAATGTTGAAAGTCGTCCGACGCGAGGCGAGGATGCGCAACGTACGTCTCGACGAAGTCACACTTGAACGTTCCCATTCAATCGAAAAATGGGCTCTGTGGTTGATACTGGCTCCGTTGGACAACGTGGCAAAGCAGCTGCGCAACGTGAGGCATAAAGTTAATCGAACGGCTCTTGTGCCAGCCATGTTTTTTGATCCTGCGGCGGCACGCCGGATCGAGAAGCAAATGCCGGGAATCGCCTGGCAGATTGCTTATCCATACGTGCCCGTCAACACCCGAACCGGGCGATGGCGCAGTCCTTTAGAAGCTTGGGCTGAAGCAGGGTGTGCACTGCTGGCGAAGATCGGAGAAGAACATCCAGGCGGTGTGTCCGGTCAGTCTTCCATCGTGTTGGAAAGTGGGCTTACGCTCTCCAATGCCCATGACGATATGAGTCGCCGTAGGCAGGTGATCGTAGCACCGTGGGAGCAGCGAAAAGCTCTGCAATAGCGGCGAGAGGCAAAGGGAGGTTGAGGCTGGCTACGGATATGTTTGACAGTCTTTCTGGCCCTGTGCTATTTTTCCCAGCTCATGTCGGCTGGTCCGGCATGCCTACACCTCGCTCCCGTCTATGATGGGGGCCAATGTCCAGGAGGAATCTGCATGGAGCTCTACGAGTCCCTGTTCATTATTCGTCCGACTTTAAGCGACGAAGAAACGACGGCGTTGATTGAGAAAATGAAGGGCACCGTCACCAAGAACGGCGCCACGATTGTGCGGGCCGAGAATTGGGGCCGCAAGAAGCTCGCCTATGAAATCAAGCGCGAGCGGAAGGGCACCTACGTCTACTTTTATTTTCAGGGCCCCGGCACGACGATCGCCGACCTGGAGCGGGCGTATCGGCTTGAGGATTCGATCATCAAGTTCCTCACCGTGAAATTGGAACAAGAGCCTGCTCCGCCCAGGGGCGCGCCTGTGGCCGCACCAGCCGCACAAGGAGCGACCGTTGGCGGGGTTCAATAAAGTCATTCTGGTCGGCAATCTGACCCGGAATCCGGAACTGCGGTATACACCAAGCGGGACGCCGGTCGCCAGCTTCGGCTTGGCGACGAGCCGGCGTTTTAAGCAAGGTGATGAACTCAAGGAAGAAGTCTGCTTCATCGATATCGTGGTGTTCGGCAAGCAAGCAGAACACTGCGGGCAGTATTTGAGCAAGGGCAACGGAGTGATCATCGATGGGCGGCTTCAGCAGCGCCGCTGGGAGACCGAAGACGGCCAGAAACGTAGCAAGCATGAAGTCGTGGCGCAAGGCGTGACCTTTTTGCCGAAGCGGGGCGAGGCCGGAGCGGGAGCAGAAAGCGGCGGCTTGCACGACGAACCACCTTCATATGAAGACGAACAGTTCTAGGAGACGGAGGCGATCATGGAACGAGGAGATCGTGGAAACAGCGGAGGGGGCGGTGGCCGGTTTTTTCAGCGTCGCAAGCCCTGCCGGTTTTGCGTAGATAAGGCACCGATTGATTTCAAAGATGTCGGCCTGTTGCGGAATTTTCTGACTGAGCGTGGACGTATCGTTCCCCGTCGCATTTCCGGCAATTGCCTGCAGCATCAACGGGTGTTGACGGTTGCGGTGAAGCGGGCTCGTCAGATCGCCTTGGTGAGTTTCGCCGAAGAACGATAGGGGCTGGGATAGGTTTTGGTGAGTGTTGAGTTACGTGGCCGGGCAGCCTGTCTCCTCAGTGATGCAGAGGACGATCGTCTCGTCATGACGGTGCCCATGGATATGCTCAACCCAGCAATTGTTGATATCGGTCCGGAAGGCCTATCTCTGTCGTGTTCGGCTTCGGGGCCTCAGCTTGGCTTGGACGAACCGGGAGATAAGTTTGACGGCCCGCTGGCAATCCAGCTTGAGCTCTCGCAACTCGAGGGGCGGATCTCGGTCACCGGAACATTGGAAGGTACCGCCATCCGTCAATGCGTTCGTTGTCTCGCGGAATATGCCGATCCGCTGCTGGTCTCCATCTACGCGGAATATCTTCCGCAGGCCAGTGGAACGGCGAAATCTGCTCCGGCGGAACAGGGCCGGCGAAATGCCAGACGCGGCGCTCAACCGGCCGAGCTGGAGGAAGAGGCGGACGAGGAGGATGAACTGTACTGGTATCAAGGCGACCACCTTGATCTGGTTCCGATGCTGCGGGAGCAGGTGATTCTAGCCGCGCCGATGCAGCCGATATGTCGCGAGGACTGCTTGGGGCTCTGTCCTCAGTGCGGACAGAATCTCAATGAGCGCCGATGCGGCTGTCCTCCGGCGCAAGCGCCGAGTCCGTTCCGTGTGTTGCGAGGGCGCGGGTCCAAAGGTGAAAACGCATAGTCTGTTAACCGGGTCATGTGCCCGTTGAAGGAGTTGTCATGGCAAATCCAAAACACAAACATTCACGATCCCGGCGCGACATGCGGCGAACGGCAAAGACCCGGCTGGTGCCCCCAGGATTTTCGCTGTGCCCGCAGTGCCACGAATTGAAGCTGCCGCACTATACGTGCATGAATTGCGGAACCTACAAAGGCAAGGCCGTCATCGTCGTCGAGGAATCCTAGTCGCGTTTTATTTTTTCGACGTGATTCGGGTACAATTGCCTACCGTGATCACGATCCGACGCTATGTCATGCGTGAGGCCGTTCAGGTCCTAGCCGGCAGGGCGTCTCTACACGACTCTTCACGTCTCTATCCGTGGACCGCTAACCGCACATGAAGATTGCCGTCGATGCGATGGGCGGAGACCACGGACCGGCCCCGGTCATTGAAGGCGCGATGCAAGCCGCGCAGGACCTGGGTGTCGGTATCATTCTGGTCGGCAAGGAAGACGAGCTGACCGCCGCATGCCGCAAACTCAACTGCAACGATACGCGGATTACGATCCGCCACGCGCCGCAAGTGGTGGAGATGCACGAGTCGCCTGCCGCCGTGGCCCGGAAGAAGCGGGACTCGTCCATCTGGGTGGCGACGGAACTCGTCAAATCCGGTGAAGCTGATGCCGTGGTCAGTCCCGGGAATACCGGCGCGAGCATGGTGGCGTCATTTTTCGTCCTGGGATTGATCAAAGGGGTCGAGCGGCCGGCCATTGCCACCATGTTGCCCACGTTGACCGGGAGCGCGGTGATGCTCGACGTGGGCGCGAACGTCGATTGTTCAGCTCAGCATCTCGAACAGTTTGCCCTGATGGGCAATGAGTTTGCCCGGCATGTCTACGCCAAGCCGAATCCGCGCGTGGGCCTCTTGAGCATCGGCGAGGAAGACAGTAAAGGGAATGAAGTCACCAAGGAGGCGTTCAAACTCCTGAAGGCCAGCCCACTCAATTTTATCGGCAATATCGAAGGGCGCGAAGTCTATAGCGGGAGCGCGGATGTGGTGGTGTGCGACGGGTTTATCGGCAATGTGGCCCTCAAGATTTCGGAAGGTGTTGCGGACGTCATTAAAAAGCTGCTGATGAAGGAACTTTCGGGTTCCTGGCTCGGGCGGTTGGCGTACCCGTTGATTGCAAAGCCGTTACTGAACCTGAAGCGAAAAATCGACTATGCGGAATTCGGTGGGGCACCGTTGCTGGGGGTGAACGGAACGACCATGATCTGTCATGGCCGCTCGTCCGCCAAGGCGATCAAGAATGCCATTCGTCGAGCAAAGGGCTTGGCCGAAACCCGTTTGGATGAGCTGATTCAACGTGACATCGAGGAGAGCCTGAGACGACATCAAGACGAGCGGTTGGAGGACAAGCAAGCGTGAGACGGGGGCGGATCATAGGAACCGGGTCGTATGCCCCCGAGCGGGTGATGACCAATGGTGATCTAGAGCAGCTGGTGGCGACCTCGGACGAATGGATTCGCGAGCGGACAGGGATCCGGGAACGACGCATTGCCGCGCCAGGACAGGCCTGTTCAGACTTAGGTCTCATTGCCGCAGAACGGGCATTAAAAGCCGCTGGCCTCTCCGGCAGGGATCTCGATCTGATTCTCCTGGCCACGTGTACAGGCGACATGCCGTTGCCGTCGACCGCCTGTTTGCTCCAACACCGGCTGGGCGCGACTCGAGCGGCAGCCTGCGACATCTCGGCCGCGTGCTGCGGATTCGTCTACGCCTTAGGGGTCGCCGATGCCTATGTTCGAACGGGGATGCGCCACGTCCTCGTCGTGGGCTCGGAAGTGATGTCCACGATTACGGATTGGACGGATCGCAATACCTGCATTTTATTCGGGGATGGCGCCGGCGCTGCCGTGGTGAGCGCTGCCGAGGGTGACCGCGGAATTCTCTCCACCCATCTCCATTCGGACGGGAGTTTGTCCGATTTGATTGTGGTGCCTGGGGGTGGGACGCGAATTCCTCCTTCTGAAGCGATGGTGGGCGAACGGTCGCAGTACATCAAGATGAAGGGGAACGAAACGTTCAAGGTCGCGGTACGGACCCTGGAGGAAGTGGCGCGCGAAACGCTCGCGGCGCATCAGCTGTCGGTCGATGACCTTGATCTCTATATCCCTCATCAGGCGAACCTGCGCATTATCAAAGCGGTAACCGAACGTCTCAGCCTTCCGTTGGAAAAGGTCGTCTTGAATATGGATCGGTACGGCAACACCTCGGCGGCCTCCATTCCGATCGCCCTGGATGAAGCGGTGCGGGATGGACGTGTCAAGGATGGACAATTGGTGATGTTCGGAGCATTCGGCGCCGGGCTGACGTGGGCGTCAACGTTGATTCGCTGGTGAAGCGGAGGCCCTGAGCGGTAGCCGGGATTGAAGCCCCGGCTGTGCCGCAGGTGTCCGGCTTTTTCCCGTTGACATTGAGCATGGTTTCTACGATACCTTACGCGGCTATGACAGCTTCAGTGATCGGATTTTTGTTCCCCGGACAGGGGTCGCAGTCAGTGGGGATGGGACGCGGGTTCTATGATGCGTTCCCGGCCGTGAGGGCCGTGTATGAAGAAGCCTCCTCCATCCTCGGCTACGATGTGGCGCAGCTCTGTTTTGAGGGGCCGGTCGAACGACTGAACCTCACGGAACATACGCAACCGGCCTTACTGGTCAGCAGTGCCGCGGCCCTGAGGGCACTGGAACCGGCCGGACTGACACCTCGGGCCGTGGCCGGCCATAGTCTCGGAGAATATTCGGCGGTGTTTGCCGCCGGCGGTCTGTCGTTTCGGGATGCGGTAGCTCTTGTGCAGAAGCGGGGTCGGTACATGTCCGAAGCCGTACCACCAGGAAGCGGATTGGTTGCCGCATTGTTGGGTCTGTCGGCGGAGATCGTCAAGACGGTTTGTCAGGAAGCCGCTTCCGTCGGTGTGGTCGCCGCGGCGAATTTCAATTCTCCTGGGCAGGTCGTCATTGCCGGAGAGAAGGCCGCGGTCGAACGAGCGATCGAAATTGCCAAGTCGAAGGGTTGCAAAAAAGCCATTCCGCTCCCGGTGAGTGTGCCGGTTCACACGCCCTTGATGCAGGACGCTGCGGACCGGCTGGCAGCGGAATTCGGCGGAGTGACTTGGCGGGATTTGACGGTACCCTTGATCAATAATGCGGAGGCGGTGGCCCTGCAGCGATCAGCCGACATTCGGGCATCGCTGGTTCGGCAGTTACCGTCGTCGGTGCGATGGGAAGAATCGGTGCACACGATGGCGAACATGGGTGTGACGACCTTTGTGGAAATCGGACCGGGAACGGTGTTGACGGGCTTGGTTAAGCGAATACTTCCCGGTGCGGTCACGGCCAATGTCCATGATCAAAAGTCCTTGGATGCGGCCCTCGCCACTGTGGGCGTGAACAGGCAGGGATAAGCAGCTTCGAGATTGCGTGGGAGTAGACTGATGTCATTACAGGGAAAAGTAGCGATTGTCACCGGCGGAGCCCAGGGAATCGGGCGTGCGATTGCAGAAGGGTTGGCTGAGGATGGCGCGGATATCGCGGTGGCGGACCTCGATCCGGCGCGTTCGCAGGATGCCGTTGCGGCGATTCAAAAACTGGGGCGACGGGCGCTCAGTGTCAAAGTGAACGTGTCCGATTGGAATGATGCCAAGGCCATGGCCGATCAGGTCATGCAGGAATGGGGGCGGATCGATATTCTGGTGAATAACGCCGGGATCACGCGCGACGGGTTGCTGCTTCGGATGAAGGAAGAGGATTGGAACCTGGTTCTGCAGGTCAATTTGAACGGGACGTTCCATTGCACCAAGGCCGTGTTGCTCCCCATGACGAAGCAACGGTTTGGCCGCATCGTCAATATCGCGTCGATCGTCGGCGCGATGGGGAACGTGGGGCAGGCGAACTATGCGGCGTCAAAAGCCGCGGTCATCGGGTTTACGAAAACGGCCGCGCGCGAGTATGCCAGTCGTGCAGTGACAGTTAATGCGGTGGCGCCGGGCTTCATCGATACGGCCATGACGCAGGGGTTGTCGCCGGAAGTGAAGGAAGCGTTGCAGAAGCAGATCCCGCTGGGACGGCTGGGGCTTCCTTCCGATATTGCCGCGGCGGTGCGGTTTCTGGTGTCGGATGCAGCGTCGTATATCACGGGGCAGGTGTTGCACGTGAACGGCGGCATGCTCATGGTATAAGTGAGTCGGGCCTGTGTCTCGATCGATTCCGGTCGAACCGGCAATGAATGTGGCGGATGAGATAAGATAGGAAGGAGGTGGGCAAGTCCATGGCAACAGTAGATGAACGGGTGAAGAAAATTATTGCCGAACAGTTGGGGGTGGAGGAAGAAGAAGTCACGCTGGAGGCGCATTTCGTTGAGGATTTGGGCGCGGATTCGCTCGATACGGTCGAGTTGGTGATGGCCCTCGAAGAAGAGTTCGAAATTGAAATCCCCGATGAGGATGCAGAAAAGATCCTCACCGTTGGGAAGGCGCTGGATTATATTAAAGAGAAAGCGTAACGGACGAGAGTATGCACGATCGACCCGTCAGACGTGTGGTAGTGACCGGCCTTGGCCTGGTGACGCCACTTGGAACCGGCGTAGACAAGACCTGGAAAGCCCTTTGCGCCGGCGAGTCCGGCGTCGGCCGGATCACGCGGTTCGATCCGAGCGGATACGATGCGCAGATTGCCGCAGAGGTCAAGGATTTCGATCCAGCGCAGTTCATCGAGAAAAAAGAAATCAAGAAGATGGACACCTTCATCCACTATGCGGTGGGGGCGAGCCAACTGGCGGTGGACGATGCCGGCCTGAAAGTTTCCCCTGAAGAGGCGACGAGGGTCGGGGTCTACATTGGGTCTGGGATCGGCGGGCTGGGGTCGATCGAACATTATCATGACGTGCTGAAGGAAAAGGGGCCTGGTCGGGTCTCGCCCTTTTTCATTCCAATGACCATCATCAACCTGGCTTCAGGGCAGGTGGCGATCCGCGTCGGCGCGAAGGGCCCGAATTCCTGCGCAGTCACGGCCTGCGCGACCGGGAACCATTGCATCGGCGACGCGTATCGGCTCATTCAACGGGATGACGCGGATGTGATGATTGCCGGAGGTGCCGAAGCGGCGATCACTCCGCTTGGCGTGGCTGGATTCGCGTCAGCTAAAGCCCTTTCATTCAGGAATACCGAACCCACGAAGGCCAGCCGTCCTTTCGATAAGGATCGCGATGGATTCGTGTTGGGCGAAGGCGCTGGCGTGGTGGTACTTGAAGAATTGGAGCACGCCCGTGCGAGGGGCGCACGCATTTACGCTGAGGTCATCGGGTACGCCATGAATAGCGATGCGTACCATATTACGGCGCCGCCTGAAGAGGGGGAAGGTGCGGTCCGCTGTATGGAGATGGCGCTCAAGGACGCCGGTGTCGCCAAGACCGACATCGGCTATATCAACGCCCACGGCACCTCGACGATGGCCGATGCCATCGAAACCAAGGCCATTAAACATGTGTTCGGGGAGCAAGCCTACAAGATTCCGGTCAGTTCGACGAAATCGATGACCGGCCATCTTTTGGGCGCCGCCGGCGGGATTGAGGCTGTGTTCAGCATCCTTGCGTTGCACCATGGCATCCTTCCTCCAACGATCAACCTTGATCACCCTGATCCCGCCTGCGACCTGGATTATGTGCCGAATAAGGCTCGTGCAACCAAGACTCAGGTGGTCCTTTCGAATTCGTTCGGCTTCGGTGGGGTCAACGCCTGCCTGCTTTTTCGCCGGTGTGACCAATAATCCTCCTCAGAGCACGAGTCAGGTGGTATGACGTCGGCAACGTCAATCGAGGCGGTCCAGCGCCTTTTGGGCTACCGTTTTCGTCAGCCGCGTCTGCTCGAAGAGGCCCTGACCCACAAATCCTACTCTAACGAGCGACGGACCAAAGACCGCACCCAAAACGAGCGCCTGGAATTTCTTGGCGACGCGGTCCTGTCGCTGGTCATGAGTGAGTACCTTGCAGCGGAATTCCCCGGCAGCAACGAAGGCGGGTTGTCTAAACTGAAAGCGCATTTGGTGAGTGAGGCGTCCCTGGCCAAGGCTGCGCGTCGGATGAAACTCGGCCGTCTGCTGCGGTTGGGAAAGGGCGAGGAACTTTCGAAAGGGCGTGAGAAACATTCGTTGTTGGCGGATGCGCTCGAAGCGTTGATCGCCGCGGTGTATCTGGATGGCGGCCTTGAGGCGAGCCGGACTTTTACCTTGCGGGTGCTCGATGAGGAATTGCTGGCGGCGCGTGCAGAACGGGCCAGACCCGGGATGGACGATTACAAGACCCAGTTACAGGAACTTTGCCAGAAGCGGTTCGAAAGTTTGCCGCAGTATGCGACGGTTCGAGAATCCGGCCCGGATCATGAAAAGGTGTTTGAAGTCGAACTGACGATTCAGGGCGTGATGCGGGGTGTCGGATGCGGTCACAGCAAGAAAGAGGCAGAGCAGATGGCCGCGCGGGAAGCGCTGACACAATTAACGACATGAGCTCTTCAGTGAACCGACAAGAAGGAGGCACGATGACACAATCACGATGGCACAATCGATTGGGGTGCGCGGGAGTGCTAAGCCTGGTCCTGGCCCTCGGCATGGCTGCAACCGGTCTGGCGGCTGATGCCCCTGCCAAGGCGGGCGAGAGCGTCAATGCGAGTAATGTGCGAGCGGTCATCAAAACCAAGCTTGGTGACATTGAGATCAAATTCTTGCCGGACGTGGCGCCGAAGCACGTCGAAAACTTCATCAAGCTGGTCAAGTCCGGCTTTTATAACGGCACAATTTTTCATCGGGTCATCCCCGGGTTTATGATTCAGGGTGGCGACCCCAACACCAAGGACTCGTTGAGAAAGGACGCCTATGGTCAGGGCGGCCCGGGACACCATGTCAAAGCTGAGTTCAGCGACTTACCACACAAGCGAGGCGTTGTCTCGATGGCGCGAGCCCAGGACCCCGATAGCGCGGGGTCGCAGTTTTTTATCGTCGTCGAGGAGTCGCGGTTCCTGGACCGCAAATACACCATTTTTGGTGAAGTGGTGAAAGGCATCGGCGTCGCGGACAAGCTCGTGGCACTCCCGAGAGTCATGTGCCAAACCGGTGTCCCCAGTCCTGCCGATAAGGGCCCATGCGACAATCCGATCGATCGCGTCGAGATGACGGTGACGATTATCGAGTGAGCGGCGAGGCGAGAGCACTCGGGCCGATCTTCTTTACTGGATCAGCCCGGTGCCGGCGATTCTGATTAGAAGGGTTGATTCTGTTGCTGGGCGCGGACCAGCGTCAGGAAGTGGGAGAGGGCTTTGGTCATGCGCTCTGCATGGGAGGCGGAGCGAAAGAGCAAGGTGTCCTCAGCAAATTGGCCTTTCACTTCCGTGACTGCTCCCGTACAGAAGCTGGTTTTCAAAATGCAGGGGCCATTGCTGTTACACGAGATGCGGACTCCGTAAAGAACCAGGTTGTTCTCTCGAGTGTCCTGGCCTTGGTACGCAATGCTGTCGATGTCCTGCAGATTGAAATGCGTGAAGCCGGTGTTGACCTCATCGTGCCCGTGGCTCAACTCGATCGTGCCGAGTCTGGCTCCCGTGGGAATGACACTATAGACTTCGGTCACCTTCGTCGGTTTGACGGCTTTGGGATTTCGGCAACTGAGGCTTCGCACGAAGCCGTGTGTATTGGCCATGTCGCTGATGAACTGCACCGTGTCTTCGATGGTTTGACCGAAGCCTGCGGTTGGGAAGAGCGCGCCACAGGTCAATGCCATGGCCAGACAGACCCTCGTGAGCCCTCCGTCCCATAAATTCGCCTGTCTCTTCTGCATGGTCCATCTCCCTTGTCCCTTGGAATAACCTTGTCCCCGATGCGCGTACCGTACTGAACCGGCCCGCGCAGCGCAATCCTTACTTTTGCACAGCATGGGACCGCTCGTGCCACGCTCAGGCGGCAATTCTCTCATGCCGCTGAAATTGTACGGAGGTGAAGCTCACACGACGTCTTGAGCGATTTCGGCCGGCGTAGACGGGAACACAGCGTGGTCGATGGGTAAAATCGGCGAAAGATCGATTTGTTCAGCGATGGAGCCGAACCGGAAGGTGTTCATAACGGTGGAGATGCGAAACTCCATCTTGTCCAGGTTCAAATAGTGGAACATTTTGGAAAGGAACGGGCCTTCCATGTGCGGCTGGTACGGGTCGAGTTCCCATGGATGGAAATACATGACGAGAGGCCGGCCTTTTTGTTCGATCCGCCGCATCAGCCCGCACAGGGCCGGGAATGGCAACAGCCGAAAATAGCTCCCTCCCGCGATGGGAATCCGAACTCCTCCGAGATTGACCGTGGATGGAGGAACCTCCCAGATGGGGCCCGACGAAGTTTGCTTGAGATGGTGCCAGGGATCTGATCCGGGCAAACCACAATGATCGTGGCGGATAGGAACGACGCTGGAGTCGTAGGTATAACCTTCTTCAGCCAGGATTGGTAACGCCCACAGCGTCTCACGTGTAATGGTGAAACCGGGCGCGCGATATCCCAGGACTGGGGACCCCGTTAGGTCTTCTAGGACCTGTTTGGCTTGCCGTACATCTGCGCGGAATAATTCCGGTGTTTGGGCCGTGACCAATTCATGTCCATAGCCGTGAGACGCAATTTCATGTCCGCATTCGGCGATCTGCTTGATCAGACCGGGATGGCGCTCGGCGACCCACCCCAGTACAAAAAATGTGGCCTTGGTTTCATACCGCGAGAGAAGATCCAGCACTTTGCAGGTATTGGCCGACACCCGGCTTTCAAAGGCCCCCCAGTGTCGCCGGCGAATGGGCGAATCAAATCGTGAGACCTGAAAATGTTCTTCGATGTCGAATGTCAGGCAATGCACAGATGTCATCCTTGCGTGTATGGATTTGCCTACTAGCTGGGATGGGTAAGGGTTTGCATGCTGACGTTGGAGAGGCGTCCCTTTCGACCCGCTTTGTATACTATGTGTACGTGATGAAGTAAAGCAAAGTTTAAGCCATGGCTTTTCAGTAGGGATTTCAATTGGATAAGCAATTTTGCCGGATGGCTACACGGCGAGGTGTATCAGAGAACTCTTACGGGAGGTATCTTAAAAGATACAACTGCGCCTGTTCGGCAAGCGCATCGACGCGCAGCACGGTGGCAGGAGACGATGGGAAGTGTATCAGGGCTGTCAGGCGGCGGCTCGGTTTCCTTCACTGTCTGCGATTCGTTGCTGGAGAGGTACGGTGAACCGGAAAACGGATCCTGATCCCGGCGCACTTTCCGCTCCGATGTGTCCTCCCATCAGTTCCACCAGTTGCTTGCAAATGGCGAGTCCCAATCCCGTTCCTCCATACTTCCTGGTCGTGGATCCGTCTGCCTGCACGAAGGGCTGAAATAACTTCGCAAACGCGCTCGGCGCAATCCCGATACCGTTATCGACGACGGAGAATCGCACATGAGTAATGTGCTCGGCATTCGATGACGTTTCGCCATAGGTGGTGGCGGGAAACTCCAGCCGCCGTTCCGGGTGTCGTTGGTCCAGATCCACCAGAAGCGAAACCGTTCCGTGCTCACTGAATTTGATGGCGTTCGCCAGCAAATTGCTGAGCACCTGCTGCAGTCTGGTCGGATCTCCACATAAGGCGGCCGGTACATTATCCGCGACGTGCGAGTGAAGGAGGAGACCTTTTCGCTGCGCTCGTTCCGCGAACAACGCCAGGACTCGATCAATAAACTTCGGCAGGTCAAAGTCCAATAGTTCGAGAGACAGTTTGCCAGACTCAATTTTAGAAAAATCGAGAATGTCATTGATGATGACCATCAAGGAATCGCCCGAGGAACGAATGGTTTGCGCGCAATCCAGCTGTTCTGGTGTGAGGTCGGTTTCCAGGAGCCAGTCGGTCATGCCGAGTACACCGTTCATGGGGGTGCGGATTTCATGACTCATCGTGGCCAGAAATTCGGATTTGAGCCGAGCGCCCTCCATGGCCGCATCGCGGGCCTGCGTCAGGGTCGCCTCGCTGGCTCGCAGTTCCTGGAGTACCTGATTGGCTCGAACCATGTAGCGGATGCGGTTGGTCAACAGCATAGTGTTCAAGGGCTTCACGATAAAATCCGTCGCGCCGGCATCATAGGCTTTCGTGATGGATTCAAAATCATCCAGACCGGTCATGATGAGAATGGGGGTATGCTCTCCGCCTGGCAACTGTCGCAAGGCAGCACAGGTCTGAAAGCCGTCCATTTCCGGCATCATGACGTCAAGAAGTACGACATCCGGTGGGGACTGTTGGAAGGCGGCACAGGCCTCGCGTCCGTTCTCAGCTTCTTCGACCACCCATCCCACTTGTTCCAGGGCCTCGCGAGCGAACATACGGATGATGATGTCGTCGTCGGTGACCAATGCAGACGGTGAACGTCCCGATGTGAGCGGGTTCATGATGATTTCTCCTTGGCGATCACGTTTCGAAAGACGGCACAAGCGGCAGCATATTCGGACTGTAATTCGGCCAAAGTCCGTTCGACTTCGATGAGATTTTTCTGAGCGCCCATCGCCTCCAGTTCCTTACAACGCGCGGCCACTGCCAGAGCCCCAAGTTGAGCGCTGCTCGATTTGAGGCGGTGCGCCACCGCTTGCAACCCTGCGGGATCGTTCGCACGTATCGCGTCCTGGAGGGCCTCCACACTGTCTCGTGAATTATCGAGATACTTGCGAAGAACCGACGCCAGCACATCGGGCCGGTTGGGGCGTTGCAACGCGCGAATGCCGTCGAGCGCTTTAGGGTCCATCCTCGGTGCGGCTGGTGCGGGGGGCGTGGCAGCGGGGGCCGGTTCACAAGGTGACGGCTGCTCGCAACGTAACACAGGTGCGGGTGCATAGTCCGGCGCCGGCTTCTCCAGCCATTTCTGCACGGCGGCCTGCAATTGCATCTGCGTGTAAGGTTTGGTCAGATAGTCATCCATCCCGGCGGCGAGACATCGTTCCCGGTCTCCCTGCATGGCATTCGCGGTTAAAGCGATGACGGTCAGCCGACGCTGCCCGGATGATGCTTCCCGGCGGCGAATTTCCCCTGTCGCCGTCAAGCCATCCATCTCAGGCATCTGACAATCCATCAGCACGAGATCAAACTGGCTGCGTCCGGCCAATTCCAGTGCCTGCCGGCCGTTTTCCGCCATCTCGACCTGGTAGCCGAGTAGTTCCAACATACCGGCGGCGACCTCCCGATTGACCGGGCTGTCTTCAGCGACGAGAATCCGCGGCATACTATGTCCTGCTCCCTTAGCCTCTATCCCAGCGGTGGACGAGAAAGGCTCCGAGGGCCCGCAGGTATGTTCGACGGGGAGCTGCGGCTTTGGAATGTGGGAATACGCGGTCTGGTCAGCGAGCGTGCCTGCCTCGAGTGGTTGCAGTTCGAATCGCGCCGTAAATGAAAACGTCGAGCCGCGTCCAGATTCGCTTTCAACTGTGATGGATCCACCCATGAGCCCCACCAACTGTTTGGCGATCGACAACCCGAGTCCCGTTCCGCCGTACCGTCTCGTGGTGGAACCATCCGCCTGTGCAAAGGCATCAAAAATCCGTACCTTCGCTGCAGGCGGAATGCCGATGCCGGTGTCGGTGACCGAAATGCGGAGCTGCGCATGGGTGGGGGTGCCGCTCACATAGTCGGCCGTCAACGACACCCCGCCGGTTTCGGTAAACTTCATGGCATTGCTCAAAAGATTCATGAGGATTTGACGCAATCGGACCGGGTCGCCCTTCAAATAGCGCGGGACCCGTTCGTCGACCTGTTGTGTCAGATGAAGGTGTTTCCGCCGGGCGGCCTCCATGAACAGCTCGAGTGATTCGTCGAGCAATTGCGACACATCGAATCCGACACATTCCAAGTCCAGTTTGCCCGCTTCGATTTTGGAGAAATCGAGAATATCGTTAATGATGGCGAGAAGAGTTCTTCCCGACCGGTGCACGGTCGACGCGAGATGTCGCTGTTTGTCCGTGAGGGTGCTGTTGAGCAACAGTTCAGTCGTGCCAAGGACGCCATTCATCGGCGTGCGGATTTCGTGGCTCATATTGGCGAGAAACTCGCTCTTTGCCTTGCTGGCGGCTTCAGCGGCTTCTTTTGCGGCGCGTAGTTCATCCTCGGTGCGTTTGCGGTCGGTGGTATCGATATGGATGCCGACCATGCGCGCGGCTACACCGTAGATGTCGCGGATGAGACTGCCCCGGGATAAAATCCAACGGTAGGAACCATCTCGATGTCGCAGGCGATGTTCGAGTTCGAATTGGGAGCGGTGGCCGTCCAAACAGGTTTGGATAGTCGTCTGGGCCAGCGTTTGATCGTCCGGATGAATGCGGGCTTGCCATTCCTGGAATGCATCGGAAAGGGAGGCATCGTCGTAGCCGAGCTGGTTTTTCCATTGCGGGGAGAAATAAATCGAGCCGGTCGTGAGATTCCAGTCCCAGATGCCGATATGAGATCCCTGCACCGTCATCATGAGACGGGCTTCGCTGGTGCGTAACGCTTCTTCCGCCTGTTTGCGTTCTGAAATATCCACGACGAAGGCCGTGAAGGTATACGCATTTTCCAGGCGGAGGGGCGTGATGGCCAATTCGATCGGAAATTCCGTGCCGTCTCTTCGAAGGGCGCTGATTTCGATTCGTTTGTTGAGGATCGGACCATGGCCGGTTTTGATGAATTGGTTCAGGCCGCGCTGGTGGGCTTCTCGTTGAGAAGGGGGAATAATGGTGTCGGCCAGTAAGCGGCCGACGGCTTCTTCGCGAGTCCACCCGAAGGTCTGTTCCGCCTGAGTATTCCAGCCGACAATGCGTCCCTGTTCGTCCATACCGATCACTGAGCTGAGCGCCGTGTCGATAATCAGCCTCGTCCGGCCCTCGCTCTTGCGCAAGGCGCCTTCGGCGTGGAGGCGTTCGACCGCTTCCAGGGCCAAAGAGACCAACGAGGCAATGGCAAAACTGAATTGCTGCTCCTCGAGCATCCAGGAGCGTGGCGGTCCCACATGCTCATTGCAGAGGACGCCCACCAGCTTCCCCTTAAAGCGAATCGGAATATCGAGTAGGGCGTTGATCCCTAACGGTGCCAGGTAGGTGTCGGTGAACTCGGCGGTGCGAGGGTCGGTTCGCGCGTCGGAGGCGTCAATGACGCGTTCCGTGAGGATCTCCCCGAAGTATGTAGGGAACTGTGCGGCGAGGAGTTCCATGCCGCAGGAATGGCTGTTGTCGGACGCGTCGTAGAGATCCTTGCAGGTGACGGCGCCGTGATCCTCCCGCAGCAGCCAGATGCTGCATCGATGCACCCCAAGAGTCGCGGCTGTCACGCGGGTAATCTCCTGGAGGGCCGGCTCGAGAACGCCGCTTTGAATGAGGCTGTTGCTGGTCAGACCAAAAAGCGCGGCCTGATGTTGCCGCAATAAAGTTTCCGTATGGCGACGGACATCTTCCGCCTGTTTGCGCTCCGAAATGTCGCGAAAGACCAGCACGGCTCCGCCCGCCTGACCGTCTCGCACGATAGGCGCCAGAACACAGGAAACAGGAAACGAACGGCCCGTCATCGAAGTGAGCAGGCCGTCGTCGGTTCTAAACGAATGTCCCTGGGCGGTTTCGTCCAGCAGCATCTGGGTGAAGATCGGCTCCGTGAGATTGGTGCCGTACGAGAGGGAAATCAGATCAGGCAGGCGTCGTCCCACAACCTCTGTTTCGGTGAGTCCCCACAAGCGCTGCCCCTCAGGATTGAGCAGCACAATGTCCCAGTTCCGATCCACGACACAAAGTCCGTCGCCCATGGACCGAAGGACGGTGTGGAGTTTGTCCCGCTCCTCGGTCAATTGGCTTTCTGAGGTGCGCCGGAGCTGCTCGTTCAGCGCCTGCATCTCGCTCGCGGAGAGGGCAATCGAGCGCTCCAGCAATTCATGTCCCTGATCGGATTCGACGTAGCTCCGGCTGACCCGTTCAAGCAGTTGCTGCCAGGCCTCGAGCGAGGCGGGGGCGGCGGCATGCTCCAATCCTAACCGCTTGAGTTGTCGTGTGAGCAGCGGATGCATAGCGATTACAATTCGGCAATCGTCGTCAAGGTCATGGTTTGGTTATGGAGATCGCAGGCTCCGCTGGCATAGGGAGAGATTTCCCCATACGAATAAAAGCCGACTTGGCGGCTGCCGTTCGGCAGGATCTCCAGCGTCGCTTCGATTTCTTCTTCCGTCCGTTCCCCAAGCACCAAACGTCGCCCGACGCAACTGATCGCGATCGATAACGTGGGGGAGGTGCTACCTGCGTTCTGCTGATCGTCGAGGGTCAGCGTGGCCGCTTCGGATGCGCCCTGAATCAAGCGGTCAAAGTTGGCGCGCATCAATTGAGCGAGTACGCCTTCCGGCAGATCACCTGCGAACGTCATGGACTGTGCGGCTTCATCAACCGCCAGGATGGTCCGAACCAGGACTTTCCCATCCGTGTCGGAAGATCTGATCGCGAGAGGAAAGAGCAGGCCGGTGGCCGGAAGGCCGGCGGCCCGGTCCCCGAGATACTCTTTGTAGAGCTGCAGGGCGGGGCGACCATCCAGTTCGTAGAGAATATTTCCCGTCGATTTGGTTACCCGGCGTTCAGGGCCGAACTTATCCCATCCGCCCTTCGAGCCATGGCTCAGGCGGACGTGGTCGCCATAGAAACCGACGGCGGTCACATACCCGCTTTGGGGCGCACGGTCCTTGATGACCCATGTGCGCTTGAAGTCGGTTCCGTCCCCGGCTAACCCGCCGGTTACGACGACGGCGCCTCCCAGCGTGTCGTTGAGTCCCTTCACGAGTTCGCTGCCGTTGACATTCAATCCATCAGAGAGCACCAAGAGGCCGCGCAGCGAGGGCTGTTGCAGGCCGGCGGCAATGGCGCGTCCCGCTGCATACGAATCTTTGGGGCTATGCACCGCCGCATGCGTGGTGAGAAGGCGTGTCTTCTCAAAACGCACTGCCGCAACGACCAGGCTGTCATCCGAAATTTCAGCCCCATGAATTTCTCCGGATGTGGAGCAGCCGATCGCCTGGCTGCGAGGGCAGGCGGCCATCACCTGCTGAATCAGCTCCGGTCGATCAATCAGATGTGAGGCTCCGAACAGCAAGAGTAGGCTGTTTTCCGAATCGAAGGCGGCCAGCTCAGCAGGAATGTTGGCGTGACCGGGTTTGAGACAGGTAGTCGTCACATGCATCGGGGGTCTCCTTGCTAACGGTGCAGGCGCCGTAGCGCCTCCGTGGAAGAGGTGGATGGATCGGAGGCAGTCGATCATGTTGCGGTGGCATACGCTGAAACCGTAAACCAGAAGGTGGACCCCTCTCCGGGCACACTGGTCAGTCCCATGTGCCCGCCCATCATGCCGACTAATTGCTTCACAATGGCGAGGCCGAGGCCGGTCCCGCCGTACTTTCTCGTGGTCGAGCCGTCAGCTTGCGAAAAGGCGTCGAAGATTCGACCCTGAGCATCCTGCGGAATGCCGATGCCCGTGTCCGACACGTCGATCCGCACCTGTCCTGCGGAGCCCGGCTCCATGGCGGCCGAAATGGCAATACGCCCGGTGGCCGTAAATTTAAGGGCATTGCTGATAAGGTTCGTCAGGATCTGGCGGAGCCGGTGGGGGTCTCCGTGAAGCGTGACGGGGATGTCTTGCGCAATCGTCAGAGTCAGCGAGAGCCCTTTTTTCAGCGCCTGTTCGTGAAAAATCGTGGAGGTTTCCGCCAGGAGGAGCCGCAGGTCGTAGGGGATGTGCTCCAAAACCAAGCGGCCGGCTTCGATTTTCGAAAAATCCAGAATGTCATTGATGATGTGCCGCAAGTTGGTCCCGGACGTGTGCGCGGTGTCGGCATATCGTCGCTGCCGCTCGTTGAGCTGCGTCGCGAGGAGTAACTCCGTCATGCCGAGCACCCCGTTCATCGGGGTCCGGATTTCATGACTCATATTGGCCAGGAATTGGGACTTGGCCTGACTGGCCGCTTCCGCCGCCTCCTTAGCGCGGCAGAGGGCGTCCTCGTGCTGCTTGCGTTCGGAAATATTTTGAATAAAGGTGGTGAACTGCTGCGTTCCGCCGATGGCGAGGCAGCTGGTGGCGAGTTCCACGGGAAATTCCTGGCCGGAACCGGTCCGGCCGACACTCTCCACTCGGCGATTGAGAATCGCTCCGGGAACCAGGCCGGAAAGTATCACCCCCGCCCCGGCGCCGGATGAAGATTGGGCCGTGGAGAGATAGGTGGCCAGGGGCTGTCCGATGGCGTCGGTGCGGGGCACGTCAAACATGAGTTCAGCTTGGGTGTTCCAGTCGGTAATGATGCCCGAGGCGTTGGTTGTCACCACGGCGTCGAGGGCGGTTTCGATGATCATCCGGGTGCGGGCTTCACTCTCCAAGGCTTCCTCGCGCGCCACCTCATTCACTCGCCAAAAATAGAGCAGGGCTGCACATTGAGCCAGAATGAAGCTGCCGTGAATCAGTGCCCAGGTCCATGGGTGGGCCTGCCCTTCGGCATGGCCGTACACCATATCCGGCATCAAGGTGCCTACGACTCCGTGATCGAGGACGACGAATTGCAGGCCGACCAGAAAGGGAAGCCAGTCTTGATACAGCACGATGATGGACATAATGACGAAGAAATGAAAATGCAGTTCGATTCGTCCACCCGAGAGGTGCACGAGAAGAGCCGAGGCCGTCACTAACCCATAGGTGGCGATGGCCGCTTGAAGCCGCCGGCCGACGGCGGGAAGTCGCGCGGCGATCGCAATGGCCGCCAGGAGGATTCCGCCGCCGAGATAGAGGCTGGGCCCGGCATCCATGTACGCGCCGTACAGGGGGACCCCTACAACATGCACCCAGAGGATGGAGAGAATGCCCCGATGACGGACGGACCAGGCCGGCTCGTCCAGCGCATCTCCCTTCGGCAAGGCGGCTAAGAGGTTACTGAGCAATGAATGCATGAATTTCAATGCGTTGCGCGTGCAATGCCGATTCTGCCTCTTGCGCAGGTATAAGTCCTGGCCCGCCTGTATCGGCAGAAATGAGATGTAACTAAAGAGAAAACGAGAGAAAGAGGGGGCGGAATGTCGCGGCAGACAGCTTATTGAAGAGGCGAATGGCGGCTCTTGCGATCGGGTGCCGCCGTTGGCGATCAGTGGTGGTGATGACGGCACTCGGGGCTATGGACGTGGGAAGGTGGTTCTTGAGGCTGGGGAGTGAGTTGCCCGGGGAGCACAATTCGACCGGCTTCATGCTGTTTGGTCAGATGTTCGGCAATTTCGGGGTGGAACGTTTTGACATAGCCGATCATCCCCAGGAGGAAGCGGCGTGATTGGAAGCCCTGGCCGGAAAATTCCGTCAGGAGCGCCAATGCACGATCGAGAATTTCCGGTGCCGAGCCGGCGTCGGCGATTTGCTGAGGTTGCTGTTTGACGAACGTGTCGTATTCCTTTTTGAGACGTTCTGCAAAAACCGGCATCGGCGCGGCCGGCACATGAAGGGGGCTCAAGGTGCGGCGCAAGGCTTGGACGGCCGCAAACACTTCCGCATCCTGGCCATCCCGCCGGTCATGGAAATAGCCGAACGTGACCACTTCGATCAGGTTGAACAATGCGGCCGCTTTTTCGCCGCCGGCGACGCTGAGTTGACGATAGAGTTCCCGCCGGACGGGGGCGAACTGTTCGCCGAGCCGTTTCTGTTGATAGTCGCTTCCTGCATCGAGGTATTGGCAATCAGGCGGGCAGGAAATACGCGCGAGGCGATGCTCTCCGCAACATTGGCTGCAAATCAGCCCGCTGAGGGCCGGACAAGAACGTTTGCCTTTGCGTTGCTGACAATAGACACATTGGCTCATTTGCGGGACGATCCTTCCTTGTCGGCTTTCAGGGGTTCCACGAACCCGTAATCTGCCAACGTGCGTTTCGCACGATCACCGGATGACGCCGTGGGAGACTCGAGGCCGTTGACCTCGGCGGCATTCGAATCCTGGTAGGGGACGAGAATCAAATGGTTCACGCGATCGATGCCAAGATCCGATGGCCCTGGCAGATATTCCGCGATGACTTGGAATTTATTGTTCGGCAGCATGCGCCAGATTTTGCCTTTGGTGGCGTCGGACACATACATGCTCCCCCAGCGGTCAAAATCGACTCCGCTGAGGTTTTGAAATCGTCCAGTGAAAAATCCGTTGGAGGCCAGTTCGGTCAGCGCTCCTTCCGGAGTAATGTCGAAAATTTTGCCGGTATCATAACTCACCACGACGATATGTCCGGTCTTGGGGTGCACGGCCACTCCTGACGGGCCTGCTAAGTGCGCTCCGGACAGATAGAGAGACAGGGTCAGGGGTGTAGTAAGATCCACACGATAAATCGCATTGCCCCCTTGATCGGCGAGGTACAGATGCCCCTGCCCGTCGGCCGCCACATCCACGAGCGACTGGGTGGTCTTGCCGTCGGCGGGTCGGGGAAGCACGACCGTCGCGAGCGGTTTCCCTGTGTTCTTGTCGAACGCGCGCAGGGTGTCGACATCGGTGACATAGAGCACGTGATCGACGATGGCCATGCCTTTGGGGGCATGGAGGGTGACGTCGCCGCGGCCGCCTTCGATGAATTTGAAGGCCGTAATGCGCCCGTCGTCGCTCAATTTCGTAATGAAGCCGTTATTGTCCCGGGCGTTGGTTTCCCCATTGATGTTCGAAATGAAATAAGACCTCGACGGGGGATCGGCCAGAAAGCTGCGCGGCGATTCTAATCCGCTGACTTGCAGTGCCCATGCCCATGAGGACGCAAGCAGCATTCCCATGGCGCCCGCAAACGCCAATCCAAGCTTGCGACGGCGTTTCGGCCGATCAGGGAGAAAAGAAAAGCTGGTCATGGGAAGCATGAACGAAGACGTCGCCCAGATTGTCCTGGTGCATCGTAGCCAAGGGTCTCGGAGACTGTCAAGGAAGCATCGAAATCGGATGCGAAACGAGACGCGAAGGTCGGGCGGTCGAGCGGCCGGACCATCCGGCGAGGCCCCTGTTGTATCGAGGGCTTCCATCGGAAGCCTCCCGCCGCCTCCAGCGTTGACTTGTTGAAAAATTGCCTGCTATGGTGCCCTCACTTTTCGCTTCTATTCAGGCCAGGGAGGATATTGTGGCGGCACGAATTATCGACGGGAAAGCATTGGCGCAACAGGTGCGTGACCGGTTGGCGGTGGAGTCTGCGGCGGTCCTGGCAAAAACGGGCACCAAGCCGGGTCTTGCCACGATTCTCGTAGGTGACAATCCGGCGTCGCATCAGTATGTAAAGAGCAAACAAAAGGCCTGCGATGCCGCGGGTATCTATATCGACGATTATAAATTGCCTGCGTCCACCACGCAGGCCGATTTGTTGGCTCTCATTGAGAAGAAGAATGCGGACCCGAAGGTCCATGGAATTTTGGTCCAGTTGCCGCTTCCCAAGCACATCGACAGCCGGGTGGTGCTGGAAGCGGTGTCGCCGGCCAAGGATGCCGATGGGTTCCACCCGTACAACTTCGGACGGTTGGTCGAGGGAAATCCGGTATTCGAAGCCTGTACGCCCAAGGGTGTGATCAAGATGATCGAGTCCACCGGCGTCGGTATCGAAGGTAAACGCGCAGTCGTGTTGGGACGCAGCAATATCGTGGGGAAACCGTTGGCCCTCATGCTGTTGCAGCGCAACGCCACCGTCACGATTTGCCACTCCAAGACCAAGGATCTGGCAGCGGTCTGCCGGGAGGCGGAATTACTGCTGGTGGCGATCGGCAAGGCCAAGTTCGTCACGGCCGACATGGTCAGGGAAGGGGCGGTCGTGATCGATGTGGGCACCAACCGCTGGACAGACGGGAAACTTTGCGGCGATGTCGATTATGAGCCGGTCAGCCAAAAGGCCGGGTGGATCAGCCCGGTGCCGGGCGGCGTCGGGCCGATGACGATTGCGATGTTGCTCGACAATACCGTTGAATCTGCTAAGAGAATGGCAGGGATGAAATAGGTCGATCGGGACGCCTCCGTTGCTCGCAGACCGCGCACGATCGGAATGTGCTCAGTCGATGCGCGCACTCGGGACATCCCGATCCGCCCTCTTTCAAATGGGGTAGGATGAGGATGGGCCGGAGGATAGGGAGAACACAAACCATGCAGGGAAAATCTCGATGAGCCGGGAGCCGCGGCGACTCAAGGATGTGTTGGCGCAGGGGCAGTTTGCCGTCACGGTGGAATATAACCCGCCGAAGGGCACGAACCTCACCCACGTGGTCGAGAGCGCAAAGTCGCTGGTCGGTCGTGTGCACGGGGTCAATGTCACGGACAATACGGCGGCAATCGTGCGAGCCGGGTCACTGCCTGTGTGCCGGATCTTGTATGAACTGGGCCATGATCCGGTGATGCAGTTGACCTGCCGTGATCGTAACCGCATCGCGATGCAGTCAGACCTCATGGGCGCCCACATGTTGGGCATCCGGAACATTCTCTGTTTGACCGGAGACTATCCCACAGTCGGGGACCATAAAGATGCGAAGCCGGTGTATGACCTGGATTCCGTCCAAGTCATGCAGTTAGTGACCGGGCTGAATAGCGGCAAAGATTACGCGGGCAACAAGCTCGATGGGGCCACCGACTTTACGATCGGCGGGGCGGTCACGCCGGAAGCGGATCCGCTGGGACCGATGCTGGTCAAGTTTGAGGTCAAGGTGCGTGCCGGCGCCCAGTTCTTCCAGACCCAGGCGATTTATCAGCCGGAACAATTCAAGACGTTCATGGATGCCGTGCGTCCGTTCAAGGTGAAGGTGCTCGCGGGGATTCTGTTGCTGCGCAATGCCAAGATGGCGGAGTTCATGAACGCCAATATCCCTGGTGTCTGCGTGCCACAGGAGATGATCGACGAAATGCGCGCCGCCGGTGATAAGCGCGCGCTCGATGCGGGCGTGGAGATTGCGGTGCGGACCATTAAGGCGGTCCGTCCGTATTGCGACGGGGTCCACATCATGGCCATCAAATCCACGGAACGATTGCCGGAAATCCTCACGAAAGCCGAGCTCGGGTGATGACGGTCCCGGACTTGCAGAAGTGCAAGCGCGACGGACGCAAGATTACGGTAGTGACGGCCTATGATGCGCTGTTCGCGCGCATCGTTGAGCAGGCAGGGATCGACGTCATTCTGGTGGGCGATTCGCTGGGCGTGGTCGTGCAAGGGAAGCCGAACACGCTCTCGGTGACGATGGAGGAGATGCTGTACCACACCAGGCTGGTGGCGGCAGCCGCCCAGCGCTCATTGGTCATCGGCGACATGCCGTTTCTCTCGTATCAGGTGAGCCAGGAAGAAGCGGTTCGCAATGCTGGGCGGTTTCTCCAGGTCGGTGCCCATGCGGTGAAACTGGAAGGGGGCGCGGCGGTAGCGGATCGTGTGACGGCGATGGCGAAGGTCGGTATTCCTGTGATCGGGCATCTCGGGATGATGCCGCAATCGGTCCAGCAATATGGTGGGTACCGGGTACAGGGCAAGGGGAAAGACCGCGCGCACCAGTTGCTGGAGGATGCCCGGGCGCTCGAAGCGGCCGGTGCCGCCGGCATCGTACTGGAAGCAATTCCTGCGGGATTGGCGAAGACGGTCACCGAAGCCCTCACGATTCCCACCATCGGGATCGGCGCGGGCCCGCACTGCGACGGGCAAGTGCTGGTGCTGTACGATCTGTTGGGGCTGTTTGACGAATTCGTGCCGAAGTTTGTGAAGCCGTACGGGCAGCTCAAGGTCGATGCGCTGCAGGCTCTTCGTCGGTACAAGGACGAGGTGGAGAAAGGGGTATTCCCCTCCGATTCCGAAAGCTACCACTGATCAGTCCTCGCACCTCCCTTTTTCAACGGTCACCAGTCTTCCGCGTTCCTCCGAGAGCGTGAACAGGATGTGCGTGCCCGCTCCTCTCTGATTCAACCAATGCGTCAACTGTTCGGCGACCGCGGCGGTGTCCAAGCCCATGTAATGATCGGGGCCCTGCCGCAGGCGGGCGAGCGCCCGTGACACGAGGTTTCGTGTCGCCTGTTCGTCACCCAGCTCGCGCTTGAGGTTGGCGGCGGCGCATTGAATGAGGGCCTGAAAGAAATTTCCGGCCGGCGTCCTGCGCCCGTACGCATGCCAGAAGGCCTCAAACACTTCGTGCGCCTCCCACCAATAGGTCCAGTTGTACAGATCGATGCCGTAGAGATAGTCCTCGGAGGTCATCCATTGTTCCAACTCAAACGGGCGGGGCTGAGGTTCGGGCTGTGCGAACGAATGGCCCTCAGGATGGCGGCGAGGATGTGGGGTTTGGCCTGGAAGGAAGCGGTAGGCGGGTAGGCTCCTGTTGGTATACCGCGGCCACTCGGCCATAGCCGGCCGGTTACCCTCGGGCACGAGTCTCCTCACACGCGACCTGAAAAATCTTCCGATCTTCCAGGCGCACCGCCGTCAGTTGTCTGCCGTACACGCAGCCGCTATCCAGCGCCAATATGTTCGGCGTCACCCTCAAGCCCATGGCGGCCCAATGTCCAAACACAATCGTGGCCGTGCTGCTGCGCCGCTGGGATAGGTCGAACCAGGGGTGGAACCCGTCAGGTGTCCGATCGGGCGGACCTGAGAAGGAAGATTCCATCACGCCTTCATTAGAGCAGGTTCTCAAGCGGGTCAGCACTTTGATGAGGGTTGCGACTCGAACCGGGCCTGTGAGGTCAGGTCGCCATTGCAAAGAAGCGCTCGGGTGGAGCGCTCGCAAGGTTGTGACAAATTGGTCCCCTCGTATTGCTGTGTGGGCCTCGGCGGCCAATTCCTCGGCCTGTGCGACAGTCCAGGCAGGCAGCAGTCCCGCATGAACCAACAGATAGTCGCCTTCCCGATACAGCAGCGGTTGCTGGCGTAACCACTGCATCAGTTCCTGGCAGTCCGGCGCCTCCAAAATCGGCGTGAGGGTGTCGCTGGGTCGAGGAGGTGTCAGCCCGGCGGCCACGGCGAGCAGGAAGATATCGTGATTGCCGAGCACCGTGAGAGCGGCAGGACCGAGATCCCGAATGTAGCGTAGTACATGGAGAGAGTCGGGGCCCCGGTTGACGAGATCGCCGACAAACCAGAGCCGGTCCTGCTTCGGATCAAAGTGAATCGTCCTCGTGAGTTGCGTGAGGGATGTGAAGCAGCCCTGCACGTCACCGATTGCATAAGTAGCCATGGGCTCGCCAAGACTAGCGTGGACCGGCGTGGTTCGCAAGTCACGAACGGATTTGCGGGCGACGGCTCAAGCGGCTGTACGCTGCAAGAGCTCGCTGGTCATTGCGGCGCAGGCGGCCTGATGGGTGTCCGTGAGCTGCGCCAGCAGGCCGGGAGCACGGTCGAGGTTGGCGAGGCGTCCCAAGTGTTCCAATTCTTTGCAGTGGGCCGCCGTGGCTAAGGCGCCGAGTTGCGCGCTGCTGGACTTTAACCGATGCGCCGCCTTGGTCAGGGCCGCCGCGTCTTGGGTCTGGACGGCCGTGCGAATCTCCTCCACCAAAGTGCGGGAATCGTTGAGATAGGTCGTCAGCACTTTCGCCAGAATATCGGGACGCCCCGGCCGCTGAAGTGCCAGGATCGCGTCCCAGGCCGTCTTGTCAATCTCGGCAGGGGCAGGCGGCGGCTGATCGGATGGCGAATGGTCCGGGCCGGCCGCAGGGGGGGCGGCTGGCAACGTTGGTTGAGCCGCCGTCTGTACGGTCAGCCATTGCGTCAACATCTCGCTCAGTTGTGCCATGGTGAAGGGTTTCGCCAGATAATCGTCCATCCCCGCGGCCAGGCACCGCGAACGATCACCTTCCATCGCATTGGCGGTGAGGGCAATGATGGGGACGTGACGATGGTCTCCGGATTCCCGTTCCTGCTGTCGGATCCTGGCGGTGGCGGTGAAGCCGTCCATCTCCGGCATCTGGCAATCCATGAGAACGAGGTCGAACCGTTCCCGCGCGACCGCCTCGACCGCGAGGCGTCCGTTTTCAACGGCCTGGGCGACGTGTCCGAGCATGTCCAACATGCCGAGGGCGACCTCCCGGTTGACGGGGGTGTCTTCGACCAGTAGAAGCCGGGCGGCTTGAAACGGGATCGGACCGGAGGCTGCGGGAACCGGAGTCGGCGGTTCAACGGGCGCGCGATGCCTGGTTTGGAGCAGGCCAAGGAGAGCCTGGCGAAGCAGGGTGTTCCGAACGGGTTTGGTCACCCATGCGTCCAGATCGGGAGTGCCGGGTGCAGTGGCGTCATACCCCACCGAGGTCAGCATCAAGAGCGGCAAGCCGGTGAGGCGTGGATTAGTTCGAATGGCTTTGGCCAGCTCCAGCCCGTCCATGTCCGGCATATGCAGATCGAGAATCGCCAGGTCGAACGGTGGCGGCGAGTCGGGGCTGGTGCCGAGCACGACCAAGGCTTCTTGTGCCGACGCGGCCAAGGTCGGAAGCGCGCCCCAGGTGCGGAGATGTTCATGCAGGATTTCGCGGTTAGCGGGCGTGTCATCCACGACCAGGATTCGTTTCTTGACCAAGGCCTGGTCAGAAGCCTCTTCCTGCCCTGGAACCACGGCTGGTTGCCGCTCAAAAACGGCGGTGAACCAAAAGGTAGAGCCCTGGCCAACCTGGCTGTCCACGCCGATCTGCCCTTGCATGAGGGCGACGAGTTCCTTGACGATCGTGAGGCCGAGTCCCGTGCCGCCGAAGCGCCTGGTCGTGGTGCCGTCCGCTTGGGAGAAGGCCTCGAAAATGCGCTGATGGGCTTCAGCCGGAATGCCGACGCCGGAATCCTTCACCTCGAATCGAAGGGTGATGGTCGTGGCCGTCTCAGCCACCGCGTAGACGCGGACGTTGATCTCTCCCTTCGCCGTAAACTTCAAGGCGTTACTGATCAGATTGAGCAACGCCTGGCGAAGGCGGATGGGGTCGCCGCGGAGGGCGTGCGTAAAGGGGGCGAGCAGGTGATAGGTCAGCTCGATCTGTTTCCGCTGGGCGGGGCCTGCAAACAGCTCTATAGCGTTTCCCACGGTCTCTTGCAGATCAAAATCCACCCGCTCCAGTTGGAGCTTGCCCGCTTCGATTTTGGAGAAGTCGAGAATGTCGTTGATGATCGCCAGCAGCGCTTCGCCTGATTGTTGAATGGTCCGGGTCAGGTGGCGCTGACGGGTGTCGAGGGTCGTCGTCAGCAAGAGCTCGGTCATGCCCAGGACGCCGTTCATGGGCGTCCGGATCTCATGGCTCATGTTCGCTAAAAATTGCGATTTCACCCGGCTGGCTGCCTGCGCTTCGGTGGCCAGCCGCTGAGCTTCTTGCGACGCCAGTTCCAGTTGCTTCGTGCGCTGAGCCACTTTGTCTTCCAAGCTCTGTTGGTATTCCTGCACCTGCCCCTGTGACATCCGCAGGCGGCTGGTCATTCGGTTGAACGCGTCCGCCAGCCGGTCCACCTCATCAGGGGCGCCTGCGGCGACATCCACATCCAACCGTCCTTCCGCAATGTGTCCTGCCGCTTCCACCAAGGCCAGAATGGGTTGGGTGATGCTTCGCGTCAGAATCAAAGACATGGAAAGTCCCACCACCAGGACGGCTCCGATCACGAGCCCCGTGATGAGGACAAATTGCTGGAGGTTCTTTCGTAACCGGTCCTGGCTCAGGCCGAGCTGAATATAGCCGATGACGGCGCCCGGGGGTGACGCCGCATTCGACTCGAGAAAGAGTGGATCGGCGCTCGTTGCCGGGCGGCTCACAACGGGAACCAGGATATCGATATAGGATAGATGTTCCGGCTCGATGGCCACCTCCTCGAACAGCACGTCTCCTGCGGCAGGCAGGCGTGTCCTGAGCTTGGTGGGGATCGAGAGTTTGGCGCCCCAGGTTTCTTCCAGGAGCGGCTGCTGCTCTTTCCCGAGTACGGCGGCATAGGCGATATCCGGCAATGCCTGGAGTCCTCCGACCACTCGCCGCACGGCATCCTGGTTTTCCGTGTACACGGCGTATTCGCTGTTTTGCGCGATCATGGCCGCGGTGGTGAGGCCGGTATTGACCAGATCCTGAAAACGAGTAGTGATTTCCCGGTGCACGACGAATGTCGCGATGCCGATTGCCGTCAGGACGACGAGCCCGATGCTCAAAAGATTGAGCTTGTCTCGTAATCCCATTCCTTTCCTGATCATCGTTATCCTCGCCGCAGTTATTGGACAATATGGGTGGCGCCGCGAACGACCTCCTGGGACAATTCCAGGTTCATCGCGCCTGCTGTTTTCAGATTCACCGAATAGGTCACTTTCCGCGGGTATGTCGGTGCAAGGGACGAGGCACTGGCCCCGCCGAGGATTTTCCCGGCGAGTTCCCCGCATTGATTTCCGATGTCGAGGTAATCTCGATCGAGCGCGTAGAGTGCGCCGGCCTTGACCCACGACGTTGATAATCCCGCGAGCGGTATCTTGTTTCTGAGCGTACTCAGCAGGATGGGCTCGGCGGTTTGAGGGGTCATCACGACCGAATCCGAGATCCCCCAGAGCGCATCGACATGACGCGAGAGGTTTTCCAAGGCATCGGGAAGGGCGCGCGGCGTGTCCACCGCTTGAGTCACAAGACTCAGGCCGTTGTCTTTCGCGATGCGCAGGGCATGGCTCACCTTGGTCTGGTTTTCCTTGGGATTAAAGAGCACGCCGACGGTACTGGCGGCGGGGATGATGCGGTGAAGCCACTGCATTTGAAGATCCAGGGGAAAGTCGAGCAAGACGACGGTGGCGTTTGAGGCGGCCTTGATGTCATCGGCCGTGACAATCATGGTTGCGATGATGGGAACCTGTCCCACGTCGCGCACAGCAGTTTGCGTGGCGGCACTTCCCAGCGTGACCACCAACCGGGCGCCGTTTTTCTTGATGTCATGGAGCGCGTCGGCAATCGAAGGCGCGCTGGATGCAGGATGGACTTCCACAGCCAGATTGATCCCTTGTTTGGTCAGCGATTGTTGAAGTCCCGCGAGCACGTCTTGATAAGGTTTTAAGTCCTGCCCGCTCAGCACCACGATCCGGCTCGATTCGGCGCGTGCCGAATCAGGGTTCGCCATGAGCCCGAGCAAGCTCAGGATCAGCGCGATTCCTAACGCCGGAATGAGGTGGATGAGTCGACGCATTGGTGGTGCCAGGCCCTTAGAAGCGGTACTTCAACTTGATCCAGAATGTCCGGCCATCCTGGTCAATGACGTCCTGTACGTGTTCTCCAGACCCTGGATATCCGTACTTCTGGTTCATCAGGTTATTAATATGGCCGGAGAATTCCCAGCCTTTTACGATCCGTTGACTGAAGAGCGACACGTTCAGAATGTAAAAGGGGCTGGCGCTGTTGCCGGCGAGGGTGAGGCGTGAACTGGTGTACCGCCCTTCGAAGCCCGCGAACAGCTTGTCGGTGATGACCGGGAGGATCACGTTGGCTTTCGCCAGGTGCTGGGGCGAATTGGTGAGCTGGTGGTTTCCGTCGTCGTTCTCAGTGCGTTGTAACGCGTAGCTGAGGCGTCCTTCCATACCCGACGGCCATTTCCCTTCAAGGGCAAGCTCCACCCCGCGAGCGGTGATGTTGTCCACGTTGCTAAAAAAGAGCAATCCGTCCGTTGGATCGGTCGTCTGACTGATCAGGCCGGAAATGTTGTACTGATAGAGGCTTCCTAGGGCACGGAGGTGGTCACCCAAGTATTGCTCGACTACGAGTTCGTACGTTTTAATCTTTTCAGGTTGGAGGTTGGGGCTGGCCTTGAATGTGGTCGACGCCACATAATATTGCTCGTAGGGATTAGGGGCGCGAAAGGCCTGTCCGTACAGTAGTTTGATGGTGGTCTTGTCCCAGGTAGAAATAAGTGCTGCTCGGGGGTTGGTGGTGCCCCCGAAGGTGCTGTATTGGTCGTGCCGGACTCCGACGTTCAAGACCAAGTGGTCGGCGATGGCCCATTCATCCTGCAGATAGGCCGCGATGAAACTGGAATGGCGCTTGTCCTCGAGGTAGGTGGCAGGAGGTTCACGGTCTGCATTACTTTGGTTTTGCCGGAATTGATCCCGATATTCCCCGCCGATCGTGACTTTGTGGCGGTCGAACAGCCGTTTGGTGATCGTCAATTCCGCTCCCCACCAGTCACCCTCGCTTGAATCCTTGTTAATGGTGAACGGCGGTGTGCCGGTCCCGGCATAGTCGTATGGAAGGTGCGCTCGGTAGTAGTAGCGGTCGTAGTAGACGCGGGCTTTCACATTAAGCTGGTTGACGAATTCGTGCTGATAGACGAGATCGAGATAGGTCCGCTCGTCGAGCGTGTTCTGTCGATTGTCGTTGAATGCCGTGCCGAAGGAGGCCGTCGGCACGTTCTTCTTGCGCCACTGGTGGCCGCCCAAGAGGGTAAAGTCTCCGTATGAGAGTTTGCCGGTGTAATAGTAGAGGTTGTCCCGATCCGCGTCCTTGGCGATGCCGTTATTGATCGAGGAGAATGCCGGATACGACAGCTCGCGGTGGCCTTCGCTATCCGAGAAAGAGCCTGAGAGCAGCATCTCCAAGCCGTTCGAGAACTTATTGCCGTAGCTGAGGCGGCTACGGTAGGTGTTGAAACTGGATGCTTCGCCGGAGACTTCGGTGCCTTTGAGATCCCGCCCCCGCTTCGTGATCACATTGACGACTCCGAAGAATGCATTGGTTCCATACAGGGATGATCCCGGGCCTTTGATGATTTCTACGCGGTCAATCAAGTCCACATCGATGGGCATTTCTGTGCTGGGGCCGCCTGAGTCGTATACGGCATCGTTGAGCCGATGGTTGTCGATCAACAGCAGGACACGGGACGTGTAATCGCCGGGCCGGTTGAATCCGCGAATGCCCAAGTAGCCGTAGTTTCGGTCGTTGCTGGTAAACAAGCCTGGCACGCTGTCGAGAATCTGCGCAAAATTCCTGTAGCCGTATTTCTTGATTTGGTCGGCGGTGATGATGATGACGGCCGCCGGCGCCTCATTCACCTTCTGGTCATACTTGGCCGCACCATAGACCGAGGGAATTTCTTCGAAGAGCGTACTTTCTTTGCCGACGGTCTCTTGACCGTCAGATGCCGATGACAGGGGTACCTCCGGGAGATCCAGCGAGGCCTCTGTTTGCTCAGAGGGAACCTCCTCGATCGGCGAGGCGGCGTGGGATGTCGTGAGCGGAAGCGCCAGCAACATGGCCCCTAGCAGGTAGCCGGTCGTGGCGGGAAGCATCCGGGTGCAGGTTCTGGCAAGGCGGCGCATGTGCAACTCCATGGAATAAGGCTTATCCCTCCGTTATCGGTTGAGGGAGCAGGTGACTTGACGATTCCACATGGGGATTTGCTGATGGACGGATGCCGTGCCGTGTGGGCATGCGGGTGAGGGAACGGGGCGCGAAATTCCCCGCGGTCAGGTCGCGGAGTGGCTTCGAAGTTCAGCGGCAATGGTGCTGCAAGCGGTCTGATGCGCCTCAGCGAGTTGGGCCAGCAGGTAGGCGGCGTCGTCGAGGCAGGCGATGCGCCCCAGGTGTTCCAGCTCTTTGCAGTGAGCCGCTGTGGCCAGGACCCTAAGCTGCGCGCTGCTGGATTTGAGTCGATGCGCGGCTTTGGCGAGCGTGTCGGGATCGCGAACCTCTACTGCCGCACGAATTTCTTCCACGAGCATTCGGGAGTCGTTCATATACGTGGTGAGGACTTTCGCCAGAATATCGGGACGCCCCGGGCGTTGAAGCGATCGAATCTCGTCCCAGGCGGTCTTGTCGATCTGCGCGTCCGTGGCAGGTTGCCTGCTTTCGTGCGTCGATTTGTGTGTGGGCAACCTGTGTGGACATAGAGGAAGCCGTGGGGTCAGCCGGAGGCCGTGTCAGCCATTGCGACAGGATCGTGCGGAGTTGTGCCGCCGTAAACGGCTTGGCCAGATAATCGTCCATGCCGGCGGCGAGACAGCGGGTGCGATCGCCGTCCATCGCATTCGCGGTCAAGGCGATGATGGGGACATGGTGGCCGCCTCCTGCGTGACGCTCTTGTTGCCGGATGGCGGCGGTGGCGGTGAAGCCGTCCATGTCCGGCGTCTGGCAATCCATCAGAATAAGATCGAAACGTTCTCGTGCGACGGCTTCAAGGGCGAGACGCCCATTCTCGACGGCGTGGACGGTGTATCCCAGGATGTCTAACATTCCGGTCGCGACCTCCCGGTTGACCGGTGTGTCTTCGACTAAGAGGAGACGTGCCGAGGGGGCGCTTGTCGTCACTGGTGCCGATACCACGGGATCCGCACGGCGAACCGGTGTCCGCTGTCCTGTCCGGAGGAGGCCGAGGACGGCCTGTTGTAGCAATCTCTTCCGGACGGGTTTGGTGCCCCAGCCATCAACGGCGGGCACTCCAGGCGCCCCGGCGTCGTACCCCACCGAGGTGAGCATCAAGAGGGGCAGTGCGGCCAATTGCGGGTCGGCCCGGATCGCCTGCGCCAGCTGCATGCCGTCCATATCCGGCATCTGGAAATCCAGCATGGCCAACTCGAACGGCTGTTGCGCGGCGGCCGCTCGGAGTTGCGTCAGCGCCTCGGCGGTCGATGCAGTCAGGACGGGGATTGCTCCCCAGGATCGGAGATGGTCATCCAGAATTTCGCGATTCGCCGCCGTATCGTCAACGACGAGGATCCGTCGTTGGAGCAGGGCATGTTCGGGATGCTCATTGCTGCTGGCGGGCGGTTGTCGCTCAAGGACGGCGGTGAACCAAAAAGTAGAGCCCTGACCAACTTGGCTGTCCACGCCGATCTGTCCCTGCATGAGGGACACGAGCTCCTTCACGATCGTCAGTCCGAGACCTGTGCCACCGAAGCGCCTGGTCGTGGTGCCGTCGGCTTGGGAGAAGGCCTCGAAAATGCGCTGATGGGCCTCGGCTGGAATGCCGACGCCGGAATCTTTCACGGCGAACCGCAGGGTCACGGCGGTGTCTGTCTCGGCCAGGACGTCGATGCGCACGTTGATTTCCCCGGTCGAGGTGAACTTCAACGCATTGCTGATCAGATTCAACAGGGCCTGCCGCAGCCTGATAGGGTCGCCGCGAAGCGTTCGCGGAATCGAACTCGGCATATGGCAGGTGAGCTCCAGCCCCTTGCGCTGGGCCGGGGTGGCAAACAGCTCCACGGCGTTCTCGACTGTGTCCTGGAGATCGAAGTCCAGCCGTTCCAGTTGGAGTTTGCCCGCTTCGATCTTCGAGAAGTCGAGAATGTCGTTGATGATCGCCAACAGGGATTCGCCTGACTGTTGGATCGTGCGGGTCAGATGGCGCTGCCGGGTGTCCAATGCGGTCGTCAGCAAGAGTTCGGTCATGCCGAGGACACCGTTCATGGGCGTCCGGATCTCATGGCTCATGTTGGCGAGGAATTGCGACTTCGTGCGGCTGGCGGCCTCCGCCACTTCCTTAGCCAGCAGTAATTCCTGTGTGGTGCGTTTCAGTGGAGTGATGTCTGAGGCGACGGCGAGGTGCCCTGTGATCTTGCCGTCGGCGTCCCGCAGCGCCGTGATATTCAACAACACCGTTCGTCTGGTGCCGTCTTTCCGGATATAAGTCCACTCATGCTCATTAGTCTTACTGTGTCATTAAAAACAATGTATTGTACGAGCTTCTTCGTCCTGCTTCGGAGGAGCAATGAGTGCAAGTCAGCGATTTGGGCAATACATGGAGCATTTGGCTGAGGGACTCGGGCATA
>JADYYH010000079.1 GCA_020853775.1 Nitrospira sp.
GCTGATGGCTCGACTGATGGGAACAATGATCCTGATGAGGCCTCGGCCCTCTGTGTCATGGTTCGGACATTCTCAAAAGGGGCTCCCAATAGCTTTGTTGTGCTCATCGTGAATAATGTGGGCTAGGGATACCACTAGTTGAACCATCGCCCACGCAGCGACAGACTCGTTTCGACAGCCTGTGTCCTCATCTCTTAGAAAAGGAGAGTGCTCATGCGACAGCTCATCCTCAGCGGCCTCCTGGGTTTTGTGCTTCTTACGATCAGCGGATGCAGTGACCTGTATTATCCTCACGCCAAAGAGTTCACCGAAAAGGCGAGGGGTGGCAACACCGTTGAGACGTTGATCAATCTCACGAATATGATGGAAGCAACCGCCAAGGCCGGCCAACAAGGCAGGGGAAAAGACCAGGCGCTGGATGATCTGCACAATCAGCTGCACGCGTTCAAGGACACCATTTGCTGCGTCGACAAGAACAAGCAAGAACTGCCGGCCTATGCCTTCGCGGTCACGCACAACAAGGAACTCTGGGCAGTTTTTAAGCGGGTCTGGAAATTCAAAGATGATCAACCCCAACGCAGCCAGCATTTAGAGCTGTTTGTCACGGAAGTGCGCGAGCTTCGGGATTCGCTCCAGACATTGAAATGACAGCCTGAATGTTGCACAGTGCGCCAGGGCGGGGGAGGCCGGCAAGGCCTCCCCGCCGATGGAACGGTTCACGACGCTCCCGCCGGACCCCGATGAGCCCTGTTGAGACGGCAGGCACCCCCGGTCAACGTCCGTGCGGAGGAAGTCGAAAGGGTTTCTGGCGCATGCGTGCCGACAGTTTCAAAGACTTTGTCGTGGACCAGCTTGGCCAGGTCCCCCAGCTCATATGTAAAGCGATGTTTGGCGGCCACGGGCTGTACCAGCGGCAGACATTTTTTGGCATCATCCATAAAGGCCGGCTCTACTTGAAGACGAACGCCATCACCCAAGCAGCGTACAGGTCGCGCGGCATGCAGCCGTTTCGCCCGAACGGCAAGCAGATCCTCAGACACTATTACGAGGTGCCGGTCGATATCCTGGAAGACGCCGAGCAGTTGAGGGATTGGGCTCTTCGAGCCATCGCCCCGCCGACTGCACAATTGATTCTTCCGTTCCACGATGGGCCCTCGATCAAGGACGTTCTCACGCGCATGTGATGGATCAACCACTCACCACGCCCTCTCCGCGGCTCTGGACCATCGGTCACTCCACCCGCTCACGCGACGAATTTCTTGCCCTCCTCCACAGCCAGGACATCCAACGGCTGATCGACATCCGCCGCTATCCCGGCTCGCGCCGGTATCCTCATTTTCATTCGACTGCGTTGGCGAAGGACCTCCCTCCGGCAGGCCTGCGGTATGAAGAACAACCCACGTTGGGCGGCCGGCGAACTGCGCGATCTGACTCGCCCAACAGCGGCTGGAAGAACGCGAGTTTTCGAGGGTACGCCGATTACATGCAGACGGAGGAATTCGATAAGGCGCTCGATGAGCTCATGACCCAGGGAGCGAAAGAACGCACCGCCATCATGTGCGCGGAAGCCGTCCCCTGGCGCTGCCATCGCTCCCTGGTCGCCGATGCCCTCCTCGTGCGCGGTTGGGAGGTCACCCATATCCTGGGCCCTGGCCAGTTGAGGCCGCATCACCTCACCACATTCGCGACAGTTCAGTCGGGTCGCCTGGTCTATCCCGGGCCACCTGATCCAAGTCCCACGCTCCGGATGTTTTAGACCTTCCCCGCTCGTTGTGTTCGTCGCCGGCTTGCGGCACAGTATCGGCCATGGGGTATCGAATCGGCGCCGACCTGGTCCTGTTCCTACATCTGAGCTTTGTCTTGTTCGTGATCGCCGGCGGGCTGCTGCTGGTGAAATGGCGAGGGCTGATATGGGTCCACCTGCCGGCGGTGGTGTGGGGCGCGTTGGTTGAATTCACCGGATGGATCTGCCCGCTGACGCCGCTGGAAAGCCGATTACGCGCTCTGGCTGGTGAGTCGGCGGCGGAGGGGGACTTCATCGGCCGTTACCTTCCGCCCCTGTTGTATCCCGACACAGTGACCCGCGAGATCCAACTGCTGCTGGGCCTGGTCGTGGTGCTGATGAACCTAGGCCTGTACTGGTGGGTGTTCTGCCGGCCAGCAGGGAGGAACGTGTAGCGATCCACTCGCTGTCGGCCCGCTATCGAATGGGTTCATTCTTTGATGAGGTCATGATCAGAGCCAGGCAACCCTGCTCACTGGATGTGACAGGATGGATGGTTCCGGCCTCCGCACGGTGGTAATCCCCGACCTGCAGGAACTCCCCGGCACAGAGACAGCTTCCTTCCAACACATATAATTCCTCGACCTGCGGGTGGCGATGGCTGATCAGGGTGCCACCGGGGGCCAACCTCAGCAACATGGTCGTGCGCGCGGCGGCAGGATCGTGAAACAACACTTTCATCGACAGGCCCGGCCCCAATTCCTGCCACGCCAGGCCCTGGCTTCGGACGAAGGTGAAGCCTGTGCTTTCAGCCTGCGCCTGCGGTTCCTGCGCGATACGCGCCATGAGCCGTTCTTTGAGGGAAGCCGGCGGCGCGATGGACGGGCCGCTGAAGGCCAGCTCCTGCACCACCTCTTGGAACGCCACCACCTCTTCCCGTGTGGAGGCCGGCGCCGTCTCCAACGAACGCGCGAACTGCCGCTGCCCGTCCTCTCCCAACGCGTCCAATGCATAGAGCGCCGCGAGTTCCGCCAGATCTTGTTCGTGGCGAGAATCGGTCATGACAACAACCCTTGCCCATGGGGCGCGAGCACTTCGCGCAGCTTGATCATTCCCAGCCTGATCCGCGTCTTCACCGTCCCCAGCGGCAGCTTCAACTGCTCGGCGATTTCACTCTGACTCATACCCCAGTAGTAGGCCAGCGCGATCGCCTGGCGCTGTTCAGCGGAGAGACTCGCCATGGCTTCCTGCACCAGACGTTGCCGTTCCAGCCCCGCGCTATATTGCTCCGGCGTGTCCTCGTGTCCCGGCAACTCGGCGGCTTGCTCGAGCGGCACCTGCCTGCCTCGTTCCAAATAGCTGCTGCGAAATCGGTCGATGGCGCGATGTTTCGCGAGCGTCATCAGCCAACTACCCGGCGTGCCCCGCTCTGCGTCATAGGTCGAGATCCGTCGCCAGACCTGCGTGTACACATCTAGGGTCGCTTCTTCGGCAGCCGCATGATCTCCGAGAATTTTCATCGCCAGACCGAAGACCTTCGCGCTGCTGGCATCATAGAGCTCCGCCAGTGCGGATTGATCTCCAACGGCAATACGCGCGAGGAGTCCCGCCCATTCCTGCTCGTGAATCGATGGTGCGTTGGCCACGGTCTGGGTGTCACACATGGGGCGTCCTCGTGACGTTCTACGAGCGCACCCTCTTCATCGGATGTCCGGTCACGGCGCGAATCAGCCGGAACTGTAGCACCGGCCCCACCCTGGCGCAACGCCACTTTTTTTCGCCTGAGATAGATCCAATCGCTCCGTTGCTTTCGTAATCACAGACAGAGCGGCCGGTGGACACAAACAAGGACCAGGCCCGCGACACAGATTCTTAACCAGGAGGAACGATCATGTCTCATCGTCTTGCATCGCTTGCCATCATTCTCGGTCTTGCGCTGACGGTTTCAGCGTGCAACAGCCTGAGCTCACCATCCGCCGGGACTGCTGCGACGGAGAAATCCCTCTATGACCGCTTGGGCGGAAAAACGGCCCTCACCGCGGTCGTGGATGATTTCGTCGGACGAGTGGCCGCCGATACCCGCATCAACGGCAAGTTTGCGAATGCCAATATTTCCCGTCTGAAATCGATGCTCGTCGATCAGATCTGCCAGGCGTCGGGCGGTCCCTGCACCTACACCGGCCGCGACATGAAGAGCACCCACGCCGGCATGGGCGTGAGCAGCAGCGACTTCGATGCGCTGGTCGGCGACCTGGTCGCCACGCTGAACAAATTCAAGGTGCCGGAACGGGAGAAGAACGAGTTGCTGAGCGCGCTCGGCCCGATGAAGGGGGATATCGTCGAAAAGCCGATGGCCTCGATGCAGTAGCCACAAGACCTTGCCTCACTCCTGACGCTCGCAGGGGCGGCCGCTCGGCTGCCCCTGCATCATTACACTACGAGGAGTTCCTCGAGCTTTAGGCTTCCGGCGTTTTTGTGACCTCCCTTACAGAACGCCAGGTCCCGCTCGGCTATGGTGTCGAGACGGCTTTCCTGAAGATCAATCGCGACTGTCACAGCGACTACTCCGCACATCGGTCGGCGGAAGAGATTCGCCGAAACCGCTGCTCCTGCGATTGAACCGATTGACTCCCCCCCGTATCCCTGCGTTATTGTTATGACCAGAATCGTGGTTACCTAAACCAAAGAGGCATTCCATGGCGAAGACGCTGCCGTTATCGGAAGTGAAGACGAGGCTACCGGAACTGATTACCGGGGTCGAGGAGCGCGAGGAAGAGGTCGTGGTCACGAAAAACGGCCGGCCGGCCGCTGTGCTGATCAACGTGCAGGAGTACACCCGCCTGAAGGACACGCTCGACGTGCTGAGCGATCCCGCGCTGATGCAGCAGATCGCCGAGAGCCGGGCGTTTTACAGAAGACGGAAGAACGGCCTGTCATTCGAAGAGCTGTTCGGCGAGCCGCTCACCCCGGCAAAGAAGCGCCGCACGGCATGAAGCCGTTTCAGCCCATGATCCCTCCGCATGTGGCGGAGATTATTCGCTCACTCCATCCCGATCTGAAACAGTCTATCAAAGCTGCCATCCGCGCGATCGCAGCCGACCCGGCCTGTGGCGAACCACTCCACCGAGCACTGGAAGGGCTCAGGAAGTATCGAGTGCGACGATTTCGGATCATCTACGCAGTCGATCATAAGGCTGGAGCCATTCGCCTCATGGCCGTCGGTCACCGGCGATCGATCTTCGAAGAATTGACGGACCGGATACGGAAGAAAGGCTGACGTCCTCAGGTCAATTGCTCCCCTGATCCGGCTTACGACTCCCTATTGAACTGGCGCCCTTTCGTCCGTCGACGCAATGCAGATGAGTCGGCAAAGACGGTTACGGGGTCTGCCCACCTTAACCACTGACCCTTTAACCATGGCAAGCAGGGACGATCTGAGCTCCCAGGAGCGGAGAATATTCTCCATGCGCTCGGTCTGACTGCATATTCCGCTGAATCCGGCCACCGATTCCGAGTGAATCCGGCCACCCGTCGGAGCCCCGCGACGCAGAGCCTCAGCTGTCTGTCCGAGGGGGCCGACTTCCGTCCACTTTCGCCAGCTGAAATATCTTGTTGAGAGTGGGCCCCCTGCATGGAATACAGTCACAGGCCATGACAAGGGAGGATCCCATGCGATTGATCACGACGAAGGAACTGAGAACGTTGAGCATCGCCACCCGACATCA
>JADYYH010000080.1 GCA_020853775.1 Nitrospira sp.
GGCCAGACGCCGGACCAGGTCTATTATGCCCATCTGACGACACGGCAAACCGCCGCGTAGTTAGGCATCCGCCAGGCGCCACTTAAGAATGGGCAGAAACTGTCCAACCAACCGGAGCCACCTCTGGAAGCAATGGCCGAGCAAGCGAACCGGGTGCCTAAGTGGAATGATACTTTGATAGAACGCCTGCGAAGCGGGCGTGGCAGCGCGATAAGTGGGCAGAAGCGCGGGCGCGGCGTAGAGGACTTCGTCGAAACCGTCGTCACTAAAGTCTTTGGAAATGACTACGATTGCCGCTGCACATTCACGGGACAGCGGAATATGACTGCAAAGTGTGATTTTGCTATTCCATCCAAAGGCGCGCCACGAATAGTAATTGAATCCAAGGGCTATGGAGCTACAGGCTCTAAGATGACGGATATTATTGGCGACATTGAGAAAATTATTGAGGCTAAAAGGCCTGATACCGCGTTCTTATTCTTCACGGATGGAATGACTTGGAACCAAAGGAAGAGTGATTTTAGGAGAATAGTGGAATATCAAAACAACGGCGATATTACGCGTATATATACCAAGTCCATGTCAGACCAGTTCGAAGCTGATCTAATACAATTAAAGCACGAACATGGTTTGTAATTCCTAGCCTCTTGCTCCCAACCTCAATTAAGCGAATGAAACGAGCACGATAATTAAGCCAGCCTTTGGCCCTATTACCCCTTTATGATCTTGCCAAGACCTCAGCAATAAGATGGTTGGTAATTTGAGGAAGAGGGCGAAATATTTAAAGCTACTTCCGGGATGAGGGGGCTTCGCCTCAGAACACTCTGCACTCCTGCGGCTTCCCCTGAATCTGCAAACCTTTTTTGTAGTTCTTCTTGTCGCAATGACGTGTTGGCTCTTATGGAGCAGCCTACAAACGCGACGCGGTGATTTTCTATACACGGCAGGATGACTTATATGAAGCGTTTGAATATCATCTCATCGTCATGCGAGGACACAGCCGGAGCCTGAGAAATGGAAGCAATTAAAACGGACTCACCGGCCACGCAAGACATGGGGATACACCAAAAAGTCATGATATATTTGCGTGAAATTTTCGCGGGCCACTGTACTCCAATGCCTGCTGCGATTGGCGAGCGATACATCGAATATACGTATAGTGTTGGCAAGTTAAAGATGCCAACTAGTACCTGGAGGCGAATCTATGCGCGCATTGTGGGCGATTGTGTGTTTGCTACTTCTTGCTGGATGCGCCACGGAAGCAATTGAAAAGGCCCGAGACTTACAGAGCCGTGGTCGACATGCCGAAGCGGGTGATTCTTTTGTGGAAGCAGCCACTGCCTCCAGAATATATGGGCTGTTTTCCTATGAAAAAATTAGTGATTATTATAGCAACGCCGCCTCGGAGTTTTCCAAGGCAGGAGATCACTCGAAGGCTGCAAATGCAGCTCAGCGGTGTATCAGAGTCAGTGAGATAGGTCTGCAAGCTATTGCTGAGAGCAAGGAAGACTTTAATAACTCCAATCATAACGATACTCTTGCGGTTGGATTTAAATGCAAATTAATGTTTGCATCTTCGAAAGCGCAGATTGCTGATTGGGAACCATTGTACAAAGTTATGCAGGAGTTTCTTCAGTTAAATCCTCGCGATACATATCATGTGAGCTATCGTGGTAGGGATCAAGATAGTCAGGAGTGGGCTATGGAGGTACTAAAGACCAGAGATCCTGAATTACTTGCTCGGGTAAATGCTCACATGCGAGCTTCTATTGCTTACGTTCACAATGAAGATATTCAAGAGGCGCAGCGCGAAAAAGAAAAAGAAGCCGATCGGGAGCGTAAGAAAGAGCAACGGCAAGAGTACGAGCGGCAGCATCCGGAGATTGCCCGCGCGCGGGAGGCGGAAATTACCCGTGCGGCCCGTGCGCGGGAGGCGGAGGCGGCTGCCCACCAAAAATTCGACCGGTGCAAATCTAACTGCGACAGTCAGACGCTTCCTTGCATCGCAGCATGCTATGGTAATTCGAACGATCCGATGTGCCCGTTACGATGCCAAGTAACCCTCGAAACATGCAAGACCGGCTGTGAGGAACAGCGGGACGCTCTGATTGCTGGAGCGGGAGGTACACCTTTGGGCACGAGCAACAGTGGAACCGCAGCGTTATTGCAAGGCATGGTAGCGGTGGGGGATAGCCTAGCAGCTGGCAAGCCGCTTCCCCCTCACGGGGCGAGCGAATTTGCCGCTGCAGCGGCCCCACCGACCGTACCGTCTGCCGGATCGGGGAACTTAGCGCTTCAGCAGAGCCAACCCTCAGCCAACGGACTTCCGTCATCGGGAACAAGCGGATTCCCTGCTGCAGCGACCTCACCATATGGGGGACCTACTCATTCATGCCCGACTTCGTTGGCTCACTTGGCGAATCAGCTTCCCCAGTATGATGTGCCCGATTTACAACAAGCTCGGTCTGCAATTCTCCAGCTCAGTACCACCGCAATGTATCAGCGGATGCTTGCCTCGGGCATTACGCCGGCGAACGGTGCAAAGATGGCAATCCAGGACGCACAAAAGATAGCGGAGCAAAGAGAGATTGCTAAACAGTGCATACGGCAAACGGCAGCCAACCCCGAGTCAGTAATTTCCTCACTTGAGCATGGGACGTATCGATCTCCTAACCGGGCTGCTGGTGGAGTGCTAGATGGGTGCGCACAAGGATACGTGCTTATGCACTATTCGGCAGTCGCAGCGAAAGCAAGTGCGGTCGCCATCGCCTGCATGGCCAAACAATAGATTCGATATGAACTATATCCGTTGTTTGTTCGCTGCAATAATTTCTATAGTCCCCACACTCGCGCAAGCCGCAGATCTAGAGATAGTGTCGGCCCCACAAAATCCAACACCTCAAGAATGTGCGGCTATTGCCGGTCATAACTCACGGGTACAACAGAGCCTCGTCGCACAACACGAGCGATGTCTTAGCGGTTCGGCTTCGGCTACTTTGGGGGAGTACAAACGTGCCAACCCTTGCTCGAAGTTAGCCTGTCGTTCAATCCATCTTCAAATGGACTCGGTTCGTGAACGGATCGCTGCTATCGCAGGTGACTGTCAATCTCGTATTTCAATGGAAACGAAAATTGGCTTACATGACAATGCTGGTCAAAATGCTGCAGAAGACGTGACCACCCAAACGGAAGTTAAGAAGTGGGCACTGCGGATCGATGACCTATTGAACAAGACTAATCATGTTGTCGAGATCGTCAAAAATCGAGACCGTCCTTGGAACTTAGTAGAGCCCGCATGGGGCGAAGCAGCAGCGAAAATCAGGGAAGAATTTGCGGATCGCATTTCAGGTGGAGCTACCAAAGACAACTTGGACTGGAGTGTCTACGACCTAATTTTTAACAAAGCATACGATGCACAGATTGGGAACGCACAAGCAGCGGGCAATCCACTTGCAAGAATAATTAATGAAGCGATGCTATCACGCTTACATACAATATCTGCCGATGTTTATGGGCAGCTTGATCGGACGTTAATGGAAATAGAGCGTGATTCAGCACAATTTCCGACGCCGTCAACGAGTCGCCATCCTAAAAGCTCTAATGCTAGCCGTAGTAACTCGCCAGAAGGATTTAAACCAACTAGTCGCTCGCAGGAGTGCGCAATCTTTCAGGATATGGAAGGGAGCTCTGCCCTCCTTGATAACGATCCAGGCACTTGGATGGCCCTTAACGATCAGTGCAATGGCGCACGATAAGGTGCGCTACTATACGGCTGAACTTCGATTCTCACTGCAAACGGTTCAAAGGGGGCGGGAGTCTTTATTTCAGGCTCCTCACACGGCTTCACACACCACGCCTCCCGACCACTCTTCTCCAGTCCTGAACGCCGCAGGCCCCTATCTTGCCTTCTGGAGATAGATCAGTCCGGCACCCGCGAAGGGCACGGTGAGCATGCGTTCTCCACCTCCAGCGAGGCTTTCGTCCTGTTTCGTTGTCCCAGTTTCAAGTTCGATCCACTCCACCTGAAACGAGCCGCTCGCGCCGGTCAGATTGACGGTCACCGGCCGAGTTGTTCTGACATCCTCTGACTGCGTTAACGAAGCGCCGGCGGGGACATACACGAGATACTCCCGTCCTGAATCCGCCAGACAGTAGCCGGTCGAGGCCAGGTCCCCTTGTGGGGTCACACGCCCGAGGTCAAGCCGTTCGGCCCAGCGCCGTGCTTCTCCCATGGCGACACGCGCGCGCTCATGAATCGGTTCGTTCAGGACGGGCTCCCCGATCGTAAGTTCGTGCAAGGCGCCGAGCGGATCCATGTAAATCGGGTTGTAGCCCCGGAAAAAACTCTCCCAGACAAAGTCCCGGTCGCCGCCGATCCCGTGAATGTGATCGGTATCGAGGAGCATGACCTTGCGGCCGTCGGCCACCGGAGGATTGCGCGCATACTTGGTATAGCCGCCGGGAGAAATCCAGTCGGCCTCGCTGTCGAACAGGACAGCATTGTCGCCACCGCCGAATTCCCCGAGTTGGAAGAATGTCATCCCGACCGGATGGGCCACGAAGTCTCGCTCGCGCTCATATTGTTTGATGAAGCGAATGAGGTGGTATTGCCAACCCACCGATTCCGGAGTGGCCTCGTTCACCACCTCATACAGGACGTTGTCTAAATCGTGCAGCGTCTCCAGCACCTGTCGGACATAGGCCTCTTGAATCTGTAATACGTGAGCCTCAGAAGATCGATGCACTTCCAAACCCAGCCCGTCGCCGTTGGCGTCACCGTCGATGCCGTTCACATTATTCTCGCCGTTCAGCGGATGCGCCTTCCATGCTCCCGGGGTCACCACGCTGAACCCTTGGAAGAACATCACCGAGACATAGATGCCGCGCTGCCCCGCTTGCTTCACCCTCGCTCGAAGCCGTTCGAAGTACGCCGGGTCGAAACGGGACAGATCCAATCGTGGCCCACCGTCTAAGGCGAGGCCCGGCCCGGTCCGCAGATACGGCAGCGGTGCGATATCCTTTTCATTGGGGGGAGGATTCATGAGCCACCCGCCGTCTGAATGGATCGATTCAGTGACCCACATGCGGATGAAATTATGATGCAGCGTGGTCAGACGATCAAGATAGGCCGGATAGTCGAACACCTGCGTGACATCCTGAAAGTTTTCCCAGGTGTGCGAACCGGTGACGTAGACGATACGGTTGTCGGCATCGGCGAAATACCGTGGGTTGTCAGGGGACTGTCGTAGTGGCCCGTGAGTTGGCAACTGCTGCGGGGAATCCCCGGCCCGACCTTCCGCTTGGCCGGCGCCGCACAGCAACAGGACAGTCACGATACATTGCAGTATGTTTAAGTAACGCACCATCGTCCTCCACCGGCAGCGCATCTTGCGCATCGGAAATTCACGCCGCAGCGATGAACGAGTCTCATCACGTTGCATGATGAGGGCTGACCCATCCAGAGTCCATGCGAGGGGCGTTAGTGGTAGATGATCCGGCGCTCGCGGATATGCGCTTGTTTGATCCGGGGTTCACCGTCACGCAGTTCCCACCACTGAAACGTCTCCGTAATCCAATTCCCCGCCGTATCGTAGGCATACCGGTAAGTCTTGCGGTCGGTGAGCCGTCCGGCGGCATCATAGCTGCGTTCTTCGATCTGACTACCGCGGTCATCGTAGCGAAACTCCGAATGCCCTTGTCTCCGTCCTCGCAGGTCCGACACGATTTTTTGCTGCACGTGCCCGCGGTCGTCGTAGGTGATCGCCACATCATGCCCCACGTCGAATCGGTCCGTCGTGACGATCTGCTGCCCCGCTGCGTCATACCGATAATTCCGTTCGAATCGTTCCTCTATCAGACGCCCGGCGGCATCATAGGTGTACAGGTTCCGGTTCACGACCTGCACCGCATTGTAATGAAGGCCTCGCCTGAGTCGCCGAGACGCATCATAGTCATAGAGGGATACATTCTCGAACGTCCCATCGCCCCATGCCGACAACTCGGCCGACCGATTGCCCTGCGCATCATAGACCGCACGCGTTTCTTTCACGAGTTCGCCCCGTGCATCGCGGATCACTTCGGCGACACGTCTTCCATCCTGGTTGTAGACATATGTAAATCCTAGCGGCCATATGCCTTGGGGCGTGTCTTTCCCGCCCTGAACCCGTTCGAGAATATGCCCCTGCGGATCGTAGTAATCGGTTTGCGTCACGAGGCTGTCTACGGTTTCAACGGACCGAACGGTTCCGATCAATCCGTCTTCCTCCCTGACCGTGAGTTGGGCAGAAAGAACAGGCAGTGGTAGGCCCGCCGACTCGAAGGTGAACAGGCAGAGGAACAGCATGAGCGGAGAAAGCACCGCCCGATTCCATTGCCACCGCATCTCGAATGAATCCGAGACAACGCGCAGCAGGGATCGGGCGGACAGGATGGTCGGCTTCCTAGTCGACGGAAGCCAGGGAGCCGAGAATATGATATCCCCCATCGACGTAGATCACCTCTCCGGTGATGCCGCGGCCTAACGGACTGACGAGGAACAGCGCCGTGTCGCCGACTTCGCCCTGCTCGGTCGCCCGCCGCAGCGGCGCGAACGCGCGATGGTGGTCGACCATTTTGCTGATGCCGGACACCCCGCGTGCCGCCAGCGTTTTGATCGGTCCTGCGGATACGGCATTCACCCGGATATTCTTCGGGCCGAGGTCGTGGGCCAGATAGCGCACCGTCGCTTCAAGCGCGGCTTTGGCCACACCCATCACATTGTAGTGCGGGACGACCCGCTCGCTGCCGAGGTAGGTCAGCGTGACGACTGAACCGCCTTCCGTCATCAACGGCATCGCAGCCCGCGTCACGGCGACGAGGGAATAGGCGCTCACGTCGAGGGCCGTCGCAAATCCCTGGCGGGTGGTGTTCACAAATTCCCCGGTGAGTTCTTCGCGCGGGGCAAAGGCGAGCGAGTGGACGACAAAATCCAATCGGCCGAGTTTCTCCGAAGCCTGTTGCATCATAGCGGCGATCTGGCTGTCATCGCCAACATCACAGACGCAGGCCGAAGCGCCCGGAAGGGTCTGCACCAATTCTTCGACGTTTTCGCGCAACCGTTCGTTCTGATAACTGAACAGCATCTGCGCGCCTTCCCGTGCGGCAGCCTGCGCGATGGCCCAGGCGATACTGTGCTTATTGGCCACACCGATGATCAGTCCCTTTTTACCTTCTAGCAACATACCGGCTTGTGCTCCTTCAATGAGAGGTCACCTGATTGGGCGCTGAACATACCATGATTCGCCTCCGGAGTGAATTGCCACGCCTTCTTCACGGTGAGCAGGACGGGGTCTCCCATTCGACTGCGCGCGGTGCGCGAGCAGGAAGGGGATTGCAGCCACACTCACAGCTTCTTTCGCACTTCTTTCCAATCCTTCGCCCCCTTGGCTTTGCGTGGCAGTTCGCCTTTGGGCAATTCCGGGACCACCACGACCTCCATGCGATGCTGCAAGAGCATGTCTGCAAACGCTCTCGTGCTCCCGATGCCGGATTTCATGGTCGTCCACCCGTTATTTTTCAACGCATCGAGGGTCGCATTCAGCCCTCCTGGTGTCGGCGTCGCCACGAACCCGGCAGGAAACTGATGCGCCCCCAGCCAGCGACGCACCTGCTCACTGGAGGCATGGCCCATCGGACCTTGTTCGTGACTCCAGACATAGACCACGTTGTAATAGTACTGCGTCAGCCGGGACAATTCCTCGGCCGCCTCTGGAACCGGCATGAGCCCCGCGCCAACCGTTGTTTCCATCACGGGGGACTGTGCCGGAACTGCCGAAGCGGGAGCCGGTTGGATGAGCGCGTCTACTTCGACCACCACAATCGGACGCCGGCGTTCCCACACACACAGGGTTGCGTCAACTTTCTCCGCCGCAACGGGCGCGTCCGGATCGACCGACACGCTGATCACATTGGTGCCCCGCATTTTCGCCAGATAGTCAAACGAGACCTGTCCGCGCTCATCGGTTTTGCCCGTGGCGACTTCCTTGCCGTCGATCTGCAGATGCAGCACCACACCGCTCGACGGCGGACCTGCAGCCGTTACCGCAACCTGCGCTTCGATACGAACCGCATGATTCGGCAACGTCAGGGCATCGCGCACGATCAACGTACCGGGGACCTTGCCGGCGGACTCGGCAGTCGTCGCGATCCCGATACAGGCCAAGAGAATCAAGCCAAATGTGCGCAATCCCGGACGAACACCTGTTGTCATGATTCGGTTGGCTTTGTCTGCTGAGCACCACATGCGTGATTAAGAAAACAGTCCGCGGTCGCGGCTGACGGTGAGATAGGTATCCCCCATACAGAACAACACGAGGCCGAGCAACGGCACGAGGGCGAACGACAACCAGCTCATCCACACGATGATCAGCAGCAAGCCTGCTGCAAGGAGCGGCCCGCCGCGCTTTTCACCGATATAGAGATGACCGAGCCCTGGCACGAGAGACAAGGCCGCAGCGCGGAGAGCATGGGATGGTTTTTCCAGCGGGTCCATAGGAGCTACAGAGGAGTGAGCGACGCAACCGCCGCAACGGAACAGGGGCTAGGCCTTCAGTGCCGCCAAGACCTCTTCGACATGACCGGGCACCTTGACCTTCCTGAACGCGGCCTTGATCCGGCCCGCTGCATCGATGACAAAGGTGCTGCGCTCAATGCCCATGTATCTGCGGCCGTACATGCTTTTTTCTTTATAGACTTCGTAGGCCGTGCTCACCGCCGCATCTTCATCGCTCAGCAGCGCAAACGGCAGTCCATACTTGGCGATAAATTTCTGGTGAGACGCCTTGCCGTCCTTGCTGACCCCGATCACCACGGCTCCGGCCTTCTTGATTGCCGCCAGCGAATCGCGAAAATCACAGGCCTCCTTGGTACATCCCGACGTATCGTCTTTGGGATAAAAGTAGAGCACCACCTGTTTGCCCTTCAAACTCTTGAGCGTCACAAGGGTGCCGTCTTGATCGGGAAGGGAAAACTCCGGCGCCTTCGCCCCGACTTCTACTCCAGCTGCCATATCGCGTCGTTCTCCTTCAAAATTGCCGTCGCCGTTAGCGCGGGCCGCTGCCGATTGTGGGCCTTCTCGTCCCGTAGGCATGTTCCCTCGCCGGGCCCTTGGGGGCTTCCGGATTCCCGAACGGACGCAATGCCGGAGAGTCCCAGATAACTTTATCGCCGGGAGCCAGATTTGCCGCCTCGATGAATTCCTGGCGGGCCTGATCGGTTTGTCCCAACGCGTTCAGCGCCAACCCGTAATTGTAATGCGCCTGCCCGGAATCCGGCACGGCTTTGATCACCTGTCCGAACAGATCTTTAGCTTCGGCCATTTGGCCGCTCAGAAATGCCTGCCTGCCTTGATTGTTCAGCGTGTTCACATCGGCCTTGGCTCCGTAAGCCAGTTCGAGAGGCACGAGCGGTTTGGGCTTCTCATGGGCACAGGCTGAAAACGACAACACCACCACTGACAGGGCTATCCAGAGACTGACTCTCATCACCGTCACCTCGTTCATATCGTTCGCCAGCGTGGTTACGGCTTGGCGCGTTTTTGCTGTTCTTCTTCGGACGTTTTGCGATACATCACGTCCCATTCGGGACTGCCTTCCACGATTTGTCTCGAATAGGACGCCAGCTTCGCCCGCACCTTTTTATCGATGTCGGCTTCCAATGCAAGTTCAGCGGCCACCACGCGTTTAACCTCGCGCAACACCTTGCCATCATCTTCAGTCAACCTGCACTGAGCGCTTTTCTTTAACGCGCCGAGTATTAAATGGGCCAGGTGGCTGGCTTTGTCATCACTGATCACGGTTAGGGCTCCCGTCGCGAGTGGCGCCGCCACTCATAAGATGATCCCGCGCTCACGCACCAGTTTCTGTTTGATCATCGTGAACATCTTCTGATAGTCGACCTGGCCTTGCTCGATCTGCCGTTCATAGGGCTGCATCATCCGGCGCACTTCGGCATTGAGGCGATCTTCCACCATGAGCTCCTCTGTCATCGTGTGTTCCAACGACTCGCGGAGCGCCTTGCGATCACCGGTCACCTCGAGGAAGCTCAATTCGTGCAATCGAGCGATCACCGAATCCGCCATATGATGCACCCGCTCTTTCGCCAATCTCATGGCCCTTACTCCTCGGTCGAATGTTCCGTCGAACTTCTACCCGACCGGTTGCGCCGGCTCGATGCGTTCGACCCGGATCGTGCTGGCGTTCATAGCCTGCCGCAATGTCGCGGCATCACCCAGAACCCGTCCTACGACGTTCACCCGATCGGCAGGCACTGGGTCCGCCCCCATGCTCATCGGCGTGCGTCCAAAGAAGATGGCCAAGACCTGGCCGGCTCCCCAGAAGGCCACGTCGCCGATTTTGACTTGCGTCGTCGCCGTTTCGCGATGATCTTTCACGCCGGGAATCTTAAAATAGAACTCTTCGCCCCAGACATTCAACGGTCCCTCCGCCGGCAAGGCCCGATAGAGTTCCTCAGCGGTTTTTGTCCCCTTCAGTTCGGCCTCCAATTGGATGCCGCCGACCTTGATTCGAATTCGTTTCCTCGTCCCGTTCGTGGTCATGATCCCTCATCCCCGCCGTGATACGCTGCGCCGCACTATAATGACGAAACTCCGCACCAGTCGCGGACTCTAACTTGTTTATCCCTTGAAATCAAGGTTACAATCCTGCCCGGTCGATTCCAGGCCGCCCCTATGCTGACATCCACGTTTGTTCATTTGAAAGGTATCGGGCCGGCCACTGAGCGGCGTCTGTGGGAACAGGGCATCGCCGATTGGACGACCTTCCGACGGGAGTCGCAATTGACCGGCATCGCGCCGGCTCGTAAAGCCGCCTATGACATCGAGCTGGCCCTCGCGCAAGACCACCTCGACCTCCATAACCCTCGCTATTTCGCAGACTGTCTCCACACCCGCGACCATTGGCGCTTGTTCCGGACCTTCGGTGCACGCGCGCTCTACCTCGACATTGAAACCACAGGACTCTCGGCCCGCGAGGGGCAGGTGACCATCGTCGGGCTTCATCGCCAGGGGCGGATGCGCACCTTGATCCATGGCCAGAATCTCACCCAGGACGCCATTCAAGAGGAACTCGATCAAGCCGACCTCCTCATCACATTTTTCGGGACGGTCTTCGACATGCCGTATCTGCAAACCTGCTTTAGCGGCTTGCGCCTGTCGATCCCCCATTTCGATCTCTGCTTTGCGGCTCGACGCGTCGGCTTGCAAGGGGGATTGAAGTCTATCGAACGGGAGTTAGACATCGCACGGGACACCGATCTGCTGCAGCTCGATGGATTGGAAGCCGTTCGATTGTGGCAGCATTACCGCGCGGGCCACGACGCCGCCCTGGATCAGCTCGTTCGCTATAACGCCGCCGACACGCAAAACCTGGAGCCCCTCGCGACCTGCCTGTACGAGCGGCTGGCTTTGCGATACGGACCGCAGTCTCTCGGTCTGGTCGGATAACGTGAGCACCGCGTCAGAGAGGTGGGACTGGATAGGATACGGGCACACAGACCGTGGACTGGTCCGCTCGACCAATCAGGATGCCTTCCTCGTCGACAACCGGCGCCGCCTGTGGGCTGTCGCCGATGGTATGGGAGGACATCCCGGCGGAGACGTGGCCAGCCGCATCGTCATGGATACCCTCGCCGACTTTTCACCAACCCTCCTTCGCAGCTCCGAGAACCCCGACGAGGACCATACCGGGCAACAGTCCTTTCTCCTGACCACCATGGCAGAGCAGGCGCATGCGGCCGTCCGCGCCTATGCCGATCGTCACCCGTCCTTCTACGGGATGGGAACGACTCTGGTGATGGCCCATCCGATGACTCTGCCCGCCCCGCGACTCCTCGTGCTCAATGTCGGCGACTGCCGGGCCTATCTCGTCCGGTCGGGACACATCACGCAGTTGACTCGCGACCACACCCTTATTGACGACGCTGTGCGCGAGGGCCGCCTCACTCCTGAGCAAGCGGCCCGGCATCCGGACCGCCACGTCCTGACCAGGGCGATCGGGCTCGGACCCGTCCTCCAGAGCGATCTCTTTCTTGTCGATATCTGCATCCGCGATGTGCTGTTGCTCTGTTCCGACGGACTCACCAACATGCTGCCGGACAAACGCATACTGGAGATCGCCCATTCGCACAGAGACACTCCCCCCCTCGCGGCTCAGGCCCTCGTTCAAGCGGCGCTCGACACCGGCGGCATCGATAACGTCACCGTCGTGGCCTGCGCCATGACCGGCCTGCCCGACCAGGCAAATATCCATTGACAGTGCCTCAAGGCACCAGGTAGCCTCAAGTCAATGTACCCGCTGAGTGAGGCCTTTGAGGCCTCTATGTGCCCGCTTCCTATGAACCGACAACGGCATCACCATCGTCCATTCAGGCTTCCGGTCCGGGAGTGGCTCCTACTCGGCCCGCTCCTGGCAATAATATTGTGCGCTCCGGCGGCACGTGCCGAGGAGCCGCATGATCCGGAAGCCACCCTGCGCACGCTCGTTCGGGCGAATGCCGAGCGAGACCTCGCGACCATGTCGAAATATATGTCGCACGACGTGGATGCCATCGGCTATACGATCGATGGCCGCAAATATGTCGGATGGCCGGAATTCGCGACCGACATGCGCAGCGAATTCGATTCGGTGGTCAAGCTGGAAATCCCCATCATCTCCCTACGCATGTGGAGGAACGGGGGTGCGGCCTGGTTCGCCATGGAATTAGACTATATTCGCTACAGCAATCCCGGCGATCTCACCCAACGCATGGTCCTTCCACTCCGGGAAACCGGTGTGTTGGAGCGACGGGACGGCCGATGGATCCTCGTGGCCTGGCATGAATCCACACGTCATCATGATAGCGCAACGGAACAGGCGGCCGCCGACCGCTTGGCGCTGCTGCACCGGGCCTCGGATACGCAGCCGACGGTTCCGAACGGCGTCGATCTGAGCGGCCAATGGGAAGTCACGGAAATCGAAGACAATAAAAAGTACGTCGCCACGCTGAACGCCCAGGGCACCGGTCCCTACACCTGGCAAGAGGGACAATTTTCTACGACCAGCTTCAACGATCGACGTTGGCAAGGCACGTGGAAGCAAACGGGAAACGATCGCGAGGGTGCCTTTGAAGTCATTCTCTCGGAGGATGGCACGGAAGCCAAAGGCATCTGGTGGTACGTGCGTGTCGGCACCCGAGACAACATCCCGCCCCGGCAACATGGCGGCAGCTACGTGTGGAAACGACTCACCCCGACTCCGACAGCTCCTTAACGGACGGGCGGTTACTCCCTACAGAGCTTTACACACACTCATGGACGGCCGGTCTGTTACAACGAGGAGGGGCCTATGAATCGTGCGCTTTTATTAGTAGTCCTGTTATTGGGCGTCACGAGTACGGTGTATGCCGACGGCGGACATGATCATCACGCCATTCCCACCATGCCGAGTTTAGGCCAGACGAAACTCACCATCGAGGACCAGACCGTCACGCTCACATTTGGTCCCGTCGATCTCCCGACCGGCCACGACGGCGATCTGGCCTCCAGTATGCCCAAGAAGGTGTTCCAACTGCCCGAGGACACCTACATGATCGGGTACAAATCCGAGGTCTTTAGCAAGGATGGCAAACCGCTCCCGAAGAATTATCTCCATCACATTCTCATGTTGAACAATGACAAACCCAGCGTTTCGTGCGATGGCGAACCCTTGTTTTTTGCCGGAGCCGGACTCGAAATGACCGAAGCCCGTTTCCCGGACGGATACGGAGTGAAGTTGGGCAAAGGACAAAACCTGATGTCCGTGGTGGCCTTCTATCACAAGGCTCCGCCGACGAAAGACGTGATGGCTCGCTTCACGATGTACGTCGCACCGAAGGGCGCGAAGGTACAGGAGATGGACGTCTACCAGGTGGGCGTGAACATTGTGTGTTACAGCAAATTCGCGCAACGGGGCCCGGACCAGACGGATGAAGGCATCGAAATCAAGCCGGGAGTCTCGGTCCTCTCCGCACCCCTGAAATTCAATATGGATGGTTGCGTCAAGTTTGCCTATCCCCACGGACATGACGAGTTGCTCATGGTAGCGCTGGAGAATAAGACCGCCAACGAGACGCTCCTCCGCACTGTCCCCGAAGTCGATGCCGACGGCACGTTCAGGGACTTCCGACCCCATCAGGTCTATCGGGACAGCAAAGGATTTCCAGTGACGAAGCAGGATAACTACGAAATGGTCATGGTTCATCATCACCTACTGCAAAACCCTAACATCCAACATGGCATGGGCAACTATCTGCTCTATATGACGCCTGGCAGCTGCCCGCAGTCATCGACCACCGCTTCGGCGCATTAGGCGAACCTTGGGTGCCCCCACAGTGCGGCCGCTGTGGGGGACTACCCCCGATCAGACATCGAGACTGGCACAGGAGACGTACGAGACCCGGTTCCAATCCGAACACTTCCCCCGCCTCGCCCCCTCTCGGGCTTCATCAGTTTTCCAATTTGGTTCCTTCTTCCCCTACCGAAGTGGAACCGCCCCCTCGGCGGCGGACTGGGATTCTCAAGAAGGTGTATGATATTGAACCACTCATGCAGACTAATCAGCTGGGGAAGAACAGATTTGTCTGCCTGAGAGAAAGATCATGTTCATCACTGTACGGTGGTGCATTCCCCGGGGCCCATACAGCCTCCGGGCATGCTGAACGCGCCCCGGCGTGAAGACCATGAGCTCTTCCATGTCCTTGCCTGAACCTTCGCTGCAGATCCTCCTCATCAATGAGAATCCCGACGAAATCAAGTTGGTGACCACCAGCTTACGAAGCTTCTTCGTCGGTTGCCGCATCGAAGCCGGCTACTCATCCGACGATGCCCTTGCCTTCAGCCGCCAGGGTGACTGGCAAATCATCCTCATCGATCAGGATCTGAGGCCGGAACGAGGGCTCGATTTGCTGGCACGACTTCGTCGCAACGCCCCCTACGCCGCGATTCTGCTTCAGACCAACGACAGTGACTCACACACCGCCGTGCAAGCGCTCCAACAGGGAGCCGATTTTTTGCTTTTCAAACGATCTCCCGGGTTTATCACAGAGCTCCTCTTTTCGGTGCAGGAAGCCCTCGAAAAACGCGACCTGCAAATGAAGCTCGACCACACATTTCAACGCCACCTGCGCGTGATCGAAACACTGAGTGATTTATTGTACGAGCTCGATGCAGAAGGTCGTTTTGTTTATGTAAGCCCGACGGTCACCGTGATGCTCGGATACACGGCGGAGGAACTTGCCGGCCGGCACTACTCGCTCTTACTTCCTCCTCAACAGGAATCAGCCGCGCGTTTCCGGTTGAATGAACGCCGAGCCGGCAGTCGTTCAACGCGCCGAATGGAACTGACTCTGTACCGGAAGCCCCCTCCAGATGTTCCGCCGGCACCTCTCATTGTGGAAGTCACGGCTAAGGGACTCTTCGACTCCACGAATCGGTATCTGGGAACGGTCGGATTGTTACGCGATCTGTCTCAACAAAAGGCCCAACAGACCCGCCTGGCGGAACTGGAATCGCGCCTTCAAGAAACCGATCGTCAACTCACCCTCTCGCGTGAGGCGGCCCGTGTGTCTCGCCAGTTGCAACAACCGCTTACGTCCTTACTTCAGGACTCACAACGATTGCTGATATCGATTCAAGACAGCCGGATCGAGCAACATGTTGAGACGATGGTCGCCCAGGTATCACAAGCGAGCCGACTGGGACACCAGCTGGCCGAAGCGATCCATGCCCCCACGACAGAAATGGTTCCTCTCGACCTCGATGACGTACTTCAGGCGGTTGCTCGGACAACACAAGGTGAGACCCAGGCCCCAGGCTTCCTGCTCACCACCCACTTTGCAGGCAACCTTCCCGTCATCCGTGGTTCGCGTTCGGCCCTGGAAACCCTTGCTCACACCCTGCTCACCTATGCCTCTCAATCCGCATCCCGCAACATGACTCCCAGGCTCGTATTGCAAACAGCGGCATTGACCGTAGATAGTTCGGGAACTCACCCGCAACACGTGGGTTCGCCCTCGCAGCCGGTTCGTACCTATGCAAGCTTTACGATCCGGGGAAGTGCCGGCGCTCTGCGTCTGCCGTCGGACAGTCAATCAACGCACGATCGTCCGGCGGAGAGTTTGTTTCACGCACATCGCATCGTTCAGGCGCATCGAGGCGCCATCGAAGTCGAACATACACCTGAAAGTGGCGTAGCCATCACCGTTCGCATTCCGGCTTCGGACGACTTCTCGCGGAGCGGATCACCGGAGCCACCGGCCTCGCCGCCCCCGTTCGATAATCAGACGCCAACGGGATACATTCCCCACCAACACCCTGAACGTCGCAGGTCAGAGCGCAAGCCGTTTTCTTTACCCATCCAATTGTCGATCGGCGGCACGACTCTTCGTGGCCTATTACGCAATATGAGTACGGAAGGGGCGCTCCTGACTATCCGAGGAATGGAGGCTTCCATCCATCTGCAGCCGGCCTATGTCGTCATCAAGACACCGGTCAGTTTTCTTGAACTTCAGGGAGTAGTGCATGAGCGGCCCTCCGCCTCAACCGAATTGTCCCTGCCAGCCATTAAGGATTTCGTGATTTCGTTTTCTCTGGCCGTTGACAATGAGCGCAATGTACTCCGGTCGCTGCTTGAAGGCCTGCAGGAGGGGTCTCCGCAGATCACCTTCGAAGGATTAATTCTTCCGATCCCCCCAGCAGCAACGAGCCGCGAGCGTGAACCTCTCCCATCCTCAGCCATGCCGGAAGATCGGCGCGAAACCATTCGACTGAGCATCTCCTGCCCCGTACAGATGACGGAATCTCCAACGGGCTCACCGCATTCGATCGGCAGGATCATCAATCTCAATGTGAACGGAGCTTGCATCGAGGTGCCTGCAGCTGCCGTCTTAGCCGGACATTCGCCGCTCATCCATCTCGACCTGATGGAATCGACCGTCATCGCATCCGGCACCTCGCCATCACCTGGGATCGATCAATCATTGCCGGCACAGATCGTCTGGAGACGTCCGGCGGAGATGATCTCGGCACACCGCCCCGCGGCAACGGAAGAACAACGACATCGGATCGGGATACGCTTTGGCAGTTTGTCCTCCACGCAAGAGCAGAGATTACGTAGCATCATGGAAACCGAGTTCCGCGCAGAGCAGAATCTGGCCGAATCCGAGTGGGACGCCCCTGTCCTCACCGAGTCACGCACCCTACGCGACCGTGAAGGCTATACGATTGCGTTACGGCATGACTTTCCTACGCAAGGCGGCGGAGCGCACGATCCGCTGGTGCTCCTCTGCCCGGGATACGGCACAACGCAACACGCCTACATTGCCTTGGCTTATATGCTGGCTGGCCGCGGATTTCATGTGCTGCGATACGATCACAGCCGCCATATCGGTCTGAGCGATGGCGACCCCTCGCAGACCACGTTCACCTCCCTTGAAGACGACCTCGATACGGTGTTGAGCTTCGTCCAAGAACATTGGCCGGAACGGCCTCTCACTCTCGTGGCACCAGACCTTCTCGGTCGAATCGCTTTACGAAGACGGGATTGGCACAGATGGATTCGTCGCCTCCTGCTTGTTAATCCGACACTCGATCTCGGACAGTGCCTGCAAAACCTGCATCAGCGGGATCTGTTACACGAACATCTCAGCGGCACGCGCCTGGGACTGGGGAATTTGTTCGGCATTCCGCTCGACATCGACCATTTTCTGGCCGACGCGGTTGCCGCTCAGTATTCGGATGTCACAGTCCTGCAGGATGAGCTGACCCACTGTGGAACAGACGTGGTTCTTCTAACCGGTGGACAAGATGGCCCTGATGGCTCGATTCCCGCCCCTTCCCCGATCCTTGTCAATGATGTCCTCTCTCGGCTTGGCGCGAAAGGCAAGAAAGTGCTGTTACCATCGTCGACCCTGGCGGCAGGTCCTGTTCCCCCGCCGACTCTGCGTGCAAGCTGGCAACAGCTTGCACACCTTTGCCAAGCGGGACAGGCGCTTCATGAACCAGGGACCGTCATGCTTCGGCCGCTCTTACAGGCAACCTCCACTCGGGCCCGGTTCGAGCGCGATCAGCTTCGCCACAAACAGGGCATCGGCACCGCAAGCAGCGAACGGCTCTGGACGGCACACACTGATCTCACCCGCGCCATGGATGAGCTGCCGTCACATTGGCATTCGATCGATCAGCTCTATCAACTCCTGCAACCGCTCGATGGAAACCTGGCGCTCCTGGACATCGGATGCGGCATGCATTCCTTCGCCCGGTTACTCCTACTCAATCTGTCATACCGCCTGCGCGCGCAAACCTGGCAGCATACTCAACCGCTCCGGTATGTCGGCCTCGACTTCTCCCCTGGCGCGCTGCACGCTGCGCGAGCCTCGACACAAGAGGCGTTACAACACCTCGACAAGTTGTTTTCCGGACGTGTTGCTTCACCAACTCCCGTCACTCAGCAATGGATTCTCGGCCGCTCAGCAGACACGCTGCCCTGTGCAGACCGCTCCTTTGATCGTGTGGTGGCGAATTTCTCGCTCAGTTTTGCACGGTCACCAATGCAGATGTTGAGGGAGCTCTTCCGCGTTCTTCGGCCCGGCGGAAAACTTATCTTGAAAGCTTTCACGCCGACCGCCGATCTGGCTCGCCTCTACAGACCGTCCTTACATGAACTCGGCATCGATGCGTTTTCGGGAGCGCCACGCTTGGCCTTGCACCGCATGGCACAGTGCTGTGTGGCGCTACGTACAGGACAATTGCACACGTTTGAAGAAGACAGCCTGACCACTCAGCTTTCGCGCGTCACACCGCTTGCGCCACGGCTCGTTCGTACCCTCGCTGGACAGATTCTGCTCGCCGCCGCTGAAAAACCTGATTCCTCTAGCTGAAACAATAGGTCGCATATATACTTCACTCACTAGCATAAAACCTGCAGTGAGTCAGGCGACACCGTGGCAAACTGGTGTCTGGCTCGATATTCCTTCCATGGGACTATGACGCTCCACTCCAACAGTCGGCACATGCCCGTCCTTTCAACGTCCATGGACATCATCAGACTGCTTGGCGATTTTGCCGAGACGTTAGGATCCGCACGGGATGTGTCGTGTCTCGGGAATCCGATTGTGACGACTCTCTCGCAGCACACTCGGCTGCCCGAAGCAGCGTTATGGATTCGAGCGTCAGCAGATGGACCGTATCGTCTCATTGCATCCCATGGCCACAACGCTCCTTCTTCACTACCATCGACCTTGACCGTTGATCACCCACTCGTGATAGGTCTATCTGCCAAGCCCTATGTGGTTCACGGTGGCCATGATCCAGCCTCGTCGGTGGGGTTTGCCATGACGGCGGTCCGTGCAACCCTGTGTCTCGCGCTACGAAACAAAGGGCGGCTCCTCGGCCTCTGCAGCTTGGGTCCACTCAATACCGACAGCCACTTCGACCAAGCAAGCATCACCATCGTTGAAACAATCGCGTGCATCGCCGCCAATAGCCTCGATCATCACCTCACGCAAGACGACTTCCGCCGCTCATCCACGCTGATGAGACGGACAGACCGACTCCGTTCTTTGGAAATCATGGCCGGCGGGTTTGCCCATGAAATCCGCAACCCACTCACATCGATCAAAACGTTCGTCCAGTTGGCCCCTCAGCGACAACAGGATCCGGTCTTCATCAAAGAGTTCAGTAAGCTGGCTATAGAGGACATTCATCGCATCGAGCGCCTGCTGCATGAGATTCTCGACTATGCCAGTTACATGACCCCTCGGCCTACCGAGGTAGACGTGAACGACCTCGTCGCCTCCTGTATCGGATTCATCTCATCGAGCGCTGCGCATCGAGGCATTCAAGTCCAGACGCACCTGTCACCTCAGCTCCCTCTGCTCTTGCTCGATCGCCAACAGATTAAACAAGTGTTGTTGAATTTGCTGCTGAATGCTCTGGATGCAATGCCCAATGGCAACGGCATTATTCGGGTTCATACGCGTCTCTTGTCGGAAGGGGGTCACCCACCGCGGGTGCAATTGGACGTCGAGGACGAAGGATGCGGAATCGCGCCCGATCATCTCGAGCACATTTTCGATCCGTTTTTCAGCACCAAACATTCCAATAGTGCTAGTGAAGGAGCCGGACTCGGGCTCACCACGGCGCATCAAATTGTTCGTGAGCATGGCGGCACCCTCACAGTCGAAAGTCGCGTAGGAGCAGGCTCCACGTTCTCAGTCCATCTTCCAGTTCCCGAGACAGGCCCCACAGTGTCAGCAGCACGGGAGTAATATGAAAAAACGAGTACTACTTGTCGACGATGAGCCGCGTGTCCGAGCCTCGCTGAGAACGGTCTTGGAGCCGACGTATGAAATTTTGGAAGCGGCGGATGCCACCGAAGGCCTTCGTAGCTTTAAACACGATGCCCCTGATCTCGTGCTCCTGGACGTGATCCTGCCGGGAACGGATGGTCTGTCGGCACTGCAAACCATGCGTACCGAGAATCGAGCCATCCCCGTGATTATGCTGACCGGCACCAAAGCCGTGAAAACTGCCGTCGATGCCATGAAGCTCGGAGCCGCCGACTATCTGTCCAAACCCTTCGACGTCGAGGAACTGCAGATCGTCATCGAACGAACACTGGGCAAGCAGGAACTCGAGCAGGAAGTCCGCCAATTGCGCGCGCAGGTGGTGCAGCGTTATGCCTTCCACAATCTCATCGGCAAAAGCCCTGCCATGCAGGAAATCTACGCCAAAATCGAACAAGTGGCAGACAGCCGCACCACCGTGCTGGTGACCGGTGAAAGCGGGACCGGGAAAGAACTGGTCGCCAAAGCGATTCACTACAACAGTGCCAGGCGGGAACGCCCGTTCGTCGCACTCAATTGCGCGGCCTTGCCGGAAACACTCATCGAAAGCGAATTGTTCGGACATGAAAAGGGTTCATTCACGGATGCCACGGCACGCCGAGTGGGGCAGTTCGAATTGGCGCACACGGGCACGCTGTTTCTCGATGAAATCGGCGATCTCAGTCCGGCCACGCAGGCGAAACTTTTGCGGGTGTTGCAGGAACGGGAATTCACGCGGGTCGGCGGGGTGCAATCCATCAAGGTCGATGTCCGGATCGTCGCGGCGACCAACAAAAACCTCGATGAGATGGTCAGAAAAAACCAGTTTCGCGAGGACTTGTATTACCGTATCAACGTCATTGCGCTCTACCTCCCGCCCTTACGCGAACGGGGCGAAGACATTGCCCTGCTCGCCAAGCACTTTCTTTCCAAACGCATTGAGGAAGAGAAACGGCCGTCTCAGGAGTTCACAAAAGACGCGCTCGAATTGATCTCACATTATCCGTGGCCGGGCAACGTGCGCGAGATGGAAAATATCATCGAACAAGCGTTCATCTGGTCGAAAGGCTCCACGGTGATCACGCCGGAGCACTTGCCGAATATTCTCCGGACCGATACCCGATCATCGTCCCTTCGAGACGACACCCTCGCCGGACGATTATCGTTGGAAAAGGCCGTCATGGAATTCGAACGCGAAATTATTTTGGATGCGCTCAAGCGGACGACATACGTACAAACACATGCGGCTACCATGCTGGGCATCAGCCGTCGCATGCTAAAGTATCGCATGGACACCCTGGGAATCAGTCGGCCTGACAGCGGCGGCGGAAATGCCGAGACGCCACTGCCTCGGGAATGACACACTCTGGCACAACAGTTTCGGCATCTGTCTCACAGTTCTTACAGTAGGAGCCGCCGTGCCCAAATATCTTGTGGCCTGAAATAGACAGACCTGCTATATATTGTTCGTTTCGCGTCTACGTAGACGGTACAGGTTTTGCGTTCCGTTTCTCCTGAAGTTCGCAATACACCGGGAGCAATCTGGATGGGAACTCAGGCATCAGCTGAACACATGAGCACAAAACCGTCGGTCCTGGTCGTCGACGACGAAACAGGCCCGCGGGACGCGTTGAAAGTGATCCTTCGCCCCTTCTTCACCATTCACTCTGCCGACAACGCCAAATCCGCACTCCGGGTTCTGAAGGACCAGCACATCGATCTCATCACCCTGGACCAGAAATTACCCGACCGTCAAGGCATCGACCTCCTGCAGGATATCAAGCAGGACTACGCCGACATTGAAGTCATCATCATTACTGGCTACGGCAGCCTGAAGTCCGCTATGGAAGGCATCCGGCACGGCGCGGCAGGGTATCTTCTCAAGCCGTTCAATGTAACGGAGCTGATCACGCTGATCAATCAGACCCTGGAGAAGAAACAGCGACTCGACTACTTACGATCGTTTCTGAAAACGTCGACCGCCTTGTGGGGCACCGAAGAGGAAGTGGCGCAAGCGTGGAAGGATTTGCAAGCGAACTACTTCACGATCGGCAATTCCTCCACTGAAGCGATCGGAGGCCCAGGGGACGTCACAGCGCTCATTCCATTGTTATCCGACTTGCTTGAAGCGAAGGACCGCCAGCTCCTCAACCATTGCAGCCGAGTAAGTTTCTATGCATCGCTTCTCGCGAACCAGCTGACGCTGCCGCTGCCCGACCAAAAGGCTTTGGCGCTGGGAGCGTTCCTGCATGATATCGGCAAGATCAGTCTCTCCAGCTACAAGTATTCAGCGGATGACGATGAGAACCTGAAAACCAACACCCATGGAAGAGAATGTTTCGAGGCAGGGGCCCGGATGCTGTTACCGCTTGGCTTCCAAGCAGAGGTCGGGCAAATCGTGGCCTATCATCAGGAGCGCTTCGACGGTGTCGGCAATCCACACGGCCTGGAAGGCGAAGGCATCCCGCTGTTGGCACGAATCGTCGCCATCGCGCAGGCATTCGACAACCTGACGGTGGATATGCCGGGGCATCAACCGACATCCATCGATGAAGCCATTCGGCAAATTCTGCTGCAAGCCGAGACGCACTTCGATCCCAAGTTGACGGAGCTCTTTGCGCAGGTGGTGCGGGAATGTAAGTCTTCTCTGCCGGCGCTCGCGATTGCCAAGACCTCGTCGACCAGCTGATCCGGCGTTACCGCCGTTCCTTCGCGCTCGCAATCATTTCAGCCGCCGCCGCGCGCGCCTTCTTGGTCACCGTCACCCCGGCCAACATCCGCGCCACTTCTTCTTCCCGTTCATCGAGACTCAGCAAGCGAACTTGCGTCACCGTTCGATTCTGCCGCACCTGCTTTTCCACGAGATAATGCGCATGCGCCTGAGAGCCCACTTGAGGAAGGTGGGTGACGCATAACACCTGGTGGTGGCGACTGAGATTTCTGAGGCGCGCCCCCATCACGTCGGCGACGGCGCCCCCGACACCGGCATCGACCTCGTCGAAAATCAGCACCGGCACTCGATCGCTCTCAGCCAGAATCGTTTTTAACGCCAGCATGACCCGCGACAATTCTCCTCCCGAGGCCACTTTTGCCAGCGGTTTGAGCGGTTCTCCGGGATTCGCCGAAAACATACACTCCACCGTATCCTGCCCGGCCTGACCGAATGGCGCATCACCGGACAGACGCGAGACCTCCACGCTGAAACGAGTTCGCTCCATCCGGAGGGCTCCCAGCTCCTTCATGACCTGAACCGTTAATTTCTTCGCCGCGTCAAGCCGCTCGCGAGACAGACGCTCCGCCACATCGCGTAGGCTACGCGCCCCCTGCTCGACCGCTTGAGTGAGCTCGTGCACGTGTGTCTCCGCATGATCCAATTGAGCCAGCTGCGCGCGGAGAGAATCCTGCAAAGCCAGTGCAGCGGCCAGCGAACCGCCATATTTTTTTACAAGTCGGTGAAGTCGGTCCAGCCGCTGCTCTATCTCCAGCAAGCGGCCCGGATTGGCCTCCACATCATCGCGGTACCGGCGGACTTGTTCAGCGAGGTCCTTCAGCGGGACGACCGCGTCTTCCAGCGTGTTGGCCCACTCGATCGTCGTGGCGTCGATCGACTCCATTTTGGAAACCAGTTTCCGGGCACCAGCCAACAGACTCAAGACTCCTTGGTCGTCTGCGTACAGCATGCCATGGAGTTGCTCGGAGAAATCTCGAAGTTGCTGGCTGTGCATCAACCGGGGACGTTCCTGCTCGAGTCGCCCATCTTCGCCAGCCTCGAGACTCGCATCCGTCAGTTCCTGGAATTGAAACCGCAGGAGATCCTCCCGCTCTCGACGCTGGGCGATCTGCGCCGTGAGGGTCTCCAGGTCGGCCACACGGTCCAGCCAATGCCGATAGGCAATCTGATAGTCCTGCCGGAGCGCGTGAAGGCCGCCGAACGCGTCCAGCGCGTCCATTTGAGCGGAAGACGACAACAGAGATTGCTGTTCGTGTTGCCCGTGAACGTCCACCAGTGCGCCGCCTAATTCTTCCAGCAGATGGACCGGGCAGAGGTTGCCGTTGAGATAGGTACGATTGCGGCCCGAGCGGGAGATGATGCGTCGAATGAGAATATCCGTCTCGCCCTCGCGCGCAAAGCCTTTGCTGTGCAACAACGCAAGGAGCGGATGGTCAGGCGCCAGTTGAAACGCCGCTTCGAGCTCCGCCTCTTCGGCCTGAGCACGAATGTGTTCGGCGGAAGCACGGCCTCCGACCAGAAGGGTGACGGCATCGATGAGGAGAGATTTTCCGGCGCCGGTTTCACCGGTAAACACAATGAAACCGGCGCCGAAGGTGACGGCCAGCTGCTCGATGACACCGAAATTCGAGATGCGCAGCTCGGTCAGCATGCCGCTGAGAGTCTGGCGCTAGGCGGCGCCTGAATGTTGAGCGAGGAGCGTGTCGATGATCTCTTTAAACTGGCGTTTGGGACGCGCACCGACCAACCGTTCGACGGCCTGACCGTTCTTGAAGAACAAAATGGTCGGAATGCTCATCACTTGATAGCGGCCGGCGATTTCCGGGTTTTCATCGGTATTGAGTTTACGAACTTTCACTTTACCGGCATATTCCGTCGCCAGTTCATCGACGATCGGAGCGACCATCTGACAGGGGCCACACCACACGGCCCAAAAATCTACCATGACCAATTCGGATGCCTTCATGACATCCTCATCCCACGTTGCATCCGTCGCTTTCAACGCATCGCCTGCCACAATCCCCTCCTTCTCTACCCGCGTCCTGCTGTCTGGTTCACATCCTGAAGCGGCTTCAGGCACTATTTGTCATCCTATAACATGGTTTTACGGAGAGTCAAATCACGGCCTCACCCATTGCCACTGAGGAGGCGCTCCCGACCACCAGTCATCCGGTCGTGCCTGTCGCCATGCCGCCTGCTCCTGCCACAGCTGCGTGACGAGGCGCTCATCCAAGCGCGCAGCCATCGCCGCAGTCACAGCTGCCTGTCGTTGCACAGCTTGCTGGATGACCTCTTTGGCAATCCGTGCGAGGACGTCCGGCGGATCGAGCAAATCCTCGACCCGTCCCGTCGACAAATTCACATAGAGCTGCTCGACCCGAACCCATTGATCGGTGTTCGCCAAGTGTTGCAGATAGCCGTCGAGCGCATGGTAGGCATAGGTCAGATAGACATAACTCCGCGCGGAGGGCGCATCCCTCACTTCTGCCTGACAGGCCTCCAGCGCTTGACGATAGTCACCTGCCTGCAAAAATACCGCGGCGCGCGCTAAATGCACCGGGCGTTCTGCAGCGGTAAGACCGGGTGCATAGATTTCCTGCAGAGCGATGGCCAATACCAGAAGACAAGTCGCCAGAACGGTGCGCCGGCTGAGTCGAACTCCAGATGCACACTTCGTTTCGGTCATGCTAGCAATGCCACTGAGAGATGGAATCCAACCGGCCGTTTCGCTAATAACGCCCGAATGGCATCGATTGCACAGGGAGCGCGTTTTGGACGCGGCCATAGGGCCCACCAGGGGCAGCCCACGGCAACCCACGGTCTCCGACCAGCAACGGACCCAGGATGGTCCTCGCCACGATCGTGCCGAAGTTTTCCGTCCAGCCGATGCCCGTCATGCTGAACATGAAGGAATAACTCTGCCGATCCGGGAACTGCAGGTAGTACAGTCCGAGCGACCAGCACTTACAGGGGTTTTGATACAGCGCCACCACATCGAATTCCGGACTGCGTCCGCCTTTCACATCGTAGTACCCCTTCGCCCCGACGGTCCACCCCCAAGGCGTCCGGAATCCGCCGCCGGCCGTGGCGAACTGAATCTCCTTCGTGGGCGCATAGACTTCATTGAAGGAAATCGGATTCCAGATATCGCCGCGCCGGACTCGATTGCCGTCATGACTGAACCGTTGCCCGACCTCGATATACCAGTAATTCGATTGCTGGACCCGAAGGTCGGTATTCCACTGGCTGAACGTCCCGCGATACGGATCGAGAAACGCATCCACCGACAAATAGGAATTCGTCGGCGGCAGCATCTGTCCGCCTGTCACATTCTTTCCGAGCGCTTCGTTGAGGCCGGGAGGACGAAAGAACTCCGGCGCCGTGTTGCCGATCACCGCCCGCATCCAGATATCCGACATTTTCCGTCCCTGCACGTCTACCGTCGCCGGCTGCAAGGGCTGCGTCAAGGAGCCCAGAAACGGCAATACACCGGGCGTAAATTCGCGCGCCCGCGTCTGCACCGCCCCCACGTGATAACTTTGCGCCACGGTCAGATCTAGCCAATTGAAACTCTTCCCATCGAGTTGTTGCTCCAACAACTTGGTACGGAGCGCATAGGTCAGCAAATTTTTCTTCGGAATATCGTCGATCTGATCGATCTGCGCAATCTGGCTTTGATCGCTGCCCGGCACATACTCATAGGTGACGCTGGGTTCAATCGTGTGGAGAAAACTCCCACCCTCTCCGCCGGTGTAGCGGCGGCTCAATTTTGATGTGGCATCCAGTGCGGCCCAAAACGTCTCGCGATGCAAGGGACTGGCCTCTTGAATCCCGCGCGTATAATAGAGTTGCTTATATTTGAAGTGCGGCGTGACACCGATCACATGCCCGACATCCATCACATCGGTGGTGAGGCCCGGCATGAAATCCATGCGATTCACCGCGAACCCCTGTTCGCGATAAAAGTTCACGAAGTTCGTATCGAGATTCAACAGCAACGGCATCCCGAACGGCGACGTATTCGGCAGGACGTACCCCACTTCGGGAAGGCGTTGAAACGTGTCGGGGCCGCCGGAATTCAAGGGCTGGAGATATTGCCCGAGAAAATAGGCGCTGCCGTATGGCAGCCGCTGCGTGGCCAGCAAGGCCGATTCTCCGCTGGGCGAGGCCCGCTGCGCGCCTGAGTTGCTTAATTGCTGGAGATACTGACGGTCGGAGACGAACGACGCTTGTCCGCGCACCAAGAGGGTGTCCGTCACTTGTTGGACATGCCGGCCGGTGATCAAGCCGCGCAGACGCCGCTCATCCGAGCTGACCTGATCAACCCCCGACACATTGGGCAACTTGGTCTGCTGCAGGAAACTCGCAAACCATTGCCCGCTCGACCGTCGATTGAGGTAATAGCGATAGGTAAAATCGCTGCCGTACCCCAGGTTGTTGTAGTACGACGGCGCGATCGTCAGATCCTGACTGGGGTTGATCGCCCAGAAATATCCCTGCTGATAATGCAACCCGAACCGGTTGTCGTAGCCGGGCGTCGGAATGAGAAACCCGCTATGCCGCTGGCTCAGCGGATACGTCAGGGTCGGCACAGGGATAATGGGCGTATCACGCGCACAGAGCCATGCCCGTTTCATGCCGATGCTTTCGCCTGCGTTCACATCGAGATCCTCAAACGTAAATCGCCAGGCCGGCACTTCGCCGTCCTTCGCATCACAATTGGTAAAAGTGCCTTCCTTGATCCGGTAATGATCCTCCGACAACCTTCGAATACTCCGGCCGGTAAAAAATGAATTACTCGGCCGGATAAACATCGACCCGTTGGCAACCACGCCGCCTTCGGTGTTCACATTCAATTCCAGCCGTTCCGATTTGAGATCGGAGCTCGCATCCCAGAAATGCACACGGCCCGTGGCCGTCAGCGTGCCGGGCAAGGCGTTGATCGTCACATGGTCCGCGGTCAACCGCAGATTGCCTTGCGTCACCACCACGGACCCGTCCGCCTCATAGACCTCCCGCTCTTGGAGATGGTCGATGCGCTCAGCGGTGACCGTCAGAGGCTGGTTTGTCGGTGACACGGTGGTGACGGTCGATTCCCCCCACGCCCAGGGCGAGCAGACGAGAAGAAGACCGAGAAAAAGAGAAACGGACAGGGCAGAGGGAAACCGGCTGATCAGGCGCGGCCACGTTGAAAACGGATACCGGTCTGGCCCCATCTCAACCACGAACAGGTGAGAGGGAGTCCCCTCGAAGAAGGGCCTTGATCTCGCCGACCAGCATCAAGGAGCCCGTGACACAAATCAGATCGGACGCAGCGGCTGCCTGCTTGGCCATGGCCAAGGCATCCGACGGGGTCGGCGCGACCTGCGCGAAAGGTGCGTCCTGTTCCAGTAACAGGCGGAGTTCCGCCCCGGTCGCGGCGCGAGGAAGATCCGCTTGGGTCAGGATCAGCGCATCGACCAGCGGCAGGAGCGGTGCAAGAAATTCGCGCGGATGCTTATCACGCATCATTCCCACAATCAGGCTGACTCGCGCGGCAGGCCTGGCCCGTCGCCACCCGGCCAGATACTCTGCGAGGACCGCCGCAGCCGCAGGATTATGCGCCCCGTCCACCATCACCGTCGGCTCCTGGCCGACAACCTCCAACCGCCCTTCCCAGGCAACATGCTGCAGCCCCGCACGGACCGCCGTCTCCGTCACTGCGACGCCGCGCTCACGCGCCAACTCGATCAGAGCCAGGGAGCAGGCGAGATTATCGAGTTGAAATCGCCCCTGCAGGGGACAACTCACATGCTCCGCTCGTAGCGTGAGACCTGAGTACTGGCAGTCCGCCGGTGAAGATCCCTCACAACGGAAGTCCCGATCAAGACGAAAGACCGGAGCGCCTACAGTGGCTGCGCGGTCCTCAATCACTCGACGAGCCGGTTCGCCGATGCGGCCCAACACCACCGGCACGGCTGGCTTGATAATGCCCGCCTTTTCCATCGCAATCGCTTCTATCGTCGATCCCAGATAGGCTTCATGATCGAGGCCGATCGTCGTGATGGCGGTGGCCAATGGCTCCACGACATTCGTGGCGTCGAACCGACCTCCCAAGCCGACCTCGAGCACAGCGACATCCACCTGACATGCCGCAAAATAGTGGAACGCGAGCGCCGTGGTGAACTCAAAAAATGTCGGGGCCAGATCCGGCGCGGAGGCCGCGTGCAATATTTCAACCCCGTCGATCACGCGCGACTCGGGAATCATCTCACCGTTGACGCGAATGCGCTCGCGAAAGTCGATCAGGTGCGGCGAGGTATAGAGCCCCACCCGATGGCCTGACGCCTGCAGAACCGACGCAGCCATCGCCGCGGTCGAGCCCTTCCCGTTCGTGCCGCCGATGTGCAACACGGGGTATCGACGATGCGGATCGCCTACCCGTCCGAGCAGGGCGCGAATCGTGTCGAGGCCTAACTTGATCCCGTGCTGTTGCAAGCCATACAGAAATTGCACGGTGGAGGGATACGTCATTGTGGTCACGAGAGACTCACCTAGCATGTTGACATCGAGGCTTCCAGCAGGATGCGCCCACAGATCGTCCGACAAGACCGCAGCGAGCAGGGAGGCAGGGCGTACGGAGTTGGCCCGTCGAGCCGCCGCGCACCATGATCACGTCCACGGCAGAATGTTTCCGCATCCTGCTAGAAATGACCGACCAAGGTGCTGACGGCCTCTTTCAACTGCTTTCGCTCGACAATCATGTCGATCATCCCATGGTCGAGCAAAAACTCCGCTCGCTGAAACTGATCCGGCAATTGCTGTTTAATCGTCTGCTCAATAACCCGTGGGCCTGCAAATCCGATCAACGCCTTTGGCTCGGCAATAATGACGTCGCCGAGCATGGCGATGCTTGCCGTCACGCCGCCGAAAGTCGGATCCGCCAGTATCGAGATGAAGGGCAGCTTGGCTTCGCCCAATTTCGCGACCGCCGCCGACGTTTTCGCCATTTGCATCAGCGACAGGATACCCTCCTGCATGCGGGCGCCGCCGGAGGCCGTCACAAGGATCAAGGGCATGCGCAATTCCAGGGCGCGATCCACCGCGCGGCAGATCTTTTCCCCCACCACGGAGCCCATGCTGCCGCCCATAAATCCGAAATCGAACACACAAAGCGCGACCTTTCGCCCATTGATGACGCCCTGGCCGATGACCATGGCATCCTTTCGACCCGTCTTTTCCTGCTGCGCCTTGATCCGGTCTTTATAGGTGCGGGTATCCTGAAACTGCAGCGGGTCCTGCGGTTCGAGCTCGGAGTCCCATTCTTTGAAGGTGCCGAGATCGACCAATAGATTGATGCGTTCAATGACCGAGATGGGAAAATGATAATCGCACTTTGGGCAGACCTTGTTGTTGCGGTCCACTTCCTTGCGATAGACGATCTCCCGGCAATGATTACACTTCAGCCACATCCCCTCCGCTGTTTTCGAGCGTTTGGGAGGCTCCGCTTCCTCGGTTTTTCCTTTTTTAAACCAAGCCATCTGTGCTCACCTATAGTACAAGGGTTTGGCCCTCTTCAAGCGCGGTCAAATGACGAATGGCGAGTCGTCCGAGTTCCTGCCGGATCTGCTCTCGAAACCGCGGCTTTAAATGGTACGCATACACGGGCAACTCCGGTCTCGCGATTTTGGCGAACTCTTGGGCCAACAATGCCGGCGTGAGGTGTTTCGCCACTCGCGCCAATTCGGCCATCTCGTCGGGAAACGAACTTTCAATAAACGCGGCTTGCAATCCGTCCGCCTCTCCCGCCGCCTGCCAGAGCGCGTCCGTCCGATAGGTGTCGCCGCTAAACAGCACCGTCCTGGAGGCCTCGCGGAGGAGAAAGCCCACCGTCGGCACCACATGGTTCACCGGAATCGGCGTCACCCCCAACCCGCACAGGAGTGTTTCCTGGCCGGGGAAAAGTTCACGGGACACGAATAGGGGCCTGGCAGGATCCGGCAACCGAAAAAAATCCGGGTAGACCGTGCCATTAAAAATATGTCTGCGCAACCCGTCCAGGACTTCGGGAATCGCCGCGATGACGACCGGCGTATCAACCTCGCCGACCAGGTTATCGGCCAAGGTCGGCAACTCGCGAATATGATCAAAATGCGCGTGCGTCAGTAGCACCACCCGGATCCGTCGTTGCTCGTCCAGGTACAGCCTGGATCCGACCGTTCCGGCATCCACCAGCAAGCGGTCGTTGATCAGAAAACCGCAGGTCCCGCACTGAATGGGGCCATTTTCGCCTAGAACGAGCTGCCCGGATCCGTGGCAACCCAACACACGCACCCTCATGGCCGTGGCTTTCCGGACCTGCCCCGGCGGATCGGCATTCCCTCACGATATGGTGGACGGGTGCTCCGCACTGGGCGGCAGAATAACACACCTCTCCAAAAGGCGCACACAGATTTGCACGGATTCATTCCGCCACCACAGCTGGTCATGAGAGAAGGGACAAACCTGCGGGAGGCGGCGGGACTATGCACGAACCCGGTGACTAGGACCAGCCACCACCGAGCCCGATTCGCACCATCATCAGCACACCCAAGCCGATACTGGCGACACAGGCCAGTCCCTGGACCAGCCAATAGGCTCGAGGGCCGACTGTGACGGAATACACCACCGGCAGACTGAGCACCGCCCCGACTCCCACCATGCCGAGGATGGAACCGATCCCGAACACGACAATATAGCCGATGCCCTGCGCAATGCCGGTCACCGTGGACAATACCACCAACATCAACGCCGCCGATCCGGCCAACCCATGCGCCATCCCGATCAGCAGAGGCCGCAGCGATCCCTGATACCAATGCCCATGCGTGTGATCCGCCTGCAAATGGTGGCTATGCAAATGCACGTGCGGCCGTCCGCCATGCTCATGCGCGTGGAGATGCCACTGTTCACGATAGATCCGTCGGGCCAGCGAAAGACCCAGCGCCACCAGCATCCCCCCGACGGCAAACTCGAACAGATTCGCCATGGATTCAGGAATCGTCAGGTTCAAGGCCAGCAGGAGAGTCCCGACGCACAGCAGCATCAGCGTGTGGCCAAGCCCCCAGAAAAACCCGATCGAAGTGGACGCCTGAACGGTGGGCCGTTCGGCCAGCACAGTGGACAGGGCGGCAAGGTGATCCGCGTCGAGGGCGTGACGAAGCCCCAGCACGAATCCAAGGCTTAAAATGGTCAGGGTATGGGGATCAAACATTGACTGCTCCAGGAGAGGTGCGTCGGCCGATCCGGCAACGGGAGCAGCACACACTGGCGGTCATCCCCCCCGCGCATGCATTTCCAGGTGGGGATCTTCACGGAGTCGATTGATCTCGATGAGGCGCTGTTCACGCAACCCGAGCACTTCCAGCGCCTTGCGCTCTTCAGCGCCACGATCGGCCCGTCCCTCCCAGGCGGCGATGATCAACGCTTTTAATTCGTCGCGGGTGCGGCCTTGCCGGAGCGGCGCCCGGAGATCCAACCCGTCTTTCGCATAGAGGCAGAGATACCACATCCCATCGGCCGTCAACCGGCTGCGATCGCAGGAACGGCAAAAGGGCGTAGTCGTCGAGGGAATGATGCCGAAGGTGGTGCCATCCGGGAGCACAAACCGCTCCGCCGGCGCGACGCTGTTCTCTATGACCGGCTTGACGTCGCCGTAGTGGCGACCGATCAGTTCGAGCATCTCCGCCCGCGACAACACTTGCTTCATGGACCAATCCGTGGCGCCGCCGACATCCATATATTCGATGAACCGCACCTCGCCACCGACCGTTTTGCCATATTCGATGAGGTCGATGAGCTCGTCGTCGTTGTAACCCTTGATGATGACGGTATCGAACTTCAGCGAGGGAAACCCGGCATGCACGACGGCCTTGATGCCATCGAACACCTGGTGATGGAGATCCCGTTTGGTCAGCGTACGGAACCGGTCCGCACGGAGGGTATCGAGACTGATGGTCACGCGATTCAGTCCGGCGAACGAGAGATCGGCGGCCTGATCGGCCATGAGCACGCCGTTGCTGGTGAGGGCAATCTCGGTAATCCGGCGATTTTCCGAGAGCTGCCTGACAAATCGCGGTAGGTCCCGACGCAACAGCGGCTCTCCGCCCGTCAGACGAACCTTGTCGACTCCGAGCTCGGTAAACACGGCGGTGAGCTCCGCCATTTCCTCGAAGGTCAGAATGGTATCGCGAGGCAACCAGGCGTAATCATCCTCGGGCATACAATACTTACACCGGAGATTACAGCGGTCGGTCACCGACAGGCGCAGGCTGCGGAGCGGGCGCCCCAACCGGTCGTAGATCGTCGGAACGGGTGTATCGAGCGAGCTGTGGTCCATAATATGTCGAGGACGATGGCCTCTCCCCGTGCTGCCGCCCGGATGGGCTAAGGGTGCTCCTCGACCCACACCTCGCCGTCCGGGGTGTGTTCGAGTTTCCAAATCGGCGTGATTTGCTTCAATTCGTCAATGGCCCACTTACAGGCCTGAAAGGCCTCCGCTCGATGTTCCGCGCCGGCAATAATCAAGACGATATTGTCGCCGATGCCGATCTCGCCGTACCGGTGCAGGATCAACAGTTCAATGATCCCGAAATCGTTCAACGCGCGTTCACGGATCTCCCGCAATTTTTTCTGCGCCATGCCCTCATAATGTTCGAAGGTGATGCCGTCGACATCCTTGCCCTTCGAACGGTCCCGGGCCGTCCCCAGAAAGATCGCAATGCCGCCGATGCGTTTGGAACGCGCGCGGACACGGCGAAGCTCTTCGTCGATCGAGAAATCTTCCCGCTGCACTCGAACCAGCATCGCCTCATCGTCGATGACAGGCTGATCGGGTTTCGTGACCTGTTCAAGACTCATCGATTATGTCCCTCCGGTGTCGCCATGGTGCTCTCGGAAAGGATGCTCAACACGTCTGTCCGGCAAGGCCGCAGTGCGCACGGAAGCGAGGCATACGACAGGTACGTCGAGCCGACGCGCAAAGCGAGAACGCCGCTGGCAGGCTTGTTCAGCATCCGTCACTTCCGCCGGCAAAGGGCGGCAACAGCGCAATTTCATCTCCATCGCGCACTTCAAGATCCTCATGCGCGATATCCTGATTGACCGACACGAGGACCTTCTTCTTCTGCAGCAACTCACCGATCTTCGGGTAGGCGGCCTCGATCACGGCGACCAAGTCCTTCACCCGCTTGCCGTCATGCAGCGCCAGGGACAGTGTGCCCTGGTTCCCCGCCAACATTTTCGTCATGCCGAAGAGTCGAACCGTTACCATCTCACGCTCCATCTGCCCCAGCCCACGGGTCAATCATGAGACAGGAACCGGACGTTGATAGGTGCCGGATTTCCCGCCCGATTTCGTCAACAGACAGATGTCGCCGAAGCTCATGCCTCGATCTACCGCCTTGCACATATCGTAAATCGTCAATGCGGCCACCGAGGCGGCCGTCATGGCTTCCATTTCAACGCCCGTCGGCCCCGTGGTCTTGGCGGTGGCGCTGATCACAATCGAGCACCGCCCCTCACGGTCCGGCTGATTGATTTCCTGGAACGAAATATCGACGCTCGTCAACAAAATGGGATGGCACATGGGAATCAGATCCGGAGTCTTCTTCGCCCCCATGACGCCCGCCACCTGGGCGACCGACAACACATCGCCCTTGGCGATCTTCCCTTGTTGAATTTTTTCGAGAGTTTCCGGTTGGAGGAAGACAATGGCCTGCGCGGTGGCGAGCCGCTCAGTTGAGGCCTTCGCCCCGACATCGACCATCCGCGCCCGCCCCGATTCGTTGAAATGCGTAAACTCGGCCATTCTTTATGCCAAATCAGCTGGTTGTCGCATCAAAACCGCCGAATTATAGGAGCCGGGGAAAATGGGAGTCAAGCCACGTTCAGTGATCCACCATCAGCCCGGACGACCGAATCGCACCATTCAATCCACGCAGCCGGCGCCAACCAGATGCCGTGCAAATGCCGCCGAGGATCGAGTAGAGTGGTCCTTAACCTTAGAAGGTAGCTGAGGCTGTTGGAGGACCCATGTCGACCTTGAGACGACCGGAATTAGAAAAAGACAATCCCGTGGCCCCGCAGATCTATGTCGGGCCGAGAAGAAAGCGGGCCTTGGCGCGCATGACCGCGGCCATGCCCACCCAGGCCTCGACCGGCATTGAAGTGGCGTTGCAAAACCTGGCGGATGCGGCGGAAGCGTTCGCGCATAGCCTGCCGCCGACACAGGAGACGGATCGCGAGCGGCAGGCATTGATGGAGGCCATCTCGCAAGCGCAGTCCTTTCTGCCGATCGAAATCAGTCCGCCGACCCAAGACCGGACGACGTCACCCCCGCGATAATCCAGGAGCTCCAGACAGACCACGGGATAGCCAAAAAGCCCGTCCAGCGCGGCCGCAGCGAGCGAGGGAGCTCAACGTACCCTTGCGGCACGTTGAGCTTCGGAGCAACGCGAGAACAACGCTGGCGGACTTTTTCACCATCCCGTTAAGCAGGCTGCTGAATCGCGGACAGCAGCCACGAGCCGTTCCCGAACCGCATGAACGTCCACACCTCGGTCGTCTTGGTCGGCTGTTCGTCGTTGCCCTCGACGAGATACCCGGCCTCACCCGGTTGCTTCGTGAGCGAGACCGTGTAATCGCGGGCCGTCCAACTCAAGCTCACGGTCGCATACTGCGTCGCGCCTTCACTCCACGACTCACGAACTTCTGCCCGTCCCAGTTCCACATCCTCCACCCGATTGGCCACACCCTCACTGGCCTGTTCAGCCAGGCCGGTGCTGAAATACTCCAGCATTTCAGGCGTCACCAGCCGTCGCAACACGGCCAGATCCTGCCTGCCCCACGCCGTTTGAATGTCGGTGAGCGACTGTTGAAAGGCGGCCTTATCGGCCGAGGTGATCTCACTGTCTATCGTGGCGGGGCGAAGCGTCGGCGATGACGATTCCGCCAGCAGCGATCCGCTCACCGCGCTGGTTCGAGAAAGCCCGGAAAAATTCGGCGCCGGGGTGCGCCGCGAGCGCATGTACCACCATAGGGCACCACCGCCCATGACCATCAGCAAGAGCAGCATGCCGTTCGGACCGGACGCGCCCGCGGCCTGTTCGCCCTCACCCCCCTCCGTCGTCCGCGCGCTGCTGTCCGTCGCGCCAAAAATCATGTGCCCCAGCCACGTTCCTGCAAGACCTCCGGCGATGCCGGCCAGGAGCGGATTGCGTTGAAACCAGGACGGCTGCGCAGCGGGAGCAGGCCTGGACGCCGTCGAAGGACTCCCCGCCATCGAAGGCGGCGGAGCGGTGGAAGGCCTGGCCGTTGTGGATTGTTCAATCGGTTTGGCCCCGTTGTCCTGATAGGTCCGCGATCCGCGACTGCCCATGCTGCCCGAGGAACTGCCGCCGCGCGACCCGCTGGAGAACCCTCCCCCTCCTCCGCGCGCCTTCGCAAAAGACAGAGTCGGCACACCGACCAGAGCGAACACCAGACACGCGGCCATGAGTTTCGTTGTATTCAACTTGAAGTCCTTTCTTTTGACGTTCGACGCCGTCTGAAATGTGTCTCATCCTACCAGCAATGCCGGTCGAAAACCTAACATTCATCCGGCGTGCTCCCGGCAGACGGAACGGGCTCATCGGCGGAGTGCCGACTACGGAAGCTGGGACAGCGCGGTCATGCCCGCTTGCTTCCAGCGGACGAGCCTGACAGCATAGCCTCCACGCGGTCGCCGCGGATCGCGTCACAGCTCGCACAGAACAAGGAGTCGCCGTGAAACAGGGGTATCGCTTGATCGTGGTGGATAAAGACGGAGTGCTCGTGTCTGAATTTCAACTGACCGAGCAGGCGCTGGCTCAACCGGAGGCGTTCGTCGCTGCGCTGAGGGAATCGATCGAGGAGATCGAGGAGATCGAGGAGGCGGAGCCCTAACCCGCATTATTCACGAGAGTTCGTGACGAAACCGCCAAGACGCCACGCGAGACGGGCGCGCGGAGCTCCGAGAGGTCGAGGCATACTTGAAACAGTATGTTGAGGCCGCGAGGAGCGAGCC
>JADYYH010000081.1 GCA_020853775.1 Nitrospira sp.
AACTCCTGCTTGGACACCGCATCCTTCCGGTAGAGGTCTTCCATCCGGGTCTGGTGCGCGTTGGCATTGTCGAGCTCAGCCGTCACCCGGGATAACTCGGCCTGCAAGTCACGATTGTCGAGCACCAATAGGGTCTGCCCCTTGCGCACGGCGCTGCCTTCGCGGACCAGCAGATTGTCGATGGTGCCCTGTATGCGGCTGGCCAACGTGGCTTGATAGACCGCCGTCACCTGCCCGGTCACTTCGACCGTCACCGGCACCTGACTGGTCTTCACCTCGATCATTGCCAGATGGAGGGCGAGCTGAACGGCCGTCACCGACGGAGCCTCTCCGCCTCGAGGCGGCTGCTCAGACTGCCCACAGCCCGCCGCGAGCAGGAGAGGGACCACAAGCCATCCCGCCGTCACAGATGCGTCGTTATTCCTGAACACCAAGCCTCCGCAAAAGCGCCATCATCGGACACCAGCCGCTGAATGACGACTGGATGAGATTCGCGGCAACAAATGCCGCGAAGTAATTATAGTAGGGATGCACCGTTGCGCCCAGCACCACGGCGGCCAACACGAACAATCCGGCGATCAATCGAAGCCACTCGTTTACCTTCATGGTCGCCTCCTTTCTTACTGCGTATGAGTAGCCCGGAGGGGAAAGGATTCACCACACGTTCACATTCTGCGCGGGATCAAGCACTTAGCATGATCCCGCGAGAGCCACAAGGAGGCAACCCGGACGGGATTAGAACCGATACTGGGCGCCAATTGAGACGATCGAATCTTGAAAGTCTCTCAGGACATTGGTCGAGGTGCGTTTGCCGTACTGAAACGACAACATGGCCGTGGCAGCCGCGGAGATGTGGTATCGCAGTTCGGCAATGCCCTGATGCGTGGCATCGAAGCGATCGACATGGGTGTCCCCGGCGATGCCGCTGGTGAATGTTTTCCGACGATGGATGTAGGTCAAACCCAGATCCCATGCTTTATGCAGCCGGAACTCCGCGCCGGCCGAGACCATGTGGAGATAATAGGACACGTCATCCGCAAATTGGGTTTCCTTGTGCCCATCCGCGAGGCCCCGCTCATACAGATAGGACAGCGTCAGCGTCAGCCATTCTTTCGCGCGATAGTCCACGCGCGGGCCGATCGTCCAGAAATTCGTATTGCGCTCCGCAAACACATCGTTGTATCGCCGCAGACCGAACCGGGTGACGAGCGTGCCGGTGACCCGGTCCGACAAGCGACGTTCGACTTCGGCGCGCCAATGATGGGAAGTGACCCGTTCTTCCTGAATCGAGCGGGCTCCGGTGCGACGTTCGAAATTCGGACCGAGAAACAGATTCGGCACATAGCGGTATCGAAGGAGCACCGACGTGGCCTGGTCGAGCGAAAACCGGTCCTGAATGCGAAAGTCTGAATGGTTGAACACGGGATTGTTGGTGTAGATGGCCCCCTGTGCCTTCACCGACAATTCGTTTTTGCCCTGCATCGTGGGCGTGGAATGGATGACCTCCAAGGCCGGTTCCCAGATCACATCCTCCGGTTTGTCGGCCGACACCACGGTCGGCTGCGAGGGATCTTCCGTCAAACGGAGCCGCCGAGCCGATGAAAACTGAAACGCATCCGTCGTATAGCTGGTTTTCTGCTCCGCGATAGCGGACCATTCGGCGTGCGCCGCCCGATCCGGCATCACCATGTAATATCCCGCCACGGTCCACAATGCGACACGGAATGCGGCGGACAGAAGGCCACGCTGATACGGCATCATCCAGATGTGTCGTCCATGTGAACCGTACACGGAGCGCGCCACGCGACATCCGCATCTCATGGCCAAAAGGCCGCTTACCGCCACGTTCCCTGAGAGTCGGACAGAACAGGCTGCCTGTCAATAGCGTTCAGCCGAGCCACCCGGCGAGCTTCGCCAGGTTCACCACGATCAAGATGCCGGCGATTGAAATGGTGATCGACGCGGTGATGCGGCCCATCACCGCCGGCGACACCCAGGTATCCGAGCGGACGCCCAACACCATGCCTGTCACACTACCCAGCAACACATACCCTAAGAGGCTCCACTCGACATGCCCGAACTGCATATGCCCCACCACGCCACCGATGGAGATCAGGAAAATGATCATGAGTGACGTGCCGACCGCCGCACGCGCGGGAAACCCCAGCACCAGAATCAACGCCGGGACCACCATGAAGCCGCCACCGACACCGAATAATCCGTTCAGCGTCCCCACAATCAGCCCGATTCCCCCGACCTTCATCCAACAGGTACGGGGGAAGAGTGTGGCGCAACTCTCATCGGCTGCAGACTCCGTCGCGAGGTGGCGCTGCCGCGCCATCACGGCCCTGATCAGTAACAACAGCAGTCCGAACAGGACCAGCAGCACTTCCTGTCGAATCATGTGATGGCCGAACGCGCCGCCCCACGATCCGATCATGCCTGTCCAACTGAATGCCGCTGCAGCCTTCGGTTTGACCATTCCCTTCCGGCCATAGTCGCAGGCGCCCACCAGCGAAGACGCCCCCACGATCATCAGCGACATGGCCGCCGCCTGCTGAAGGGACATGCCGGCGATATACACCATCAACGGCACGCCGAGAATCCCGCCCCCCGTTCCCGTCGCGCCCAATTGCAGGCCGATGGGCACCCCGGCTAACACCGCGCGCAACGCCTGGTCGATCATGCCGGTTCCTTCTCGATCGTCTCCACGCGATGCCCCGTCCCCATGTCGTCTAGGCCGGTCCTTCCAACTTGGCAATCCCCATGGTCTTCAAAATCACCTTCTCGTAGTAAGGCTCACTCACGCCTTTTTTCATCTTGCGCAAGAAATACTTCTCCAGCGCAATTTTGGCAAGATGCACCCACTTGCCCTTCTTGGCCCAGGTGACATTCCGCGGCGCCATTTGCGGCAACGCCACAAACGCCACACCCGTGTCCCCCATGTCGGCGAGACAGATCGCATTCCAGGTCGCCGTTTCACGTTTGGTATCGTTGTCGATGTCAGCCTTGATGTTATGCACGGCCGCCGACACCATCGACTCGATCATGTACCCGGTCTTCGGCGCGCCGGTCGGAATCGGCGTCTGTTCCACCGGTGGAATGGCCACACAGACACCAACGGAATAGATATTCTTATACTTGGGATTGGCCTGATAGGCATCGATATTCACAAACCCTTTCGGATTGCACAGCCCCGGCGTTCCGGCGACCGCATCAACACCGGCAAACGGCGGAATGATCATCGAGTACCGGAACGGTATCTCCTGGCCGCCTTCTAACACCATCTTCCCCGGCTGCACTTCTTTGATCGACGTATTACAGATCGGCTTCATCGCATGCTCGGCAAATTCGTCTTCCATCAACCGGCGGGACGCGCCGACCCCGGCCAGGCCCATGTGGCCGATATACGGTTCGGGCGTCACAAAATAGATCGGCACCTTCTTCCGGAGTTTCTTCTTGCGCAGATCGGCATCCAGAATGAAGGCCATTTCGTAGGCCGGTCCGAAGCAGGAGGCGCCTTGTGCCGCCCCTACCACGATAGGGCCGGGGTCTTTCAGGAACGCCTGGTAGGTGCCCCAGGCCTGTTCGGCATGATCCACATTGCAGACCGACTGCGTATAGCCGCTGGGACCCAGTCCGGGCACCGCACCGAAATTCAGCTTCGGCCCTGTGGCGATAATCAGGTAGTCGTAGGGGACTTCGCCTTTCGAAGTGATGACCCGGTTTTGCTCCGGCTCGATCCGGTCCGCCGTCGCGTGGATGTACTCCACCCCTTTTTTCTCCAGTACCGGACCCAGCGCAAAACTAATGTCCTTCCGGGTGCGCCATCCGACCGCGACCCACGGATTGGACGGCACAAAGTGAAAGGATTCCACATTCGAAATCACCGTCACCTTGTGTTTCTTAGCCAACAGTTCACGTGCTTCGTAGGCCGCCGGTAACCCCCCGATGGATGCCCCGATGATGACCACCCTCGCCATGATGCACCTCCCTCAAAGTGGACCGCGTTGACTTGCCTTGGGCTCGCTTGCGCCATCGCCGCCATGCGCGCGGCCTACACCATTGCCCTGACTGCGCACAGGCTGTGCCTGCGATCAATGATTGAGAGGCACGAAGCATACATTGGATTCATTCTGATTCTTCTTTCGCACCCCAACTGAGTGGGCGGATCGTTGTTGTGAAGATCTCCTTACTGTTCCTTTGCGACCCACTTTCGACAGAACCCCGATCGACCAGTGGGATTTGTCGGGTTGACATTGGGGGGGTGGCGTGGGTAGTCCTATACGATGATCTTATACGAGACCCAGGTGACATGGCTTCGTCGAATCTTCGCCGGCAAGGGCCTGATCATGGCCCTGATTGTCGGGTTCCTCGCGGTTGAGTCCATCGTGGCAGCCTGTTTTTTCAGCCTGATGCACTTCAAGACCTCGAACAACTGGGCGACCAGGAGTGAGCAGGTCCTGCTTGAGATCGAACGGATGAGGAGCATTGTGACGGGGGCGGAAACCCACCAGCGCGGATACCTCATTACCGGCTCGGATGAATATCTGGCCCCCTATCGCCAGTCTCTCGATATGCTCCAGGAACAGATCCGACGGATCGGCAGTCTGACGAGAGAGAATGGCATGCAGCAGGACCGGGTGGCCTATCTTGCCACACAGGTCGACCAACGGTCGGACGAAATGGAACAGGCCATTGCCCTACGGCAGACCAAGGGACTGCCGGGTGCCAAATCGATCGTGACCCAGAACCGGCAGAACCGGACAATGGACACGATCCATGACATCACGGGGCAGATCCGTGACGAGGAGACCCGGGTCTTAGCGCGCAATCGCGCAGACTCCGATGCCTGGGCATTCACGACCGGCTCGTTAGCGCTCGTATTTTTCCTGCTGAACGCGGTCGTGTTCGCCTTATGCGGTGTGGTGATGACACTGGCGCTCTCAAGCCAAGCGCAAGCCAATCGCCTCGTCCGCGCGCTGCGACCACCCCCGACTCCCACGACACGCTAAGCGCTCTTCCTCTTACCGGTTATCCATACGAAACTTTTGTACTACCGTTGGTAGACAGATTGTTGAAGCCCGCAATGAGGCACTGCCATGGACGGCAGGAGAGGCCGCTGCGGCGAGAGCCCTGAGGACACCGGGCTAGGTCCGGGCCAGCACCACCGCCGCCAAGAGCACCACCAACGCCACCAGAAGCGACACGCGCGGCACAAGCACGGAATAACGCACCAGCAAGCGGTCTCGCGCGCTTCGTGTCGCCTCAGCGGTTCCAAGAATGCGCCGTACTTGTGGTCCTACCACCAGATCGTGCAACAGCGTGAGCGTGAACAAGACGATGACGAGTCCGATCTTTGTCATAAAAATCGACGGCCACTGTGACGGATCGGTTAAGGGAATGGCTCGCCCAATAGCCAATACCGAGCCCGTGACCACCAGGATCCCCATGGCACCCCACACCAGCGCCCGAAATCGATAGGCAGTCGTTCGGAAGAGGGCGCCGTGCCGCGCAAAACCTCCGTCCCCCTTGAGGACCGGCACCAACACGACGGACAAGAAGACCATCCCGCCGACCCACACCACAGCCGCCAACAGGTGAATCCACACCAATGCGAACACCAGTCCCTCCTTTTGCCTCTCTACGCTACGCACCATGACAGAGCGATGAACCGGGACGCAAGGCGGGTGACACTAGGACTCGGTGGAGCGAGCGAGATTCGGACACCAGTCAATTTCCCCCAGGACCGCCAAGACCTGCGTCTGCGGATACCCAAAGGACTGGGCAAGAGGCCTGCCGTTCAGTGCGCAGAGCGGGCACGAAAACCGGCACGGGACCGAACAGAAGGCCAGCCCGCAGCTCGATCCACTTCGAATGCTCGCTGCTTTGTCCTGACAGTACGCCGCCCGGTCGGACCAGGACAGGCTCTGCCGGTAACAGTCGAGTCGATTCCATAATGCGACCAGGCTGGACATACGCTGTCCTCCGACCGTGGCCCACGCTCCGGGAATACGGGCGGATTCCCCAATCGCGTGCAGCGCCAGATCGATGTGTTCAGGGAGGTTGGTGAAATTCACCACGTGATGGAGTCCGGCCCCGGTCTCTTCGACATCATGCGTGAAGGCCTGCTCGCTGGAATGTTCACTGCGGAGATCGGGCAACGACGCCTCATTGGGAAGATACAGCGTGATATCCACCAATGGCTGCCCCCCAGGAGCCCTCTCCACAAAAGTGGGGCCATGCCGGTCTGCCTAGCGCAACGACCGGCATGGCCGCCTCACGCTCCTGCCTTACGACCACATCCCCGATTTTCCGACAAGGCGTCTCACCTCCGGCCTTAGCCCCTAGAATGAAATCCCGACATAGGGGCCGACCTGGAAGTAATCGTTATTGGTATTGGTGAGACGCGCCGTCAGGTGATAGCGGGCATCGACGCCGACCTTGAACGCCTTCCAGACTGCGTATTCAAAACCTCCGCCGAACTGCACCCCGAGGTCGAGGTACTGAGTTCGGTTCGACGGCGGACTGATCACATGGATGTCCAGACCGATCGGAATAATCCAGGGCCTGAACGCGCTGCCTTCCATGAACTTGATCTTCGGCGCCACGTCGATGGTCACCATCGTGAGCTGCACCTTTTGCGGATCGGTGGCCAGCGTATCGGCCAAGGTTCTGGTGGCAATACTCCCGGCAACGTTATTCACCCGGTTTGAATTGATGCTGTTGAACTGCAATCCGATTTCACCGACGACCCAGGTCTTGTCCATTCCGCCCCAGACATCCTTCGACAAGACCAGATCCAGCCCTGCTCCGGCGTACCATCCGACGTTACTTCCATTGACGCCGGCAATGCCGGCCGTATCCGTAAAAATCTGCCCGCCACGGTCCTGGTTCAAATTCATGAACCCGCCCTTGAAGAACACCATATTTCCGGTGCCTTCCTCAGCCGATGCCGGCGGCGCAGAGGAAACAGCGATTCCCGCGGCGATCACAACCGCCGCACCCCACATTCCAATATTCCGCACGGCTCTCCGAACCTGCCTCATAGTCCCCTCCTTCATGTGTCACTGGAACGCCTGATTGGCGCCCTGGTTGGCTCCCGATTTTCTCCTCACCGGCCTGAGGCAGGAGCAGCGTAAGTATGTGGTGCACCCTTCCGAACATCGTGAATATTCCTCGCTGACCTTGCTTCGATACTTCACCTTCGGACGCATGCCTCACCGCATCCGCGCCGGTTGCCGCTGCTCATGACTTCACACTTGCAACATCCGCCGACTGATGCGCCGTCGTTGCCCGGCGGTCAATCGCATCTCGGCTAAGGCGAACAGCAGCCGTTCCTCGCTGGCGATCTGTTCACGATAGCGCCGAATCATCGCCTCAAGCTGTCCGGTCAGCGCCCGCCATCCGCGGAAGGATGTGGACGCCGTTGCGTCTTGACCGCCGGCGGGCTTTCCCGCAAGCTGACTCATCACCGCAATCGCGTCGGCTTTCAGCGCCCGGTGTTCGTCCAAGAAACCCTGGAACTGCTCTGGCTCCTCCTGCGTCCGGCCGAGAATTCGCCGGAGACCGGCCACCAGCATGGCCTCACGTGTGAAATGCACGTCCACGGGGCCGGTAAAAAATTCAAGGAGTTCTCGGAGCGTCTCCCGGTTCGTCCGCTGCACCGCGCCGCCCCGCACTGAGCGTGAGCTCATCGCCGTTTCCACCATCAGCAGCCGGTCCAGAATCATTCGGTGCTCCCGCTTGAGCAATGCCACCGGATCGACCACGATCTTCGTTCGCGTGCTAGCTGGAGACACCATTGTTCCAGGATCCCATGACGGACGCTCCACGGTGCGAGCCACGCGACAGCCTGATGCCGCGCGCACTCTACCGAATAGAACGGCGGCTCACACTGGGATCGGTCGGTCCGTAGCATGATTTATCTCAGGGTTTGAGATAGGCCATTGGACCTATGCCTGGAGGGATGCGGGCAGAGGGCGAGAGACGCGAAACTGAGAGCGCAAGAAGATGGGAGTCCACCTGAGGCGTGCGGGATCTGCAACGATGACCGTCGCATGGCGCCTGTGGCGCATCACGAACGACATGGCACTCGTCAGGTGAGAGGAGTGTGGTTAGCGCTGGGCAATTCTGGACAGGCGGTCCGGATTCAGCAAGGTGATGGTTCGTCCATCGATGGTGAGGACGCCCTCATCTCGAAATATGCCCAGCAAGCGGATCGCGGTCTCCACCGTAATCCCCGCCATCTCGGCCACTTCTTCCCGTTTGAGGGTGAGTCCCACCCGGACGTGATCGTCATGCTTCTTGCCGAATCGATCGCCGAGCTCCAGCAGCAGACCGGCTAATCGTTCGCGGGCGGTTTTGAACGTGAATTGGTCGAGATGATCCATATTCACCCCGACTTCATTACTGAGGAGCTGGATCAGCTTGATGGCGAGTTGAGGATTTCTGTTGATGAGTGCGAGGTAGCGTTCCTTATCGATGACGCAGACTTGAGAAGGTTCCAATGTCTCGCATGTGACTTCATGCAGGGCTCTGTCCCCGAATACATGCTTCTCAATCAGCTCCCCAGGGCCCAGGATGCGGACGATCTGCCGCCGGCCGCGCGTCGACGACCGAGTGAGTTTGACCTTGCCTGAGCATAACAAGTAGAGCCCCAAACAGAGATGCCCTTCGTAGAACACGGTCTGGTGAGGCGCGTACTCGAGCGTGCGCTTGATTTTCTCGAATTCGGTGAGATCGTCTCCTGCGATATCGCACAGCACGACTTTCGCGCGAAGCCCGCAGGTGCTGCAATTCTCGATGAGGCAGGGCTTCCGTTTCACGTGGTGCTGATTCCTTACGCGACTCTCTCACCGTGCTCTTCACAAAAAGATTCTGGAGGCTCCGCGCTTCTGAAGCGGCTCGCCGATCGGCATGGTTCCGATCGCTCAACCAACCAGATCTGTACCCTTGAGCCAGTGCGTGTTGCCGTAGGAAATAGCGCAATCTGAGCTCAGCCGTCAATAGGAGGCTGCGAATGACTACTTATTCCAATGGCCGTTCATGGGCTACACCCGGACAGGCTGCGGGCGGGAGATTCCGCTCCCGTCTTGGTGAGCACGAGGGAGACGATGCCGAGGTCTGGCGGCCGTCATCCGAGGAGCTTGCGCACGAAGTTCATGGCAGGAAGCGGCTTACCCGCACGGTTCAGTGTGGACAAACACTGGGGGCGTCGCATCGTCGAAGCGGTTGGCCGATGCGGCACGAACGCGCGCAAGCGGGCCGACGAGGAGCCGGTCGTCCCCCGATCCAGCGGGAGACGAACCGGCCCAGAGATTGATAACAACGAAGACGTTCCTTCCGCCCTTCCCACTATTCTTTCGTCAGTGAGACCTTTGCTCCGACGTCCTCTTTGGCGTCACGCGCGCAACGGAACCCCATCCAATTGATCTTAGTCGTGGGATCAGTCCCGTTCCGCATCGCCACACGCATCGTGGTAGTGCTATCCATCCAGCCGCCGCCACGGAAGGCTTTCTGCGTTCCGGTTTCCGGACCTTTGGGATTCCGGTCAGGCGCAGTTTTGTAGTATTCCTGGTCATACCAGTCGTTGACCCACTCCGACACGTTCCCCAGCGTTTGATACAGGCCATAGGGACTCACGGCGTTGTCGTACTTATCGACAGAAATCAGCGGTGGATACATCAACAGCCGTTCAGGCCGGTCGCGGACAGGACCGGAGAGACCGGTGCGGCCAAAGTTGGCGCGGCTCAGGCCCGCGGATTGGTTCCCCCAGGGATTCAACCGCCCATCCTCGCCCCGAGCAGCCTTCTCCCATTCGGCTTCGGTGGGTAACCGCTTGCCGGCCCAGCGGCAATAGGTATCGGCATCGTACCAGGAGACATGCATGATCGGATGGTTCGCCATCGACTCTTGGAAATTCCCCCCGTCATACCGCCAATCCAGCTGCGGCAATTTGCCGGTTGCCAGGATGTACTTTAAATAGTGGAGATTCGTGACCTCGTACTTATCGATCTCATAGGCGTCCAAATACACATGGCGCTGTGGAAACTCTGACCGATATGCGACGCGGTCGGCTTTTTTGTCGCTCCCCATGATGAACTCGCCTGCCGGGATCCGCACCATCTCTTCCTTGAATTTCATCGTGGCCACACGCTGCTCGGCAAGCGCCTTCCCTTCCGGTGTCCACTCGACGACGATGTCTTGTGTGTCCAACGCCCGTGCGGCAGGAGCCAGCGCAAAGAGCGCGACTCCGATGGCGAGGGCCTGCACCAATCGCGCTCGTTTCCTTTTGATACCCATGTGCAATCGTTTCATCTTTGGCCTCCTCATTGTCCTGCCGTCAAAAATTATCGATCCGTACGACGTCCCATAGCCGGATCGATAGACGAAAGCTGACGACCGCCTTCGCCCGATGTTGCACAACGAAACCCTGTCAGATAACTCCAGTGGTCTAGTCCTCCGGAGTTGCGTCCGGCGGAACGGGCCACCTCTGGATCCTCGTTCCACGATCCGCCCCGAAACACTTTATCCTGGCCCGATGCCGGTCCTTGCGGGTTGCGATTTTCCTGACGCCGGTAGTATTCGGGATCGAACCAATCAGACACCCATTCGCTCACATTCCCGGCGAGCTGATGCACGCCGTAGGGACTCACACCGTTCTCATACCGGTCCACATTCGCGAGCGGAGGATATTTGGCTCCCCGTTTGGATCCCGGATGGGCGATATTGCTTTTGATCCACCCGGCCGGCTCATTGCCCCAGGGAAACATCCGCCCGTCCTCGCCGCGTGCCGCTTTCTCCCATTCCGCTTCAGTCGGCAAACGAGCCCCGCGCCACCGGCAATAGGCATCGGCTTCTCGCCACGACACACCGATGACCGGATGCTTGGCGATCTTCTCCGGGAACGGCTGGGCGCGCCAATACTGAGGCCAGGCCGCGCCAGTCGCGAGTACGTACCGCAGATAGTTCACATTACTGACCTCGTACCGATCGATGCTGAACGTATCGACGTACACCTGGTGCTGGGGCAATTCCTGCGGCCCTGCAGCGCGATCAAACTTCGGATCGCTGCCCATTAAAAAATGACCGGCCGGCACCTCGGCCATCCCGTTCGGCACCTCGATTAACGCGAGCCGCTCCAGTTCATCGAGCGAAGACCAGAGCGGCGGCGGTTTAGGCAATTCATGGTCAGCGTGGCTCGGGGCAACAGAACCGACCACCAGTCCGGTGGCAACTCCCACTATAAGTGCCGAGAGAAAACCTGGCAGCCACGTATTCATTGCCTTACTGCTCCAGACTCATCATCCAATGGATCAGTGATTCCAATGCCTCACGACCACGGTGCTGCGTGCGCGACCCACTCAATGCTCCTGCTTTTGGAGCAAGGGATCGATCTCCTTCTTCGCTTCCTCAGTGACGTTGTATCGGGTATAGGCATGATCCAACACCTCGTTGGCATACAGCCGTCCAGTCGGCGCCGGAACCCCGATCGTCGTTTCAACAGTTCCTTTGGGGCCAATGGTGACAGTTCGTTCGTTGGCTGTCCTGATATAGGGATGCCACACCACCAGCTTGTAGGTGCCCGGCGGCACATCGGTCATGGTGAACCGGCCTTCTTCGTCAGTCTTGGCGAAGTAGGGATTGGTAATGGCGACTCCCCAGCTCTCCATGTAGGCGTGGAAACCACATTGCATCACAAAGATCCGGCGGCCTTTGCTGAGCTTGACCAGCTCTTTCATCGGCGGACCGGCCATGTGCTTGTGATACATCCCGGCCTCGGTGCGGTCCTTGAAATTTCGTGGATGTTGCGGGTTCATCGGCAACGGCACGTTGAACAAGACCCGCGCGCCCAAATTCGACGTTTCATAGGCCTGAATATCGTGCATGACCGGATCCATGTTCACGACCGTCACCGATTGGTCGTCACGCACGACGGTCGTAAACGGCAGGAAGAGGCAGTCTTTGGCTTCGACTTGCGGCACTTCTTTTTCCGCAAAAGGTTTCCCTTTGTCGATCCCCTCCAAATAAACCACCACTTCTCGAAACTCTCCCTTGGGTCCGACATTAAACGGCTGCAAAATGCGCCAGCCTTCGCCGTCGGAAATGCGCCCGCAATAGTACGGGTCAGGCAAGGTGGTCAGGTTGTACCCCTTGGGTTTCGGAACCGCCCCTTCCAACTTGACGATTCCTGTCAGCGTCCCTCCCTCGGACACCGTGACTTCTTCATAGGCCGACGCGGGATCGTTCGCAAGGAACCCGACGACCGTCATCGCCGCTATGGCTAACTTCCACCCTGACAAACAATGCGTGGTCTGCTGTTGCTCGCTCTGTTCTGTAATACCCAATGTCACAACCGGCCTCCTCTGTGATGGGTTGCTGTATGGTCGTCCTCTCATCGTGATCATACAGGGAACCCATCACTCAATTCCTTTCTCGAAACTGAAAACGCAGATGGGGGAGCTGCGTGAAACAGGCAGCTCCCCCATCCGGTGTTACGCCATGACGTGCCTGCTTACTTCATGGCAGTCGGAATCGCCTGCGGCTCAGGCTGCACTTCGGCTTGACGTGCACCGGAACCACTTGCGCTGAGAGGCTGAATTCGCGAATCGCCGGTCGGCAAGACGCGCAGATAGCCCCACTGTCCGGACTGCGTGTAGGGCAGCCGTGCATTCGACCACACGAAGTCACCCACCTGACGATACGGTCCGCCCGCACCGCCACGGATGAAGACATCGAGGGTCTCAGACCCGGCGTACTCCACGACGCTGATCATGTCGGCACCCGGCATGTACGGCTCGATCGGCCACTCATGGCCTTCGACACTGAACATGCCATTCTGCTCGCTGTTCGCCCCGATCACGTGGATACGGATCGCGTCACCCGCGTGCGCTTCGATCAGAGGCGTCACAGGATCCTCGGGCTTGTCCACCGCGCAGGGCTGGAAGATCTTGCCCAGCGAGCAGCCTTGTTCTTCACGGAACTTGTACGGTTCAGCGCGGTAGTTCACCGACGTCAAACCGGCCACGTTCTGCACATAGGGCATGAACGCGGTACCGATGATGTTGTCCTCGTCTTGGAAGAAGAGGGCCACGTCACGGTAGTTCCGCTTGCCGGCATTTTCAGTCAGTGTGGTGTCGACGATGACGTCGGCTCGCCACACATTCTTCTGTGATACATCGGCACCAGTGACAGGATCACGATACTGCGATCCCTTCGGACCGATGACGATCGCGCCATACAATCCGTTGCGCGGATTGACGACGACGTTGCCACCGTCCCACACCAACGACGTCGTTTCCTTGTTCAAAGGATGCGCGTAATAGGTGTAGGTGCGGCTCTCGCCCGGAGCCACGGTCTGGTCGCCGGCATTGTTGCCGACGTTCAAGCCCTGGCTGTCTTTCGGATCGAAGGCCAGGCCCGGCGCAAAGAACGACGCCCGGCTCGCCTTCATCTTGTTCTTCAGATTCACCTTGATGCAATCACCCAGATTCGCGCGCAGCGTGAGCGGATTCGGCATCACGTTGCCCGCCACGGTCGCGGCTTCTTCCTCCAGCGCGAAGATCTTGCCTTCCGGCATGGTCATTTCGATCTTCCGCTCGAAGTCCACCTCGATCGCATCCGGGGCCTTCGGATTGAGCTTCATCGGACGATCCAACGCCACGACGTTGAAGCTCTTCACCGGAGAATCCGACGGACAGACGGAATTTGGTGTCGCTGGGATCCCGAGAGGATTGGTCCCCTTGGGCAACGGCATCAGATCCGCCACTGGCTTATCGAGCACGCGCAGGATACCCCATCCACCTTCGGCGAAGTGTGACGTTCTGCCGTTGAAGTGGATGTAGTCGCCCGGCATACCCTGGAATCCACCCGCCTTGGTCACGAGGTCATACCGTTCGGCGATCCCGACGTGAATCGAGTTCTTCCGATTGGCATCCGCCGCGTACCGTTCCGTGAGGAAGGTATGTCCGGCGATCGTCCAAACGTGGGATTCGTTCATGAGCTGATGCAACAGGCGGAACACCATGGTGTCGCCCGTGTACGCCCGCACAAGCGGCGTACCCGGATCACCGTGGACCGCGCTGCTGAACAGCTTGGAGGTGTCCGGATTGTTGGACAGGCGCTGTGCAAACGGAGCCGCGCGGAAGTTGAAACCGCTACCGGTCGTGTGCGTACCGCCGTTGATGTACTTGTTCGGCGCATTCAGGATCTTGTCCGGCATCTGGAAAGACACCGTTTTTCCTGCTTCCAACGCCACTTCGATCGGCTGTCCGGGAGGATTGCCGGCTTCGATGACGTTGACGGTGTGCGGAACCGTGTCGTGGATGGAGACCATCAACTCACGGAAGCTCCCGCTGACACCGGCACCGATCGGCTCGTTGCTGTGAATGTCCGCGATCGGACCGCTATACACCAACTTGCCGTTCTTCGGATCATGGTAGGTGGATCCGTATGGCTCCACGATCGTCACGCCGAACCCGCCATGGGGCCAGGTCGTCGCGCCGAACGCGTGGTCATGCCAGAACACCGTGCCCATATCCACGTCCACCCACCACCGATACCGCACAAACTCCGGCGATACGAGATCGCCCGCCGGGTGGCTGTGCTTCAGCGGCTTGAAGAACGTGACCACATCGCCCTTGATTTCCTTGACTCGGGCGACTTCCTGACAGCTCTTATCCCGCGGCAGTGAAGCCGCCGGATCGTTGCCCTTCTCCAAACAATCCATGCCCACCATCAACTCGGTGTTGACGTGGAACGCGGTGGCACCGGGCGCCATCTGGATCTTAATGGAGGACGCACCGGCCTTGGCTTCGCCGGTCAGCTTCGCCACCATCGGTGCCGGCAAACCATGCTTGGTCTTTTTGCCCCACATGGTGAACGGCCGAACCGACATTTCGTACTCCATCCCGGAGATGACACCGTCGGAATTCCCGGTGTCGAACTGGAAGAAGTGGGGATGGATGTTGATCTTGGACGACTGGAAGTTCGTGTAATCGTCGTCGTCCCATTCGCTGGTCAACAACAAGTCCACGCAGTCATACACGTTGGCGCGGATGACGGCGGGCAGTTTCAGATCGTCATTGGCTCTGGTCAAACGCTCTTCTTCGTGAAGGACGTAGATCAGACC
>JADYYH010000082.1 GCA_020853775.1 Nitrospira sp.
CGTTGCTGGTTCTCTCGCCCATGGTGGCGTATCCTTTCCCCTCGGCTGGAACCGAGGCGTTGGTTGATGGCTCAACCGAAAGGCTACGCCGCCTTTATCTTATTTCCACACCTAAAAAAGATACCTCTGTCGGCCAGGAAACCAGTCAAATGCAGGAGGATATACATGGCCGCGAAGAAAGACTCACACCAACATGCTTGGGTTGTGCTTGCGGCGATGCTGGTCTTGATGTCTGGCTTGTCCTGTGCGTTAGTGAATCCAGGCTACGTCTTGCCGAATACTTGCAAGGGGCTGGAAGATGCCCCCCTAACCGCATTGGCAGCTCCCGATCCAAACGATCCGACGTATCCCAAGCTGACGTTTGAAGACCAAGGTACGATCAAGGCCATGTATGGTTTCGGATCGGCGAAGCTTCCCTCCGGGAAAAAGATGATCAAGGTGCAGCAAAGTGTTCCCATTCCCGCCTATGCCACTCGAGCCACAGTCTTGCTGAATGGCTGGAAGCTCAACTATCTCGGAGACGATCAACACGTACTGGGACTGGGTGCAGTCCTGGCAAAAATCACTCCTCTTTCAGGAACAGAACTCTAAGTTGGAACGCAGTGGGCCTCTTGAGGGACGATGACTTCGAAGAAGGTTATGAGCTTACCTATTACTATACCATTCTCGCCTGGAACGATGGTGCGCTCAACGTAGGCGTGGATGTCGGGAGCGCCGAAAAATTTTGCAGCACCGACACCGATCTTCCGGATAAGTCATTCCTCGCGTTTGGCAACGGCACCACCACGTTATCGTCATTCGGTGTCTTCTCCACAACCCTGCCAACTCCCTCGAACCAGTCTGTCGCGGTCCTTCCAAGAGGATTCGGATACACTTGGTATGACAGTGATCACCACCTGCTTCAGCTGGGATACAACCTTGACCATAGCGACCTGTTCGTGGAGAAGGACAAGATCTACAGCAATAATACAGATCACGTCCGGACCGTCGGCGATATCTTCAGCAGAATACCCGCGCCGCTGCCCAGCATGGGACACCTCGTCGATTCCGGCTTCATGAGTTGGAACACCTATGCGATCCTCAAGGACGACAGTGACAGAAGGGAATATGTGTTTACCCAAGCGGTGTCCACTGTTTTCGGCCTCGATGTCCATCCGATTCAGCCGCCCTTTTCCATTCTTCCGATAGAATCCGCCTCAGGCGGGTTGGGCGGATCGGGCATCAAACGCAAACAGGTGGTGATCGACAACGTTCCTTACAAATATGCAGTGCCCATGCTGACATGGTGGGATGTGGGGTACACGGTCAGCGATCAATATGTGAAGGAGATCGGCATCTGGATCGATGAGATGCACTATCGGGAGCCGAACAATCCACCGGGGCGATTGCGGTATACAGTACCCTCTGTCCTCCGTAACGATGACACCTTTCCCGACAACTATTTTCGCCATAAGATCACGATCCTGGGGTTAGGGCCTACGGGAGGGGCGGTGCAACATGACGCCGTGGATTTGGTGCCGTTCAGTCCCTCAGGCACGTCTCCGGCAGCGTTTTGTCGGCTGGAAGAGAACGGGAACCTGCTACGTGTCACCGTAACAAATCACGGTACAATCGCGGCAGGTCCATCAAAAACCACGGTGACATTTAGTGATGTCCCAGTCACCCTCGACACGCCGTCCATTCCCGCAGGCTCATCTACGGATCTTTTATTCAAAGTCCCGACGAACTGCTTCAGCCCTGATTGCACGTTTCGCATTCAGGTTGATTCAAGCCACCAGGTGAGCGAGACCAACGAGGGCAACAACACTGTGGAGGCTGGTTGTATCGGCTGATCTCTCCCTGTATCGAAAATGGCGGTCCTCCAGACGCCACGCTGCCGGTTCCCCTGCACTTTCCCGACAGCATCGTCTGCGGACGACATCAGGAGAGGCTGGACCGTCGTGCCCGTATGCGTCATACTGTGCACCGTTCGCTCACAGGTATCGCATACAATCTGTGGCGGATCGACTGCAGTGGGACGGACGATCGAGGAGACCGGATATGGCAAAGAAGATCGTGTTTTGTGCCGATGGCACCTGGAACAATCCATACGAAGATGAAACGGCGGAGCATCCCGCAGATCCCACCAATGTCTATAAGCTATTTCTGTGTCTTGCCGGCTCGCTCTCGCTCGACTCGCTGTTGAATTCCGACGAACAGGAAAAGGAACTCACCGACAATGGCCAGACCTCACTTATTGCGAAATACATTCATGGCGTCGGAGATTCGCGCAACCTGCTGAATAAACTTCTCGGCGGTGCATTCGGCGCCGGGATCATTTCCCGGATCGTTCGCGGCTATACCTTTCTATCCAGAAATTACACGCCCGGCGACGACATCGTGATCGTCGGATTCAGTCGCGGCGCATACACGGCACGCGCGTTGGCCGGCCTCGTCGCGTCGCAAGGCCTTCTCGCCCCACAAATTGTCGAAGATCAAGAACGCGCTTATCGATGCGGTGCGCAAGCATGGTACCGGTACCGAAGAACCACGCTCGTCAATCCGTTCAGCCTTGCACACCTTGCTGAGGTCACGAGCAATCTCCCGGCGTTTATCTCCAGTGGGTCCCTGAAGGATGGAGATTTCACCGCGGTCGACCGACTTGCGGCTGTCGCGGTCTGGGATACAGTCGGAGCAATGGGATTTCCGGACTATGCGGGCAAGGGCAATCGTGTGGATGCGTTTAAATTCGTCGACACGAAACTGAGCCAGAAGGTGAGCATGGGCTTCCATGCCATAGCGTTGGACGAACGTCGCAATAACTTCACGCCCACGCTCTGGGATCCGGCAGCCAATGTCACACAGCAACTGTTTCCCGGAGCCCATGCCGATGTCGGAGGCGGATATCCTGCCGCCCAGGATGAGAGCGGACTCTCGGACGAGGCCCTGATATGGATGATGGGACACCTCGCGCAGATCGGTGTACCGTTCCTCGCGTCGCTCCCCTGCGCAATCACCCCCGATGCTCAAGGTACGGCCCATAAGCCATGGATGCATGCGCCATGGAATTTGCCGGGCATCTCGTTGGGTCCGAGAAGTTTCCCTGCTGGGCTGCCACAAGACCTGTCCATCGCAGCCCGCATGGCGGCAGCTTCGGTCATCGCGGAACCAGGGGAACTCGCGATGCGCTACCAACCGACCAATCTTCCTGCCTGAGTTGAGAAAAGCGGAGCCCCTGAGACTCGGAACGGTAGAGGGGCCCGGCGCGGCCATGTGAGCTGCAGGGCAGCCACAACCAATCAGACGTCTGCTCAGACCGTTTCCGTCATGGCGGCATTAAACGTCTCAAACAACCACATCCACAGGCCCAACTCTACGGCATACAGCGTCCAGGGAAGCAGGAGAAACCATATCAACGCCTTTCTCCGCGCAAGGGCGAAGGTCTTCGTTGCACCACAGTAGCTGACGACCACCGACCAGAACGACAGCACGACGAAGATGAGCGTCCAACTCCCCTCCGCGTCTCTCGCCAGACGGTAATTCGGAAACAGGAGCGTTTCGCCTATCATGACCAATACGACCGGCAGGGCATACACCAGAGAAGAATAGACGAACAGGAGCCGGGGCCGGAGTGAATCCAACGCCGTGGCTCCGGACCACTTGAGACGAAGACGATACCACCAACCGCCCAGATACCAGAACAGCGGTACATTCAGCGCCCCCAACAGAAGCAGTGCGATCCAGAGTGTGCTCCATGAATGGAGGAGCCATGGACTGAGCTCCGACCATCCGGAGACCCCCTGCCCCATTTCCGCACGGAGCATATGCTGTTCAATTCGATCCACCATAGAAGCGACGCCTAAGCACAGGGTCGCCACGAGTAGGGGAAGCGGCTGCGCGAGATCGTCGAAAGTCGCAAAGAAGTGCGACGGTTTGATGAACAGAGCCACTGCGCGAGGAAGAAACGACCGTTTGGACTTCTGAGTGCGTATTCCGACCCAATCCGGCCACTGATTCCGACGCAAGTCGGCCACCCATTCCGACGGAACGCGGCCACTGATTCCGATGTGAAGCCAGCCACTATTTCGAGCCTCCTCGGAATCGGTGGCCGA
>JADYYH010000083.1 GCA_020853775.1 Nitrospira sp.
GCGATAACGTCACGGTGACGGGCGAATTGATCAGCCCGATCGCGATGGATCAGGGGTTGCGGTTCGCCGTCCGTGAAGGCGGCAAAACTGTCGGCTCGGGCGTCGTTACGGAAATTCTAGCTTAGGAGAGGGAGGCGTCAGGCGTTCGAGCGCGGAGGCGATCCCACGCTCCGGCTTCACGTTACACGCTTCACGGGTATACGACATGCGAGAAATTATTGACTTGGCCTGCACGGTCTGTAAGCAGCGGAATTATACGACCCGCAAGAATAAGAAAAACGACCCTGATCGGTTGGAGCGAAACAAGTTCTGCAAGTTTTGCCGCAAACACATCGCCCATAAGGAAGTGAAGTAAGGCGTTTACGTCTGGCGGGGCCTCGTCGCCGGCTCCGCAGCGCTCATGTTCCGAATGGAGGGGCATGGTGTCAACGGCAGCACATCGGTCTCCAAAACCGAGAGTCTAGGTTCAAATCCTAGTGCCCCTGCCAAGCCGGGTACTTCTGGGTGAGTTGCTGTGTAGCGTGATGGGTCGTTTGGGAAGAATCTGGCAGTCGGAAAGTTCTACGAGAGGATTGTAACCGTGTTTCAGCGATTGATCGCCTCTATTCGAGAATTTATCGAGGGTGTGCGCGGCGAGCTCAGGAAGGTTTCCTTTCCGACGAAAACGGAAACGATCGGCGCCACCACAGTCGTCATTGTGTTCTGCATTCTCATGTCCCTGTATCTATCGATGATGGATTCCGTGCTGGGCTGGCTGATGCGCAAGGTTATTTAGTTGCGTGGTGCGGCTGGACAGGTCCGGTAGTGCCGGACGATACGATGCTGATGTTCAGCTGAGAGGAGATGATGAGCAATAAGAACTGGTACGTCATCCATACCTATGCGGGGTTTGAGGGTCGTGTGAAGACCAGTCTCCTCGAGCGCGCAAATCAAATGGGGCTCACCGAGCGACTTGGGCAGGTCCTGGTTCCCACGGAAGACGTCATTGAAATCAAGGACGGAAAGCGACGGACCTCTCGGCGAAAATTTTTCCCGGGTTATGTCTTGGTCGAGCTGGAAGCGCCGTTGGCCGACGAAACCTTGCAGATGATCAAAGAGACCCCGAAGGTGACGGGGTTTGTGGGTGGAGGGGCACAGCCGACGCCGCTTTCCTCGGAAGAGGTCGATTCGTTGTTGAAGCAGGTCGATGCCGGGGCTGCCGGACCGCGCGAGCAAGTCCGGTTCATTAAAGGGGACAATGTTCGCATTGTGGATGGTCCGTTCCTGGGCTTCAATGGCGCCGTCGATGATGTGGATGCCGATCACAGTCGCGTGAAAGTGTTTGTGAGTATTTTCGGCCGGTCCACTCCGGTCGAGCTTGGATTCTTGCAGGTCGAACGTATTTGAGTCACTGGATTGGTGGGGGTGGGCTGGGAGCTATTTCCAGTCCTCGCGCAGTCCGCAGTTCTCAGGGAGTAACTCATGGCCAAGGAAGTATCAGCTCAAATTAAATTGCAGATCCCGGCCGGTAAGGCCAATCCTGCTCCACCCGTCGGTCCTTCATTGGGTCAGCACGGTGTAAATATCATGGAGTTCTGCAAACAATTCAATGCGAAGACCCAGAAAGATGGGGACAGCATCATCCCGGTGATCATTACGGTCTACAAGGACCGGAGTTTTACCTTCATCATGAAGACGCCCCCGGCGTCGGATTTGCTGAAGAAGGCTGCGGGCATCATTAAGGGGTCGGGCGTCCCGCACAAGGATAAGGTGGGCAAAGTCAGTCAGGCTCAGGTTCGGGAAATCGCGCAGAAGAAATTGTCGGACTTGAATGCGGCTGATCTTGAGGGGGCCATCAAGATTATTCAGGGTACAGCGCGCAGCATGGGCATCACCGTCCAGTAAATTTGTGCAGAGTGAACCTCCGGCGGATGTGAAGGAGCAGCAGTATGGGAAAGAAGATGACCGCGGCTCAGGAGAAGATCGAGCCCAGGTTTTATGAGTTGAAGGAAGCGGTCGAGGCCGTCAAGCAAGCAGCCTTTGCCAAGTATGATGAATCCGTCGACCTGGCGATTCGGCTGGGGGTGGATCCTAAACGATCGGATCAGATGGTACGTGGAACCACGGCGCTCCCGCATGGCACCGGCAAAAAGCTCCGGGTGCTCGTATTCGCCAAGGGTGAAAAGGAGCAGGAGGCGCGGCAGGCCGGGGCTGATTACGTAGGGTCCGATGACTTGATGGAAAAAATCAAGGGCGGATGGATGGATTTCGATTGTGCCATCTCTACCCCTGATCTGATGGCCTCCGTCGGTAAGCTCGGAAAGGTGCTTGGTCCTCGCGGGCTCATGCCCAATCCGAAGACCGGGACTGTGACGTTTGAGGTGGGCAAGGCTGTGAGCGAGATTCGGAAGGGCCGTGTCGAGTTTAAGGTGGAAAAAGCCGGTATCGTGCAGGTGCCGGTCGGCAAGGTGTCGTTTGAGGTTCAGAAGCTATACGATAACGCGCAGGCGGTGTTGGAGTCGGTGGTTAAGGCGAAGCCGTCATCCTGCAAAGGCCGGTACATCAAGAGTGTGACGATGTCGAGCACCATGGGGCCTGGCGTGAAGCTGGATCCGGTGGCGTTGTCGAAGTTGTGGAGTTGAGAACGGACAGTTCTCAGTAAGGGGAGAGGCATGAAGAAAGAAGAGAAGGCAACAGCGATCGCGGAGTTGACGGAAAAGTTCGGCCGCGCCCGCTTGGCCATTTTGACGGAATGCGCCGGAATGCCCGTCAACCAAATGACCGAGCTGCGAAGGCAGTTGCGCGGGGCCAAAGCCGAGTACTGTGTCATCAAGAATACTCTGGCTGTCCGCGCCTCCACCGGTACGATCCTCGCCGATGCAAAGGATCACTTTAAGGGCCCGACCGGTCTGGTGATTGGCTACGACGATCCGGTTTTGCCGGCGAAAATTTTGCGGGATTTCATTCAGGCCGAAAAGCGCTCTGAGAAAATCAAGGTGACCGTCGGCGTGTTGGAGGGCAAGTTAGTGCAGGCTGCCGATCTTGCAGCCATTGCGCAATTGCCGAAGAAGGAAGTGTTGATTGCGATGCTGCTATCGGCCATGCAGGGCCCGATACGCGGTGTGGTCTATGCGTTAAGCGGAGTATTGAGCAAGTTTGTGCGAGTCATTGCAGCCATTCAGGATAAAAAGAAAGGGGAGGGCGACATGTCAGCAGCAGCAGGAACCAAGTTGTCACAGGAAGAATTGATCAAGGCAATCGAAGGCATGAGCGTGTTGGAATTGGCCGATCTGGTGAAGGGTCTCGAAACTCGTTTCGGCGTCACCGCGGCGGCTCCGGTGGCCGTGGCGGCAGCGGGCGGCGGTGCGGCGGCAGCGGCTCCGGCCGAAGAGAAGACGTCATTCGACGTGATTCTGGCCAGCGCTCCGGCCGACAAGAAGATTCAGGTCATCAAGGTGGTGCGCGAACTCACCAGCCTCGGACTCAAAGAAGCCAAGGACTTGGTCGAAGGCGCACCGAAGCCTATCAAGTCCGGCGCGACCAAGGAAGAAGCCGACGCGATGAAGAAGAAGCTCGAAGAGAGCGGAGCCAAAGTCGAAATCAAGTAATTGTTTCGGGCGCTGCAGTGTGGTTGTCCGTTGGAGATGGCGCGAGGCGTTCATCTGCTTATGAGCTTGGAGGGCTAACGAATGTCGGAATCGACTCTTTCGGAGTTTGTCGAACGTAAGGATTTTTCTCGGATTCGCACGAGTATCGATATTCCCGATCTCATCGAAATCCAGAAACGGTCCTACGAAGAGTTCCTCCAGATGGAAGTCGAGCCCGACCGTCGCAAGGATCAAGGGTTGCAAGCGGCGTTAGCCAGCGTCTTTCCCATCACCGATTACAACAACACTGCCGCGTTGGAGTTTTCCAACTATTCATTGGGAACTCCCAAGTACGACGAGCGGGAATGTCTTGAGCAGGGCATGACCTTTGCCGTTCCCTTGAAACTGCGCGTGCGGCTGATTGTTTTCGATAAAGAGGATAAGGGGCCCAAGAAAAAGGTGCTGGACGTTCGCGAGCAGGAGGTCTATGTCGGCGAATTGCCGCTGATGACTGAGCGCGGAACGTTTCTCATCAACGGGACCGAGCGAGTGGTGGTCAGTCAGTTGCACCGCTCGCCGGGCGCGTCCTTCACTCATGATAAGGGGCGCACGCACGCCAGCGGCAAAGTGCTGTACTCTGCCAGAATTATTCCGTATCGCGGATCATGGCTCGATTTTGAATTCGACGCGCGCGACATCTTGTATGTCCGCATCGACCGCCGGCGAAAGATGCCGGCGACTATCCTGCTGAAGGCTTTCGGGTACAGCACCGATGACTTGCTCCGGATGTACTATCCAGTCGAAGAGATCCGGGTTTCCAAGGGGAAGCTGTTTCGGAAGCTCGATGCTGAAATTCATCACGGCCTGAAGTGTTCGACGGAGGTGATGGAAAAGGGTGGCAAGGATCCGATTGTTCGCGAAGGCGCGAAGCTGACGAAGGTGCTGATCGCCAAATTGAAGGCAGCGGGAATCAAGGAGATTCCCGTGACGCCTGCCGAGTTGGTGGGGCGTGCGGTCTTGACGGATCTGGTGGATAGCGGGAAGAAGCAGGCCCTGGCTGAGAAGAATCAGCGGCTGACTGAAGAAATCCTGGAGAAAATTCTAGATAGTGACATCGAGGAATTTAAGGTCATTTATCTGGATACGACCAATGCCACCTTGGTCATTCTCGATACGCTCGATATGGAGCGCACCGGCTCAAAGGAAGAGGCGATGGTCGAAATCTATCGCCGCCTCAGGCCGGGAGAAACTCCATCCGTCGAAACAGCCCGGGCGCTGTTCGATAATTTGTTTTTGAGTCCGAAGCGGTACGATTTGTCCCCAGTCGGCCGGCTGAAGCTGAATAAAAAGCTGGGGCTCGATTTCGTTCTGGAGCAGCGCACCTTGACCGCGCAGGATATTGTCGAGGTCGTGCGTTACCTGGTGAACCTCAAGATCGGTCGAGGTGAAATCGACGACATTGACCACTTGGGGAATCGTCGCGTGCGGTCGGTCGGAGAGTTGTTGGAAAATCAATTCCGTCTCGGCCTGGTGCGCATGGAGCGCAGCATTAAAGAGCGCATGAACCTCTTGGACATGGAGACGGTGTTGCCCCACGACCTCATCAACGCGAAGCCCGTTGTGGCGGCGGTGAAAGAGTTCTTCAGCAGCAGCCAGCTCTCTCAATTCATGGATCAGACTAACCCGCTGGCTGAAATTACCCACAAGCGGCGCTTGTCGGCCCTGGGGCCTGGCGGCTTGACGCGTGAACGTGCCGGCTTCGAGGTCCGTGACGTTCATCCGTCGCACTACAGCCGTATTTGTCCGATTGAAACGCCGGAAGGTCCCAACATCGGATTGATTACGTCACTCGCCACCTATGCACGCATCAATGAATTCGGGTTTATTGAAGCGCCTTACCGGAAGGTCGTAAAGGGTCGCGTCAGCGACGAGCTCGAATATCTCTCTGCCATTGAAGGCGATAAGTACATCATCGCTCAGGCCAATTCGAAGGTGGACGGTTCAAACCGTCTGGTCTCGGAAACGGTGTCGGCGCGTTCTGCGGGTGATTTTATTACGGCCACTCCAGACAAAATTGAATACATGGACGTGTCCCCGAAGCAGGTGGTGAGCGTTGCGACGGCCTTGGTGCCGTTCCTTGAGCATGACGACGCGAACCGTGCGTTGATGGGGTCGAACATGCAGCGCCAGGCGGTGCCGCTGCTCAAGGCTGAATCCCCGTTAGTTGGAACCGGGATGGAGGCCGTGGTGGCTCGCGATTCCGGTTACGTCGTGCAAGCGAAGCGTGAAGGTGTGGTGGAAAGTGTCGATGCCACCCGTATCGTGGTGCGTGCCGATGCCAAGGAGGGTCGCAAGCGAAACGATTCCGGTCTCGACGTGTACGAAATGATTAAGTTCCAGCGCTCGAACCAAAATACCTGCATTACCCAGACTCCGGTGGTTCGGATCGGTGAGCCGGTCAAGCGGGGGCAGGTGTTGGCCGATGGTCCGGCTATTGATCATGGAGAGCTGGCGCTCGGGAAAAACGTGCTGGTCGCGTTTATGCCTTGGGGCGGATACAACTTCGAAGACGCGATTCTGCTGAGCGAAAAGTTGGTACGAGAAGACGCTTTTACGTCGATCCACATCGAGGAATTTGAGGTGGAAGCTCGGGATACCAAGTTGGGAAAAGAAGATATCACGCGCGACATCCCGAACGTGGGAGAAGAAGCGTTGCGCGATTTGGATGAGAGCGGAATTATCCGGATCGGTGCGGAAGTGAAGCCGGGGGATATTCTCGTCGGAAAAGTAACGCCAAAAGGCGAAACCCAGTTGACGCCGGAAGAGAAGTTGTTGCGCGCGATTTTCGGCGAAAAGGCCGGCGACGTCAAGGATACCTCCCTCACGGTTCCCCCTGGGGTGGAGGGAATCGTGGTCGATGTAAAGATCTTCTCCCGCAAGGGACTGGACAAGGACGAGCGCTCGAAGAGCATCGAGAGCGAAGACCACATGAAATTGCAGCGCGACCATCAAGAAGAGCTGCGAATCATTGAGGATGAGAAAACGAAGAAGGTTCGCAAGCTCCTGCTGGGAAAAGTCGTCGGCCGGGACTTGATGGATCCTGAAACCGGTGACGTCATCCTGAAGAAGAAAGGCAAGCTCACAGCCGAGATTTTGAAGCGCTTGCCGGATGATATGGTGCGCCACATCATCCTTAGTGATCCTGATGAGCAGAAGGAGCTAGAGGATGTGGAACGGCGCGCCAAAGAGCAGATCGAAATTCTGCAGACTCTGTACGATGAAAAAGTCGGTCGTCTGAGACGTGGGGACGAGCTTCCGCCGGGTGTGATCAAGTTGGTGAAGGTCTACATCGCGATGAAGCGGAAGATCCAGGTCGGCGACAAAATGGCAGGCCGCCACGGCAACAAAGGTGTCGTGTCACGCGTGTTGCCTGAAGAAGATATGCCTTATCTGCCGGATGGTACGCCGGTAGAAATCGTCTTAAATCCGTTGGGCGTCCCGTCTCGTATGAACGTCGGGCAGATTTTGGAGACCCACCTGGGTTGGGCAGCTCGGGCGTTGGGGATTAAGGTCGCCAGCCCGGTGTTCGATGGAGCCTCCGAGAAGGAGATTAAAGAGCTTCTCAAGAAAGCTAAGTTGTCTCCCAGCGGTCAAGCGACATTGATGGACGGGCGAACTGGTGAATCATTCAGCAGTCCCGTCACGGTCGGATATATGTATGTGTTAAAGCTCCACCACTTGGTGGATGACAAGATCCATGCGCGCTCCATCGGCCCCTATTCATTGGTGACGCAACAACCGCTGGGCGGTAAAGCTCAATTCGGCGGCCAACGCTTGGGAGAGATGGAAGTGTGGGCTCTGCAGGCCTATGGAGCCGCCTCCATTCTTCAGGAATTCCTGACGGTCAAGTCAGACGATGTTCCTGGCCGGTCGCGCATGTACGAAGCGATCGTGAAGGGCGAGCCGTTCCTAGAGCCTGGATTGCCGGAATCGTTCAATGTGCTGGTCAAAGAGCTGCAAAGTCTTGGGCTCGACGTGGAACTGGTTAAATCAAAGGACTGATTCTAGTGCTGAGTCTTGAGAGCAACCATCGGATAGCTCACCACTCAGAACTGCGCTCAGGCGACCGTTAAGGAGGGATCAACCTTGGAAGGTGTATACACATTATTCGAAAAGCCGCGGGATTCGGTGTCGTTCGACTCGATGCGCATTCGCATTGCGTCGCCCGAAAAAATCCGCTCGTGGTCATATGGCGAGGTCAAGAAGCCGGAGACAATCAACTATCGGTCGTTCAAACCTGAAAAAGACGGGTTGTTCTGTGCCAAGATTTTCGGCCCGATTAAAGACTGGGAATGCAATTGCGGCAAATACAAGCGCATGAAGCATCGCGGCATCGTCTGCGATAAGTGCGGTGTGGAAGTCATTCAGTCCAAGGTTCGCCGCGAGCGGATGGGGCACATTGAGCTGGCGGCCCCGGTCGCACACATCTGGTTTTTAAAGGGTGTGCCGAGCCGGATTGGGACGCTCCTCGATATGAGCCTCAAGCAGCTGGAAAAGATCCTCTACTTCGAGAGTTACGTGATGGTCGACCCCGGCTCGACAAGCATGAGTGAGCAAGAGCTGGTTTCGGAAGAGCAGCTGCGCTCGTTGCAATCCGAGTACGGGAGTGGCGCCTTCAAGGTTGGGATCGGCGCCGAAGCCATTCGCGAATTGCTTCGCAAGGTGGACATCAATACGCAGTGGGACGAACTGCATGTGAAGGCAAAGGCGTCCGCCTCCGCCGCCCTCAAGAAAAAGTATGCCAAGCGGTTGAAGGTTTTGGAGGCATTTCGTCGTTCCGGCAACAAACCTGAATGGATGATCATGGATGTCATCCCTGTCTTGCCGCCGGAATTGCGCCCGTTGGTTCCCTTGGATGGTGGTCGGTTTGCGACCTCAGACCTCAACGATCTGTATCGCCGCGTCATCAATCGGAACAATCGCTTGAAGCGCTTGATCGAGCTCAAGGCTCCCGGCGTGATCATTCGCAATGAAATGCGCATGTTGCAGGAGGCGGTGGACGCATTGTTCGATAACGGCCGACGCGGCCGTGCCATCCGTGGGCCAAACAAGCGCCCATTGAAGTCATTGAGCGACATGCTGAAGGGCAAGCAGGGCCGATTCCGCCAGAATTTGCTCGGAAAGCGCGTCGACTATTCCGGCCGAACGGTCATCGTCGTCGGGCCGGAGCTGCGTTTACATCAGTGCGGCCTGCCCAAGAAGATGGCGCTGGAGTTGTTCAAGCCGTTCATCTTCCACAAGTTGGAAGAGCGTGGTGCGGCGACGACCATCAAGAGCGCAAAACGTCTGGTGGAAAAAGAGCGTCCCGAAGTGTGGGATGTGTTGGATGAAGTCATCCGCGAGCATCCAGTGTTGCTTAACCGCGCTCCGACGTTGCACAGACTTGGTATTCAGGCCTTCGACCCGGTGTTGGTGGAAGGGAAGGCCATCCGGCTGCATCCACTCGTCTGCGCGGCGTTTAACGCCGACTTCGACGGAGACCAGATGGCCGTTCACGTGCCGTTATCCGTGGAAGCGCAGGTCGAAGCCCGCGTGCTGATGATGTCGATCAACAATATTCTGTCCCCCGCTAACGGCAAACCCATTGCTGTTCCGTCGCAAGACATGGTGCTTGGCTGTTATTGGCTGACCAAAGAGCGTGTCGGTGCGAAGGGCGAAGGCAAGCTGTTCGGGTCTCCCGAGGAGGCTCGGATTGCTTACGATGCCGGCGCGTTGGACGAGCATGCACGGATCAAGGTCCGGTGCAATGGCACGTTGGTGCAAACAACGGCAGGACGCGTCATTCTGGCAGAAATTCTTCCTCCGATGATGCCCTTTGCCGATGCCAATAAGCTGATGACAAAGAAGGAAATGTCGAAGCTCATCGATGCGGTGTATCGACAGGCGGGACACCGTGAAACGGTCACCTTCTTGGATAAAATCAAGGACCTCGGGTTCCATTATGCGACCCGCGCCGGCATGTCAATCTGTATTGACAACATGCATATTCCTTCCCGGAAGGAAGATCTGATCGGGAAGGCTCAGCATGAGGTCAATGAGATCGAGAAGCAGTACTCGGAGGGGTTGATCACCAACGGCGAACGCTACAACAAAGTCATCGACATTTGGGCACACGTGACCGAGCAGGTAGCCAATGAGATGATGAAGGAGTTGGGCGCCGGCGGCGATCCAGCCAAGGCTGAGTCCTTCAATCCGATCTTCATGATGGCCGATTCCGGTGCTCGCGGTAGCTCGCAGCAAATTCGTCAGCTTGGCGGTATGCGCGGACTCATGGCGAAACCATCGGGTGAAATCATTGAGACTCCGATCACCGCCAACTTCCGTGAAGGGTTGACGGTCTTGCAGTACTTCATTTCGACGCACGGCGCGCGCAAAGGTTTGGCGGACACGGCGTTGAAAACGGCGAACTCCGGTTACCTGACTCGCCGATTGGTCGACATCGCGCAAGACGTCATCGTCACTGAAGAGGACTGTGGCACCACTGATGGAATTCTCGTGAGCGCCCTGCTGGAAGGCGGTGAAATTATTCAGCCGCTGGAAGAGCGTCTGTTGGGTCGTCTTGCCGGCGAAGATATCCGCGATCCGGTGACGGGCGAGATCATTGTCTCGTTTAATGAGGAAATCGACGAAGAGCAAGCCAAGGCGGTCGTGGAAGCCGGCGTGGATCGAGTGAAGATCCGATCGGTCTTGACCTGCCAGTCCGCGCGGGGAGTGTGTCGGCTCTGTTACGGCCGAGATTTGTCTCGAGGACGATTGGTTGAAAAAGGCGAGCCGGTTGGAGTAATTGCGGCCCAATCCATCGGTGAACCCGGTACTCAGTTAACGATGCGGACGTTCCACATCGGTGGTACGGCCAGTAAGGTTGTCGAGCAGACCGTCTTAGAGGCCAAGCACGCCGGTCACCTGAAATATATGAGTTTGGACGCGAAGAAAAATGCCGATGTGCACAACGCGGGCATTGCGGTCCGGAATAAAGAGGGTGAATGGGTCGTCATGAATCGCAACGCGAAAATCGCGATTGTTGACGATAGTGGCCGCGAGCGCGAAAAGTATCCCGTCGTATACGGCGCCAAGATCAAGTTGAAGGACGGTGATCGGATTGAAGTCGGCCAGAAGCTGGTCGAATGGGATCCCTACTCGTTGACCATCCTCACGGAAACCGGCGGAAAGGTCGCCTACGGCGACATTCTCGAAGGCGTGACGATGAAGGAAGAGTTTGACGAAGTGACGGGTCTGTCACGAAAGGTTATCATTGAGCAGAGTGGCGCCACGCTTCGACCGCGCGTCTCCATCAAAGATGACAGCGGAAAGACGGCCAAAGTGTCGGGCTCTGGAGCGCCGGTCGCGCGATATCTGCTGCCGGTGGGCGCGCACATTTTCGTCGAGAAAGGCGCCATGGTGCATCCCGGCGACGTTCTGGCGAAGATTCCGCGTGAAACCACGAAGACGAAGGATATCACCGGAGGTCTCCCGCGGGTCGCTGAACTCTTTGAGGCTCGCAAACCCAAAGAGCAGGCGGTGATCAGCGAAATCGACGGAGAAGTGTCTTACGGCGGCTTTGTAAAAGGTATGCGGAAGGTGTTGGTCGACAACAAAATGGGGGATGTGAAGGAATATTTCATCCCCAAAGGTAAGCACGTGAATGTGCATGAGGGCGATTGGGTACGAGCCGGTGAACCCCTCATGGATGGATCTGCGAATCCGCACGATATTTTGGACGTGTTAGGGCCGAAGGAGCTCCAAAAATATCTGGTTGATGAAGTGCAGGACGTGTATCGGCTGCAGGGTGTCTCCATCAACGACAAACACATTGAAATCATTGTGCGTCAAATGTTGCGCAAGGTACGCATTGAGGATCCGGGAGATACATCCTTCTTGCCAGGCAGTCAGGTGAGCAAAGGGATGTTTGATGTGGAGAACCAGCGCGTCTTAGGGAAAGACGGAAAGCCGGCCCTCGGAAAGCCTGTTTTGCTGGGTATTACCAAGGCAGCGTTGACGACCGACAGCTTTATCTCAGCGGCCTCCTTCCAGGAAACAACCAGGGTGTTGACGGAGGCGGCCATCAACGGCAGGGAGGACAATCTCCTTGGGTTGAAGGAAAATGTCATTGTAGGACGGTTGATCCCAGCCGGAAGCGGTTTTGAAGAGTATCGAGAAACCTTTGTTGCCAGCGCGAAGACTCCGGGAGAGTTGTCGGGCGAGCCTCAGCCTGTTGCGGTTGGCCAGGCTCCGGCGCTTTCGACCAGCAATGAGTCAGAAAATAATGCGTAAAGAAAAAGAAGGTTCTTGACATAAGTAGTACACATCTCTATAATCCGACGGCTTCGCTCAGAAGCATTTTTGAGCAACTGTCTGATTTTCAAGAAAGAGTATAGTGCATGCCTACGATTAATCAGTTGGTGCGAAAAGGTCGGACGCTCGTTAAGTCTAAGACGAAAAGTCCAGCATTGAAGCGCTGTCCGCAGAAGCGTGGCGTTTGCCTGCGTGTCTATACCACGACTCCGAAGAAGCCGAACTCCGCGCTCCGTAAGGTCGCCCGCGTGCGATTGACCAACGGGATGGAGGTGACGACTTATATTCCTGGTGTGGGGCATAATCTTCAGGAGCACTCGATAGTGTTGGTTCGTGGTGGTCGCGTGAAAGACTTGCCGGGTGTTCGCTACCATATTGTGCGTGGTTCTTTGGATGCGGTTGGGGTTGCGGATCGAAAGCAGGCCAGATCCAAGTATGGAGCGAAGCGGCCTAAGTAGGAATTTATTCTGTCATTGCGCGAATGTGCAATGAAAACCGATTTCATTTTATAGGACAACGATGCCACGCGGACAATTTTTCGGTCATCGAGAAGCGCAGCCTGATTCGAAGTATCGTGACAAGCTTGTCGGGAAGTTTTTGAATGTCCTGATGGGTGGTGGGAAGAAGAGTACGGCTGAGCGGGTGTGTTATGGGGCATTTGATCTGATTCAGGAGAAGACGAACGGTGGGGATCCGATGAAGATCTTCAAGTCGGCAGTCGATAATGTGAAGCCGGTTGTTGAGGTCAAGTCGCGTCGGGTCGGTGGTGCCTCCTATCAGGTTCCCGTTGAGATTAGGCCTTCTCGTCGTGTGTCGTTGGCCTTGCGGTGGATTACTGAATATTCCCGGTCGCGCGGTGGAAAGAGTATGCAGGATAGGCTTGCGGCTGAATTGTTGGACGCATCCAGTAATACGGGTGCGTCGGTGAAGAAGCGTGAGGATGTCCATCGTATGGCAGAGGCCAATAAGGCCTTTGCTCATTACCGCTGGTAGTGTTGAGTTGTGCTGCTGTTGAGCTGGGCTGCGATATTATCGGTAGGTGAAGTGTCGCAGTGAATGGTCCTCGGCTCCGATGGCGGCACGTTCGTTTTTTTCTGGGGGAGTTGTGGCTAGGCAGACACCGTTAGAGCGTACAAGAAATATCGGCATCATGGCGCACATTGATGCCGGGAAGACGACGACCACCGAGCGTATCCTCTTTTATACGGGTATGACCCATAAGCTGGGGGAAGTGCACGAGGGTGCTGCCACCATGGATTGGATGGAGCAGGAGCGTGAGCGTGGTATCACGATCACTGCGGCTGCTACGACCTGTTTTTGGCGTGACCACCGTATCAATATTATTGATACGCCGGGGCACGTAGATTTTACGATCGAGGTCGAGCGTTCTCTCCGAGTGCTTGATGGGGCAGTGGCGGCGTTTGATTCCGTTCAGGGTGTCGAGCCGCAGTCCGAGACCGTTTGGCGTCAGGCTGACAAGTACGAGGTTCCCCGCATTGCCTTCATGAATAAGATGGATCGGATTGGTGCCGATTTCTACGCGAGTGTCCAGTCGATCATCGATCGACTTGGGGCCAATCCTGTTCCGATTCAAATTCCTATTGGTCGTGAAGGTGAGTTTCGGGGTTCTGTGGATCTGATTTCGATGAAGGGTTATTTTTACGACGATGAGACGCTTGGTGCCAAATACAAGATAGGCGAAATTCCCGCCGATATGGTTGATCAGGCGAATGACTATCGACAGAAAATGCTCGATGCGGTGGCTGAATTTGATGACCAGGTTATGGAGAAGTATCTCAATGGTCAGTCGCTAACCGACGATGAAGTTCGCCGCGTTGTTCGTGCGGGAACCATTGCTATGAAGGTTGTTCCTGTTCTTTGTGGTTCGGCCTTCAAGAATAAGGGCGTGCAGCAATTGTTAGATGCGGTGGTTGATTTTCTCCCCTCTCCAGTCGATATTCCATCCGTTATCGGTGTTGATCCAGCGACTGGGAAGGATGTGGAGCGCAGCCCGTCAGATTCCGAGCCCTTTTCCGCGCTTGCGTTCAAGATTATGACGGACCCTTTCGCCGGACAGCTAACATTCTTTCGCGTGTATTCGGGGACATTAAAGACGGGGACTCCTGTTCTCAACGTCACCAAGGGCACGAAAGATCGAGTGGGTCGTCTTTTGAAGATGCATGCAAACAAGCGTGAAGAGATTGAGGTGGTTTATGCTGGTGATATCGCTGCAGCGGTCGGTCTGAAGAGCGCGACAACCGGTGACACATTGGCCGACGAGAAGCAGCCGGTTTTGTTGGAGATCATGAAGTTTCCTGAGCCGGTTATTGCCATGGCGATTGAGCCTAAGACGAAGCCCGATCAGGAAAAGATGGGTTTCGCGCTCCAGAAGTTGGCGCAAGAAGATCCTTCCTTCCGCGTTCGTACTGATGAAGAAACGGCGCAGACGATTATTGCTGGAATGGGAGAGTTGCATCTCGAAATTATTGTTGACCGTTTGATGCGTGAATTTAAGGTTGAGGCGAATGTTGGAAAGCCTGAAGTTGCTTTTCGTGAAACCATTCGCCGCAAGGCCGAAGCTGAATCCAAATACATTAAGCAGACCGGTGGTCGCGGCCAGTATGGTCATGTCGTGATGACAGTTGAGCCTTCCGAGCCTGGCAAGGGTCTGGAGTTCGTCAATAAAACCGTCGGTGGTTCTATCCCGAAAGAATATATTCCGGCGATCGAAAAGGGTGTCAAGGAGCGGATGGAAACCGGTGTCGTGGCAGGCTTTCCGCTGCGAGATGTGAAGGTTACCGTGATCGATGGTTCCTATCACGATGTTGACTCTAACGAAATGGCATTCAAGATCGCAGCCTCCATGGGTTTTGCCGATGCATGCAAAAAGGCGGATCCCGTTCTGCTTGAGCCAATCATGAAGGTTGAGGTGTTGGTCCCTCAGGACTTCATGGGGGATGTCATCGGAAACCTGAATGGTCGTCGAGGGAAAGTTCAGGGTATGAAGGTTCGTGCGGGGGCCCAAGCGATCGAAGCTACCGTGCCCCTGATGGAAATGTTCGGATACGCGACCGATTTGCGTTCTCGTACGCAGGGTCGTGCAACATATAGTATGGAATTTGACCGCTACGACCAGGTTCCCCGGCAGATCGCGGAGGCGATTACTGCCAAGCATCGTGGGGAGTAGGGTCTGGGTTGTGTGAACTAGGGAGGATCGGGGATGGCGAAGGCGAAATTTGAGCGACGAAAGCCCCACGTGAACATCGGGACGATCGGGCACGTGGACCATGGCAAGACGACGCTGACGAGTGCGTTGACCAAGATCTGTTCGGATCGCGGGATGGCGA
>JADYYH010000084.1 GCA_020853775.1 Nitrospira sp.
CATAACATGCCGTGATAAATGGCCGATAGAGGGGAACTCATTGAAATGGCAATGGTCATGGCGTATTGTTCGCGAACAGTCGCGGCGTGTTATACGGACAGGAATGGCCAGATCCGGTTGTTATGCGAATCGGCCTAAACATTAGTTCGGGCGACGCTTCGCGTCCCTCGAACGGCGCAGAGAGGGGATTCGCGTGCTGAATATCAACGCCAGTTGGTCAAAACCAATCGAGCTGCTTGACGGTTCAAATGACAATGCTATCTATCGAGTTGCCGATTTGGCCCGTGTCCCTGAAGCACCCGGCGCTTATGCATTTGCACGAAGACATGGGAAAAACGTCGTACCGCTATACATAGGCGAGACAACAAATTTGAGGAAGCGACTTGAACAGCACTTAAACGACGTTTGGGTCATGAAGAGCATTGAGAACGCTCCATCTGGCAAACGCCTGTACATGTACTGTCAAGTTCGCACAAAACAGGGGCAGAAATTGGAAAGGGTGCTAGATAGTGTAGTCACGAGATTCGAGATATGAGAGAATCAAGGGGCCGAAGAAGGAGGCTCCATGAGGAACCCTGTACCTGCCTATCGCCGTCACGATATATCCGATGAAACCTGGGCTTTGCTGGAGCCGCACTTGCCGGGGCGCAAGGGCGTATGGGGCGGGATTGCCGAAGACAATCGCCAGTTTATCAATGCCGTCTTCTGGATTTTGAGGACGGGCGCCCCGTGGCGCGATCTGCCGCCGGCGTATGGCAGTTGGAGCAACACGCACCGCCGTTTCATCCGCTGGAGAGACAAGGGCGTTTGGGAGAAACTTCTCGATGTCTTGATCAACGAGCCGGACTACGAATGGCTGATGATCGATGCCAGCCATTGCAAGGTGCATCCTCACGCTGCAGGAGCCAAAGGCGGAAACCAGGATATGAGCCGCACAAAAGGGGGCTTAACACCAAGATACATCTGGCCGTGGATGCGTTTGGTATGCCGGTCAGAATCGTTATTACAGAGGGTACCAGAGCGGATTGCACGCAAGCATCCCGTTTGATCGAGGGCTTGCGCGCCGATCATCTGATCGCGGACAAGGGGTACGATACAGCCGCCATTCTCGCCCAAGCCGCGCTTCAGAACATGGACGCGGTCATTCCGCCAAAGAAAAACAGGAAAGATCAAAGGACGTACGACGACGGTCTCTACAAGCTGCGCCACCTGATTGAGAACGCCTTCCTGCACCTCAAAAGATGGCGCGGCATCGCGACCCGCTACGCAAAAAACTCAACATCCTTCCTCGCAGCCGTCCAAATCCGTTGCCTTGCCCTTTGGCTCCATATCTCGTGACTACACTATCTAGAGAGATATCGCCGACCACGCGTTCCGTCAGAGAGTGCATCGCCGGCGATCAACGGGGCATGAAGTCGACGCTACGCGGCCATCGCCACCGGGCTGAACAATTTGACCGTCTCCTGCAGTTGCTCCTGCGCCTCGCTGAGCAAGGCCGGTCGCTCACTGATATCGAACCGGGTGGACTGCAACGCGGACGCATGAAACGCTAACTCCGGCGGCGCCACGGCTGGATGCAATTCGTGATGGTCGGCCACCACCCCGGCGAGGTGGACGATCGAGGCATGGAGGGCATAATCGCCCGCATCCTCGGGACACAACTGATGTCGAATGGCCTGCTCAATCTGCGGCGGCATGCCCTAGGAATGAATCAGTTCCGCACCCACTTCCGTAAAATCGCACCCGAAGTTGGACTGCTCGACTTCCGCTAACGGTTCCCCCAGATTCCCGGCTTCAATCAGTGCCGATTGCGCGCGTTCGGGAATCGTCTGGTACAGCACCAAGTGTCCGATGTCGCGAAGCAGCCCCTCGATAAAGAACCGCTCACTGTCATCGATCCCGCAAGCTCTCGCAATCTTCCCGGCCATCAGCGCGCAGAGCACGCTTTTTCGCCAATAGGCGGACAGGTCCATGATCTGCACGGTCATGCCGCTGAAGCTGCGGCCGACGGTGGTGGCGGTCACCAGGTCGCGGATGGCTTGCATGCCGAGCAGATTCACCGCTCGGGTCACGGTATCGACCTGCTTGGGTACTCCGTAGAGCGGGCTGTTGACGATCTTCAGCACCCGGGCGGAAATAGCCGGGTCCATCTTGAGGATCTTCGCCAAATCGTCCATCGTCGAGTCCGGGTTGTCCACCACGTCGCGCACTCGATAGTAGATCTCCGGGAGAGTAAAGACGTTTGAGCAGGATGCAACAAGTTCTTGCGCCGATGCCATGATGGACGATCCTCCTTGCGACGCGGTGTGCGTGCGACGGTTGCGAAGCCCCCGGTTATCTGTATCGGTTCCGACGGATCGTTTCTAAAGCACGGCGGGGCCTGCGGCGCCGAGGTCCTGTCAGGCAGCCTGGGAGCGGATCTTCCCGGACCAGTGTTGCAGCATGGCTGATAAATCTTCGGTCCGTACCGGCTTGGAGAGGTAGTCATCCATCCCGGCCGCAAGACACACCTCCCGATCGCCCTGCGTGGCATGGGCCGTCAAGGCGATGATCGTGGGACCTCGCCCATTGGTCCACATGGCCCCCCGTCGCCGAATTTCTGCGGTGGCGCTGAGCCCATCCATCTCCGGCATTTGGCAATCCATCAGCACGATGTCGTACGTCATCGCGGCCAGCATCTCGAGGGCCTCCCGGCCATTCTCCACCACGTCGGCCCGGTAGCCGCAACATTCCAGCATGCCGAGGATCACGGCTCGATTCACGGGATCATCTTCCGCTAATAGGATATTCAGCGGTGACGTGTCTCCCGACTCCCGGGAGGGCGCCGGCAGCGCCGTCGCGGACGCACCTAGTGTAGTGCGTCATAAATAACTTGACAATTGGCCACAACGAGAGTCAGCTTATGCATCGTGAACCTTGCTCCTCCCATTGTCTTGTCCCTGAAAGAGCGCGCGACGTTGACCGCGTGGGCTCA
>JADYYH010000085.1 GCA_020853775.1 Nitrospira sp.
TGAAACAGTATGTTGAGGCCGCGAGGAGCGAGCCCGCCCGCTGGCATGCCGCACAACCGCATGCCAGCTTGTCGCAGCGGCGTATCGGCGGTTGCAGTAGAAGTCATCGTGAATAATGCGGGCTAGGTTCTGAAGGAGATGCCATGAGGCTGAAATTACATCCTGTCCGAGGTGTAGTCGCGGCTGCGTTACTCGTGTGCGGGTGTGATGCCGTACACTTCACGCCAGAAGCAAAGATCAATGCGGCAGTTCCGCTCTCTCAGGAACTAGTGTCGGCATTGGCCGATATGCGTGGACAGTTACCCTTGGAGCAGGTGGAACGTCTGGAGACAGAGGTTTCTGATCGACTAAAGATTCGTGCCACCAACTGTGCCGCCGGCTATTCACCAGGTTGGTTTTCTACGGTTGAGGCCGTCAGGTCACGCTTAACTGATCTTGCATGTTTTACACAAGCAGATAGCGCGGCCCTTAAATGGCTCGGTCTTCGTCGTGTGGGCTTGCTTCTGGAGCAGACTCCCTTGCGGCCCCTTCCCCAGAAGCCCTTGAGCTTCTATGTCGCTGATGGGTTCATCATGGGCGCAAGCTTTGCGGAGAATGCAGGGGTTGCACTACTGGAGACAAAGGAACGAGTGCAGATTATTGATCTGGCAACCGGTCAGACAATGATGCAGGAGCCGAAGTCCGACTTCCGCCATGCGGCACTTTCTCCCAACGGCAGGGTGTTCGTAATGGGCGTGCAGCGTGGTAGTCAGATCCGGCACACGGAAACAGGCAAAGTGTTGGCTGAACTACCATATGCCCGTCCCTACGGTTTTCACTGGGTAAGTCGGAACATCGCTGTATACAACAATCATGAGCATCAGAATGATTTGGACAGGGCTACCATTATCGATTTTGGAACCGGCCTGGAGACTCGATTGAAGGAAGTAGACGGTTCAGTTCAAGGTATGAGGCCTGTTCCGGGAAATCCTCACAGGTTTGTGGTCGGCTCCAATCAGAAAGTGTCAACCATCGAAATTCTCAAGAATAAGAGCGCGGTAGACGTAAAACTCCTACGGGAAGAGACTCTCCTTAGCCCACCGTGGGCTCTCAATAATTCTGGCATCACGAGCGATGGAGCCTATTGCTTTAGTGCCGTGAAAGATCTGCATCTGATCACAACGTCTTCGCTTGAACAAATGGCCATTCCGTTCGGACGATTTTATCTTCAGGAGGCGGTTCCTGCCCCTGATCCAGATAAGGTGCTACTCACAGGTTTCAGCACCGATGCCACGCAGATCGCCGTTCCGCAACTTCTTTTCTCCATTGGGAAGCGCACGCTCACACCCATTAAATCCCGGCAGGGTGTTCCAGAACGATTTCAATACCTCCCATCGTTCAATCGGCTCATCGCGATTGACGGGGCGAAGATAGCCGTTCTAGAGCATCTTCCGTTAGGTGAGCCTGTGGCACTTGAAGATTTCGTAGTCGATCCGTCCCTCGTCAATGTATCAACCGCTCACCGAGAGACCCAGAAGGTTGACAGGAATACGCTGGCGGAATTTGCCAGGGATGCGAAGATAGAGGCCGTGGGAGTGTACGAAGGGGCTGGTGGGACACACGCATTTGGCAAACAGTCACAGGCTGGTACCGTGGAGGTGAGGATCCGTTCTTCCTCCATACCAATAGCGCTGGTCTTGAGTTCATACGAACCCGTGCGGTGGAGGCTAACCCCTGAGCCTGGGGCCAAGATTGCTGCGGTGTTGGTGTCGAGCTACCAGGCTTCAGAAGTGGAGGGTGCGGGATCGGCTCGCGTGATGGTGATAGCCAACATACACGCCTACAAAAGTGGAACCTCCGAGTTCAACAACTTGGATGGTCAAGTCTTTCGTCTAACCGGCAAACACATTTCCCTATTTCAAGGGGCCTATACCGGAGTCGCCTTTCGCGTTGGAGGGGAACCATTGGTAAAGCCCATGGTTCCTCCGGTTCACGGTGGTAGGCTTGGGATCCAATTGCAAGGCACGGATCACTGACGAGGCGAAAAGATGATCGGGGGTTGGCGCATAATGGGGAGTCACGTCGCTGGGAGATGTGCATTGCTCTCGTTCGGTTGTGGTCGCAAAGGAGGTCCGACTATGGGATGGCCTCAGCTCTGGGGCGTGGTAATGGTTATGGCGTCGTTGTGTGGTTGGCCCTTGCCCGCCTTGGCCGATGAGCCGAAGTCGTCTGGCCTGCACTGGCTTGAGGGGCCCACCGACGCGAAGCTGGGTGACCAAGCATTGCTGAAGCTGCCCAAAGGCTATCAATTCCTGGGTGCACAAGAGACGCAGGCGCTGTTGAAGAGAATGGGGAACTTCCCTTCCGGTTCCGAGCTGGGTTTGATTACGGCGACCGGCGAAGGCGAACAGTGGTTTATGGTCGTGCGTTATATCGATGCGGGCTACGTCAAGGACGACGAGGCGGCCAATTGGGACGCCGATGCGCTCATGACCTCCATTAAAGAAGGCACGGAAGAAGACAACAAGAACCGCCAGGCGCAGGGGTTCCCGCCGTTGATCATTCGCGGGTGGGAAGAGAAGCCGCATTATGACAAGGCGGCGAACAAGGTGGTCTGGGCGATTTCGGCGCAGGAACGGGATTCGCCGATGGGGGTCAATTACAACACGTTGGCCTTGGGGCGGCAGGGGTATCTCAGCATGAACATGGTGGGGTCGCTGGAACAGCTGCCGATGCTGAAGCCGCATGTCAGCCAATTACTGGCCAATGTGGAATTCGTCGAAGGGAAACGGTACACCGACTTCAACAGCACGACAGATAAGGTGGCGGCGGTCGGCCTGACGGCGCTCATTGCGGGCGCAGCCGTCAAGTCCGGTTTGCTGGCGAAGCTGTGGGCCTTCATCATTCCCTTGGTGTTGGCCGGCAAGAAGCTGTTGATGTTGCTGGTGATTGCGCTCGGCGGATTGGCTGCCAAATACCTCAAGAAGAAACCGCAGGCCGAGCAGCCTGGCGGGGGCGGAGGATCGCCCTCGTGAAGATCCTCCTCCTGCTCCTCGGTGGCCTCAAATTCGGCAAGATCGCCCTCACCGGCGGGACTATGCTGCTGTCGATGGTGGCGTATAGTTTTATTTTTGGCTGGTGGTACGCGGTCGGGTTTGTGCTCCTGATTCTGTTTCACGAGTTGGGGCATTATGCTGCCGCGAAACAGCGTAACCTGAACGTCGGCGCTCCCACCTTCATTCCTTTCGTCGGTGCCTGGATTCAACTCAAAGAGCAGCCGATGGATGTGGAAACCGAAGCCTATGTGGGGATTGCCGGGCCGGTCGCCGGTACCGTGGCGGCCATGGCCTGTTATTACGCCGCCGAATATACGCAGAGCCAATTGATGTTGGCCCTGGCCTACGCCGGGTTCATGATCAATCTGTTCAATCTCATTCCGCTCTCTCCGTTGGACGGCGGCCGGATCACCGCCATTATCTCCCCGAAGGTCTGGTGGCTGGGGGTGCCGATCCTGATCGGTCTCTTCGTCATGAACCAGAGTCCCATGTTGCTCTTGATTGCGATCATGGCGATCCCGCATGTCATGTCCACCTTTCGTGGAGGCCCCTCGGGCCTGCCCGAACGCTACTACGAGGTGCCGCTCTCAACCAAGGTCAGCTATGGCCTGTACTACCTCGGGCTCGCCGCCTTTCTTGGTATCATGAGTTATGAGACGCACCTGCTGCTGCCGTCCGGTCGCGGGTAACCGGATGTCCCATCTCAGCTCTTCCTCCTCAGGGTGGATGCCGTGAACACTTACACGGCGGAAGTGAACCGCATTCAGGATTTGACGCATGACGTGCGAGCGATCGAGCTGCGCCTGCTGGATCCACCGACGATGAGCTTTAAGGCCGGCCAGTTTGTCTCGTTCGAGGTGCCGAAGGAGGGACAGCCACGGCCCGTGACGAGGCCCTATTCCATTGCCTCGCCGCCGGAGCAGCAGGATCGGATCCTCCTTGTTCTCAATCTCGTTCAGGGCGGACCCGGTTCGAGCTACTTGTTTAGTTTGCGCGAAGGGGAGCGAACGTCATGTAAGGGGCCGGCTGGCGCGTTTTACCTCCGGGACGACGGGACGAAAGATCTGCTGTTCGTGGCGACGGGAACCGGCATCGCGCCCATGCGGAGCATGATTCTGACGCAATTGCAACGACAGCCGGACCGGCCGGTCACGTTGTTTTGGGGATTGCGCAGTCAACGGGATCTCTACTGGCAGGATGAACTGGCCATGCTGGTCGCCGCCCATCCCCGGTTGACTGTGGTGACGACGTTGTCCCGGCCTGAGCCGGGGTGGCAGGGCGCGAGCGGGCGCGTGACAGCCTTGGTGGAGGAACGGATCGCTTCCGTGAGAAATCTCGCCGTCTATCTCTGCGGCGGGAGCGGCATGATCAAGGATGTGACAGCCCGGATCAACGCCAAGGGGTTGTGTCCGATCTATCGCGAGAAGTACTACGACGAATGACGGCCGATGAAAGAGGTCGCCAGCGGCGTTCTCTGTCGCATGCCTCCCTGCGACGTACCCAGAGGGTACGCCTCAGTCGTCAGGCTCCTTGTGGCCTTGCTGGACGACCCCTTTGATCGGCCTGGTTGTTGGCGCGCTGAAAGAGGCCGCCGGCATCGTTCCCGGTCGCACGACGTCCCGTGATGTACGACCCTCGACGAATAACGGCTGATGCAGGTCCTACTTGGCGGCGCGCTTGGTGGTATGTTGAAAGACGCACTTGGGGCAGGTGTAGTGAATGAATTGCCCCCCGGCGACCAGGCGTTTCGTCATGGCCACCTTGCACCAGGTGCACAGGCGGTCGGGCAAGTCAGCGGTCTGAGACGGGGCGTTGGACGGCGATGTGGATGGTTCAGTCATGGCGCGCATTCTCGCTAAGGGCTCACAAGTTTGTCAATGCGAGCGCGGCGTGAGAAATTTCCGAGATAAATATTTACAGTGTTTTCATCGTTCAGTATAGTGCATAGATATGCTTCACCACTCCCACCACCCCCAACAGAAAGGTCGTATCGCATATGCACAACGCCGAAGGTGCCACCTCCGACGACATCTCATCATCTTCACCCAGGATTGCTGACTCCGCAGTCCATCCGGACTCTGTCGGACCCGGCAAGGCCTGGGGTATTTGCACCTCCGTTGACCTCCACGATTGCATTCCCGAACGCATTCGCGATGCCAAACAAATCGAAGCCTACGTTGTGCAGCTCTGCGAGCTGATCGAGATGAAGCGATATGGCGCCTGCCAGATCGTCAATTTCGGTGAAGGTCGCGTGGCGGGCTACAGCATGGTGCAGTTGATCGAGACCTCCTTGATCAGCGGTCACTTCGCCAATGACACCAACAGCGCCTATCTCGATATTTTCAGTTGCAAGGGCTATGAGCCGACCGTCGTCGAAGAATTCTCCAAAGCCTTCTTCGGTGCCCGTCGTTCGAGCCATCGGGCCATGTTGCGGTACTAGTCTGGTACGTCCGCCCCGGCGGGGGACGTACTCTCGCCGGGGCGCCATCGCATGACTCACTCACAACCCAAAACGGTACGAGCCTTCTTTGCCACGCTTCCCGGTAAGTTGGATCCTGAAGCGGCCGAGGACCTGGATGTCGTCTATCAGTTCGATCTGAACGGGGCCGACGGCGGACAGTACCAACTCCAGATTCGAGACGGAGCCTGCCAGGTGTCCGAAGGGATGCATCCGGACCCGAATGTCACGCTCGCGATGTCGGGTGAAGATTGTCTGCGAGTACTGAATGGTCAGGTCAGTGGCACCATGATCGCTATGACCGGCCGTCTCCGCATCAGCGGTGATATGGGGTTAGCGCTTCAGCTGGCGTCCCTCTTCCCCAGTCTCCGTCCTTAAGAATCTGTCCGAGTCATGCCATTCTGCTGCGGCAAATGAGCTGCCGGCATCTGCATCGTTCTCGGCGCGAAAAATCCTCAACGTATTCCAGTGATTACGCCTCCGGTTTTTTGCGCCTGCGGCCTCGCATCTACCATCAGCTCCTGTGCCTCGCAACGAAGGATGACTCGGACAGACTCTTGGCAGTCTGTTCAGACCCACCGCCAGCGGCGTTCTCGATTGCTTTCCTCGGATTCCATTCAACCCGCGTCCGCCCGCAAAGGCCTCCGTCAAGCCTGTTGTCCGGCCAACTCAGCGTCTGCCGGTGTCTCTCCCAGTTCGTCCGCTCGCCGCGGGAACCGTTCTTCCAGCATCGTGTAGACCGTCGGGACCAAAAATAACGTCAGGATCGTCGAGACGGTGAGGCCGCCCACCACCGCGCGGGCGAGCGGCGCGTTGGTTTCGCTGCCGGTCCCTAAGCCGAGCGCCATCGGGACGAGGCCCACGACCGTGGCGAGTGACGTCATTAAAATCGGCCGGAGTCTGGTGCGGGAGGCCGTGACGACGGCGGCGGAGAGGTCGAGCCCCCGACGTCGCAGCACGTTGGTGTAGTCCACCAGCAAGACGCCGTTCGAGACGACGATGCCCAGCATCATGATGATACCCATCAAGGATGACGTCGAGATCGTCGTGTTCGTGAGGTAAAGAATCACGATCACGCCGGGGATGCCCATCGGCACCGAAAACATGATGATGAAGGGATCGATCAGCGACTTAAACTGCGCGGCCATTACCATGTATACCAGAATCAATGCCAGGACGCTGGCATACATGAGGCCTTCGAAGGTCTCGCGTTGTTGCTGGATTTGGCCGGCGAGCCGGATGCTGAAGCCTGTCGGCAGCTGCATTTGGCCGAAGGCCGTTTCCAGGTCCTGGGCGATCGCGCCGAGATCGCGACCGACGGGATTCGCCGTGATGTGGACGACGCGCTGAAAGTATTTGCGCTCGATTTTGACGGGGCCGGCGTTGAGTTTAAGGGTAGCCAGGTTTTTGAGCAGCACCGGCTCGCCGTTTTTGGTGGTGAGCAGCACATGCTCGATGGCGCTCAGATCCTTGCGATGTTCCTCGGCAAGCCAGGCGCTGATGTAGTATTCGTTCCCGTTCTGTGGATCGGTGTAGATGATCGGGTCGGTCTGGCCGTTGCCGTTTAAGGAAAACAGTACGGCATTCGCCACATCCGTTTCGCTGATCCCCAGAAGCGCGGCCTTTTCTCGATCCACCACCACGTTGACCTCTGGATAGTTCTCTTCTCGACTGACTTCGATGTCGGCCATGCCGGGGATTTTGTGCATGATCTCCTGCACCTGCTGGATGACGGTGCGGGCCTTCTCGAAGTCGTAGCCGTAAATTTCCACGTCGATGGATTTCTGCGACCCGAAGCTCGTCACACGTTTGACCAGCCCTCCCGGATCAAAAAACATCGCCACGCCGGGAAACAGTTTGACCACCGACGGCCGCACGGCGTTCATGATCTCAACCTGGTTGCGCCGTCGCTTGTCGGGCGACGCGAGGTAGACCGAAATGACCGAGGTATGCGGTCCGGTGTTGGGATTGAAGAGCGACGAGCGGCCCTGCGCGAGCACGCCGGTGCTGGAGGCAATCGCTTCCAGTTCGTCCGGCGGGATCTTTTCCCGCAGCACCCGTTCGACCTCGGCGACCTGATCCACGGTTTTTTCCACTCGCTGGCCGACGGGCGCGCGCAAGACGATGCGGAACTGGCTTTCATCCGACACCGGCAAAAACTCGGTCCCGATAAAGGGCAGGAGTGTCAAGGAGCTGACGAACAGCGCGACCACAGAAACCAATAATGTGCGGCGATGGGCTAACACCCAGCGCAGGCTGCGTTCGTAGCCTTCATCGAGGGCTTCGTAGCGCCGCTGGCTCCACTGCATGATACGCACGAACCAGGCGGGCAGGGACTGGTGCGCTTCCTGCTCCGACTTCAGGAAACGATAACAGAGCGCCGGGGTCACCGTGCGGGAAACAAAAAACGAGGTGAACAGGGCGATAGCGATCGTAAGGGTCAGGGGAATGAGTAGGAGGCGCGCGATGCCGACGATAAAAAACATGGGCAGGAACACCACGACGGTCGTCACCGTGGACGCGAAGATCGGCATGGCGACTTCGCGTGCGGCGTTGACGATGGCATCCCAGCGGTTCCGGTCGACATTCAAGTGACGTTGTATATTTTCGAGCTCGACGATCGAATCGTCGACCAGACGGCCGATGCCGAGCGCCAAGCCGCCCATCGTGAAGACATTCAGTGTTTGGTTGGTGAAATACAGCACGATGAACGTGACCAGAATCGAGAGCGGGATGGCGACCGAAATGATCAGCGTGCTGGTGAGGTTTCGCAGGAACAGGAGGATCACCGCCGCCGCGAGCAATGACCCGTGCAGCGCCTGCTCGATCAGGTTCTTGATCGATTGCCGGATGTAGATCGACTGATCGAAGGAGATCCCCAACTGCACCCCCGGTGGAATGCCGATCATTTTGGGGATCGCTTTGCGCAAGGCATCGACGACTTCCACCGTGTTGGCAATCGGCTGCTTGTTGACCCTGAGATAGACGGACCGTTTGCCGTCCGTGCGGACGACGTTGGTTTGAATGTCAGAGGAGTCGGTCAGGACGCCGACATCCCGCACACGCACGGGATTGCCGCGCGCGTCGATCTTGACGACGACATCGTTGATCGGCTCCACGGTTTTGAACTGGGTGTTGGTGAACACGTTGTAGTCGAGGTTCCCGGCCTTGATGTCGCCCGAAGGCAGGATCAGGTTGGAAGCCTTCACCGCCTTGACCACGTCGAGGATGGAGAGGCCGCGTGCCTGCAGCAAAGCCGGGTCGAGATTGATATTGATCTGCCGGATCTTGCCGCCCTCTACCGTGGCGGCGGCGACGTTGGCGATCTGTTCGATTTGCGGCGCGATGGTGTTGTAGGCCAGGTCGTAGAGCGCCCGTTCGTCAAGATCGCCGCCGGAAGCCGTCACGAACGCGACCGGAATATTGGAGACATCGAACTTGACGATGAACGGCTGAAGAATGCCGGGTGGTAGGCTGTTCAAAATCTGGGTGATGCGTTGCATCACCTCCATTTGGCCCACGTTGATGTCCGCGCCCCAGTTGAACCAGATCTGCACCGCCCCGATGCCCTGCTTGGCAAAAGACTCCACATGTTCAACGTTGGAGGCGGAACTGACGGCTTTCTCAATGGGATAGACGACGCTCTGTTCGATGTCGAGCGGAGGCGCGCCCTTGTAAATGACTCCGACGAAGGCGACCGGAACCTGAATGTTGGGAAAGAGATCGACCGGCAGCCGTTCCAGCGACGTGGCCCCCAGGATCACCATGGCCAGGGACAACATCAGGATGCCGATGCGATTGCGGAGTGCGAGGAGTGTCAGCCACATGATGGAGACGCGAGACGTGAACCGTTAGAGGTGAAGCGCACGGAGTGTACCGTCAACGCAGGGAGCCTCTTGTTAGGATTGCTTTGATGATTCCTATTTCGCGTCGTCCAGCGGTTGGACTTGGACCGGGACGCCTTCGCTGACCAGATCCTTGCCGGACACAATCAATTGCTCGTCCCCCGCAAGGCCCTTCACGACTTCCACCCGATTCTCGGCGCGAGCTCCCAGCTCAACCGGAACCTGATGGGCCTTCCCATCCTTCACGACATAGACGTACTGCGATTCTTCGAGCCGGCTCACGGCGTCCAGCGGAATCTGAATCGCCTGAGGATGTTTCCCGACCAGGACTTCGACGCGAGCGAACATGCCGCCTTTGAGGCGATGGTCCTTGTTCGGCAGATCGACTTCCACGGTCATCGTGCGGGTGGCGCGGTTCAAGGCCTGGACAATGCGCGTGACCCGGCCCTCGAAGACCTCATGGGGATAGGCCTCGGCGCGGACGTCGGCGCGTTGCCCGACTTGCACGAGCGGGACGTCCTTCTCCACGACTTCAATCAACGTGCGTACGGTTTCGACGTCGTGCACGCTCAAGATGCCGCGCGACACGGTGGATGTGCTGGCCGTGGTGCCGCTGACGTAGGCGCCAGGATCGAGATTGCGCTCGGCGATATACCCTGCGAAGGGGGCGCGAATGTAGGAGTAGGCCAAGTTGGTTTCGGCTTGAGCCAGGGCGACGGTCATTTGTTGCACCTGCGCTCGCAAAGAGTCCTGTAAGGCGACCGCCGCATCGCGGTTCACTAGGGCTGTGTCGAGATCCTGTTGGGACACGAATTGGTCTTTGATCAGTGCTTGCATGCGGTCGAGCGTGAGCGTGGCATTGCGCACCCCGGCATCCTGCTGGACGACCTTCGCTTTGGCCGACAAGAGATTGGCCTTGGCTTGGTTGACGGCATGGATGTAATCGGTATGGTCGATCTCGACCAGCAGCTGATTCGCTTTCACCAGATCGCCCTTATCCACATAGATTTTGGCGATGTAGCCGTCCACGCGGGAGAAAATGTTGACGAGCTGGTTCGGAATCAAATCGGCGGTGTAGGCCAACCGGACGTCGAGATCCTGCTTGATCGGAGCCATGGTGCCCACGGTCAGGATGCGGTTCTTGCGTGGGTCGGTTTTGGCGCCGCTGGTGAGTCGGAACGCCACCAGGGCCGCCACGGCGACGAAGAGGATGAGGCCCAGGGTGACAATCGGATGTCGTCGAATCGGATTACCGGACACGAGTCAGGCCTCGCTTCTTATCGGTGGATGAAGGTTGAAGGCCTTTCAAAAACAATTCCACATAGGTGGAGACAATGTCTTTATGGGAACAGTGCAAGGGCACGTCGAAAATCTCGTGCAACAGCCGGTGGTGGACCACCATGCCGATGAAGGCGTGTGCCGCCAACAGGGGATCGATCGCATGAAATGCCCCTTCGTCGATCCTGGTCTGAATGTAGCCGGCTAAATAGTCGTAGAACACCCGGTGCTGCTTCCCGAAAAACATGTCGGCCAGCTCATGGCCCTCCAGCGCGCTGAAGAGCAGCAGGCGTAACATCGTGGGATCGGCTCCAGGGCGGATACGGTAGCTGGCGATCAACGTAAAGACCCGATGGTCGTCACGTTTGCGCGCAAATTCCTCGACGGCGCTCAGCAGTTCACTCAACGGGGCCTTTTCGGCCAGGATGGCGGTGTACAGTGCCCGTTTGGTCGGAAAGTACTTGAACACCAACGCTTCGCTCACGCCGGCAGCTTTGGCGATTTCTTTGGTGGTGGTGCCCTTGAACCCTTTCGCGGCGAACAGATTCGCGGCAGAAGAAATCAGGCTGGCCTGACGATCCTGGCTGGCGTGGCGGGAGATGGCGCTCGTCGCTTTCACGTGTTCAGCAGTCCGGTAAGTGAGTGATTACTCACCCCAGGCTATCACGCAAGAACGAAGCAAGACAAGAATCGTGAGATTTCCGGCCTCGTGCAGCCAGGCCACTGGAATTGAGGGGGGCGAAGACCGTCAGGGCGCTGAAGGCGAGTTACCCTCGTTCAAGTTGACGCGGAACGCTTCGCTCTCGAAGAAAATCACACCCTGGCTTGTGCGGAGGTCGTAACGGAGGATGATGGCACTGTCGGGCCCTTGCCAGTTGAAAAACTTCACCGCGCCGCCGGCCATCTGGCCGGGGGTCTGATCGATCGGGCCGAATTGTTGTTGCAGGAACGTCAGCAGCCGGTCGTGGGTCTCCTTGCCGGTATACCGAACCATGACGCGGGCGAATTTGCCTTCGACCGTGCTGAACTTCATCGACTCCACCGTCGCCGGGCCTAGCTTCCTGGGTGTGGAGGTCAGTTCATACGTCTGGATTCGGCCGGCCTCTTCTACTTTCACGAACTGGTCCGATTCGGTAAAGGCCGCTCCCCAAGGAATGCCCTCGAACCCGTTCGGATCGTTCTCCATCGGGACGGCCAGCACCGGGGCGATCGGGGATAGCAGTATGACGCCAAGCGTGAGAACCAACAGGAAGCGGGATGGATGGAGGAAGGTCTGTCCGTGCAGCATCGGTTATTCCGCCGTATCCGACATGCGATCTTGAAAGCGTGGCGCCAGGTTCCGGCTTTCGATAAAGACAAACCCAAGATCACGGTTGGCTTCATAGGTCAGCGTGATCTCTGTTTCCGTTCCACGCCAAGTATATTGCTGGTTCAGCCCTCGCATCATCTGCCCGGGAAGCCGCTCGATCGCGCCGTAGGTCCGTTCGAGATATTGCAGCACCTGCTTGTGGGCCTGCGCGCCGCGATACCGGATGGTGACGCGCGCAAACTGGGCGTCAACCGTCGAGAGGTGCACGCTTTCGACCGGGATGTCGGCATAGACGGGCTGGCGGTCGCGAAATTCATAGTCGGTGGTGTGTGTATTCTCACGGGTCACCATGAGGTCGGGAATGTCAGTGAGAGGAATCCCCCAGGAAAGATCGTGGTAGCCGTGCGGATCGTTGGCCATCGTGATGGCGAAACTCGGCCCGGCCGTGAGGAGGAGCAACGCGCAGACGCACCCGAGGCGCTGCAGGATGCGGAGAGGCGACCATCTTGAACACGCGTTGCGCATGGCTTTCAGCGAGTCCCACCTGGCACGCTACCATGGCCGTTCACATGGCGGCAACTCTCAGTGCGGCGTTCTTGTGAATGGAGGACCCCTTGGCTATAATGCGCCTCTTGTGCCGAGACCCGTGAGGCGACAGGAGCATGGTTCATGGTCGACAGTGATGTGTTCGTGCAGGCGCTCGAAAGTCTGGGCGTCAATTTCTTCACCGGTGTGCCCGATTCCCTGCTGGGTGGCATTATCGAGGAGTTGCTCACGCGCAAGCTGTACACGTCGGCCGTGCGCGAGGATGAAGCGGTCGCCATGGCGGCCGGCGCCTTCATGGCCGGAAAAATCCCTGCGGTGCTCATGCAGAATTCCGGCCTCGGCACCTCGCTCAACACGCTGCTCTCGCTCAACATGATTTATCGGCAGCCGTGCATCCTGTTGGTATCCTGGCGCGGGTTTGAGGGCAAAGACGCGCCGGAACATCTGGTGATGGGCGAGACGATGCCGCAGTTGCTCGATACGATGAAAATTCCACACAGGACCTTATCGGAGCAGACCATGGCGGACGATCTCCGGTGGGTGGGACAGACGTTTATGAAGCAGCGCATTCCCGTGGCCTTGTTGATCAAGAAGGGCATCATCAAGGGGTTGCACCCATGAGACCGGAACAGGGAACGATGCAGAGCCGGGCGCAGGCGATGGCCGCGCTGCTCGAACTGCTGACGGATCAGCCGGTCATCATCTGCAATGGGTTTCCCTCGCGGGAAGCCCAGAAGCTTGCCGACCGGCCGACGCATTTCTATATGATCGGCTCGATGGGTAATGCCGCCGCCATTGGCTTGGGCGTGGCGCTCTCCAAACCGTCCAAGAAGGTGATCGTGTTTGACGGAGACGGCAATGTGTTGATGGGCATGGGCACGCTCGCCACGGTGGGCGCCTTACGGCCGAAGAATTTTGTCCATGTTGTATTCGACAATGAAGTGTATGGCTCGACGGGCAATCAGCCGACCATCTCCAACGTCGTCCAATTGGAAAAGGTGGCGAAGGCCGCCGGATACGTGGCGGTTGAACGGGTGCTGGACCGTGAAGATCTCGTGTACGAATTCAAAGATATGTTGACGAACGACGGGCCCAGCATGTTGCTCGTCAAGGTAAACGAGTTTGTCGAGGATGTCGGCCGGATTGCCTTGGAGCCGCCGGCGATCACCGCGCGCTTCATGAAAGCCATTGAGTAATTTCGGTACGCTGACTCTGTCGGGTGAGCCCGTCGTCCTCCGTTCCGATTAACAGTCTGAGGCACAACCATGATACTTCTGAATCCAGGTCCCGTAAATGTGAGCGAACGGGTGCGGCAGGCCTTGTTGCGTCCGGACATCTGCCATCGGGAATCCGAGTTCTCCGACATGCTGCTGCGCATTCAGCAGAAGCTGCTCACCGCATTCGTGCCCGGTGCGGAGTCTGACTACGTGGCGGTCATCCTGACAGGGTCCGGCACGGCGGCCGTAGAATCGGCGGTCATGTCCTGCCTGCCCCTGGGCAAGCGCATGTTGGTGCTCAATAACGGGGTCTATGGCGAACGTCTGTCCAATATGATCGGTTTGCAGCGGCTGGGTGTCTCCGAACTCAAATCGGAATGGCAGGTCAGGCCGGATCCGGAACGACTGCGGTTGGCCCTGCGCCAGCATCCCGAGGTCCACGCGGTGTCGATGGTGCATCATGAGACGACGACCGGCTTGATCAATCCGGTGAAAGAAATTGCGGAGGTGGTCGACAGCCTGAACCGGGTGTTTGTCCTCGATTCCGTCAGTGGTCTGGCTGGCGAACCGATCGACATAGCCGGGTCGCACATCTATATGGTGGCGGGCACAGCGGGTAAGTGCATACAAGGGTTCCCTGGCGTGTCGTTTGTCCTGCTCCGTAAGGGATTCCTGGATCAAATGCGAAAATATCCGAAGCGGTCCTGGTATCTGACCCTGACCCATTATGTCGATGAACAGGGCCGAGGGATTGTGCCCTTCACGCCGGCCGTGCAGGTGTACTACGCGTTTGAGGAGGCGCTGGACGAATTGCTGGAAGAGGGGGTGACCAACCGCTTTCAGCGCTATCGTCGCATCGCCACGAGAATTCGGGAACGGATGGCGGGCATGGGGGTGCAGCCATTTCTGCCGGCGGACCTGCAATCGAATACGATTACGGCGTTCCATCTGCCGGCCGGCCTCAGCTATGCCACTATGCATGATCAGCTCAAAGCCCGCGGGTATGTCATTTATGCCGGTCAAGGGCAGCTGGAATCGAAGATCTTCCGTGTCGCGAACATGGGGGCTCTCACTGAGGCCCAGATCGACGGATTTCTGGGCGCCGTCGAAGAGGTGTTGGCAGGAGCGGCGGCGCGCGCATGAGGGCGATCATCCTCGCGGCGGGAGTCGGCAAACGCCTCTGGCCGGTGACCCAGCATAAGCCGAAATGCTTGATCGAGATCGGCGGGCAGACCTTGCTGTCGCGCTACTTGGAATCCCTGGCCTCGGTCAAAATCAGGCAGGCCACGATTGTGGTCGGATACAAACAGGAGATGATCCGGGCTGCCGTGGGCTCCCACTCCCATGGCGTGGACATCTCGTATCTGGTGAACGAGGAGTTCCACCGCGGCAGCATTTCGTCGTTATGGATCGCCGGGCAGGCGTTGACTGACGATGTGGTCATCATGGACGCGGACGTGTTGTTTCATCGGGAAATCCTTCGGCGTTTGGTGGCGTCGCCGTATGAAAACTGTCTACTCATGGACGACACGGTGAAGCAAACAGGCGAGGAGTGTATGGTCGTCGTGCAGGGTGACCGCGTCATTGCGTTGAGCAAAAAGGTGCCTGATCGGTACGATCTCGCCGGCGAAGGTGTCGGGTTCCTCAGGGTGCGCCGGGCGGATGCTCCCCACGTGATCGGCTCCCTGAAAGGCTATATCGATCAAGACCGCTGGGACATGGAATACGAAGATGGATTGTTGCAGTATTTCCGTGACGTCAAGGTCGGACATGAGAAAATCGGAGGGCTGCCCTGGACGGAGATCGATTTCCCTGAAGATATAACGAAGGCGGAGCGAGAGGTCCTGCCACGGCTGTAACCGAGGCGGGAGTTCGCAAAACACGTGAATCGTGAAGCGTCTCTCGTCGGGGTCAGCGCGCAGGCCCGGTGGCGGAGAGCTGAGAGTGGAGAGGTCCGCGCTAGCTCTTTTCTGCTGAGGAGAGACGAACCACGAAATACAAACGACGAGTCCGGCGATGAGTGAAAGTACCTTACAACGAGGCGCGGAGCTGCAGGGATTGAGCACGGCCATCCTCTTGCCAGGGGCCGGTCTCTTCGGCGAGCGTCCAGGTCGTGGCCTTGCCGACGTCGGCCCCTTGACCCACATCGGAGGGTTGAGCCTCTTTCAGCGGACCGTCCTCACCTTGCAGCGGGGCGGCATTCGTCAATTGATCGTACTGGCCGGTCCCGATGAGGAGTTGCTCAAGCAAGCGCTGGCGCGTGGAGCCCGCGTGACGATTCCGGTCCGCTGGATGCCGGTCCGGGAATTCCCGCTTGACGATCCGCGCACCTGGGAATCCCTGGCCGCGGAAGTCCGGGGCTTCTGTCTCGTGGCCGGTGTCCAGGCGGTGTTTTCCAAGGGCCTGATCGAACATTTGCGGCAGACCGTGCGTGATGGCGAGGCGTTGGTGGTGACGCGTGAAGCGGGCCCTGTCGAACCTGCGGTCGGACGTCGCAATCCAGTGGTCGCCTTGCAAGAAGGGCGGCTGATTTCATTTCACAATCAGCCGGGCCAGCAAGGACATCAGGTCGCGGCCGATCTGGTGGTGTTGCCCGCGAGTATTTTGAACCCGCCCAACGGGGCGGCTGCGGTTTCGACGAGCGGCGTCGCGGAAGCTCCCGGGATGACTCCCATGCGCCGCTGGCTGGAACGGGCCGCTGTCGAAGGTCGAGTGCGGGTCGTGGCCGCCGCGTCCCACGCCGGACTCTGGTATCGCGACGTATGGGATCAGGCCAGTGCGGGCCATGCCGAGCGGACGTTATTCCGTTCGCTGAAAGGCGAGGCCGAAGGGTTCGTCGATCGGTATTTCAACCGGACCTTTTCGCGGCTCTTAACACGGCTCTTCCTCCAATTGAAGTGCTCCCCGAACACCATCACGATGGTGGCGACCGCCGTCGGATTGCTCGCCGCTGTCGGATTCGGTCTCGGAAGCTATACAGCCGGCATCGTGGCCGCATTGTTGTTCCAGCTGGCTGCCATCATCGATTGTTGCGATGGTGAAGTCGCGCGCCTCACCTTTACGGAATCCCCCTTCGGCGCGTGGCTGGATATCGCCATGGACAATGTGGTGCATATCGCCATTTTTGCAGGAATTGCCTGCGGAGCCTATGTTCGCCAAGCCGGGACCGCCGAGGCGTGGATCCCGTTGGCGCTCGGCGGCGCGGCCGTATTCGGCAATGCCATGGCGTTCTGGCTGGTCACGAAGGCCCAAAAAATCGGTGCGACGCGAGGATGGAACACGCCGAAGCAGGCGGCCTGGTCCGACTTCATCCTCAAGAATGTGGCGAGTCGCGACTTCTCGGTGGTCGTCTTCCTGTTTGCCATCTTGGATAAACTGGACTGGTTTCTATGGATGGCCGCCCTCGGCTCTACCGTCTTCTGGCTGATGATGGTGTGGGTCATTCGACCCTCGGCACGGGCCCGTGCTTAAAGCGGCCCTCCTTGTCCTCGGGGCGCTGACACTCTCGGCACTGGTCTGGCACATCGGCATCGGGCGTATTTACGAGGCGGTGACGCAATTGGGTCCCGCCGCCATGGTGCTGGTCCTTCTTCCCTCTCTCCTCATGTATGTGCTCGAAGCCTATGGCTGGCGCGTGACACTCGGCGCCTGGGCCGATGGCGTGCCGTTTTGGCGCATCTTAGCCATTCGCACCGCCGGCGAGGTCGTGAATATGACCACGCCGACGGCCTATGTGGGGGGCGAACCTCTGAAGGCGTATCTTCTCAATCGCCATGGCGTGCCACTCGTCGAGGGCCTCGCGTCGGTGGTGACGGCTAAAACGACCATGACCGTGGCTCAGATCCTCTTCATTCTTGCAGGCATCGGCTTGGGATTCTGGTTATTGGGGGCCGGTGGATCGGCCGGGCAGACAATCACTGCAGGGTTGGTCAGCGTGGGCCTGCTGCTGTTCGGAGTGGGCGCCTTTGTCGTCGTTCAGCATCAGGGCATGTTTGGGTGGATCCTGGCTCTGTTGAGACGCATCGGCCTGCGCATTCAGTTTCTGGAAGCACGCGAGCAGCAGCTGCTTGAACTGGATCGCACCATTGCCGGTTTCTATTCTCACCAGCGGCAGGCCTTTCTCCTTTCGACGGGATTATTTCTGATGGGGTGGCTGGCGGAGGCGTTAGAGGTCTATGTCATGGTGCTGTGCATGGGGCAATCCATCAATGTCCTGCCGGCTATCGCGATTGGGGCGTTATCCGTCTTTATCAAAGGAGGGACGTTTTTTATCCCTGGCAGCTTGGGCGCACAGGATGCCGGCAATCTCTTTCTCCTCTCGGCGTTCGGGTATGGTGAAGTCACGGGCATCACCTTCGCGCTCCTGCGGCGCTTTCGAGAATTCGTGTGGATCGCGTTAGGGCTGGGCTGCCTGGCGATGATGACCAAGGGCGCCGATCACGCCCTTCCGCAAAAATAATCGTCCCTCCTTCCGAAAGCCGCTCTGTATCAGGGTGCGACAGGTGGGCTTCCGAAAATCCTACACTGCGATTTCACGACAAGATGTGGCCCATTTCGACCTCCTCCGCTACACTAGGGACAACACTGAGAGAGCTATCCCAGTTAACGGTTTTACGTTCATACACGTAAGAGTGTCCCTATGCAGCCATCACCGCAGTCCGGTCCTCGGGATTGGTCCGGCCGTCATGACGTCTCGCCCGCAACAGGCCGGAAGCCGGCCGGCTGGCGGCAATTGCCACCGACACAGGATCAGCAGGAAGCGCTGGAGTTCTGCCGGGCCCTGGCCTCGGCCATGGAATTGACCACCACTGCCGAGGACCATCGTCAGTCACCGGCGGTCGTCGCTGCGATTCTCGGACAGCGTGCCGCCTCTCTTCCTTCGCCAATGTTGTCGATCGTTATTCCGGTTTTTAACGAAGAAGAGAATTTGCCGGCGCTCCATACCCGGCTTACCAGGACGCTCACCGAGCAGGGACTGGATTATGAAATTGTCTTTGTCGACGATGGTAGCCACGACCGGAGCCCGGAGATTTTGCGGCGTCTGGAGGCGGAGGATCATCGAGTTGTCGTCGTAGAGTTTGCCAGAAATTTCGGCCACCAGGTCGCGATCAGCGCCGGGCTGGAGCATACTCGCGGGCGTGTCGTCAGTATTATGGACGCCGATCTCCAGGATCCTCCCGAAGTCCTTCACACCTTTTTGGCTAAGTGGCAGGAAGGGTGGGAAGTGGTCTATGCGGTACGAACCGAGCGGAAGGAATGGTGGGGGAAACGGTTGGCCTATGCGGGGTTCTACCGGTTGCTGCAGCGGGTGGCCAACATCGAGATTCCGTTGGATGCCGGCGATTTTTGCGTCATGGACCGGAAAGTGGTCGACTTGCTCGTCCGCATGCCTGAACGGAATCGATTTGTCCGGGGCATCCGCAGCTGGGTCGGATTTAAGCAAGTCGGCGTGCCCTATGAACGCCAGGCACGCCATGCCGGGACTCCCAAGTACACGCTACGGAAACTGATCTATCTGGCGCTCGATGGCTTGATCTCATTCAGCCACATGCCGCTGCGCATCATTACGTTGCTGGGGTTTACCGTTTCGCTGCTATCCTTCCTGGTGGCGTTGTTTTATTTCATCAAGAAACTCACCATCGGCGTCGGGGTGGCCGGGTTCACCACGCTGGTTGTCTCGATTTTCTTCCTCGCAGGGATTCAACTCATGACGATCGGTGTCATCGGGGAATACATCGGACGCATTTCCGATGAAGTCAAACATCGGCCGCTGTACGTCGCCCGTCGCGTGACCAGGAGATAACCGCCATTCGCATTCTCATGTTCGATAACGAGTTCCCTCCGCTCGGGGGCGGCACCGGCGTCGTCAATCTGCACCTGCTGGAAGAGATGGCCCTGCGTACAGATGTCACCGTGGATCTCGTGACCTCTTCGCGGACCAGGGCCCGATACGAAACCGAAGCGTTCGCCGATCGCATCACGATCTACAAGGTGCCGGTCGATAATCGCAACATCCACCACGCCACCAATCGCGAGTTGCTGCGGTATAGTTGGCGGGGGCTGCGTCTGGCGCGGCAGTTGGCATCGACACATCGGTATGATGTGAGCTTCGCCTTTGCAGGGGTGCCGGCCGGCGCCATCAGTTACCTGCTGCGCCTCACGCATGGACTGCCGTACGTGTTGTCGCTACAAGGGCCGGATGTGCCAGGGTTCGAGGCGCGATACCACTACCTCTACCCGGTGTTGACGCCGTTCATCGCCAGGATCTGGCGTCAAGCCGGGGTGGTGACAGCCATCAGCGCGGAGCAGGTAGCCTTGGCACATCGAACCATGCCGGATCTGCCATTGGTCACAATTCCCAACGGGGTCGATACGCACGCGTTTGTGCCGGCTGCGCATACCCCGGCTCGGCCGTTCACCATGATTTGTGTGGCGCGTCTGATTGAGCGCAAAGGGCAGCACCATCTGTTGGAGGCCTTTGCCCGATTGCGTGCAGCCAGCCCGGAACCAATGGTGCTGATTTTCGTCGGGACAGGAGATGCCGAACCGCAGTTGCGAGAATTAGCGGCGAGGTTGCAGGTGGCGGAGGCGGTGACGTTCAAGGGCTTTGTGCCACGCGAACACATGCCGGCTGTTTATCACGAGGCCGATGTATTCGTGTTGCCGTCTCAGCATGAAGGCATGTCGATCGCGCTCCTGGAAGCGATGGCCTGTGGACTGCCGGTGATCGTGTCCGATACGGGAGGCACCGCGGAATTGGTCACGCAGGGCGCCAATGGTGAGATTGTGCCATGGGCTGATGTCCAGGCGCTCGCGACCGTGTTGCAGCGCCTGCTGAAAGAGGGAGCGCATCGGACGCGCATGGGACAAGAGAGTCGCCGCCGTGCGCTTGCATTCGGGTGGCCGGCGCTCGCAGCCCGCTATTTGGAGTTGTGCGCGAAGGTCGCGGTTCCATCGGTCGAAAGCCGAGCCAAGGAATCTCGCGGTTCGAAAAAAATCGCCCGCGATTGGACCAGGGAGCCGCGGGTATGAGGAAGCTGCCGCATGTCTGTATTCTGACCAGTCAGTATTTTGATTGGGGGATTTATGGCGGCTTCGGCAGCATGTCGCGTAAGCTGGCCGAAAGCCTGGTGCGTGCCGGCCATCGGGTCAGCGTGATCGTGCCGGGGCGCCAGGGCCAACAGCCCACTGAAACCATCGGCGGGGTGGAGATCCGCAGTTTCTCGCCGCGCAACATCATGGACGCCTGCCGCCTCATTCGCGCGTCGAGCGCGGATATTTTTCATTCCCAGGATCCCACGGTTCTGACCTGCCTGGCGCAACGTATTCACCCGTGCCGGGCGCATCTGGTGACCAGTCGAGATCCGCGGGAGTTGAGCGACTGGTGGGTCGAGTTTCTCTATGCGACGCCGATGCGCCGTCTGCTGACGCCGCTAAACTATTTGACAGAATCAGGATTTCTGGTCAGGCAAGCGGTGCGGCGGGCCGATGCCGTCTACTGCCCGGCCCATTTTCTCAAGGAGAAGGTCAAGCGCCTGTACGGGCTCACGCAGCTGCCGTCACTGCTTCCGAACCTCATTGACGTGCCGACGGCGGTCCCTCGAAAAAGCGAGCGGCCGACGATTACCTTTGTCGCCCGTTGGGACAAACGCAAGCGCCCCTGGCTGTTTCTCGAATTGGCCGCACAATTTCCCGACTATCGATTCGTGGCCGTCGGGAAGGGGAGCGCGTCCGCGGAGACCGGGTTTGATGCCGAGTTGCGGCAGCGCTTCCGCGGCGTGTCCAACCTCGAAATGCCGGGGTTGATCAATCGGTTTCGTGAGCCGGAACGAATGCACCAGTTGCTCTCCGATACCTGGATCTTCGTCAGCACGGCGGTGCGGGAAGGCCTTCCATTGACCTTCCTGGAAGCGGCCGCTTATGGATGTCCGATCATCAGCCGGGTCGATCCGGATCAGTTCGCGACGCGGTTTGGAAAACAAGTGCACGATGACAACTACGCCGCCGCGCTGCGGAGTCTCCTTGCCGAGGCACCGCTGGAAAAGGGCCGTGCCGCCTATGACTATGTGCGGGAAACGTATGAAACCTCCAGAGCCCTGGCCGCCCATCAAGAACAATACGCGCGTTTTGCAGCATAAGCGTCTGTGAGGGGTGCGTACACCGACCTCGGAACAGTGAGGCGTTCGATGCTGAAGAGTCATGTCGGCGAAAGCGATTTCTAAAGGGATTCTCTCCGTCGGTGGATGGTCGATGGCCAAATTGGCCACGTCGGCCGTGGTCCTGCCCATTCTCGCGCGATACCTTGGCATAGAGGGCTATGGTCAATACGCCTATTACCTGGCGGTGCTCTTGCTCGCGTCGCAGTTTGCCAACGTCGGGATGATGCAAACCATGACCAGGCGCATTGCCGAGCGGCCGGATGAGGTGGCCTGGTGCCGGGCGGTGGCTCGGTCCGGCGCGCTCATCAATGGCGCAGGAGTGGTGTGTGCGGGGCTTGCGGTGGGCGTGCTGATTTGGAGGACGGCGTCGCACGGCACGGCGGCGGTGCCGATTGCCTTGGCCGTGGTGGGCGTCCTCGTATGTGACCAGGTCTGGTTTTATGCACGCGGCGTGTTGCACGGTTTTCGGCATGAGGAACGTGCCGCAGTGCCCGGCATCATCGGCGTGTTGATGGCAGGAAGTTGTGGCATCCTTGCGGCGGTCACGGGCATGGGCCTGGTCGGGGTGTTTGTGGGACTGCTCGTGGCGAACATCTTTGTCGCAGTGGCCTGTCTGCGAGCGGTGATGGTGGCGCTCAACGGAGCCGGCCTCCGGGCGTCTGAGGGCGCCCCGTCTTTGACGACAGCGGCCATGCTGCGATTCGGATTGTCGGCCATGGTCTTTTCCGTGCTTAACATGGCGCTCTGCTCGCTGGACATCATTCTCGTTCGCCATTTGGCAGGCGAGGCTCAGGCGGGCCTCTATGCTGCGGCGGTGCAATGGTCGCAATTCGTCTGGTTCATTCCGATTGCCGTCGAAGGAGTGATGCTGCAAGCGACGGCCCGGCTGTGGGCTGAAGAGCGGGTGGAGGCGGTCACCAATCTGGTGAGCCGCCTCGTACGCTACGTCATGCTGGGCACGATCTTTTTGCTGATCGTGGTGTTTGTGCTGGGCGATCGGATTATCACGGTGTACTTTGGCCCTCAATTTTCAGAGGCGGCTTTGGGATTGCGCCTGCTGGTGCCAGGCGCTCTCTGTTATGCGTTGGCCCGTGTGCTCTGGCCGGTGATTCAGGCGGGTGGTCAGGGTCTGTCCCTGATCCGAGTCATGCTGATGACGCTCGTGGTGGATGTTGGACTGTGCGTGATCCTGATTCCCGTTGGTGGCGCAGCCGGCGCGGCTTGTGCGACGTCCCTTTCGTTTGCGCTGGTGGCGGGTGGCTATGCCTGGATTTTACGTCGGCTGAAGGTCGGCATCTTCGAAGGGCTGGCATGGTCGCGCGTATTGGTGCTTGTGGGCGTGACGGGTCTTTCGATGGCCGGTTTCTCCGCACTCGTCTCCACACCGCTGCTTTCTCTTCTGGTCGGCGGTGCCGTCGGCGTCCTGCTCTATTGGGGGGGCGTGTTCAGCCTGGGGATTGTGCAGGTGAACGAACTGGAATCGCTCGTGCAGAGTCTGCCGGACACGTTTCGCCAGGCGGGAGAGGTGGTATTCCGAATGGTGGCACCCCTGTTATTGCGGCTGAAAGCTGCGTCATCCAACTAGGAGCGGAACGCTGAAGCTGCCGGCCGATCAGCACAAGATCTCCGTCGTCATTCCAACCGTGGGGCGGGAGACGCTTGCGTTGTGCCAGGCGGCACTCGCGAAACAGACGAGACCGCCGGATGAAGTCCTCGTCATTCTTGATCGAGACAGGCGCGGCGCTGCGTGGGCGAGAAATGAAGGCATTGGCCAAGCGACAGGGGACTTGATTGCGCTTGCCGATGATGACGGGATTCCACCTCTGGATTGGTTAGAGCGATTGGTGGCTGCGCTCGATCGATATCATGCGGACGTGGCCGGCGGGACATTTCAAGAAACCGATCCGCTTCTGGATGCCATTCGTCGTCGCCACTCGCTTCCGACGGTCGAACAGCTCGATCCGGGAGGATTGGTCGGCAACACCGGCAACATTCTGTTCCGGCGGGATTGCCTGATGAGATGTGAACGCGAAGATGGATATGTCTTCAATCCGCTCTTCACCGGCGCGGGCGAAGACTGGGAGTTGATCTGGCGGCTGCGCAAGCGAGGCGCCAAGATGGTGTATGTACCCAATCTCGTGACACACTTGCGCCGGGCGACAGGGCTACAGCATTTGCGCCATGCTTTCCATCGAGGCGCGGCGATTGCGATGCTGTTTCGAGTCATGCGAGCAGATCCAAGCGGGATCGTACCTCAGGATAGCCTGTTGTGGGGCGAGGGCGGGAAAAAAACCAAGCCGCGCTGGCTGAAAGCTCTCTGGCTGAAAACCCTGGGGCCGTTTGAGTGGCATCAGTTCCAGCATAAACGGCATTTCTGGCTCTTTTGGCTGGGAGAAAAATGCCAAGCCGCCGGCTTTTTCTGGGAGATGTGTCGCGGAACACCGGCGATTTCTGGTGAAACGAATTCGAAAGCGGTGGGACAGATGAATGCTTCCAGGGTGGGGCGCAAATTATGAGTGAGCTGCACTTGCGCACAAAAGCATGGTTCGGCGATGAGCCGCTGTCCATTAATTTTCCGCCTGCGTGGAAGATTGTGGAAGTGGGCCCTCAGGACGCGCCTGCGTTGACTGTCGCGGCGATGCGGGAGCAACTGCTTCAGCCCATTGGTTCGCCACCACTCCGCGAGATCGCCAAGGGGAAAACCAGGTGCGTAATTATTGTCGATGATCTCACGCGGCCGACTCCTGCGGCAGACCTGCTTCCGTCAATTATTGCCGAGCTCACCCAAGCCGGAGTGAGCGAACAAGCGATTACCATTCTCCTGGCCGGCGGTACACATCCTCCCGCTTCCGTGCAAGACATGGCGAAGAAGGTGGGAGCGAAACTCTCGCCGGCCGTGCGAGTCATGGCGCATGACAGCCGGCGAGACCTCGTGGATTTGGGCACGTCGCCTGGCGGCTTGCCGATTCGGATCAACCGCACGGTCATGGACTGTGATCTGAAGATCGGAGTGGGATGCATCTATCCTCATCCGATAGCGGGGTTCTCGGGCGGCGCAAAAATTGTGCTCCCCGCCGTCTGTGGCGTGGAGACCACGAGGATGATGCACGACTACTTGCGTGGTTCACGCACACGTGGCGGCTCCATCCGTACGGAGCTGCGGCAGGATATGATCGCGGTGGCCCGGAAAGCCGGCCTCGATTTTATCGCCAACGTCACGCTCAATCATCGTCGCGAAATCAGCGGCTTGTTTGCGGGCGATCTGGTCAAGGCGCATGAGGCGGGCGTTCGCGCGGCGCAGCGGATGTATGCCGTGCCGGTGGTGCCTGGAGCGGACATTGTCGTGGCGGATATGTATCCGTTCGATACGAGTTGGCAGTTCGCCCAGGACCGCGGTATGTGGCCGGTCGAATGCGCCGGGCCGGAGGCGTCCCGCGTGGTGATTGCCGCCTGCCCGCTCGGACTGGGCACGCATGAGTTGTTTCCGGTGGACAGTCCGCTCTGGTCACGAGTGGCCCGGCGTCTGAAGCATTTTCGCGTGGCTGATTTGGACCGTCCGTTGGAAAAGCTGCACACCGTCGTGAAACTGATTCGACAGAAGCAGCATCACCTGATGGTGCTGTCGCCCGGGTTGGATGGGAAGGCGTTGCAGTCGATGTTTCCTCATGCGCAGCGATTCGAAGCGTGGCCCGCGCTGCGGGCCGCGTTGTTGGCGCGTCACGGCGAAGGGCCTCTGACCGTGGCGGTGTATCGGTGCGCGCCCTTTCTCATTCCGGGTGCGGCAGAGGCGAAGCAGGGGATTGGAGTGCAGAATTCTATTCTTTCTGAAAGACTGACCTCGGCCTGATTGCAAGGAGCGGAGGATATTCTCCTCTGCGATGCTTCGACAACCGGTTCATTCGTCCAACGTCATCTGTTATGCCTATCACCTCGCCTCGTCCATTGCCGCATGACGACGATCATGATGCGATTTCCCGAACAAGCGGATCTGCTGGTGCCGGGGTGAGCTCGGCTGATCGTTCCCCGATCGAACGGCTGGACGCGGCTTCGTGGGGCACGGACCTCGTGGTGGCCGCCTGTTTGTTCGTGACGGTCTTCAGCAGCGGTCTCATCCATATCCAGAGTTTCCCTCCGCTGTGGTTCGACGAAGGCTGGACGGTCTGTGTCGCGCGGACGTGGGTCGAGTCGGGGCACTACGGCTGCCTGCTCCGGGGAGAACCAGCGCCGCCTTCACTGGCGGCCCATTTCCCCGTGGTGGCCTCGGTCGCGGCGAGCTTTTCTCTGTTGGGTGTCGGGGTCTGGCAGACGAGATTGGTGGGACTGATATACACCTTCGTTGCGTTGCTGCTGCTGTATGCGGTAACTCGTCGACTCTATGGACGATCGGTCTCGATTGCTGCTCTTGCCCTGCTAATCCTCGTGCCGCTGAAATGGTCGATCCATCCTCTGTATATCGGTCGCCAGGTGCTGGGTGAGATGCCGCTGTTATGTTTCCTCCTGGCGGGCGTCCTGTGTTTTCTCCGCAGCCCGCAACGACCGATGTGGAGGCTCGCCGCGATGGCTTGCTGGTCGTTCGCCTTGATGACCAAAGCGCAGGTTGCCCCGTTCCTCATCGCGTCTTTCGCGGGGACCATGGTCATCCTGAGTCTTCGGAGGAACTGGTCGGCTGTGTGGGAAATGGGCCTCGTCACGATCGGTTCCTGGGGGGGATTTCAGGTCCTGATCGAATCCAAAAACTGGCTGTTAAGCGGCCACACGATGGCGCATCCATCAACCGACGGCATGACGGTAGCGATTGCCTTGGTATTCGTGCCGGCTATCCGTTTGGAGACGATCCAGTATCTATTCGTGGCGTGGGTTGAATATCCAGTCGGACTGGCCTATGCAGCCTGGCGTCTTCATCGAGCGCCTGCCACCGGTGGCAAGGCTTCCGTTGAACAGACGGCGCAGATCATATTGTTGTTGCTGGCAGGGAGCTGGTTGGCCTGGTTCGCGTTTCTCTGCGCCGGAGAACCGCGCTATGCGCTGCCCGGACTATTTCTTGCGGCGCCGTGTACGGCCCTGCTTTTTCACGACGCGACCAGAGGATTCAATGTGGGCTATCTGTTGAGGACGATGTCTGGACTTGTGCACCGCAGGCGTCTGACAGCTCAGGGATTCAAGGCCGCCGTCGTCGTGGTGCTCCTGGCGATCATGGGGTGGGGCGCGGTGCAGGAACGGTATGCATTTCGAGCACGAGAGGACGATCGCGACTTGTTCGCGGTGACACAGTATCTGAATACGGCCATCCCGCCGACGGCATTGATCGAAACCTATGACAGCGAACTCTTCCTCTTTCTGAATCGCCCGTACACCTATGCCTTGCCCAGACACCTGGTGGAGATTATCCGGCGTGAACAGGGGCAGGCGCAGGCGGTCACCTACGATCCGCTGCAGAGCAACCCCGACTATCTCGTGGTCGGCGAATATGGCCGATGGGCCGGATTCTACAAGCCATTGATTGCGCAAAACCGGGTGCGACTCGTGACCACCATCGGCCGCTATCAAATCTACGAACCGGTGCGTTCCTAGTGGACCGTCCATGTCACAGAGATCGGCGACGGTCGGTTGATGCGGATATTCCGATTGCCGACCTACATTGACTCCGAGAACGCGTCGGCCGTGCAGAAGAAGGGCTTGCTGATTGTGACGTTTCCGAAACGGGAAGAAGCCAAGAGCCGACGGATCATGATCGAAGGGACATAAGGTCCCCAATTGTCTTGCGCTACCGGAGCATCGTGGGTCCTTCCCCGCGGATGTCGCTCATCTGCGGGCAAGGCACCTCAGGGCCGGTGAGGAGTGATCCGCTCGCGATCGATCAGTTGACGAACTGCATGTGAGATGAGTTCCGGTTGGTCAAACGGAATGAAATGGCTGCTTTGATCGGCGAATACCTGACGGCTGTTCGTCGAAAGTGTGGTCAACTGCTGCTGCAGCTCGAGCCACATTTTCCTGAACTTGACCGGGTTCACCTCGCCCGGCATCTCCGGCCACCAGACCGGGCCGGTGGCGGTGATGACGACCAATGGTAGATTGCCGAGCGAACCGCTGCGCCGCACTTGCTCCAGCGTGTCAATCAATCCGTCACTCTCATCCGTCAGGGTGGAATAGTAGCCGGTCCGCAGCCAGCCCGCGCGCAACATCGGGCGGATCTCCGCAGAAACCTTTTCTTCCTGTTGGGTCAAGAGCTGCGGCAGCTGATCAGCGGAGGCCATCAGCCGAGTCACGCCCAGCATCGTCAGGATGCGAATGACGGGCAGCATGGATTTGCCGGCGTTGGCGAAGAGTCGAAATTCTGCCTGACGCATTTCCGATTCATGTCCCGCATCCACCAGGACCATGCCGACGACTTCTTGAGGATAGTCGTGTTGGTAGAGTCGGGTGACCAGGCCGCCGAGAGAATGTCCTACCAGAATGTACGGCCCGCGAATGCCGGCGCGTTCGAGCAGGCGATGGAGTTCCTTCGCCATCCGTTGTCCCGTGCGCGGCAGGGGACCGCGCTCACTCCATCCGAGGCCGGCGCGATCATACGCACAGACACGAGTCGTTCGCGCGAGCTGCGGTTGCATGTTGCTCCAATACAATGACCAGCCAGGCGCAGCTGCCTCCAGGATTACCGTGGGAGTGCCCGTCCCAACGCAATAGAGATGCAGCCGATGCCCTCCGATATCGACCATGTGGCCTGGGGGGGGATAATCGCGCCGATTCAGCAGCATCCCGCCCATTTGATACACGGCACCTACGGTCGCCAGTGCGACGATTATACCGAGGAGCCATCTGAGCGCGCGCATAGGCGCATCATCCCCTGTAACAGGGCGCGGAAGCAAACGGCGGAGCATGCGGTCAGGCGGAATAGTGTTCCTGTAAGTGGTCGCGCTGAAAACGAAGGATGTATCTGACGAGGAGCTCACGGTCTTGCGTGCTCAGCTTGACGAATCGAGCGTGGAGGCGATAGACATCGCCCAGGAGCGGGAGCGGATCCAGCCGTAACACTTCGATAGAAGCTGTAAAGGGAACGTGATCCGGGAGGAGAAGCCTGAGGGACAGGACGTCACCGTCTGTGTAGTGTGTGGTGACCATCGCGCCGATGCCGCCGGCGCTGAGGTTGACAGATGTCTCAGTCAACTCGCCTTCCGTGTCGTCTCCTGCGACTTGGATGCACATAGGGAGAAGAACGGTGATGCGATAAAACTCGCGGCGTTCTCGACCGGATGGCTCTGAAGGCGTGGCAGGCGACATGGCTATAAAAAAGTATAACAAACCCGGTAAGCACGTTCTCGCTCAACCGTGCGGCACGTCCTCTTTACCTACATGCTCCGGATCCGGACGGCTGGTTCCTCGCCGCTCCCATCCCACTGCGTTTGTGCTAGTATCCCGCGCATGAAAACAGCCTTCACGGTGCTCTGGATACTGCTGTCGGTTCTCGCGGCAGTGGCGTTCGCCCATGTGGTCGGTGTCATCAATCCTGCAGAAAAAGTGAACGGGCTGTGGCTGGTTGTGGCGGCGGCCTGCATCTATGTCTTGGCCTATCGCTTCTACGGCCGGTGGTTGGCCCGGAAGGTGGTGCAGCTGGATGATAGGCGTCTGACGCCGGCCGTGCGCTTGAATGACGGCGTTAACTTTCATCCCACCAATAGGGTCGTGCTGTTCGGCCATCACTTTGCGGCCATTGCAGGGGCAGGTCCCTTGCTCGGGCCGGTGCTGGCGGCGCAATTCGGTTTTCTCCCCGGCTTCCTCTGGCTGGTGATCGGCGCGGTCCTGGCCGGGGCTGTGCAGGATTTTATTATCCTGGTCGCTTCGATGCGGCGCAATGGTCGCTCCTTGCCGGAAATCGCGCATGATGAACTGGGGTCCGTCACGGGCACGGCGACGGCCGTGGCGGTGCTGTTTATTGTGGTGGTCGCGCTGGCGGGACTTGGTTTTGCGGTGGTGAATGCGCTGTACCATAACGCCTGGGGGACCTTCACGATAGCCATGACGATTCCCATCGGCTTCATCATGGGGTTCTACCTTCAGAAGTTTCGCCCGGGCGCGGTCGCCGAAGTCTCGGTGATCGGCCTGGTGTTGCTGGTGGCGGCGGTGCTCTTTGGCCGCGTGGTGGGCCAATCGTCCTATGCCTGGTTGTTCGAATTCGAGAAGCCGGCGCTCGTCTGGTTGCTGGCCGGCTACGGATTCATCGCCTCGGTCTTGCCGGGGTGGATGTTGCTGGTGCCGCGAGGCTATCTCTCGACCTTCATGAAACTTGGTGTGGTGTTTCTGCTCGGGCTCGGCGTGATTCTCATGGCCCCGACGATTGAGATGCCGCGCCTAACCTCCTTCGCCGATGGCGGGGGGCCGATTATTCCCGGCACGCTCTTTCCCTTTCTGTTCATCACGATCGCCTGCGGCGCCGTATCGGGCTTTCACTCGCTGGTCTCGTCGGGGACCACGCCGAAGATGATCGAACAGGAATCGCAGGCAGTGGTGGGGTATGCGGCGATGCTGTTGGAAAGTTTCGTCGGGGTCATGGCCTTGATTGCGGCGTCGGTGCTGATTCCCGGCGATTACCTGGCGATCAACACGATGTTATCGGCGGAGACTCTGACGGCCATGGGCTTCGCGCCGTCCCGGATTGCGGAGCTGTCCCAGCTGGTCGAAGTCAATGTGGCGGGGCGGCCAGGCGGGGCGGTGTCGCTCGCGGTGGGGATGGCGTCCATCTTTTCGGCGTTGCCGGGCATGGCCGGCCTGATGGCCTATTGGTATCAGTTCGCGTTGGTCTTCGAGGCGCTCTTCATCTTGACCACGATCGATACGGGAACACGTGTCGCGCGTTATCTGATTCAGGAAATGGTCGGACGTGTGTATGCGCCCTTTCGTCAGATGAATTGGCGGCCTGGGGTCACGCTGAGCAGTGCTTTTGTGGTGGGAGCTTGGGCGTATTTGATCGGGACAGGCAGCATTTCCACGATCTGGCCGATGTTCGGCGCGGCCAATCAATTGTTGGGCACGCTGGCTCTCTGTATCGCCACGACGGTGTTGATCAAGATGTGGAAATCGCCGTACCTCTGGGTAACAGCCGTTCCCATGTTGTTCGTCGGAGGGATTACGCTGGCCGGCTCCTACGAAATGTTCTGGATGTTTCTGGCGAAGGCGGCCACGCTGGCGGCGGGACAAGCGTTTGCGCTCTATCTGGATGCCGTGCTCGTCGCGGTGGTGGCGATCCTGGGCATCGTCGTCTTGAGCGACAGCATGAAGCAGTGGTATGGATATGTGGTGCTAAAGCGCCCGTTCAGCAGCAGTGAAGTGATCGCGACCGCCGGCGGGGGTTCGGCGGGTCGCGCCCAGACGGCGATTCATCGGCATGATGACCGCAAGTTCACGCTGCCGCCTGGCGGCGGCTGCTGTTAACTCGGGCCGATTGACGGACGCGTAAAAGGAGGGACTCGTGGCTGACCAATCATCATTCGATGTGGTGTCGGAAGTGAATATGCAGGAGATGAAGAATGTCGTCGATCAGGCGACGAAGGAGATCAAGCAGCGATTTGATTTCAAGGACTCGAAGACCGAGTTGACCTTGAAGGAGAAGGAGAAAGAACTCGTCGTGCTCTCCGACGATGAGTACAAACTCAACGCCGTTATTGAAATCATCAAGAGCAAGTGTGTGAAGCGCGGCGTGTCCTTGAAGGCCTTCGATTACGGCAAGATCGAGGAGGCGCTTGGGGCCACCGTGCGGCAAACCATTAAAATTCAAAGCGGGATCTCTTCGGAAAAGGCGAAGGACATTACCAAGGCCGTCAAAGAGTCCAAATTGAAGGTGCAGGCGCAGATCCAGGGGGAACAGGTGCGAGTGATCAGCAAGAGTAAGGACGATCTGCAGTCCGCGATTGCCTTTCTCAAAGGGAAAGATTTTGGGATTGATTTGCAGTTCACCAACTACCGCTAGTCCCGGATGCTGAAACGGGTCCCCAACTTCGTTCTCGGTTGATCGGTTGCTTCAACGTGCCGATAACGCACGCCTCGGCCACCGATCTTCCTGCGGCCTTGCTGGATGGCCCGTTTGAGCATCCGGGCTCGTCTTCAACGACAGGTTGCATGAAACGGGTCCTCGCTCTCGTATTACTCCTCACGCTCTTGCTCGGCGGCTGCGGCGGCCGTGATCCGATCGTCGTTATCCAACTCCATCCCACCAATCCGGACATTCTCTACATCGCCACCAACGACTACATTTACAAGTCGCGTGACGGCGGCAAGACCTGGAGTAATCTCTCGAAGGGAATGAGCTACTCGCGGGTGATTGCGATGGCGATCGATCCCATCTATCCCGCCACGATCTATGCGGGCACGAAGGGGGATGCGGTCTATAAGAGTTATGACGGCGGCCAGCGCTGGACCTCGGTGCGAATGGGCTTGGACGACGCGACGATCTCGTCTGTCGTCAATCAGTTCGTCTTCGATCCGGCGGATGACAATCACATCTTCTTGGCGACCACGATGGGTGTCTTTGAGTCGAAGAATGCCGGGGAGCGGTGGGTCAAGAAGATGGAGGGGATGAAGGAAGTATTAATGGTCGTGACACTGGGGATGGATCCCGCGCATCCCTCCGTGATGTATGCGGGCACCAGCGGCGGCGTGTACAAAACGAATGATCAGGGGGCGCATTGGTTACAGGTGAATACCGGGTTGGTGCCGGAACGGATGGTGAAGACGTCGCGCGCGCTCGGCGTGACGTCGGTGCAAGTAGACCCGTTCGCGCCGGAGACGGTGTACGCGGCGACGCTGGCGGGTCTGTATAAAACCACGGATGGCGCAGCGTCCTGGATGCGTATCGGTGAATCGTTGCAAGATCAAATGATCGTGGCGATGGTGCTGGACCGTGCGCGGGCCGGTGTGATGTATCTTGCCGGGCGGGATGGTATTCATCGCAGCGAGGATGGCGGCAAAACCTGGAAGACGCTCAATGAAGGATTGACGACCACCAATATCCGTTCACTGGCGCAGAGCGCCATGGATCCACAAGTGTTGTTCGCGGGCACGAACGGCAGCGGGCTCTACAAAAGCGTGGATGGCGGCGCCCATTGGCAGGCGATGCCGTCGGTATTTCCCAAGGATTAACGGAGTGGGTGCTCGGGGTACCGACGGGTAAAGCGGAAGCTATCGGCGAGGTTGGCTGTTCAAAGAGGAGTCACCGATGGCGGGACCGACTCCACGAATGTTCGTGGAAGAGGAATGGGCGTTCTCGCCTGCGTTGATTTCAAATCCGAACGCATTGGGCAACGTGGTGTCTTGCGTGTTAGCCCCGACACGATCAGTCAAGGTGCTGTCTCTGAGATCTTCCCCTCTCCGTGGGCGGAGCGATTCGTTGACGTTGCTGTAGGGCGAGACCGTAGCGCCGATGTCCGCGCCGAAGCTCGGGTTGAGCGAACGATTCAGCTGCGAGCTTTCGATGTCCCCGCCGATTCTGGTGGGAATGGTGGTGTCCTGAATATCCATGCCGGTCGGCGCAGAGGCTGCCGGTCGTTTTGGCCTGAGATCGTGTGCAATCGTCTCGCGTTCGTCTTCGATGCGCCGTTCCTCTCTCCCGCGCTGTTCGTAATCCAGTGAGTCGAGTTTTTCGTACTGCGTGATGAGCCCCTTCATGCGGGTTTTGAGTCTTTTGAGGTCATCTCTCGCAATGGCAACGGTGCCCACAATTTCGCTGAGCGTCCATTGTCGGGCAAAGGTGCCGAGTTTTGGAGACTGGCCGGGGCCGCCGCCCAAACCGTCTGATCCGGTTCCCACGCCGAATCCCGCGCTGTTATAGATGCCCTTTTGTTGCACCGACATCAAAATGTGGTTGGACCGTTCCACGAGTTCGTCGATGCGATCGAGGGAATCCCATTCGCTCGCGCAGCAATCCAGAAATTCACGGTAGTCACGGGTGAACTTCGAGGCTTCATTTTGAATGTCCAGGATCTTGAGGGGTTCTTTTGCTGCGGCATCGTTGTGTTCGTCGTGGTTGGGTGAGGCGGGTTTCTTTTCATCCCGCTCCGCGTCGTACAGTGCCGTGCAACCGGCATCAGGGGTGGCGGTAATGCGCTTGTCGGCAGTGCGATTCGGGCACCAATAGATTTTCCCGGGCTGGTTGAGCGGATTGTCAGATCTGAATTCTCCTGCCTGGGCCTCAGGCAGAAGGCCCATCAGAAAGAGCACAGTGAGTGCTGACGCAAGCAGGGGATGAGTGCGCTGAATCGTCGTTGACATTGTAACGTTGATGATGCCCCCCGAAGAACATTGTGTCAATCAAAGGGACGAATTGTGATGCGCTTGAAAAGCCCCTAGTGTAGTGCGTCATAAATAACTTGACAATTGGCCACAACGAGAGTCAGCTTATGCATCGTGAACCTTGCTCCTCCCATTGTCTTGTCCCTGAAAGAGCGCGCGACGTTGACCGCGTGGGCTCA
>JADYYH010000086.1 GCA_020853775.1 Nitrospira sp.
ACGGTCAGACGCCCGACCAGGTGTATTATGACCATCTGACGACACGACTGACGGCCGCGTAGTCAGTAACTCGCGAGGCGCCACTTAAGAACGGAAACATTCTGTCCAAACAAGCGGGGCCACCTCTGATTGAGTCTAAGGAACTTGACCAGGCTCTCCCTCCACTGGTCGAGAAGGGGTTGTCTATGCACCAAGACAAGCGTGGACACGCGTCGTTCGGCGATAAGCGCGCAGCCCACCACGGTTTTCCCAAAACCTGGCGGGGCGACGAGCACACCAATGTCAGTTTTCTTGAGTGTCTTGACCGCTACTTTTTGAAAGTGAGTCAGTTCTCCAGCAAATTCAACCGTGATTCGTCTCTTGGGGAGCCGTTCGTCGCGCATGATGACCTGGGCGCCAGCCCCCGATAAGATTTGGGTCACTCGGTCAATCAGACCCCGAGGTAACATCATTTCATCCGGACGCAGTTCTCCGGAAACAATAAACCGCGCATGCGGATACGTCTGTAACCTCATTCTTTGCCGCTTGTAGAATTCTGGATTTGGGAAGCTGGCCGTTTTCCTGAGTCTCCCAACGATCTTTCCTGGCAATCCTTTGAGGGGGACATGAATCATGGAGCCGATGGTGAGTTCGACAGTGCTCTGAATAGTCGGCGCTCCCTCCTCTCCACTCCCAATTCCGGTATTCATGAGCGCTCGGTCCGTTGTCCATGCCACGTCGTCAAAAAAGCCATGGCTTCTTGCCACTGATCCTTGAGTGTGGGCAACGAATCGGTCGAGCAGGCGCTGCACCTCTTGATAGTTGGGCCGTTTCACGTGCGCCAGGTATCCCCACTGGTCGTGGACGACGGCGCACCGCTCATCCAAGAAACAACTGTTACCCGACTCGCGGGGACCTTTCTGGAGAGGCAACGCAATCAGGTTCCCGAACCCGCCCTTGGGCACATAATCCTGACTGGGAAAGAATCGGTCAAACGAGACCATGCTCAGTTGGTGCCGAACCTCCATGCAACGTGAAAGAATCAGCGTGCCCAAATTGCGGGCCATCCTGGCTGGCACCCGTCCGTCGAAGAAAACCCAGGCATGTGCCCCATGCCCAGAACGGGACCGCTCCACCGCTACTTCGATTCCAAGCGCCTTGGCACTCTCTCTGTATGCGCTGACATCCTCCCTCCATCCTGAGCCATCAAAATCACAGGCAAGGAAGGCGCAGGAATCATCCTCATCAATGGCATACGTTCCGATCGTCCACTGCCCCTGAAGATGCGCTCGGACCGCGTCTTCATTGAGAGGGAGAAACGCCTGATTGCCACAATCGGTGCATTTAATCGTCGGCTTCTGACACAACGGCTGCACCCATTCATTGCGGCAGGCCGGAGCATACCCGCTCTTTCCGGATTTGGCATTTTCCCACCGCTTGGGATACACGCTTTCACGGCAACGGAACAGTTGTAGGAACAGAGCTAGCTGTTCGTCAGGAGTGACGGGCGCTGAATCTCGGAGCGATCTCCCCAATAGTGAGCGCTGAATACGCTGAGTCGGCTCGGTTTCCCGATCGGCCGATCGTTTAAACTCCTCGATCGCTTGGAGCACCTCGGCTCTCTCGTCATTCAGCTGTTTCAGCCGTTGTTCGAGAGCACGGAGCCGTTGCTCCGAGGATTCTGGGGCCCCTGGAGCTATCATGCTCAGGCCACCTCCTTCTTCGACTGCTTTACCTCAACAGCAATCTGCCCAGCAGGACCAAGAACGGCGAGCACCTTGACAATCGACTTCAACGAAATTCCGGTATCCTGCCGATTTAACCGTCTTTGAACCTGAGACGGCCCGGTGCCCAGCCTTTTTTGGAGCGCGTTCACACCGAGGCCTCGGGCCTTCATCAACGCCCGGATCTCCATCACGAAATGACGTTTCATCGCACCGGCAATCACCTCCGCCTTGAAGGCGGCACCGTGTTCATTGAGGCGTCCGACAAAAGATGACTTTGTACGTGCAAGAGAATTTTGACGCACTCCTATCGATACACCGAGACAAACACTACCAATGGTAGTAGTAGCTATGCAAATCCTGCTGGGCCTTGTGGGATGGCCGCGCAAAGTTATGCTTTCCTTAATAGGAGCGAGGTTAAGATAGGCGTTGCGTGGGTTGAGCACGGTGTAAGATTGCGCTGTTCACGTCAAGGCTTCAGGCGTGATCGTGGCGAAGAATACGGGCCAACTTTGCCACATCTGCTGGAACCTGAGATCTCGGAGGCTACGTTTTATGCACCGAGCCGATACGATAAGGGGCCTCGCCTTGAAAAATGTCCGTTTCCCCAGAGAAAGGTGGGATTTTTCTTCGAATGGTGCTTCTGTGGAAGTGACAAAACTCGTAAGTGCTTGATTTGGTGAGTCGGCTGGGATTCGAACCCAGGACCTTCGCCTTAAAATGGCCGTTCATGCATTCGGAAACATTAATCTCTTCAATGAGTTATCTGGATTTTGCAAAATTTATGGAAGTCAAATTCCGCAACGGCATTTCAAGCACTTACACGCTTCGACATCTGGGTAGAACTGGCCAACGAGATCTTGGAGGCGGACCAGCAGATAGTCAGGCCGATTTCAGCGTCTTGCTTTGTGTGACAGGGACAAAGCGAATTTCCACACGCTGTTTCAAGGCAGAAGCAATTCGATTCAGCATCGCGAGGGAATGACCTTCATACTCCGCGTCTTCCAACCGGCAGATGGCTGAGGCTGTTGTTCCCACCAGGCTGGCCAATTGCCGTTGCGTGAGGCCCGCACGAAGGCGGAGCGCGGTGAGCTTTCGTGCGACGCTGTCGTTGGCCCGAGCCTCCTCCAACCCTCGTACGCGTTCGGGCCTCCCCTCGTAATACCGATGGTAGAGAATCTGGACGGCATCCGAGGTGGCCGTGCGTCTATGTTTTGCCATGTTCATTCCTCCCGATAGGTATGTGTCTGCGGATCTTCCTCGAAGAGGTGTTTTCGCGCCAATGCCCGTTCAATGTCCTTGGGTGGGACCTCCCGCTCTTTGATGATTCCGTGGGCCAGCACGGCCGCCGTTCGTCCATGAAAGAAATACAAGATCCGGTGGTTCGTTCCCTTCCACCCTATACGCAATTCGTAGATGCCATCCCGCAAGAGATCGGCTTCGGGTCGCCGCAGCTCATGACCGAGTTCGCGCAAGCGCTCTATCTTCACCACGCACTTGTCTTGTATCCTTGCCGGCAATGTGTCGAGCCATTCCAACACTGGAACAGTGCCTGTTCGGTCTCTATAGAAGACGACCCGCGTCCTCGGCAATATTGGCGTCCTCCTTTACCTTGGCATGTTCTCATATTTGCGACTATGCTTCAAGTACTGGATGGCCGTGACGGAGACGGTCGTCTGCTTGGGCAGGCTGAGACCGAGCAGGTGCCGCGAGTGGCCAGCCTGGACGCTGGCTATTTGAGTGAAGCGAATGTCGAGGCGCTTGCGACCCTGTGCTGTGAGCCGTTGATGCCGCCAGATCGGCAGACGCTGACAGCGAGCGACACCCACCATCCGCGCGGCTGGCCGGCGGCTGAGTTGTCGGCGGCAGACCGGTGCGGCGGACGCTGCGGACCAAACGAAGCCGCGCCCGGTACGCCAAGCGGAAGGCCATCGTGGAGCCGGTCTTTAGGCAGCGCAAGCAGGGACGCGGCTTTCGCCAATGCTTGTTGCGGGGGATGCGGAAGGTCCGGGGGAATGGGCGCTGATCTATCCCACCCTTCACGTACTGAAGCTCTGGACCGCGCTGCGCCATTGTCGCCGGCGCCCCGGTGAGCGGCTGCGGGTGCCGGGCGGTAGCCGGAAGGCGGAGCGGAAAATCTAGCGGTAGCGGGAGCCCGATAGGCTCACAGGGGGACCACCGCTGAATCCGTAGGCAAGATCATGGCGCTCTTAGATCAATGTCGGACAGGCTTCAAACATTCGGGACCGGCAGTGGGTCAGCGCCTCTACGTGCCTCGCTCGTCGCAAGCAGGGTGGACGCAAGATCAGTCGCTTCTTTACAGTATCCGGACGGACGCCCGGTGAGCGCGAAGGGAGCCGATAGGGGGGTAACCACCCGACGCATGGCGAGCCCCGATTTCAATACTTATGGTCGAAGTGCCTGCGTAATGACCGGCAATGCAGCTGAGGGTCAACGGCTGATGCGGGAGCACGGATGCTCCAGTGTCGGATCAAAGCCTCCGAAACCGTTTGGGGGGAGACGGCGATGGCGGATAACCAGACTTCGTTGTTCGGTAACAAGTGCGCCCGGACAGCGGCGGCGTAGCCAGTCATCCAAAGCCGGCTCGCCGGAATCGAAACGGGACACATCATGCTGCGCGGAGAGTTTTTGTGGTGAGCGGAGTCCTTCTGGGTGGGTCATCGCTCCCACGGCGCACGGTTCTGAAGGAGACGCCGCAGTTTCACGTTGCTCGTCGGAGGAGTATCGAGCATCGCGGTAAAGCGCTTGAATGCGTCCTGGGAGAGGACAAAGTGTCGTTGATCGAGCAGAACGGCTTCCGCTTCCCGACACACGGTTTCCAGCATGAAATCAGAGCGGCTCTTTCCCAGGGCCTCCGCCGCCCGGTCAATCAGCCCTTTCTGTTTCTGACTGGCGCGCAAGTTAATGGTCTCGCTGCGTCCCGCTGTCTCTCTCGATACTGTCCTGACCATGGTGTCCTTCTTGTGCAGACAACAACCATTGTATACACCTTGCCAACACAACGAGAAGCGTTGAAGAACTGTGCGAACGGCGACAGTAATGGGAACTGGCCGTGGCCAGCTCGCCACCGTCTGGACGTCACCTCACAGTGACTTCCGTATGAGCTCTCAGCCCTGACAATCTGCAGCCAAAATTGGTTACCACAGATCCCTCACATGCCGTAGTGCGGCATGCTTCCGCCCCGCCGCTCAGATACATGACCCGATTCCTAGATTCTCAGCAGCCGACTCTTTTACGCGAGCGCGTGTCGTCGGCCTGTGGGCTTTGACTCTGAATCATCTTCAGCAATACCGGACAGCATCACCGGCTCACGGTCAGGGAATTGGGCCACAAGAGACAGAGTCCCGCCCATGGCTTCGATGGTCTTTCTGAGCGTGGACAGCAAGAGATCGCTTCGCTGTTCGAGGCGCGACACACTATCCTGCGTGATCCCAAGCTTCTTGGCCATTCGAACCTGTGTGAGCTTGCGCGCCTGCCGCAACTCCCGCAACTCCCGCAAGGTCATCTCCTCGGCCATCAGCTCAGCGGCGCGAGTCTCAACCTTCTTACGCTGGAGAGGGCGCAACTTCTTGATGTTGTCGTCGACGTTCGTGGCCATGCTTACCCCCTTCCCTTCTTCAGTCGCGCGAGATGCGCGTCACAACGGTCATCGGCCTTGCGGATCAGTTCGCGAGAGAACCGCTTTTCACTGACACCTGATGTATCTCCTGCGACGAGCAGGATCCCCTTTCGCTTCGGGTCACAGGCGAACGCGACTCTCCACTCGCCGCCAACCGCGCTGAACCGGAGTTCCTTCATAGTCGCGTGGCGTGAGTCGTTCAGCGTGTCCACACGCGGCCGCCCCACGTGCGGGCCGAATTGCTGCAGGAGACGCGTCAACGCCAATCCCTCCGTTTGCACGTCTTCGTGGAGCGCGTCGCACTCTGGCTCACACTCATCACGAATCTCAACAATCCAACTCACCCCGACACTATGTCATGCAAGTCATATGCTGTCACTGCCATATCAGACTTGGTCCGACCGTGACGCGTTTCACTCCGGCATCACGCTTCGACCGTTACGGCCCGCCGTACGTTTGGCACGCCAGCCTTGCGGGCCTGCCACAGGTCATACGCGGCCTGCTGGGCCACCCACACATCGGCACGGCCTCCGTGTTTCACGCCGAGCCATCCCTCTAATCGCAAGGCCATTTCAGGGGAGATCGCCGCGCGGCCATTTAAGACACGCGATAAGGCAGCACGGGTCACCCCTAATTGCGCCGCGGCTTGCGTCACGGTCAAGCCCAAGGCGGGCAAAATATCCTCCCTCAACGTTTCGCCGGGGTGCGGCGGATTATGCATTCGGCTCATTGTCGTACCCTCCTAGTGATAATCGTGGTAATCGACGAGGACGGCATCCTCCCTATCGAATTCAAAGGTCAGTCGCCAATTCCCGCTCACCGACACCGCATACCGACCCACGAGATTGCCGGCCAAGGCGTGTAGCCCCCATCCCGGTACGTTCATATCCGCCGCCGTTGTGGCCAGGTCAAGCCGGGCGAGTTGCCGTCTGAGCCGAGCCGCATGGTGTGGCTGGATACCTGCCTTGCTGCCCGTTTCAAAAAAGGCTTGCAGCCCCTTGTGCCGGAACGTCTTGATCATACCATGACACTGTATAGCGTAGCGTTTCACACGTCAACACTCTACGCCCATCAGACCCTATAAGCGCACGCCAGACCCTCAGGAGGCAGTGGGTCAGCGCCTTGAGCTGCCTCTCTCGTCGCAATCAGGGTGGACACACGATCGGTCGCTCCCTTACATTATCCAGGCGGACGCTCGGTAAGCGCGAAGGGAGCTGATCGAGCGGATAAGCACCCGCCGCATGGCGAGCCCCGGTTTCAATACCATGGTCGAAATGCCTGCGTGATGGCAGGCGATGCAGCTGCGGGTCAGCAACTGATGCGGGAGCACGGATGCTCCAGTGTCGGCACAAGGCCTCCGAAACCGTTTGAGGGGAAACGGCGATGACAGATAACCAGACGTCGTTGTTCGGCAACGAGTGCGCCGGGCAGGGGATTTCCGGCGAACTCGCTCTGCGCGGCCAGCCGAACCGGCCATTCACCAAGGGGCAACGCACGTTCAATCGGCTCGTGGGCAAGATTGAAACGCTGCGGGCCGCGCTGGCTCGCGAAACTCGGAGGCTGGACGAGGCGCTCGCCTACTGGGCCCAGCACCTGCATCCACGACAACTGAGACTTACCGGCTTGCGCAAGGACATCCTTCGCGCACTTGCCCCATTTATCGAACACCCGCGCCCCCTCCGCAAGAACGAGCAGAAGGCGCTGCAGGCGATTGTCGCGGACCAGTTGAACGCCATTGTGGAAACAGAGGGTTCACTGGTCGATGCCGACCTTCGGACACTCTTCGAACGGGTGCATCGGGTCAGTTTCGATCATGCGGAACGAGCCCAATTCGAAGAGGCACGTTCGATCATGGAGGAGGCCTTCGGCGAATTCGGGATCGACATTGATTTGTCCGACCTGCGGCCGAACGCGACCGAGGAGGGGCTCGCCGCCAAGGCAGCCGAGATGGCGGAGCGGGTCCAAAAGAAGTTTGAGGCAGAGGCCGGTGCGAGCACCCGGTCAGACCGGTCCAAATCGAAGCGTCAATCGGCGAAGGAGGCGCGGTTGCAGCAGGCGGAAGAGATCCGGAAGAAGAGCCTCGCGACCATCTACCGCCAACTCGCGAAGGTGCTGCATCCTGACCTCGAGCCTGATCCTGAGCGGAAGCAGCGCAAGAGCGTCCTGATGCAGGATCTGACCACCGCATACCGCAACAACGATCTGCACAGCCTCCTGCGCCTTGAGCTGGCGTGGATCGAACGGGAAGAAGGCGATCTTGAGCGGTTGACGGACGAAAAACTGGCCGTCTACAACCAGGTACTCAAGGAGCAGACGGACGAACTCCAGTGGGAGCTGGATGAGTTGCGGTACCATCCCCGGTATCAGCCGATCATCACCGAGGGCGGGCCGTTCGGGATCTTCCGAGTCCTCGATCAAAAGGACGGTTCGGCGGAGGCGTGGCGGCTGGACCACATGATTGCACAGATGGAGACAATGTTGAGGCGGATGCGCACAGACAAGGCCCTCGCAGAGGTGCGCAGCGCCATCCAGGTGTTCCGGGCCACGAATCAAGGCCGGCTATAAATTAGGGGCCGCGCAGGTGTTCGCTCCACGCATCAGGAACGTGGACCTTTTCGAACACCCGGAGGCTAACGCACGGGGATCGTCATTCATGCTTCGGCCCCTGCTCCACCCAGATCAAGCCCGGGCTGTTCTGCGGCCGGAATCTTCCATCGCGCCCGCGATAAGGGCCAACTTTGCCACATCTGCCTGAAGCCTGGGATCTCGGAGGATACGTTTTATGTGCCGAGCCGATACGATAAGGGCCCTCGCCTTGAAAAATGTCTGTTTCCCCTGAGAAAGGTGGGATTTTTCGTCGAATGGTGGTTCTGTGGAAGTGGCAAAAATCGTAAGTCATTGATTTGGTGAGTCGGCTGGGATTCGAACCCAGGACCCTCAGAGGTGGCCCCCGCTTGGTTGGACAGAATGTTTCCGTTCTTAAGTGGCGCCTCGCGTGTTCTGCCTATGCGGCAGTACGCCGTGCAGGCAGGTTGTCGCAGTACACCTGGTCTGGCGTCTGGCCGTCAAGCGCCCGGTGCGGTCTCGCCTGGTTGTAGAACATCAGATAGCGCTCCAAGCCCTCTTGGGCAGCCCTGACGGTCTCGTAGGCGTGCAGATAGACCTCCTCGTACTTGATGCTTTTCCAGAGTCGTTCTACGAATACGTTGTCCCGCCAGCAGCCCCGGCCATCCATACTGATCTGGATGCCGTGGTCATTCAGCAGGCCCGTGAATTCCTGACTGGTGAACTGGCCCCCCTGATCGGTATTGAAGATCTCGGGCTTGCCATACCGTGTGATCGCCTCCTGCACCGCCTCCAGACAGAAATCCGTGGTCAGCGTATTGGAGAGCCGCCACGCCAACACCCGACGACTGGCCCAGTCGAGCACGGCACACAAATACACGAAGCCCCGGCGCATCGGGATATAGGTGATGTCCGCTGCCCAGACGTGATTCGGGCGCGTGATCTCCAGATGGCGCAGCAGATAGGGGTACACTCGATGGGTCTGATGTCGTGCACTGGTGCGGGGCATGCGATACACGGCCGTGATGCCCATGCGCCTCATCAGGGTGGCCACGTGTCGCCGCCCAATCGCATGACCGTCCTGCCGAAGCAGATCGCGCCGCATCCGAGCCCCGGCAAACGGATACTGGAGATGCAACGCATCGATCCGCCGCATCAGCGCCAAGGTGGGATCGGAGAGCGGCCGCGGCTGATAGTACGCGGTGGACCGAGCCAGCTTCAGCAGTTGGCATTGGCGCGCCACCGGTAACGTGTGAGTCCGATCGATCATCGCTTTGCGCTCAACAATCCCGCCTTGATGAGCGCCCCTTCTAAACAATCATTCTCCAGGGTCAATTGCCCGATCTTCGCGTGGAGGGGCTTGCGATCCGGAGCTTCCGTCGACGACTTCGGGCCGCCAAAGACATCCGCCGCTCGGGCCAGCAGTTGAACATTCGGTGATCTGGGTGGGATGGACGCTGAATGGCTCCGCCAATTCGGCCAACGTCTTGTCACCTTTGACCGCGGCCAACGCCACCTGCGCCTGAAACGCGGCCCCGTGATTGCGTCTCGTACGCTTCAGTGCCTCGCTCCTCTCGTGAGCCACCATCTGGTGGCGTGGGTGAAGCCAGGCTACCACTTACCATACTGTCCGAATTTCCGGAGCCCCCTCTCCGGTGGCGATGGGCTTTGGTCTGGACGAAGTTCTGGGCACCGGGGGCGTGGCGCCGAATCACATCGTGTTGCCCGCTGTAGGCCGCGTCACCTCACACGCGAGTCTCTCGCCCATGCAGCAGGTCCGGCAACACCTGGCTGTCATGCACATTCGCCGCCGTGGCCGTCACCGAGTGGATCAGTTTGGTCCGGCTATCCACCCCGATATGCGCCTTCATGCCGAAGTACCACTGGTTGCCCTTCTTCGTCTGATGCATCTCCGGATCCCGCTCCTTCCGGCGATTCTTGGTCGAACTGGGCGCCGCGATGATGGTCGCATCCACGATGGTGCCCCGGCTGACCTGCAAGCCCTGCGTAGCCCAATACGCTCGGATCCGCGCAAAGAGCGCTTCGCCCAACTGGTGGGCTTCCAGCAGATGCCGAAATGTGCAGATCGTGGTTTCATCCGGCACGGGCTCGCAGCCCAGATCAATGCCGACGAACTGCCGCAGGGCCCGCGAGTCGTACAGCGCCTCTTCCACGGCCGGATCCGACAGGTTGAACCACTGTTGCAGACAATGGAGGCGCAGCATACGTTCGACGCCCACCGGCGGACGCCCAGGGCCCTCGGCCTTGGGATACACCGGCTCAATCGCGGCGGCCAGGTCCGCCCATGGCACCATGCGGTTCATCTCATCGAGAAACCGCTCCCGGCGGGTAGGCTTGCGATACCGTTCAAACGAGACCTCTGCAAACGTCGATTGCTGCATGGGGGCGCCCTCCTCATCAGTGCTGCGCTACCCCTACCATAATGTGCAGGGAGAATAAATCAGAGATTCCTTAAATTAAGACGCTGATAAGACGCTGCGGGCTAACCGGGGTTTTTGCCAACTGATACACCGGGCTATGAACGGGTTATAATGCCTCTGCCATATGCGTCTAGTGTAGTGCGTCATAAATGACTTGACAATTGGCCACAACGAGAGTCAGCTTATGCATCGTGAACCTTGCTCCTCCCATTGTCTTGTCCCTGAAAGAGCGCGCGACGTTGACCGCGTGGGCTCA
>JADYYH010000087.1 GCA_020853775.1 Nitrospira sp.
ATACTTGAAACAGTATGTTGAGGCCGCGAGGAGCGAGCCCGCCCGCTGGCATGCCGCACAACCGCATGCCAGCTTGTCGCAGCGGCGTATCGGCGGTTGCAGTAGAAGTCATCGTGAATAATGCGGGTTAGAGGTGTTGTGCATCTGGGCAGTGAGGCCGCGGCCCCCTGTTCTTTGTCCCACAGACTCCTATTTTCGATCACTACCGAAGGTATGAGTAGAACGCCGAACATCACGATCCCGAGCGGCAAACGATTGCCGCTCCCCGCGTAAGCAGCATGCAGGTTGCGTGTCCTGAATACAGATCGGAATCCTCTGCCTCGCGTCTGTGAGAGATTGTCGAAATGAAACGCTACACAACGATCCCACCGGTCACCACCCCCACATGCGGCCAGGTCCCGCGTGTCATCGCTGGCCTTTGCCCAATAGGATAAGCGAGTTGCTGGATCGCGTTGCATCGCCAGGCTGTCGGTGCTGCTCGTCGCGACAAGTACCTTGCGCCATCTGCCATCCAGACCATTGAGGGCTGGACGGAGGATGTGGGCCACAGGAAGGTGAGGGAACGTAGCAGCAGGAATCCGATCGAACGGCTGTAAGCAGGTGCGCACGGTGCGGCCTGTGCGAGGGCGCTCGATATTTCGGTGACACCGTCACAATACTGAAGAAATACGCAAGGCCTAGGTGGGCACATAGATTGCTTCGAAGGCGGCCGTAAGCCAGTTGTTTCCCGGTAGGTGGTGCTCATGGCTCACTCACGCCGCCCCTTTACATTACTCCCTTATGTCGTCGTTCTGTTCGTGATCCTTCCTGTGCTCTGTTTCTGTCTTCTCGGCATCGTGGAGTTGATGCTCGAAAGAGAGCATGCGAAGGAGTGGGTCGAACTGTCCAAGCAATCCAAACCATACTATTGGTGGCATTTCGTAACTCACGATGGGCGGGATCTTGGGTATGAGCATAAGGGACCCTTAAAACTCGCGTTACATCCGTTTGCGATTTACTCCAATTTGCCGAATCAGCACTCCCATCACTTTTCAACCGACGATCACGGGTTCCGAGGGAGTGGACGTGATCGACCGCTCGGCATGCACGCGCGAGTGGTTTTGGTGGGAGGCTCCACGGCGTTCGGGACGGGCCTTGAGAGCGATAGCGAGACGGTAGCGTCTCAGCTTGCACAAAGATTGAACGCAGAGGTCATCAATGCCGCCGTAATCGGCCACGGTTCCGGACAAGAACTTACCTACTTGCTGACCGAGTTGGTGGATTGGCATCCTGATCTGGTCATCGCCTTGGACGGATGGAATGACTATTACAAACGCTTGGAGGTCAGCGATCCACGTTTGCTTGGGATGAACGGGTTCGACGAGATCGAGGACCAGTTGGTCGCGTCGGCGCAACTAAGTGACTCCGCTCTGTTCACCCGCCTCTGCAGCGTTCCCAGGACGTTGTTCCCGAGACTCACTTCTCGCGTCCAACAGTCGCGAATCGGTCTTTGGATGGGATGGTTCGCGCGAAAGGAGTTGCAGCCACAATCTCTGGATTTGGCCGCCGCACGATATGCCGACAATCTCATCAAAATGCACAAGCTTGGCCGTGCGTTTGACTTTCAATTTCTTGCCGTCATGCAGCCTGATGTGAATCGCGGGACTGACTATCAGCGGTTTCGTGCTAAGACCGAGTCTCTGTTGGCCCGTGACGGAGTCAGGGTTTTAAACCTGGGTGAGCGTCAGGAATTCCTTCCATCCATGTTCCTCGATACGATGCACCTTGACGGGACTGGACACGGTCTTATGGCGGACCTCATTGCTCGAACGATTCAGAGCGAATACCTGCTTGCAACCTTGCATGGACCAAGGGTGCCAACAGCCGTCGGGTTATCAAGCGGGGTGGAACCGATCCCGCAATAAGACGTGGCGCGTTCTCCCGTTCAAGAGCCACCACGTCCCATAAGTAGGCGTGTGCGTGGGTTGCGCATCCTGGATCAGCAGTTCCGTCACGTCGTATACGTCCCCTTCACCCAAGCTGTACCACACCTCCGGCGCAGGTCACATCCTCATTGCGCCTGAGCCCGGCGCGACAGGGACACGATATAAGAGGCCGAACGCGCGGCAATCATCGGGTCGGCTGCTTCGATACCGGGGACCAGCGCTCCCAGCATGAAGAGCAATTTCTTTTCCGCGGCCTGGCTGTCTGCCACGGCTTTGGTGATGGTGAGCGTGCCGAGTTCGATCTGCTTTCGACTGTCCGGCCAGGCGATTGAGGGATCATCGATCTTGTCGTCCTTCTCGGCTACCTGCAGGAGTAATTTGAACTTCGCGGGACTGCGGCGTACCCGTTCGCGAATCTCACTGCTCAGATAATCGGGTCCCATCGTGTCCAGTTGTGCCTGGGTGAGGAACTGCTCGCCGGCCACTGGCCGGAGCTGGTAGCGGCCGAAGATGACGGCTCCTTTCGCATTCGTGAACTTGAACGCGTTGATCCCGAAATAGGGCAGGGTGGCATAACTCACTGGTTGTGGCTTCGGACTCTCCAGGAAATTCCTGGCGGCTGGATGAGTCTGGAGAAACGTTTCGATCGCGGTGGGTTTCGGCGCATCAGCTCCGCTCGCCCCCACGGCAAGCAGAAAATCCCTGAATTCCTCTGCTGTAGCCACGGGGAATCCATTGAAGGATAGGACCACGAGATCAGTCTTCGAGCCATCCGGCAGTGAAAATTTTACTGCCATGCCGCGCGGCATTTGGCTGGTGTCCGGGACGGACGGCTGCCCTGAACCGGCAGAGAATCGCACCGTTATAGGAATCGGCGTCTTTCTCTTTTGCAGATGAGCAGCCGTACTTACTGAGGCCGCCGAGGCGCTTGGCGCGAACGTGCCTTCCAGCACGACGCCCTTCGGATGGTTCGCGCGCATGCCTGGGTGGACGCCAAAGACGCCATTAAACGCATCGACGAGTTGTTCAGCCAGCGATGTCTGGCTCGTTGGGCCATCTTGAGCCGCGACAGCAAATGGGCTGATCAGCGCAATGGCGAGCGCGGCTGTCACTGGGAGCGATTTCCACATGGCTGTATTCCTCCTGAATGATTGGAGATACGTAAGGCACAGTGGCATGCCATCTCACCGGCTCAGGATGGTGAATCGATAGGAAGAGGTTCGGAAGAGTGAGGAAACCCTACGGCTCCATACCGACTGTGTCAATCGGTCAGCGAGGCTGAAGGGAATGGACGGGAAGCCACAGGTTATCGCCCGATGGCCTGTGGCTGGATGGCTTCAGCGAGTTGGATGTTGACCCGAATGACTCCCTCGTTAAGATTCCGGTAGGGATAACGATCCGTAATGAGCGGCAGGTTATCAGCGACGTCCTGGCTCGTGACAACAGACAGTGCGGGAACGTACCGGCCTGAGGCAATCTTGACGCCGATGATTTTGGCCCCCGGTTCGACGACGACGCGATCTCCCACTTCCGCGCGGAAGATCAATGCCTGCATGCCGATGAAGGTGTCATTACCGACTCGTGCGGGCCCATGCACTTGCGACTGGTGCGCAAGCGAGACGCGGTTGCCGATGTACACGGAATACTTCACGCCGTCGACTTCGACTTCATTTTCTGGGAGTTCATGATCCCCCTCGAACGTCTCCAAGCCGTGGACGACCACGCCATCCTGCACGTTGCTGTCATTGCCGATCCGGATATGCCGGCCCTCGTCACCCCGGACCGAGGCGGCCGGCGCCACGAACACGCGATCACCCAACGTGACTGAGCCGATCACGATGCCGAGTGGGTGAATTCTGGTGTGCTTGCCGATGACCGGCGCTTCGACTTCCGGCATGAACGTCGTCTTCACGCTCGGGCCGACGTAGCCGGTAAGCAGGAAGGCGAGCAGGGTCACGTTCAGACAAAGGGACAGTTTCAGGTAGTGGTGCATGGATCCTACTCTTTCCTATGAACGTGTGGTTATGCGGTGGTGTGCCGAGGGAGAATGCCGGTTCCGATGGGTAATGAGTGTAGGGTGTTTAGGCCTACAATAACAAGGAAATGAAGAGGACCCAAAAGAGGGGAGGTTGTCCGATCCGCAGGCAGCATTCCTTGGGGCGAGAGCCGTTGGCGCTCGTGGTTCAAATGCGTGGGACAAGGTCGAGCCGCACTCATTGTGTCATACGGCCGGCTCACAGATTGGCCGGAACGCCGGTATCGATCTTGCCGGGCCTAGGCTGGTGAGGCCTGTTCATTGTACGGATGAAGCCCGGCTGGGTTCCATCAGGCAGCTGGAAGGCGCTGAGTCCTTTCGTCGGTTGGTCTATGGCTTTGTCGGTGATCTACCGGGACGGGCCCTGGTCACCATCCAACCTGACACCGGAGCGTTGCACCCGACTTCACGCTGAAGCCCCGGCCAAATGTCATCTGGTCCTTCGCTTTGAAGACCACGTTCGTCTTTGACGCGACTTGGAGATTGGGTTCCGTCGTGAGGGAATCTGAGTGGTAAATCGTATCGGTCTGCAGAGCGTGCTGCGTCAGAGTCACCGCTGCGTTCTCGGGCAGGAGTCTCAGCGCATACAGTTGATTCGTCTCGGTGCGTGCGAAGAGGGTTCCGTCCGGGGCGAAGAGCAACTCCAGCTTTTCCGGCAGGCCGGCCAGAGAGTGGTGGAGGAATGATGTGCACTGTTTCGTGAATCCCCAGAGAACACCGTTATTCCAGAAATACACATTGTCCTCTCCGTCGAGCACGAGGTTGGAGGTGGCGCTGAGGGAAGTTTCTATTTTTGAAGCGCAGCTCTTGGGCTGCTCGGCCTCCGTCCCATCATCCTTGCCGTTCAAGAGCGCATAGACGTGCAGCTTCCCTCCCTGCACCGCCACGACGTTCTGGTCTGAATTGAGAATCGGCTGAGAAATGAGCCCCTGTTTCCACCAGATTGCCTCGCCTCCCGAATGGGCGAGCAAGAGGCCACTTTGCGCCGTGGATGCACTGTACAACACATATTCGTGCTCCGGACCTTTGGCGACAATGGGCCGAGTATAGCCGGTAAACCCGAGGTCCAGATTCAGGGTGGAGGTGGCACCTCCTTCTGTCGCATTCACAACCGGGAGGGCAGAAACCTCGGAATTTCCTGTGGCCGTTTCCATGCGGACGAGCTGGGTCTTTGCCGCTTTGCTCTTGGTTAACGCATAGGCATAGCGACCAGCGTCGGGGCTCAAGGCGACTCGACTGGCATCGGGCATTTCCGTATCGCCTCCAGGATAACGCCACATTTCTTGCAAATCGGGATTAAAACCGAACAGCGCGCCGGGTGGCATGGCATACAAACTGCCGTCCTCGCCTAGCGTGGGACGCACCGCCGGCTTGAAATTGGGGATGGACACAGCCCGTATTTCTTGACCCTCTTGCGTGAGATCGTAGAGCACCAGGCGCTGTTCCCCGATGGAATACAAACGTCCGGCAGGAGAGATCAGCGCATGCGACCCGGGCACATGTGAAAGGGCCTTGGGTTCCCACCGGTTCCCTCCCCCTAACTTCAGCGCATACAAGTGAGTCTTTTCCGAAGAAGGCTTCGCAAACACGTACATCACGTCGTCGTAAAAGACCGGGTTGGAGATGATGTCGGTCATCGTATCCAGGAAGGGTTTGCTGGCAGCTTGTTGTCGACCCGAGAATTTCCACCGTGTGCGCGTGGTGTCGCTGTCTCGTGCGCGGTCTTGGAGATCTCTGGGCGGTTGGTATTCGACGATGAGACGAGGTTTTGACCTGGAGATCCCGTCGTAGGCGGACATCGAGGCATAGCGCCAGTCACTCAGACGGCTCTTTGATGAGAAGGTCAACGCCAGGGTCGTGCCTGTTTTCAGCGCGTCTTCCACCAATGCTCGTAAAGGTTCTGTTGAGGCGTGAAAGACGGATTTGTCGCTGGTCGCCGTCCAGGAGGCAACAGATTCGGTTGAACCGTGTGGGAAAATTTTGACCAGTTGCGGGTTGTCAGGGGTGGTGGCGGACTGTCCTGTAAACTGCACGGTCGCCTTTTTAATGGTCACTGTTTTGGGAATGAGGCTGAGATCAAAAGTGAGATGCACCGTGTCTATCGGCGTGATCGGGTCACTCTCGCCGGCGGAAATCTTGAGCGGGCCTGGGGCGGATTGTGCTCCATTGGCCGAACCGGTAGGGAAGACAACGGTGACAATGTCGCCCCCGGCAAACCCGCTGGTGGTAGAGAGCACCAGCGCGAGAACAACCCCGAGTTCGAGCATAAGGTGCTGCAAGTACGTCATTGTGTCCTCCTCCATCGATACCGTCTCTCGTTCCTTCCACGCGTCAGCATGGCAGCCTTACTTGGGCGGAATGTGCATGAGTAAGGTGGTGGGGTTATCACGGGTGCGATAATCCAAGGAGCGCAAGAACACCAGACCCTTGTGCTGGACGGCGACTAAACTGAACGTATTGTCCTGCTGTGGATTCCAGCCGGGGTCAACTTCTTTGCTCCCCCAGGTTTTTTGGCCTTCCTGGAGGATAAAGTGTCGCTGTTCCACGATCGTGCCGCTGCGAAAAGAGCCAAAGAGGTGCAATTGCCCGTTGAGGACCATCAATGCGGCGCCGATCGGTTTCCCGATGGGGTTCTTCTTACTGTCCTGAGGAATCGCTGTATAGGGCTGCCACGTCTGACCCTTGCTGTCCCAATACCACAGGTCTTCAAACGGATCACTGAACGGTTCGGTGAGGCCGCCGTATATCCATAACTTGTAATACCCCTCACCGTGAAAGGTCGTGGCCGCAAACATGCAGCGCGGCTTCCAGCCGGGCACGCCATCTTGCTTCTTCCAGGTGAGTGTGTCGCCGTTCAGCGTCGCCACCCACACGTCGTTCAAGGACGTTCCAGTGTCATCGTTGCCGCCCAACACCCAGAGTTGACCATTCATGATGACGCAGGCATGTCCCATCCGCGACGTCCAGGGGGGCTGGGGGTGCTGTTGCCATGTGCCGGCGTCGCCGTCATAACTCCAGATCTCACGGTTGCGAAGCTTAGGGTCAGCAGCTCCTCCTCCGATGAGCCAGAGTGTGTTCTGCCAGTACACGGCGGGGCTTGTGAGCATCCCGTCAGGGACCTGCTCATTTTCAAGCAGCCACTTCGCGTATGGATACGGGGACGAGTACAGTCTCCCTTTTCCCTCCTTGACGAAAATCCCATAGAGTTGCACGTCGTTCATACTGCATAGAACCGCTGGATAGCCATGTGACGTGGACTTTACTGAATGCCAGGGGCCGGTCAGCAGTTGCACCGATAGTGCGAGACATTTGGTCTTATCTGTATCGTCAGTGATTGTTAGCTCATAGTTGGTCGTGGAGGCCCATGGCTCCTCTTTGTCATAGACGTAGGGCTGGCCGCTTAGGCACCCTGGGTTGCCAGATTCGAATTCAGCGACCATCTTCTTGGCAAAACTGTACAGCACGGCCCGCTGCGCTTTGGCGGTGTTCCATGTCAACTTAAAGTTCCTTTTGTCTGCATCGGTGATGAGGTAGGGCGGATCGGCCGTGAAGTAGAGAATGTCGAACTGTTCGCTTTTCTTTTCGACTGACAGCGTGTTCTTGTAATCCGTATAACCGGAGATCGTCGCGCTGATCGTCAGCGTTGCCGGTCCCGGATCAACGTGGCTCTCAAAATTCGAGAGCGTGAACCGGAGCCCGGCCGTTGCCTCAAGCACAGTCTTGGAGAGTTTGAAACTCCAAATGAGCTGCCCCTCCAAAGTCTTTCGGGGGTTGAGTACCCATCGGTTCGGGTTCTGTGTGATGTCGAGCGCGACGCCATCCTCGAGGGTCGTTAAATGCTCCCGGCCGTGACCGGTAGAGATGGCAAGCTTCAGTTCTCCCTTCGCACCCATCCCTGAAAAGGTAATCGGTGCAGTATCCGTGTTCGTGATTTGGATGACGATTTTGTTCGTGCCCTTCTTGCCCGACCCCACCTCGACGTTGGCTTCAACGATCGTACAGGAGAGCGGCAGCGTCTTGGGTGGCGTCGCTGGTTCAGCCATGATCGATTCCTTTCGAGAGGCGGATGGTGAGTCGCCGTTCCGCCCTGCTGTGATCTTTATTGAGCAGGATTAAGGTGTACGTGGTGTCGGCATGGATCTGCACGCGATACTGATCGGGCAGGGGTTGGCTCTCCCAGACCTTGACGGGCTCGTCCTCACGATCGCTGGCCACGAGCACCAGACGATCACCGCCTTGCAGCACCCACGCCAGGGTGACGTTCGTATGCTGCGCGACCTTCTGGAGCCCTTCTTTCACCCAAAAGCTGAGGATCGCCACGGGATTCATCTTGAGTGTGAGCCAGCCTTCAGAAAGTTGCTGCGGTCTCGGAGAAAAGCCGGCGCGATCGGTCGCGGCGGTCATCGTGTCCGCTTCCTTCCACATGGTGACCTGCGGGCGATACGCCCACGACCATTTGCCAAAATCATCTGAAGGGATTGGCATCGTGACGTCGCCTCCTGGGCTGAGCAGGGGGGCCACTTGAAAAAACGCCTCCTGCGCGGCCTTCGCCGCGGAGCGGACGCGCGAGGGCAATTCGAGGACAGCCTTTGGAAGGACTCCGGTCGTGACGTGGACTATCGCGCGCGGGTCCATCAGAAGCGTGAACGTGACCGGCGTGCCGCAATCGAGAAACCGGTGGCTGTCTTTGTATTCGATGGTCCCTGCGATGGGAAGGCCGGGCAGGCTCGCCGTGCCGGCGGCCGTATACAATGGCGTCGTGATGTGTGAGGCAGGATCGTGAACGAAGAAGCCGACCACTCCATCTCGAGCATTCGTCGCGTCGCCGATGGCGACCGGAAACTTGATGGTCGGAAAATCATGCGAGTCGTATGTGCCGATGCGATCCAGGCTTTGGTCGGCAGCCGGCAGCCCGCCTAATTCTAATCGCACAGACGCCTTGACCACGGCTAACGGCCGTCCGAGGAGAACCGAAAGGAGTGGATCCTGCTCCGGTTCGCCGGGATCGGTCCTCGCCAGGGCGTCGTCGAGAAGATTCCAGAACGCGGCGCCGTGGTCGGCCCCGAGGCCTTCGACCCATTGCACAACGTATTTGAGCTCGGGATTGTGAATCGTCTCGGGTCGATGGGTGGTTCCCGGCGATGAGACCCAGAAAAATGCCTTCGCATCCTGAGCCGAAGGTGCCCCTGCCGGTCGGAGGACTTTCTGGAGCGCCCCTAACGAGGCTCCGCTGGCATCGTAGATCAGAAGCGTGGCGTCGAGTTGGTTGGGAATGATCCACCCGCAGACGGGGCTGTTCGACGGGAATGTTTCAGGCGGATTCCTGGCGGGGACCCACTCCCACTGCAATCGGGCGGTTTGAGCGAAGCGGGGACTCAGCTGAATCCATTCTTCCATACCGGGGCCGGACGGCGCCATAGTGGTCGAACGAATCAGTTGGGTGAGGGGCACTTCGACCCGCTGACCAAAGGCGTCAACAATCGCCACTTGCAGCAACTTCAGATGGCCCGCTCGCACCGGAAAGAAGGGTTTCTCCGGGGCGGGGGAGGAAAAGTCATGCAGGCCGGCAAGCATGGCCGCGATGGGATCCTTGGGACTCACCTGCGCACCGGAAAAAATGCTCGGGTTGATCGGTTGCGGACGCAGAATCTGATCACGCATGAGGAAGGCGTCGTGTAATCCTCGAAGGGGCTGGGCGAGGAGGTTCATGTCGCCCAACTGCGTGATGACGTGGTCGAGCGCGTGATTCTGGTGGCTCTTGTTGTATTGGTCGATTCGTTCCTGCAGTATCCCGGCCGTGTTTGGCGAGACAATGCTATAGCCTTCATAGATGTGTGAAGGATTATCTGCCGGGACGCCTCCGAGCCAACGGAAGTCGTTCTGTTCTCTGGCAAACTCCCACTTGTCTAAAACCTGCTCCAACCCAACCGACGACGCGCGCCAGGACACCTGCCACTCAAGAAACAGCGGCAACCACGGATTGCCGTCCCAGTCTCGCAACGCCAGCAGGGCGGGAACCACTCCATGCTCACACGAGACTGGTTGGGCGATGGTCTCTCCTGTCGCCAACGGAGGCGTGCGTTGCCATTGTTGAATCTGCGCGAGCAGCGTGTCCTTGCCGGGACGGGTCTGAAGCCCGGCGTTGCGATAGGCCTGCTCGGCAATCGCCTCAGCGTGAAAAGGGGCGAGCACGAACGTTTCCTGAAGAAGAGAGTGAATGCCTTCTGGGAGGGCCAACGGCCCTGCGAAGAGGCCGGGATTCTGCACTTGCAGGATGTGCTCCGCACTCACGCGAACCCCGGTCTGACCGTTGGGGATATTCACGATGAGCCTGGTGGCCTCCTGCCCGCTGACGCGGCAGGGAAGCGATTTCTGTGCTCCATCATCTCGACGGCTTGTGTTCGCATTGGAGGCGGACAACCCCGGGGCCGACACCAGGACGGTTGGATCGTTCGGGCGCCAGAATGGCGCCGTCACCCTTGTGCCGATTTCGAGGTCGGGAAACTGCCGGGAGAGGATGGCGTCGATCGCCTGGTACTGTTGGTCGAGCGTTGTTGTGTTCTGCGTCAGCGCGTGTGCATGCGCCTGGGTGCTGGTCTTGTTCCGCTCAAGGATCGTGGTGAGCGCAGCGGGCTCACGGTTATCTTCTCGATACTGACGAGCCCATTTGTTCCATGTCGCGTGGAGCTCCCACCGCATCGACTCCAGCTCACGTTCCTGGCGATCACATTCTCGTTTGAGCGCATTCAGAGAGGTCAGCGCCTCCTCCAAGGCTTCCGGGAGCGTGGCGTCGGTGGCTGTGAACGGTTGACCCTGTTCGGCCTGTTTCTTTTGGATCGTGAACTGCGCACCACCGGGCGCGGACGCAAAGCGGGATTGTTGTAATCGCGCCTCCATTGCGCCGAAGTCAGTGTCGGTCGGCAGGGCATCGTCTGTAAATGCAGTCAGGACCGTCTCTAACTTGAGCTTCCCGAGTGTGTGCGCGAGCAGCACGGCCAGTGCTTCAGTGGAGGTGTTGCCGAGGGCGACGGTACAATTCTCTTTCGTGAGCAAGGGGATCTTGCTGGAGTACCGTGGTCCGTTTCTGTTCTTCCTCTTCCATTGAATGTCGTAGATCGCTCCGTGGCAGAGTGTCCGTGTCGGGTAGGAGGCGGCATCGGACGGAGGCGAACAGGCCCAATTCAACTCTGCGAGATCGAAGCGCTGTAGGATGTCTTTGGCCGGGTCCGAGTACCACCCGGCGACCAGGTAGGTGAGCGCCGTATCGGGTGTCACATCCGCAAGGGCATCGTGGAATCCGAGCACGCTCTTGCAGGAGGAATAGTAGGCCGTGAAGGAGGGATCGCCGTACCCCAGGGCGGTGAGTTCGACTCTTCCGGCTGGCTCTTGTCCCTCACGCCAGCCTGGATAGTCAAAACATTTGCCCACATAGTCAAAAAGAGGCGGGGCCTCAATCAGGGGAACCGTGATGGATTCGGACACGGTTGTTTCGCCGTCCGTGCTGTAGCGATAATCACTTTCCACAACCCAGGCTCTCAGCGAGAGGGCTTTCGCATTGGGGGCTCGCCAGATCCGTTGGACGAGCCAGCGATTGGGCAGCAACGGAAACTGCGGCGTGCCTTGTGCCTCGTGCGTTGCGAGGTCGGCGAGTTGTTGTCCCAGCTGAGTGACTGTTTTCGCGAGGCGCGTCCGGGCAGCGTCCCCTGTGGCTACGGTAAACTGCTCGATCGTTCGTGTCTGCTCCGCGCCGAGCGTGGTTCCTCCCACGAGCGCCGTGAGGCGACTGCCGAGGGCGCGCAATCGTTCCGCGAGGCGTGGTCGCTCTGCGTCATCTACGGCTTCAACGAATCGATCAGCGAGGAGACGCTGGGCCTTCGCCATGCTCCTCGCCTGGACCAACCGGTTCCCTCCGCGCCGCATGGCCTCCGGTAAGGTCCAATGCAGATGCACGCCTGGGTCATGCGGACAGTTCACGCGATTGAACAGTGCAGGAGTCAGTTGCGAACCCAGGATATCGCCCCGATACAACCGCGAGAAATCGATGCTCAGGTCGCTCCAGCTTCCCAAGCGTTGATCTTCCACCACCAGTGCTTCCATGCTGATGGGAACGAGCAGATGCGGGGCGGGAGCCTGGCGGTCGCTCATCGTGGCTGCTCCTGAGGCGCCTTGAAACGGGCTCGGCCGGGACTCTCGACCATCTGCACGGCAAACTCTGCCGACGTACACTCGCCGTCGATGGCCTGTTCGCTTCGAAGCGCCTGCTCTATCTGCTTGGCGAGCGCCTGTACGTTCACGACACGGCTGCTTCCTTGTCGCATTGGCACGGTGAGGTCCATGTTTTTTGCGATCTGATCACCAATGCGCTCGGTGGGAATAATGTGCCGGAGATGGAGCTTCTTGTAGACATTGTTGCCCTGGGACTCAGCGCCAAAATGTAGGCCTTCGGGTGGCTGCGTGATCTCGATGTCGGTCACCTTGCCGTTGAAGAGACAGAAGAGAATCTCCGGGCTCAACCGGTCGATCCGCAACGTCTGCAGCGGGTCCAGGCGGTTTCCCTGCCCATCGACACCGGCGGCGTGTATGTCCAGCCCCTGCCAGCCCTCGACCAACTCCGAGCGCATGAGAAATCCGGTCAGCGGCCAATGGAGTTGTCCGGGCCCGGTGTCCGGGCTTGCCGGCGCCTGTTCGTTCGATTTCACCAGGGACTGTCGGACGTCCGTCGCATTCTTGCCGGCCAGATCGAGAAACGCGTTGCGCAGGCGTTGGTCGAACACGTGGTCCAGCGAACTACTCTTTCCAATGCTACTGGCGCCTTCGAGCAGCGCGTGCATCCAACCGGGATCGAGCGCGAAAAACCGAATCGATCCGGGCGGCAGCATCGCTTCATGAGGAACCAGATAATTGAAGGGAACGCCATACAGCAGCAGTAGACGGCCCAACCATTCCCCGATCGCTTCCGGCATCGTCCAGGCCGTGCCGGTGAGGGCTAACTCAATGTCTTTGCGATAGGCGTCGTTCATGACTATCCATCGTGATGGTGTGACGAGCTGCACGCTCTTTGTCTGTCAGGCACGTTCCTTCTTCAGCGCAGCCGGGAGCCGGTCCAGCTCCTCCGCGAGGTACTGCCCCATCTCTTTTCCTTGCAGATCGTAGGCGCGATTCTGTGCGTCCCGTTCCATTCTCGCGTTCACTCGTTGCCGTTCCTGATTCCGGGTCCTGTACATCGTTTGCGCGAAGAGCGGGCTCTGCAACGCGAGCAGTCGTCCCAGTTGCCAGGCGGCGGCGTAGGTGACATCCAAGAGCCCCGTGTCGTAGTTATAGCGGAGGGCGGCATCGGCGCAGGGGCGCGAGCGATACACATCGAGCTTGCGATATAACAGCGGCACGAGGGGACCCCGGTACCAGGAGACCGTCGGCTCACCGTTGCGGAGGCGGTGGGCGAGGCCTGTGTAGCCCAGCGTATAGGCTGTGGCGACTTCGTCGCGACCTTCAGCCGGGATATCGTTCGCCGGCGGCGGCACCTGCAAGAGACCGGAATCGAGTTGGCTCACGAGCGTTTTAAACGTGCGTTGCCCTTGGCAGAGAACACTCCATTGCGCCAGCACCGCGAGACGCACGGTCTCCTCCTTGATGGCGCCAGGCTCACCGTGGAGAGTGCGCTGAATACCTTCCAGTGAGACCAACACCGCCAGATTTCTGGCCGCCGCGCCTTCTGTGGTGGCTTCCGGGAAACGGTTGGCAATCACGACAGAGAAGCACCCTTCCGTTTGGAGGGAGGCGGTTTCCTTCTGATCGGTCCTGACCTGTCGCACATGCGCGAGATAGGGCAGGTCGGCTTTTGCGGGCACGATCTTGGCGAATAATGCGGTCGGAAGATCGATGGTGGTACACACATCATCGGCCGATTCATGCGCGTCGAGATCGGCGGCGGTGAGGTCAGGCCCTTTGATGCCCGGGCCCGGACGCAACAGTTCCTGCACTTTGCGGATCGCCACCTTCGGCAGCTCAGTATTGGGGCAGTCTGATGGGTTCAACACGAGCAACGCCAACCAGGGGCACGGATGCTTCTCGTCAGGATGGCTGCCGTCCATGGTCCGCTCCCATGGGAGGGTGCGCCGGACCAGGACAATATGGGGGAGGGTGTTCCCGTATGCGCCGCTCTGATTCGCGGGAGGGTAGACGGAGTACACATCCGTGGGATTGAGTGAAAAGCGAGGTCCGGCTACGGAGAAGCCGAGCGTGGCGCGATAGGGCTCGGGGCGCGCCTCACGAACGGTCTGTTCGACATCGATGCTGTACTCTCCCGGCATCAGGGGAGGCAGGCAGGCTTGATAAAATTGAATGAGTCCGCGTTCGAGATCTGCCATTGTTCGATCGTCCGGTCTTCCCCAGCTTGCTAGCTGTTCTGTGGCACCTTCATCGCCTCGCCGAGACAGGCCATTTCCGGCATGGCCTGCAACAGACGCTCAGCGTTGGCGGAAAAGTCCTTCAACATCACAGTCTCGCTATCACTGGCTTTCCCCAGAGCCTGGAGGATGGCGGTCCGTTTGCGCGAGACGGTGTCATTATTCCACATCGTATTGTGTAAGGTGTTCTCCTTGGGCGCGGGAATCTCTGATGTCGTGAGCTCGACCCAGGGAATGTCCTTGGTGATGTCTTCATACCGGAATTTCAGCAGATCGATCGGACTGAGGGGGTGATGCGGGTCCTTCGCGGTCATCGACGCCTGGAGACCGCTTGGGGCGTTCTTCACCATCTCGGCGCTGGGCGTGCGCAGCGGGGTGAGATCGTTGCTCCAGAGCGCGTGCGGCACATGCTTCCGCACCGCTTGCTCACGCATTCGTTTCGATTCGATCGCTTCGTCTTTCCGTCCCGGATTTCTGGCGCCGCGCCGCGTGACGACCACCTTCTGTTCTGACTGGAGCGCCGCTTTTCCCATCGGGCGGATGCCGAGCCCTAATGTGTCCGACCGTTCGCTGACGACGCGTTTGTCGTTGAGGGAAATGGTGGTGGCTGGAATCACGGATTCCGTCACAAACGAGAATCGATGAGCATTCACGACCCTGAGGGTCTTCTTGTGCTCCTGCTCGCCGATGTCGCGTTCGTTGAGGAGGCCATCGGTAATGCGGATGGTGTTCAGCACCGGGTCCTGACCCGGCTGCGACGGTGGGAGAAACGATTCTTGAAACTCGTCCCAGGTTAACGGTTCAGGCGGTACCGGCTCCTGCGTGCCGAACGGAATATCGAAGGAGACGATCACGAGGGAGACCCGCGCCATGCCTCCGAACGGCGGCCCCCAGAGATGCACGGCGGCCGCGATTTCAAATGTCAGGGTGGCAATCTCGGTTTGGAAGGCGATGCCAATGCGTACGGCGATGTCGATGTCATAGGCGAACGGTTTCCACGCGATGAGGAAATCGGCGCGCGCGTGAAACCAGGCGCGGATTGGCCCAGCGTGGTATACGATATCCAGTCGCCCGCCCGCCATCAGGCAGGAGGGCGTCAGCGCAAAATAGGCTTCGCCGGTAATGCTCAACGCCGTGCTGATCGGCCAGTAGATGCGCAAGCGGGGTACGACCGGGTAATGGGGGGGCTTCTGAAACAACGGGTGATACCCCCCCAGCGTCACCACGAAATCCCCTGCATTGGTACCGGTGAACCAGAGATAAAACGCGAACCCCCCTCTGAGCTGACATTCCTTGGCGAAGAGAAAGGAATTGTCGGTCAGTCGTGCTTCCGCCGCGAAGAGGCCCTCGGCCGGATTACACGCGACTTTGATCGCGAGTTCTGCCGAGACGATCGGGGGAAGCGGATTCGCGCCGAGTTGCTTGGGGATACTGATTTTCGCGAGGCCCAAGAGGCCGATTTGAAATTGTGTCCCGTACGAGACGGTCACCAGGGCGAAGGCTTCGATCAATCCGAAGGAGGTAAACTTGACGCCGGCCGCACCCCAGTAGTTGCCCACTGACGGGTAGATATAGTCACCCAGTTTCTGGCTGACCGCACGAAGATCGAGATTCTTGCCGAGATAGGCGGGATCGGTCGCGGCCTTGATCAGAGGAAAATGAGCGACTTCTTCGATCGCCGGCAGCTTCAGCGCCCGATTGATGCCGAACCCAAGCGCCAGCCCTGTGACAAAGAAGCAGGGAGGGCCTCCGAGTTCTCGCTGGAGTGCGGCAAAGATAAAGAGCGAGGCGGTGCCCTTGACTGTGGCGTAGGAGCCCAGCGCCGTGACCGTGAAGAGGCTGTTGATGCCGACGAGTAAGAACCCGTCGAGCTGTAGCGCCTCCGGCTCCCCGGGAACGTCAACTTTGATGAGGCCTCCACCGATTGTCAGCGGTCCTCCCGAGAAGATCACCGAGGCGCCATCAAGCCCGAAGCGCAGATTGGCCCAGACGTCGGCGGCGCTCTTTGGCGCCTTCAACGGATAGGTCAGTCCTACGCCGTCTAAGGTGGCGGTCAAAAAGCTCAGTTGCAGCCCCGCATCGAGCTTGATGCCGATGCGGGCTGCTTCCCCTTGTTTGGCGGAAGGGAGGTAACTCAGGCCAACTCGTCGCAGCGACAGGGGGCCGATCGTTTTTTTCGCCTCGATCCACACCGTCGCGCCTGCGGAGATGGCCTGTTTCGCTGCTGCCGGTGGCTCATTGTTCGGAGCGGAGCCAGGTTGGGGAGGAGGCGTCGCCGTTGGCGGCGCGGCCAAGCGGTCAAGCAGGTTCAGGCCCCCGATCGAAATTTCCGCCATCACCTTGAGCCCTTGCGGAAAGGTCAGGTTTTTGCCGGACCCGGCCTTGAGGTTCAGCGCCGAGGCATCCTGAAAATCGTCCACGGAGAACACGCTGACATTGTCAAACGCCGTGCTGGCGTAGTAGACGCCCAGATTGCCGATCGCAATCTCGCCCACCAACCCGGACAACACATTTTTCGGGGCCTTGGTGGTGTCTGTGGACATATCCAGGCCCACCAGATAGCCGGGGGCGCCGATGTTCTTCAGGAGCGCAAACTGGAGGCGATGGCCGTCCACGCGCAAGAGCAGACCCAGTTGCACCTGCTTTACCGCGCCATTGCGGTAGGCGACGCCCAGTTCCTGTAGCACGACATCCAGGCCAGACTCGCCCAACAGCGCAGTCAGCGCGTCGGCGGCGTCGCTGTAGGTCTTGCCGAGGTCGGGGAGGAGCGACGAGAGAGACTGCTGAATCTCGATCCGGCCGGAGAGCTCGCTGAGGCGATTCTGTTCGAGGGTACCTCGGAGCGACACAGGGCGTCGGGCGACCCGCGCCTGAAGCAGAAGTTCAGCTCTATGAATAATCTCGGACCCTGACATAATACGATGCCCTGAAGGACAACATGAGACGGACACCATCGGCCCACGGGACGAATCCGTCCCGCTCCGTCACAGCAGTGGCCTATGACAGGAATGCCCGTGAGGAGTTGAAGCCCATCCTCCTCCCGGGCGTGGTGCTCCGTACGGTAGAGAGAAAAGAGCGCGGCTCAGTCTTCTGCCAATTGCGCCGCATAGGCCTGCAGCGTGTGGAAATCCTCCTTCTTGCACCGCAACAAGCGCACAGACACTCCCTTCACATCAAAGAGTTCTGCGATGTCGTCGTCGCCGACGAGACTTTTGATCAATCCCTGCTCGAATTTGAGTTGAAACATCATGAGAAGCGGATTGTCTTGAGTGGTGAAGTAAAATGCGTCACAGGAGACTTCGGCGTCCTCAATTAATTTGCCGTAAGGCTCATTCACCGTCATGTCCTCTGGATCATTTGGCTTTACTTTGGTCAGTATCCCTTTCTTGACCAAAAACTTTTTCAGATTTTTGCCCTCAAGTACAATCGGTTTCGTAATATAGACCGGCTCACCCTTTGTCACGCCTTTGACGTCAGCGACTCTGAGCGCCGACATGCCGCTGCCGCTTTTCACGCGCAGCTCAAGCCCGATACGTAGTTGTCCATTGGTGAGCGTTTCGGCGCCAGCCAGTACGGCAGGCAGGTGCCGTGTGACAGCAGGTGCGGCAGCAGGGTTACTGCTCTTCTTCGTTTCCGTTACCGTGGCTTCTGTGACCGGATTCGGATTGCTTTCCCCCATTGTCTGTTCCTCCCTGGATTGACTTGACCGATATGGGTCAAGCTGTGTGTGAAATTACGATGTCAACGCGCGATCTTCCGTTGAGAGTCGTCGTCATGGCCGCGAAACCGAAGCAAGGCGTGGGCCACTGACCTTGCGTGAAGGGCATCATGTGATCGCCCGTTTTTATGATCCCTCTTTCCCAGATGCGGCGCCCGCAGATGGGGCGGAAGCTGGCAGCCCGTCCTATGGGACGGGCCATTCACCCTCTGGGGCTGGGGGATGGCAAGCTCCGCCTCCTTGCTATGTGCATGATGGATGGTGTTTATTGGTCCCCTTGTCTGTCGCAATCCCCACCGGACCTATGTGTGTTTTGCCTTAATGATCCAGTTGACATAGAGATTCTTGGGGCGCGTCTCTTTGCCCCCGGTGGCGGTAGTTTGTGAATTTTTATTGGCCCAGTAATTTCCGCTAAACGTACCGTTACGAGGGGTCTCGTGATCCGCCGAACGGTATCCATGGGAATGGCTCTTGAACTCGTCATCCTGCACGGAGCCGACATTGTCGCCAGAATTTCCCCCGGCTGGGTCTGCCCGACGCGTTCCAGCATCAGGATCCCTACCGGTGTTTTGATTGGTGCCACGTGGGAAGCGCCCGCGTAGATCCGGCACCCGGAACTGCTTGTCTGTGCTAGCGCCAAACGCGTTTCCAAGTACTTTTCCCAGATCGCCGTACTCACTTCTCAAAACCAGAGCGCCGTCGCATGGCAGCCATCCTTGCGTTTTTAACTGCTCGACAATTTTCGGGTCGAGCGTATCCCCGCCGTAGGCCATGATGGTTCCCAACGGGACCAGGGCATTCTGGAATGACACACCGTTCAGAGTGACCGGAGCTTGTAATCTGATCGCATTATTGGCGGCGTCAAAGGTTGCCAACTTGCGCCAATCTGCTTGTCCGTTGGTCACTGTCCCGTAGAGCTCCAGCATGCCGGTATCTCGGAGTTCCAGAGTGAATGCTTTCTTTTGTGGATCTTTGATCTGCCAGTTGCCGCTCTCGTTCACATAAGCGTTATTGGTCATGCGGACAGTGTCCTTCTGCCGGTCGAGGAACAGTGCGTTGTCGACGGCAAAGGGGGCTTTTTGATCCCCCTTGCGTATGTCCACGACATGCTCGGGCGTTGTCGTGCCAATGCCAATGCGCCCTTGCTGATCGATGAACAAGGCATCCATGGCCCCCTGGCCGTAGTGCACGCCTCCTGCAGCCAATACGAGGCCGATGGGGAGCCAGACAAATCGCAGGCTCTTTGATACGCGCCAGCGTGAACCTGTTGGTCGGCTTGAGTGTTGCGCTGCCAGCAGCGCCTGCACTTGTTGTTGGAGCGCCCTAACCTCCGTCCTGAGATCTTGGTTTTCCCGCTCCTGTGGTTCCTTCACAGCCGCCCCCCTTTTTCCCGTCATCCTCACAAGGTGCCTGGTCCGTAGGGGAAAGCAAGTGGTGGGCCACCGACATTGATATGCGGAGCATAAGGTGAACGACTGCTTGTATGGCCATTCTCACGGTCTTCTTACGCGATTTCTGGGAAATGCAGGATGGGTGGGAGAGTAATGCCCGTCCCATGGGGCGGGATTCGCCCACGCTCTGGGACGGGCTCGTGGGTTATCGCACGATGTTCTTGCACGGCGGTTCCAGGGAGACGCGTCATAAATAAGGGGCTTTCACCATCCAGGGTCCCTGCAGAGTCACCCAGAGATTGGTGGCCCGTCATTTGCTCAAGCTTCAGGACGTTGGGTCAATCGCCTCGGTCAACAAGGAAATGCTGCTGCTTCTCTTTGTGAGCGATGCAGATGGTGGCACGATGAAATGTGTTGTTCGACACAGCATCAGCAGCCTAACGGCATGATGAGTCGAAGGCGATGTCCAACAGGGGAGGCGACGTCCTGTGCGGCTGGTCCATGGCGTGCCTGCGCGCTTGAATGATCCACGACTGATAGGAGGTCTCTATGCCAGCGAATAACTTTGCAAATAGCCAGGGCAATTTCACCGTGTCCGATGCACCGATCGCTCATCGAGCGTCGGCTTCCACGGGACTCCATTGGACCGTTGCTGACTTCGAGGCGCGCTATCGCGCAGCAGCGCATCTGAGCATGAGAGATGTCCCGAGCGGAAGTCCCTCGGTCTAGACGTATCGGACCTGGTTTCAGACCTCCGAACTCGTGCTCTACACCAATCCGTAGCAAAGGGTCAGAGAGAGGTTAGAAACTTACCGAATCGAATACTCATGGGGCCAATTTCTTTCACCAGACTTCACACGAATAAGGAGGGGTACTAGATGCCAAGCCAATTACGCTGCAAAGACTTACAATCGGGCGATATCATGGTGAAGGTCAATGACGGGTCGCTGGTTGCTAGATTGATCAAGACAGGGCAAACCTTATTTAAGGAGAAAAATCCCGACATCACACACGCCGGCGTGATGTTTGACTCGAACTTCATCATCGAGGCGCAGGGAGAAGGCATCATGGCCAATGATTTACGCGTCGGCAATGCTGCCTATAACTACTATGTCTATCGTTGTACGAATGCCAACCTGGCTCAAGGCGCCGGCACCTGCGCCAAGATGATGTTCGATATTCACGCGCTCAATGGAAATCTCAAATACGGCCTGCTAGGGGCCATCAAGTCTATCTTGGGAAGCAGAGGAACGCCGTTGACTCCTGATGCGATGGACAAACTGTTGTCCAGAATTCTGGAGGGGAAAGGGAAGAGTTTCTTTTGCTCGCAGTTTGCTGTGTATGTCTATCAGTTTGTGGCCGAACAACTCGGGATCCCTGCCAAGGATGTTTTTGCGGTGAACGATGCCAAAGTGCCCACGTCGCAGTTGCCGGGACTGTTGATGAGCAAACCGGCCTTGTTCAATGAGATCGGCTGGCTTTTTGCCAATGAGCGATAGCGGCGACCGGTGCCGGCGGTGCGTCTCCGGGGAACGCCGCATGTTTAGCTTACGCGTATTCGGCTCCAAGGCCAGTTGGAGCATAACTGTAAGAGGAGGGAGGGCAGGGGTGAGCAAACCATGGGAGTCGCAATGCGAAGCGCTCAGGGCGGAGGTGACGGCACTCCAACAACAAGTGCAGGCGCTGCTGACTGCGCAACCCGTGAGGCTGAATGCCCCTGCTCCCCGGCGTGTCTCCAGGAGTGTGCAATGGCTGTTGCCGATCTGCATCCTACTAGGCGGCGGAGGCGCCCTCTATGGGGCGGGCGCGATGGACGCTCTGTTCATTGACAAAGACGGCAGGGTCGGAGTTGGCACGGTCGCTCCCGAGGGGTTTCAGGTCGCGCTACCGGAGAACATGAAACCCATGAACCCCAAGGCGGGGATCACGCTTAGCGGCGGGCCGGAGGGAAATGCTTCTATCGAAGTCCGCAATAACGGTAAGGGCACGCCCTATATTGATTTTTCCCAGAAGGTGGATTCCGATTACGACGCGCGCATCCGGTTGACGGCTCCGGGCAAATTGGCGATCGAAGGCGCTGCCCTTGGGATTGGAACCCCCGCACCAGAGCAACGAGTGGATATACGAAGCAATGGAAGCAGAAGCGCCTTCACCATTGATAACGCCCTCTATCTCGGCAACGACAACGGGACGGTTCACATCACGAACAATGCGTATCCGGATGAGAACGGAGCCTGGCAGATTAAGGACGCACAAAAGAAGGCATTTACTCTTGAGGTTCGCAATAGCGGTATGCTGGAACTGTATGGAACAGTGACCAATGGAAAAGCGGATTGGCAGAAGCTGGCGACGTTCGACGGTGCCAATAAGAAGATTGAATTTCCTGTAGCCCTCAATCTCGGCAGCAGTCTCTCTGTCAGCGGAGATATCTGGTACCAAGGCCACAAGTTTGTCTTAGAAACGGGGATTTTTAAAAATTCCTACAATGTGGAAGCGACGTCGGATCGGCGGCTCAAGAAAGACATCGTCCCCATCAAGAATGCGGTAGAGAAGGTACGGCAACTGAGCGCGGTAACCTATCACTGGAATGATGAGGCCTTGCGGCATTTCACACGCGACGTGGAAACCACCGTCTCGGCCGGACCACAGGCAACGGTCGAGGAGCACAAGAAAGCGTGGGACGCAGAGCGTGACACACGCTACAAGGCCCTGGCTTCCAGCAATGTCGGCGTCCTCGCACAGGAAGTTGAAGCAGTCTTACCCGAGGCGGTGAGCACAGGTGAACACGGATATAAGTCGGTTAAGTATCACTATCTGACCGCTCTGCTGATAGCAGCATTCAAAGAACAAGAGCAGGTGGCCCAAGCACAAGCCCGCGTTGTGGCGCAGCATGAACAGGAGATCGCCCGGTTAACGGCTGCAATACGCACCATGCATCAGGCCGGGCCAGAACAAGCGGGACAACTGTATCGTGCAGCCCGTGCTCAGTAGACGCCACAGTCTGTTGTCGGCTTGAAAGCTACGTAACCGTCTGGTAAGGTCCACGCCGTACAGTTAGGGCGTGAGATGATCTCCCGAGACCTCCATCCGTGCTACATAGAACATCGAGCCCCCCTTACACTGCGAACCAGTGTGTGAGCTCACTTCCGTGAAAGCCGGCCCTTCTCATCATTTCCGAGGCGATGGTGCTGCACGGCCTTTCCGACTCTGGATGGCCCCTTCACCCTCGCCGAAGACCTCGCGATGCTGCATGTGACGGGCGCCTGCTCCTGATTGTTGCAGGAGGAACATGGACGGGCAGCGTGAGACCAGCATAGAAGTGCCGGGCGGGCAGGGGACCAGCGGCGCGCGGACTGAGGCGGCCGTGGAAGAGCGCCCTCGTTTCGACGCCCTGCTGTCCGAGCTCTCGACCCAGTTCCTGAACTTTCCCGCCGCTGCGCTGGACCGTGAGATCACGGCCGGGCTGCAGCGCCTTGCAGAGTACTGGGAGGTTGAGCAAGGCGCGCTGTTCGAATTGTCGGAAGACGCCAACCAAGTACGAGTCACTCACACATGGACGGCTCCCGCCTGTGAGCCGGCCGTGCTGCCGATGACGTTGGCCCAGGTACCGTGGGTGTTCGGCAAACTTCGCCGTGGCGAAACGGTTCGGTGCTCGCCCGGCTTCGACCCGCCTGACGAGGCGGCGGGCGCGAATGGGGACGGGCCTCGGTGCGGCCTCCAGTCGGTGGTGGTCATCCCGCTCACGGTGGCCGGGTCTCTCGCCGGAGCGATTGCCTTGTCGACGCGTCGCACAGATTGTGCTTGGCCTCATGAGGTCGTCCAAGGAATTCGTCTGGTCGGCGAAATCTTCGTCAATGCGTTAAGCCGTACGCAGGCCCGGGCGTTGCTCCAGGCCGCCTCGTTTCAGCTTTCCCTGTTGCGGTTGCCGCCCCACGGTGCACACCATGGTCCTCAGGGAACAGAGAATGGAGCAACACCCATTGCGGGGATGATCGGCCACAGCGACGTGCTCGACGCTGTGCGCTTTCGGGTCGAACAAGTGGCGCCCTCCGACACAACCGTTCTGCTGCTCGGTGAAACGGGCGTGGGCAAGGAGCTGATGGCTCGTGCCCTTCACCAGCGGAGTCTCCGCTCCGCGCGACCCTTCGTTACGGTGAACTGTGCCGCTCTCTCGGCTACACTCATCGAAAGCGAACTGTTTGGCCATGAGAAAGGCGCTTTCACCGGGGCCATGGGCCGGCGAGTGGGGCGGTTCGAAGCCGCTCATGGTGGCACCCTGTTTCTGGATGAGATTGGCGATCTGCCGCTGGAGCTTCAGGGCAAATTGCTCCGGGTGCTCCAGCAAAGCGAGTTCGAACGAGTGGGTAGCTCGCAGACGCTGCCGGTCGATGTTCGGGTCATTGCCGCGACCAATCGCGACCTGGAAGACGACATGCGCGCTGGCCGCTTCCGCCCCGATCTCTATTATCGATTGGCGGTGTTTCCGATCACGGTGCCCGCATTGAGGGAGCGTCGAGAAGACATCCCGCTGCTGGTGCGGCATTTTGTCATGCAATGTGCTCAGCGAGCGGGCAAGCTTATTTCCACCGTGCCGTCCAGGGTGATGGAGACATTGCAAGCCTACGCCTGGCCGGGTAACGTCCGAGAGCTTCGGAACGTGATTCAACGAGCGGTGATCAACACTCAAGGTCCCGTGTTGTGCTTAATGGACCATCTACCGGCGACGGTCGAGCCGAGTATGGAATACCAGGGCGTCCGGCCACTCGCCGTGGCGGAAGCCGCGCACATCCGCCGAGCATTGGAAGCCAAGCAGTGGAAGATCGAAGGCCAGGCGGGCGCCGCAGCGGCCTTGGGCCTTCCGGCCAGCACTCTGCGCAAGCGCATGCGGAAGCTGGGCATCCATCGCCCGACGAGCCACTGAAGTAGGGGACCCTCGGTCGCCTGCCGACCCCACAAGATGGAGGCTCACCGGGTGCATGAGCTGCCCGCGCAATTTCCTGGCGCTGTGCGCGACGAGCCGTGTTATATGCTGCGGACGTTCGTCCCCTAGGCAGCCTACACCGTCTGAAGAGGTTAGTGGCTCATCTCTCGCTGTGCCTGCAGCGCCACAGGAACGACGCACCAGGACTTCGCGCCCCCAAAGCGGTGGCAGGACGGACCGGGCGTGGGTTTGACGCACAAGGAGGGTCAGATGGTTCTTCTGCTCATCACGATCGACGCCCAACCTACCAAGTCTCGGGAACTCGAGCAGACGCTGTGTTTGCTGGCAGGGCAGGTGCGCGAGGAGCCAGGCTGTCTCAGGAGCCGCATTTATCGCGACGTGGAACAAGACCACACCTTGTGCCTCATTGAATCCTGGGCAAGCCAGGCAGACGTGGACGCGCACATGCAAACGGAGCATTGGAGGATACTGCGTGGAGCGACGGAACTGCTGGGCCTCTCGGCGCAGATTCAGTGGTGTCACATCTCGCGGACATGTGGCGAAGAGGCGAGCGAGGCGGCTGATGAAGACTAGTCGGAATCCTCGCGAAGAGCGCAGTGCGAACTCACGCATCGCAGGGAGTCGGGCCGAGTCACCCGGTCGGTGACCCTTCCGGTGCCTCTCCTGCTCCACGAGGACGCTCACATTACGCTGGCGCAACGATTTCGGCCCCTGCTTGTGCCGACAGACGAGCTGAGGTAGGGTCGAAGCCAGATCATGACTCGCATACAGCCCCATGCTCCCTGGTGGCAATCAGCCATCGTCTATCAAATCTATCCCTGGTCCTTTCAGGATTCCAACGGGGATGGCATCGGCGATCTCCCGGGCATCATCAGCCGGCTCGGTTATCTCAACGGCTCGGCCGACTCGCTCGGTGTGGATGCCATCTGGCTGTCTCCGATCTATCCGTCGCCCATGCATGACTTCGGCTATGACGTCAGCGACTACTGCGATATTGATCCGCGATTCGGCACGCTGGCAGACTTCGACCGCCTCATCGCGGAAGCGCATCGCCGCGGGATACGAGTCATCATGGATCTGGTCCTGAACCACACGTCGGACCAGCACCCCTGGTTCGTTGAATCGCGTGCGTCGCGCACCTCTGCAAAACGCGACTGGTACTACTGGGTTGACGGCAAAGGCGGCCGGCGGCCTCCCAATAATTGGGCGGCGCGGTTCGGCGACTCGGCCTGGACGTATGACCGGCACACCGATCAGTATTACTTACATTCATTTTTACCGGAGCAGCCGGATCTGAACTGAACCAATCCCGCCGTGCGTGAGGCGGTCTTCGATGTCGTCCGCTTCTGGGTCGACCGCGGTGTCGACGGCTTCCGATTGGACGCGATCAATTGGCTGGGGAAAGACACCAGGTGGCCGGACAATCCCTGGCGTCTGGCTTGGCGCAGCTATTATCGGCAAATCCATCGGTACGACCGGGACCAGCCGCACACTCATGAGGCGCTGCGTGCACTCCGGCAGAGGTGGCTCCGGTTGGTTGGACAGTTTCTGCCCATTCTTAAGTGGCGCCTGGCGGATGCCTAACTACGCGGCGGTTTGCCGTGTCGTCAGATGGGCATAATAGACCTGGTCCGGCGTCTGGC
>JADYYH010000088.1 GCA_020853775.1 Nitrospira sp.
ATACGCTGCGCTGATCAGGCTCAGAGAAAACAAGACGGTCACCTTCTTCATAAGTCCTCCCTCTCGAGGTTAGTTGATGGCGCCCACCAAGTTGGGGCTCTACGTGGCGGGAGTATAGGTAACCTCTTGAGGCTTGTCAATCGCAAAGCCAGAAGTATCACGTACCATCCCGCCGAACCGTAGTAACCCTAGGGCCACATGGCTCCCCATAGCATTCATGCTTTGATGGATGATTTGAATCCGTCCCATAACAGTCGACGATCAGCGCCTGAAGGTATGGTGGCTAATAGCGATGCGCTGGAAGGATCCCACACTCCAGCCGTACAGAGGCAGAAGCCACGTTGCCGCATTCTCCTCACGCTCACATCGCACAAGAGCTTAAAAGAACGCCTGCATGGTGAACAACGCATCGTTGTCGTGGTCCCGATGGTTATACTCCAGGCGAAGGGCCCAATTCTGCGCGAGTGTATACCGCTGCCCCACCGACCACCGGACGTCGTCGGATCGATCGCCTAGCGCATACCGAAGATAGGTCGCTGACGCCAGCACCCGCCAGCGTTCAGCCACGTCGGCATAAAACCCCGCCGATGCGCCGCCGCCCACGCGATGCCGTTCTTCATAGGCCCGACTGTAATTCCCCTCCACTTCCGCGAAGGCAAACCATACTTCACGTCGCAGCACATGCGTTTCGGTTGCCGCCCCAATCCCGCCATTCATACTCCAATTGCTGCACAGCTGGCACTCGCCGTGCCTGATGGTCTGCATCCCGACATTCAATTTCCAGGATGGCGCCCGAAACAGGCTATCAATGGGCGACAGGGACACCACGTTCAGCAGGGTTGCCCGCTCGATCCGGCTCTGATCGGCCCGGTTGTAGTGACGCAGACTGATGGAGCCAAGTTCGATCTGCGCATCCGGCGTGTAGCCAGGTTCCGGATCAAGCAGGTCATGATAGGCAGCCCGAACGCTGACCTCTTCAAACGTATCATTATTGCGCCAGCCACCCCCCAAGCTCGCACGGGAGGTCTTATGGCCCAATTCGGGCTGCATTGCGAAAGGGAGAATCGAGAGATCTTCGGACGGAATCCGCAAGAGGCTCCGTGCCGTGAGAAGTTGCCGGTTGTGGTCGCGGGCCGCTGTCGCCTGCGACTCATCGCGTTCACCGGTATAGCGCACGTAATCCGACGCCACATCCAGCACAAACGCCTGCCGCGACAACGGCAAACTCCGCACCTCATCCAACTGCGTGGCCGCCGCATCCCGCACCAATCGTGTGACCAGCCGATGCTCCTGGGCCGACAGATGTTCCCGCTTGCGGCGAATGAGGGTCACACGCGAGGGGCGAAACGCCGTGTCCGTCACCAGTCCCGGTTGATCCGCGAGCAGGCGAACGGTGTCGGCAGGAATGGTCCAGAAGCGGAATTTGTCGGTCAAGCGCAACGAAGGATCGGCATACTCCAGCAACGACAACAAGTGGTAGGAACAATTTTCTTTAAAGAAGAAATAGTCGAATGACGCATTCCCGAGTTCCCAGGCATGCATGAGCAATCGCCGGATTTTCGGCTCGTCGAAGTTGAGCCGGTATTCCCAGATATCGCGATTTTCGATATCCCGGTACTCCTGCACCTTGAGGTAATACGGAATCGTCGAAAAATATCCGCGATATCCCCCGAAAATCCCGCGCACCGGATAGGCCAATCCTTCGTCTTTGGGAACATCCGCCGCGAAATTAATAGTGTAGGCCAAGATGCGAGTGTGCGGCGTCTGCCCTTCCTGATCGATTCGCAACAGCGTGTGGCCGAACATGGAGGCCGGGTTATTCATAAAGGCCGAGGGGAAGACGAACGTGATGGACCGGGCATGAAACTCTTCACGCCATCGTTCGAACCGGTCACATTGCATGGGTGGTAGTTGCCCAGGATCGAAGGCGAGACGCTGGTTGAGCCACGCATACCGGGCGACAAAAGCACATTGCGCCGGCTGTTTGGAACGGCCGATCGGGTCAGGCGAAAAAAATTGCGTCAGCGTCGCATCGAGTTCAGCCTGCGGATCGGTCTGGCCGTCAGCGGACAGGAAAAACCCCGGATCGTCCTGCTCGCTCGTATACCCGCCGAACAGATTCGCGCGATAGTGGAGCAAGAGATGCCATTCGCGCTCGTCGGCCAGCTTTGCCTCATGAGCTCGTTGAAGGAGTTGGGACAGGTATGGCGCGGGCGGCTCCTGTGCCTCGATGGAAGTCGCGAGGAAAAGGCCGACCAGGAGGATGAGCAGAGTATGCACGATTGGAGACAGCACGCAGCGCAGGGCCCCGGCCGATGACCGGAGCCCTGCGCTGAATCGATTAGCGGCTGACGGCTTGGGCGAGGACCGGGCTCTTGGAGACCGCGTCATTCAGCGTCTTCACCAAGGCCACAGACGAGGTTTCACCATCCTGGAGCAAGGCCGTGTAACGTTCCTGGGTTAGGGCGAAGAAGGCCGCATGCTGCTCGCTGGGCACGCCCATCAGCGTCGCGAGCGACGCCAAGTGCTCGCCTTTTCCTTGCGCCATTTCCTGCGTCAGGTTTTCGAAGTTCAACAATGCAAACATCGTGGTCTTCTGGTCCGCCATGACCTGACCATCATTCGTACAGCCAGACGTGCCGGAGCTGATGCCAAACGTCCCGCTGCCAAATGTGCCGTTCGTGGTAGCCATCATCACCTGCGGGGCGATGTTCTTCTGGTTCTTATAGTCGGCCCAGGCCAACTTCCCCAGACCACAACCGGGTCCTGTATCAGGATTGGCGGCCATCGCCAACCCGGCTTGTGAGGCCACGGCCACCACACCCAACGCAACGATGAATTGTCTCAGCATAAGCCCTCCTCCTCGCAACAAGTGAATGACTCCGCCCGACCGACTCTCCATAAATTCTTCTCTCATTATAGACAACCCCCGGCATCATGTAGAGCAAAAAATCCACGCACCGGCTGCGCTTGTCATGCCGCTCGATCGGCCAACATGATGTGCCGCGTGCCAATTGATCCAATTTGACACAGCAGGATTCCCACCGCGCGCGGAAGACGAAAGCGTTTCGGCCCGGCAGATCCCGGATTAAACAACAACACTCCGTCTCGCCATTCGGCTTTCGGCTGATGGGTATGCCCATAGACACACACTGCGGGACGGATGCGGGCCAGCATATCCTTCCCCTCTCGCGTCAGCCGGCCACCTTCATACAGACGGTGGTAGATCGCGATACGATGGCCTGCCAGTTCAACGGTCTGCTCCACCGGAATCCCGCTGGCGTCGAATCCATCCACGTTGCCGGACACGGCCGTCACCGGCGCGATCCGTTCGAGTTGAGCCAGGACATCACCGGGGCCGATATCCCCAGCGTGCAGAATATGCTCCACACCGGCAAAGTGGTCGATGATCGAGCGATCGAACAGCCCATGCGTATCCGAGATGACTCCGATGCGCATTTCACACCTCGCGTTACTTCTTGAGTTCAGAGGCTCCCAACGAATCCTGAATGGTCTTCCATTGGAAGGTGAACGGTTCAGAGGTTCGCTTGGGTAATGCGGCCAACTCCGCCTTCAAGAGTGCCGCACGAGCGGCGCTCATGGGATGGGTGGAAAATACTTCGACGCGTTCCTTGTCTTTCTCAGACAGTCGTTCAAAAAATCGGATCATGCCATCCGGTGCAATACGTGCGTCAGATAAGAGCCGAATGCCGGTGACATCCGCCTCCGTCTCCTGCGCACGCCCGAATTTCAACGTCACTAACTCCATGCCCACCTGTTTCGCCAAGCCGGTCAGGCCCTGTTGGTCCCCCAACAGAATACCCACCACAGCCGCCAGCCCCAGCATCTTCACCATGCGTTCCATGCCGTGACGCTGCAACACATGGTTCAATTCATGACTCAAGACGCCAGCCACTTCTTCGCCGCTTTCCGCTTTGGTCAGCAAGCCGGTGAAGACCACGACATACCCTCCCGGCAACGCAAAAGCATTCACCACGGGGCTCTGCACGACGGAAATCTGAAATTTATAGGGGTTATTGGGAATTTTCTCCGTCAGCCGCTGTGTCATTTCCTGCACGGCGCTGACCGCCGGCCCATCCTTCAACACGGTCTCTTTGGACAGGAAATCCTGGTACACCGTTTCGCCCAACTTTTGTTCCCACTCGATCGGAATTCTGGCGACCGCCCATTCGACCATCAGATCCGTTCCGAACCACAACAGCAGTCCCAAGCCGATCAAGACGCCCAACACAGTCCCCCACACCAGGCGGTGGCTGTGTCGTGCGCGCCGGACCTGTTCGGCCGCCCGATCAAGATGGGCGGTCAACCCGGGCGGGGCCGCTCGGCGGAAGGCGACGATCAAGGCGGGATCTTTAACGTACAGTGTCCAGGACGATGAGCCCAATCCCCATGACACCACCAGCTGATCGTGATCCAATCCTCCGGCCTGGACCACCATGTCGGCAAACGCCACGACCTGCTCCACGAGCGGAGTCTCGCCCATAGGGGCGACGCGCAAGCCCTCCGCACAGAGCTCGACCACACAGGGCACACCGGCCCCCGGCAGTCCGTCACCGAAACAGAGGCCGTTGGGAGTACGAGTCATCGGGAGTCAATGTTCCTTATGAAGATGCATTGCTCCTGAAGCGGGCGCTCAAAACGTCGGCCAACGAGGCCGCAGGGCACAGCCTTGGGAGTGGAACTCATGGGCTCAGATGTTGCGGCCGATCAAAATGGCCGCGAACGAGGCCGCAAGCGAACGCAAACCGGAGGCGTACCCTCGGCGGTACGTCGAGGACTTGTCGTGAGCCGAGAACGAAGTGCGCGGGCATTTTCATCGGCCGCTACTCCGATACGGGGATGAACTGTCTAATCCAATTGCCAAAACTGCCGGGATTGCGGCTTTGGATGTAGACGATCCCAGGCCCACGAAAACGGCACACCAGGCCTTCGCCCGAGGTCAAGCTGGCGATCCAGCCGGAGGAAGCCTTTTCGATATTGTACGTCGTAGTGGACGTCCAGGCCACCAGGTGACTATTGTCCACGATGTATTCTTCGTTCGGCTTCAGCTCGATTTTATGGATGGCCCCGAAACTGTTGAGGACCAGCTGACCGATCCCGCCGATCTTCAAGATAAAAAACCCTTCACCCCCTAGCAGCCCGCGTGTCAGACTTTGCATCTTGCTTTCAATCTTCACGCCCTCCGCGCCGGCCAGAAACCCGTCTTTCTGCACCATGTATTCATTCACACCATCCAGCTCCAGCAGCACGATTTCGCCGGGCACGGTCGGCGCGAGCAAGACTTCTCCCGCTCCCCGGCTGGCGCGTAGCGTCTGGAAGAAGAACTTTTCGCCGCTCAGCATCTTCCGCGACAGCGCGCCGAGAAACCCACCTTCCATCTTGCTCTCGATATCGATCGTCGGAGAGGCGGCGACCATGGCGCCCGACTCAGCCTTGACTGTCTCACTGGCATCCAGATACACCCGCACCATGGGAAAGGCTCCCGGATAGAGAATGTCACACTTCATCGCCCGCTCCCTTCATGAACGTTCAGCCTGATGACGCGGTCGATTCTGTGGAATGTCCCTGGTCCTGTCAAGCAGACTGTTGATGCCGACCTGCCGCACAGCCCCTTTCCCTAGCCCGCATTATTCACGATGACTTCTACTGCAACCGCCGATACGCCGCTGCGACAAGCTGGCATGCGGTTGTGCGGCATGCCAGCGGGCGGGCTCGCTCCTCGCGGCCTCAACATACTGTTTCA
>JADYYH010000089.1 GCA_020853775.1 Nitrospira sp.
CTGCAATTCAGACGTACATCACCACTCACAACCAAAATCCTCGCGTGTTCACCTGGACGGCGTCCGCGGAGAGCATTGTGGCCAAGGTCGCCAAATGTAAAGAAGCGTTGGACGCACTACACTAGCTTTGGCGTCACGCTCGCCCACGTCCCTCCAATCCGCAGCATTCCTTCCTCTCACTATTTGAGGTGTTGCACGCTGACTCAAGGTCCTGCCCTTCTCGACCGATGAGGAGAAGAGACAAACTCTGCCGGAAGGGGAGCCCATGCGACGCGTGTTGTTTGTCGACGATGCGCCGGAGATTCTCAAACATCTGCAGCGGACGTTAGCCCCCATGCAGTCCGAATGGACGATGGAGTTTTTCTCCTCCGGCAAGAGCGCGCTCGCCGCGATGAGCGAGGCGCCCTGTGACGTCGTGGTTTCAGACATGACGATGCCAGGGATGGACGGCGCGCAATTTCTCACGGAGGTGCGCAAGGTCTGTCCACACACGATCCGCATCATTCTCTCCGGCGATCAGAGTCCCGTGAACTATCTGCGATCGGCTTCGGTCGCACATCGGTTTCTGCAAAAGCCGGTGGACGTGGAGCTCTTGAAAACGACCATTGCTCAAGCTGAAGCCTTGCGCGGGGTGTTGGCCAATCCTGCGCTCCGGACGCTGGTCAGCGAAATGAAGTCTCTGCCGAGTCTGCCTTCGATCTATCAGGATTTGATGCAGGAGATGCAGAGCCCGCAGGCGTCGCTGAAAAAAGCGTCCCGCATCGTGGCGAAGGATCTTGGCATGGTCACGAAAATTCTTCAGTTGGTTAACTCGGCATTTTTCGGTCTCCGTACGCATGTGTCCGACCCCGAGCAAGCGGTGGCGCTGCTGGGATTTGAGACGATCAAGTCGCTGGTGCTCTCCAGCCAGGTCTTTGCGCAATTTGACCAGGCCCGCTTGCCGGGATTTTCACTCGAAGCGCAGTGGCGGCACGCCATGCTGACGGCAACCTGTGCTCGCCGGATAGCCAAGGAGGCCGGCGCCGGCCAACCGGTGAGTGACGAAGCGTTCACCGCGGCCTTGCTGCATGACGTTGGGGTGCTGGTGTTGGCGGCGAACAAGCCTGACGACTATGCGCGAGTACTTGAACTGATGCGTGGGGGGCAGATGCCTGACTGGGCGGCCGAGCGAGATATCTTCGGAGCAGACCATGCTCATGTGGGCGCCTATTTGTTGGGCATCTGGGGGCTCGGCGATGGGATTGTCGAAGCAGTAGCATTTCATCAGCACCCCGGCGACTATAAGGCGTCTGGCTTTGAGGCCGTGACCGCCGTTCACGTGGCCAATGCGTTCGCCGAGGCGCAAGCGAGCGCTGGTGGCGGCACGAGTGATGTGCTCAGTTTGGATCAGAATTACCTGAGCCGTGAAAACCTTCTCGCCTCCATTCCTCACTGGCGCGAGCTCTGCGCTGCTGCCTAATCCTTCTTTCTTCGGCTTGACCCTCACTCGTATCCGCAGTACAACCACATGCTCAGTTCATCGTTCTGCACGAGGAAGTATGATGCACCCTCTGACAGCCCAAACGTTTCGTCTCACAGTGGCATTAACCCAGACGCTGATGCTGTTCTGCGCCACTCTGAGCCATGCCGGCACCATCATGGTCGATCTTGGTGTTGAACAGGGACCGATGAACCACCGGGCGAACGGGTATCTGGTGAGCATCGAGCCTGACGAGCCGAGCATGGAACTCATCCTTCCACTGAAACCGACCAGTTTTCGAGGCAATGCCGGGTACGTCTTCAAGAATTACGATCGGCTCAAGCAGGCCGGGGTGACGGAGTTTCAATTGACCCTTGGTCTCGTGTTCAAGGACCTGCCGCTCCAAATTTTTGACATCAATCAAATCGGGTTGGAAGGAGACTACGCGCCCTGGCTTGCGCACGTAGATCGAATCATCGATCAGGTGGTGGCTCGTCAGCTGGCAGTGTTGTGGGATATCTATAACGAACCGGATTTAGCCACGCTGCCCATCAATGAGAACGAACGCCTCAAAGAAGGGTGGCGGTTAGCCTATCAACGCATCAAACAGCGGATTCCTGGCGCACAAATCGTGGGCCCCAGTATCAGCCGGTACCGACTGCTGAAGCCTTTTTTGGAATGGAGTCAGAAGCAGAACGTGTTTCCCGACGTCGTGGCATACCATGAGTATGATGACCCATCGAATGCTCCCGCGCTCGTGGAAGACTTGCGAGGTGACCTCAAAAAACGAGGGCTCGTCAAGCCGATTTCTGTGAATGAAATTCTCGGACAGGAGACGTGGACGCTTGCAGGCTATACCGTGGGCGTGATCGCGGCGTACGAGCGAGCGAATATCATGAGCGCGATGAGATCCTGTTGGCCTGACCCGCAAGACATGAGCCGCGATAAAGTCGAGAATACCTGTGATAATCCGACGCTGGATGGTCTGCTCTATGTCGATCGACGGTCGAAGCGGCCGGGATGGCACATTTACAAGGCCTATGCCGAGATGGAAGGGATGCGACTCTACACGATGACCGACAGCCCAAAACTGCATGCCCTCGCGTCACTCGACAAAGCATCCGGCACCCTGCAGTTGTTGTTGGGCAAATACGAGGAGTATTCGACTGCGGATACGACCGTGATCCTCAAAAATGCCTCTCGAGCATTTTCAGCAGGGCAGGGGAGAAGCTTGTATCTCTGCGCTGAGCAGATTCCTGATACGGGGTCCGGCCCGCTCGCCTCGACCGTTGTGACGCTGGATCGTCCATTGCCGATCGGGGAGACTGATATCTCGTTCACCTTACCGCAGTTTTACCATTCTGATGCCTACCGGGTGAGGATATCTCCTCAATCCAGGTGCGAGTCCCGCGAGTAATATGCCCTCGCTGCTGCCGCACTCATTCCCATCTCGGAAAGGGTTGCGGCGGGAACAATCAATCGAGCAGACCCCGAATATCGCCATTGTGCGTACAGGATGTGGGACGATCATCTGGCGCAGAAGCCTGACCTGAATGTCGTCTCGCGTCTTGGGTGGTAAGTGGGGCTATTAGGCCAGGGATCTTACGGCAACCGCTCCATCCACTCTGTGCTCGTTGGTCCCCCGTCTCCAAGAAGCTTTCGGAATATTGTCGACCCCCAAGCTTACCGGGCGTGCCCATAGGCCAGTGTGTGGATCACTGAGCTACGTTCCTTCCCCCCCGTTCGAGCAGCCCCTTCCCCAACCTGCACACTTGTGGGCTCACGGCACTCCGCTCTACGCTGCCCCCAGCACACATGAGCCGGTGCGTGTGATTGCCGGATGCGCGCGCATCGATCTCGAGACGACACCATAGCCACCGAAGAAAAGGTATCCTCCACAATGCAAGACCAGTCCGCAGTATGCGCCGACCATTCAAACGATCAGCAGCCCCACCCCTCCTTGCCAGCTCAGAATGCGTATTCCGCTGAATCCGGCCACCGATTCCGAGCGAATCCGGCCTCCCCTCGGAGCCCCGCGACGCAGGACCTCAGTGATCTGTTTTGAGTGGCCGACTTCCGTCCGATTTCGCCAGCCGTTTGCGCATGGATTCTCCCTTGAGCGTGATCTTATAGGCATTGTGCACGAGCCGGTCAAGAATGGCATCCGCCAACGTCGGCTCCCCGATCGCCGTGTGCCAATGATCGATGGGGAGTTGACTGGCCACGAGGGTGGCCCGCCGCCCATGCCGATCATCGAGGAGTTCCAACAAATCGCGGCGATGCTCATCGGTCAAGGGAGCCAGCCCCCAGTCATCGAGCACGACGAGGTCGGTCTTGGCGAGACTCCGGAGCACACGGCCATACCGGCCATCGCCTTTGGCGATCGCGAGTTCCCGGAAGAACCGCGGCAGTCGCAGATACAGCGCGGAGAAGCCGAGTCGGCAGGCCATCTGGGCCAGCGCACTGGCCAAGTAGGTTTTGCCGGCGCCGGTGGGTCCGACGATCAGCACATTGTCGTGCAGGCGCACCCACTGGCCGGTGGCGAGCGACGCGATCACGCCCTTGTCGAGCCCCCGGGGATGGCGATAATCGAGATCTTCCAACGTGGCGCTGCCGGGAAATCGAGCCTGGGCGAGTCGGCGGGTCAGACGACGATTTTCTTGGGTCGTCCGTTCCCGATCGACTAACAGCCCGAGCCGTTCCTCGAAGCTGAGCCGGTGGATATCGGGCATCGCCAGTTGTTCCGCCAAGGCGGTGGCCATGCCGGTGAGTTTCAAGGTCTCCAGGGCCGCGAGTGTGGGATGGCGTAACATCAACAGTCTCCTTCCTGTTGGTAATAGGTGGTGCCGCGCAGGTGGTCGTGGTTGAAGGGCAGAGGGACCGTCGGAGCCGGATCAACAAGCGGCTGCTGGTCCAGTCCGGTCTTTAAGATGGACTGCACACTCTTATAGGCGAACGCCTCCAGCGCCTGGGCCCGTCGGCACGCCGCCTCCAGCCGCGGTGCGCTGTACACATGTCCGAGCCGGAGAATCCCCAGACAGGATCGATAGCCTTGCTCGGGATGCGGCCGCCGCGCCAAGATCGCCGTCACAACGGCCGCGGTGGCGGGTCCAACGGTCTCCGCCCACTGGATCAGACGGGAGGGAGACCACTCGAGATAGCGCTGGTGCGCCGACGGAAGATGCGCGGTGACCGTGGTATGCCGGCCGCGCTCGGCACTCCGCACATGGCTGGCCACGCGCTGATTCTTGTGGAAGCATTCGACCGTGGTCACGGTCAGCCGCACATCGAGGGCCGTATGGATCAACGGCGACGGAACGCTGTAGTAGTGGCCCTCGACCTCGATATGCGAATCGATATTGACCCGGGCCGTCCGCCACTCGGCATAGACGGACGGCTCGGTGGGCAGTGGCTGCAGGGCAGGACGATCGACCGCCTCGAACTGGGACTGCCGGCAGCCGGGGAGCTTCTTGAACGGACGACGATTCAGCCGGTCCAAACAGGCGGCGATCGCGGTGTTCAACTCTGCCAGACTGAAGAAGGTGTGATGCCGCAGGCAGGCGAGGATCCAGCGCTCCACGAGCAACACACCGGCTTCCACCTTGGCCTTGTCGCGGGGTTTGCGCACCCGGGCCGGAATCACCGCGACATCGTAGTGCCGGGCCAGATCGGCATAGGTCGGGTTGAGCTCGGGCTCATACCGACAGGCCTTGGTCACGCCGCTCCGTAAGTTATCGGGCACAATGATCGCCGGCACGCCGCCAAAGAAGGCGAAGGCCCGCGTATGCGCACCAACCCAATCAGGCAGCGTTTGTGTCCAGGTCGCCTCCGCGTAGGTGTAGTTGGAGGCTCCCCACACCGCGACAAAGATCTGGGCCTGTCGAATGGTCCCGGTCTGGCGGTCCTGGACCGGCACGGTCTGGCCCGCATAATCAACGAAGAGTTTCTCGCCGGCGCGATGCTCCTGCCGCAAGCACCGATCCAGGGTGGCACGCCAGGCCCCATAGAGATCGCAAAAGCGGCTGTACTGATAGCCGTCGGGCTGCTGCGCGTTGTACTCCTGCCACAGCAGCGCCAGGGTCACACCCTTGCGCATCAATTCCTGATGCACGGTCGCCCAATCCGGCATGGCCCGCGGTGGGCTCATCGGCGATGGCGCCGCCGGATACAGCCGGGTCTCCAACTGCTGATCGTCCAGATCCTCCGGGAATGGCCAGGAGACTCCCGCCGCCGTAGCCCGATACAGGGTCTCGGCCACCGTGCTGCGCGCCACCCCGCAACTGGCCGCAACTTGCCGGTTACTGAGTCCGCAGGCCCATTTGAGTCGCAGAATGTCTTTGATCTTTCGCATGGTCACTCGCTCCGCTGGCATCGGTCCCTCCTCCACAACAACATGGAGGCGGTACCTTACCGAAGGTGAACGAGAACCTGTGTCGCGGACGGCTCCGACAGGAGCCCGTGGAGGATCGCGGCCTGTTATTCCGAGGGATGTCGGCCACCGATTCCGAGGAGGCTCGAAATAGTGGCTGGCTTCACATCGGAATCAGTGGCCGCGTTCCGTCGGAATGGGTGGCCGACTTGCGTCGGAATCAGTGGCCGGATTGGGTCGGAATACGCA
>JADYYH010000090.1 GCA_020853775.1 Nitrospira sp.
ACAGGGTCCCATTGGCCACCGTGATCACGCCCGTCGTCCGGTTGATCGCAAACCGCCCGCCGGCACTATTGGTGAACGAATAACTCTTGCTATCTCCGGCATCCACGTCGGTCCCGGTGATCGTTCCCACCACCGTTCCGTTGGCCGCGTTCTCCGCCACGGTGTTCGCCGAGAGGGCTAGATCCGTCGGGGCCTCGTTGACATTACTCACCGTCACGGCGATGGCTTGCGTATCGATGCCCCCGTTGTTGTCGGACACGCGCACCGTGACGTCGTACACATTATTGGCTCCGCTATCGGTGGGGGTTTCAAAGTTCGGCGCGGTCGCGAACTGCAGGGCCCCCGACCCACTGTCGATCGTAAATTTGGATGCATCAGCGCCACCGCTGATCGAATAGGTGAGGGTCTGCCTGGTATCGCCGTCGGTTGCCGTCACAGTGGTGACGGTGGAGGAGTTTTCATTGACTCGGATTGACGCCGTCGCTCCTCCACCGTTACTGGTGATGGTCGGAGTGGCTTCATTGATGTCGATCAGATTGATCGTAAATGCCTCGTCATAGGTCAGGCCCCCACCATCCGTCACCCGCACCATCACGGAATGGCTGATCGCGGCTTCGTAATTGAGCAAACTCCCGTCGGCCACGGTGATCACGCCGGTGCTGCTGTTGATGGCAAACCGGCCGCCAGCATTGTCGATGAAGCTGTAGGTCTTGGTCTCGCCCGTGTCAGGGTCCGTCCCGGTCACAGTGCCAATGACCGTCCCGTTCGCCGCGTTCTCCGTCACGCTATTGGCCGACAGACTCAGATCCGTCGGGGCATCGTTGACCGCAGTCACCGTCACATCGATGGTATCGGTCGCGCTGGAAAAGGCCGTCGTGCCCCCGTTGCTCGCCGTGGTCACCTTCGTGCCCACCGCGCCGCTGGTTTGATCCCAGGCCCGCACCGTCAGGGCCGCGGTACTGGTCCCGTTGTAGTTGGCGCTCGGCGCAAAATACAGCCGCGTACTGGCGTTGTCGGCCAAAAGCAGCGCCGAGTTGTCGCGCACAGTCCCCACCGTCGCCCAGGCCGTCCCCCCGTTGGTCGTGTAGTACCAGGTCCCGTTCGTCTCGTTGGTCCCCGTGATGGCGATGCCCTTCGTAGCGCCACTGTCCTGATCCGTGACCCCGCCCGTAAACGCACTGATCAGCGAGCCCACCGCGCCGCTCGGAGCCCCCGCGTCTTCGGCCACCGTCATAGAGAGGGCTGTGTCCGCCAACACCGGGGCCTCATTCGTATTGGTCACCGTGACGGCAATGGCTTGGGAATCCGCCCCGCCCACGCCATCCTTGACGGTGACGATGACATCGTAGACGTTGTTGCCGCCACTATCGGTTGGTGACTCGTAGTTGGGCGCCGATACGAACGACAGAGCACCGGTGCTGCTATTGATGGTGAACTTGGAGGCATCGGCCCCACCACTGATCGAATAGGTCAGGGTCTGCTTGTCCGCATCGCTCGCCGCGACGGTCGTGACGGCAGTCGTGTTTTCAGCGATGCTGATCGAGGCCGTAATCCCTCCTTTGTCGCTGCTAATGACCGGAGCGGCATTACCACCAGCCGCTGTGTAGCGCTGCATGAAAATACCAGCACTGTCCACGGCACCCTCCCCCGACCACGTCACCACCACGTTCCCGTTTTGATAGGCGACACCGGAAAAGTTTTGACCGTTCGTTTTGGTTGTGTTTGCTAGGCTTTCTGCCTGGAGCACCGTGCCTGTGTTGTCATATTGCTTGGTATAGACACCCCACCCCGACCCGTCTTGCCCCCGACTGGACCAGGAGACGACGAAGTTGCCACCCGCATCCATCGAGACATTGGAAATTTCCTGCCAATAACTAGTCGTGTTGGTAACGGAAATGGCACTCCCCTGCGCCACACCGGAGCTGTTGAACCGCTGAGCCTGAATATCCGCATCACCACCACTTTGACGATCCCAGGTCACCACAAAATTGCCGCTGTCGTTCATGGTCACCGAGGCATGTTGATCGTTGTTGCTCGCCACTGAGTTGACGAGGAATTCGCCGCCCTGAGCCTTGCCGGATGAGTCGTATCGCTGGCCATAGATACTATAGACACTGCTGCCGGCCGTACGCTCGCCTTCCCATACCACGACAAAGTTCCCGGCCGAATCCATGGCAATGTCGACTTGGTCCTGATCGCCCGCCGTTGCGGTATTCACCAAAACATTGGAACCGATCTTCGCCCCAGTAGCGTCGTAGCGTTGGGCATAGATATTGTCGTAGTAGCTCCCACTCGCCTCCGTATTACTCTCAAACGCCACGACAAATGAGCCATCAGCCGCCATGGCGACACGCCCATGCTCCTGGTCGTAGGTTGTCGTCTCGTTCACCAGAAACTCCTTGCCGACCGCCGTCCCTGAGGAGTTATACAGACGAGCATAGATATCGTAATCGCCGGTTCCCTGATTCCGCTCCCACGTCACCACGAAGGCCCCACTGGAGTTCATGGCCACGCTCGCGAGCCGTTCGTTCGCCGCATTGTTGGCAATGACAAACTCAGTGCCTTGCACCTTCCCCGCACTGTCATATCGCTGCCCATAGATATCGCCGGCGCTCTCCCACACCACGACATAGTTGCCGTTGGCATCCATCGCCACACTGTCCGCCGTGCACACATCGCCGTTGGAGTTGAAGGTTTGCGTACCGGTGGTGGTGGTGTTCACAGGGGTCTCGCTGCCGGACGTCGTCAGGCTCAACAGCTCGAGCCAATTCGCCTGTGCGTCATAGTTGATCGCCACCTGGGTTTCAATCGTGCCGGTCTGCACTTCGAGATCCCAGTCGCCGCCGAGGGCTGCGTGTCCGGTGAGATCGCTGCTGGCTTCGACATCGGCCCCAGTCATTTGCGCCAGCATGTCCACGGCGATCTGACCGCTGTCGCCTTGGGCGAAATCGCAGCCGTACACGAGGATGTCGGCCTGCTCCGACAGGGCCAGCTTGATCGTCGCCAGCGCATCCGCATATTGTCCCGACATCGACGTCGTGGTTAAGAGGCCGGTTCCGAGTTGGAGTTCTCCCGCGCCGCCGTGTGAAATGATGTGGACGGCGTCGATCCCGGTACGGCCCGAAAGCGCGTTCGCCACCTGCGCGATCCCGTCCTGCCCTCCTTCGAGCATGATGACTTCGACGTTCGGATCCATGCCATTCAACAGTGTTTGATAATCCGGCACCGTGACATCGACGAACGCGATCTCGTGACGCGACTCAATCGGCATGTATCCGGACAAGGCCTTGAGCACATCGGAACTGCTGTCGGATGTCGACGCGTCAGCGTCGGCGGAGGGGGCGTCTTGTGACACGGCAGCGTCGGCTTGTTCTTGCGCAACCTGCTCCGAATGCGCTTCCGCCGCCGTGGCGGCCGCGGCAGCATCGAACATCAATCGCGGCTCGAGCGAGAGGAGAGACGCTTTCACATGGGAAGGCGCAGGATCTTTCGGTGGCACCGCAGGAGGTGCCGCCGCCTTGTCGGATTGTGCCTTTTTACGCCTGAACATAGCCGGTAGTATCGACGTTCTCAGTCACTCAGCGCAGTCTGTCAGTTCTCCATCGGATGGACCTGCCCGTTTCTGAAGATCGATCCAGTGCGACGCGATGTTCCGCTTTATATGTCCGACTTCAACCGACAGCACTCGACGCTAACGAACACGAATCGCATGATGTCTCTTGGATAGGTGAACGACTATTGCAAGAGATCGCCATTCAAGAACTTGCGCTTCACAACCGATAGGGAGAGAAGACCGGAGCCGAGTGCCTCCCATACAGGAGTACGAGCCGATGCGTGTTGCCTGGGGCCACTACCAACAGTCTCCCTTTGTGGTTGTGTCGTGTCGCCTTCAATTTCCACCCGTCTTGACCATCAGTCGGGAACTGCCGGTGTCATTTCAGGAACGCATGCGGAACGATTTCCCGTTGTTCCAACCGACACAGGATCGACGTGGCTATCGCCTGGGCTCCCAGGACGCCGCGCACGAGATCGTCCTGCAGGCCGATTCGCTTGTGCTGTCAACGAGACGCTACGACGACTGGCTGGAATTCCAGACACGGATTTCGGCGGCCATTGAGGCGCTACAGGCCTGTTACCAACCGGCGTTCTGCGCCCGGGCAACCTTGCGCTACCAGGGTCTGATACGGCCGGTTCTCTATGGACTGACACAGATCCAGTGGCCCGCGCTCATCAACGCCAAGGTGCTGGGCCCCTTTTCGTTGCCCGGGCAGAAGGGGCACCTCCAAGGGAGCCGCCACGAAGTGGTCGTCTCGCTTCCCCAGAGCTCACACCGCTTCCGCCTGACCCATGGATTTGTGGAAGTCCGCGAGGCCGGTCACACGAACGGGTCCGGTGAACCCGCCTACCTGCTGGATCAAGACTACTTCACGACGCAACAGCTCGAATGGTCGTCGCTCATGACGACGCTCGAACAGTTCGAGCAGGAGGCCGGCCAGTTCTTCCGGCTCTGCGTGTCCGATCGGTTACACCAGGCCATGGTCCCCAAAGCGGCGTAAGCACACCGCTGCGTCGCGGCTTACAAGTTACTCTCCCGGATCGCCACCGCCACCACTCGATCCCACATGCGTGAAGCCATACTCCGTGGTGTTCCTGAGATCTGCACCCGACCGGTGACCGCCTGCCCCAGCGGCTCCGGACGATCCGCGACATCGAGTTCCACACGGTAGACGGATTGTTCGGCTTGGAGCCGTCCGCGCGCATCCTTGCGCACCGCCACCGGCCCTCCGTAGATCGAGGCCAGATACGGCATGGAAAACTCCTGCTCGTCCAATTCTCGAATTTCCGTGATACGAGCCGTGTACGAGGAGCGCGTGAGATCGTTCGGAACGAAGATGGCGTCCTGGCCAACCGCCAGCAGGCTCAGATCCTGAACCGGCACCAATGCCACAACGACCGGCTTCTGCGGATTGACTATATAGGCCAGCGGAAGCTTGTCGTTGATCCAACGTCCCGGGTCGAGCGAGTCGGCGACGTCCGTGACGATCCCGTCGATCTGAGCGCGTAGAGCCAGCGTATGTTGTTGTTCCGCCAATCCCTCCAATTCCGTCACCTTCGCATCAAGCGTGTGCGCAAGCACCTGCCCCTGTTCACGGTCTTCAAGATAGCCGGCTTGACGGTGCAGCCTGAACTCCAACAACGCAGCCTGCGTCTGCGCCAACTGCATGTCCTTCGCCAGCTTGGGGCTATCGAGGACCAGAAGCGTGTCTCCTTCCCGCACCTGCTGACCGGCTCGAACCGCGACCGACGCAATACGCCCCGGCGAGGGCGCATACACGGTGCCATACGATTTCGCCTGCAGCACGCCGGGCACCGATACCCGACCGGCCCAGGGAATACACAACAGGGCCACCACTGCCAGGATCACGGTCGCCGTCAGGGCGAACCGTCCCGTCTGCGCAAATGCCTTCCGCCGTTCCCACCAGACCCTCAGTTCCCGCCAAATGGGCAAGCCGATAAAAAATACCATTTCGACCGCGAAGAGCACGATGCCCAACGCCTTAAAAAAGTAGTGATAGACCATGACGGCGATGCCCGTAAACAATACCAGGCGATAGGCCCAGATCGCCCAGGCATACAGCACCATGGTGCGGCGCGTCGACGGGCTGACCGCCTCGGGTTGTGGCGAGCCGGGGGCAAAGAGCCATTCACGCACCGACCATTGACCGAAGGCAAAGGCGCGGTCCTGAAGATTCGGGAGCCCGAGCCCGTCGACCAGCAAATAGTATCCGTCGAAACGCATCAAGGGATTGAGGTTCACCGTAAGGCTCATGATCCAACTGGTGGTCGCCACGATGAACGCCGTGCTGCGCAGCGCCCCGTCCGGCAGAAACGCCCAGAGCATCGTCGCCACGGCGGCCAGCCCCAGCTCGGCCACCACCCCCGCCGCGGCAATTGCGAGACGCTTCCGTTTCGAGCTCAACCGGTAGGAATCGCTGACGTCGGAATACAACACCGGCATCATGACCATGAATGCCACGCCGATGGTCGGCACTCGGCACCCGAATCGCGTCGCGGTATAGGCATGGCCCAGTTCGTGAACCACTTTCACGCCGCACAGCACGGCGCCATACAGCACGGCGCCGCGCCAATTGAAGAAGTGCAGAAACGTCGACAGGAAGGTATCCCACTGGCGGCTGACCAGAAACAGTCCCGCCATGCTCAGGACGGCAAACACCCAGGCTGCAGCAACGGTGTACAACGGCGCGACGAGCGGGAGAGTCGTTCGAAGGAACGCATCGGGCCGGAAGAGGGGAATTTTAATAAACAGGTAATGGTGGACCAGCCACTGCCACCACACCTGATGACGCGCAGCTTCCTGCTCCACATAGTCCGTCGTTCGTCCGCTCGCGGATTGCTCAGTCAGGTTGTTGGCGTAGAGAAATCGCACGAAGTCTTCCACGTCCTCGACGCGGATACGCGAGGTGGTCTCGCGCCTGATGACGTTCACCAGCGATTCCATCGTGCCGGCGCTCCACCGCTCCAGCAACTGATACACCTGCCATTCGATCTGGAAGTACTTATTGCGGACCGGATCGACAATCGTCCAGGTCGGCACGCCGTCCGGTGACGGCGCCCCCCGGAGAAATTGCAGATTCTTGCGCAACGGGGGAAGCGAGCGCTCCTTGCGGGGCTGGGCGGGAGCACGACCGGCCATCGCTTACACTCCCAGAAATTGACGCAGCGCGGTAAACGGACGGCGGAACAACAAAAACGCCAGCGGCCCTTTCTCTCCGTACACCTTGGCCGAGCCCTGCCAGCCGATGCGGATACGCGAGTCGACATCGGTCAGGTCCGCCATGACACGATAGGCCAGGACATCGCCCGGCAAGACCTCGGCGTGATAACTCGTGCGACTCACCGCGCCGGGGAACGATTCCAGCGGCAGGGCATCGAAGAACACCATGACCTCGCCCCCCTCCTGCAGCAACAGCGCATCGTCTACCGCAAGATCGATGCGGAGCTCGATGCGCCGGGGATCGGCGATGTCCATGATCCGTTCTCCGACCGACACCGGCTTCCCTACCCAGTCGGACTTGTCCGTATACAGCAACAAGCCCGCTTGTGGCGCCCGCACCTCGATCTGTCCCAACATTTCTTCGGCGTACCGGAGTTCGGTTTCCTTCAGCGCCGCTTCGGCCGCCTTCAAGGGCACCTCGGCCTTCCGCTGCGGGTCCCCGAACCCTGCCTGAATGGCCTGGGCATGTTCAGCCACCGCCACCGCCAATTGTTGTTCCGCCACCCGAAACTGGTTGCGGATGTTCGTATCTTCATACCGGAGCAGCAGGTGGTCCGCCTGCACCATGGTGTTCGGCGCAACCGCCACGTCGGCGATCACCCCGTCCATCGGCGCGCTCACGACGACCGGATCCTTCGCAACCACCTTCACCGGAGCCACGGTCGAGACCCTGACCGGAAGACAGAGCAGTCCGACCGCCGCCGCAACACCCAGGAGCAGCGTGGGTCGGGTGACCTGTGCCGTCCATCCGGCGCGCCGTTTCGTGAGCGCTTTCCACGCATACGCATAACTGCCGGCCAGACGAAACACAATCGTAATATCGTTTTCCTGCCACGCTCCATCCCGCACGATCCAGAACCCTCCCAGCAGGGTTTCATCCGGATGCATCAGCGGACACCACAGCACCGAGCCCTTGATGAACTCGTGCCAGCCGGCGCGCAAGGGTTCCGGAACCATGTCGGGGTTGACAACCATCGGGAGATCCGCTGGTTGTCCCTGTCGAATCGCCTGCGCCGCTTGCTCCAGCCAGACCATCATCGGCGCGTCCCGATCGAGCACCGAGACGCTCGAGGCCGTCACGGCACGATAGGACGTCGCCCCGGAATCCACGGTGCTAAGCAGCACGGCCTGTTCATACGGAACCAGGCGGCGGGTTTCATTCACGGCGACAAATTGCAATTCTTGCAACGTCTTCGCGGCGCGAACCTGTCCTTCCAGATGCGTCAATGTCGCCAGATGGATGAGCGTGGCGAGTTCTTGGGACGTTGGTTCCGAAGCGGTAGCCATTGGCACAGTCACGTTCCCCCTATGGTTGTTCCGTAGCGAACTGGGCCGTGCCGCTCATTCCGGCAAGAATGTCGGCCGGCAAACGCCCGAACGCGCCCACGATTTTAATCGTCTGACTCGCCGGATCGACATTCGCGCCGATTTCTTTCACAGTTGCCGCGTATCCCCGTTGGGTTTCATCGACCACAAACGTGAAGGGGGCCTTCCGTTTCAACCAAGCCAGCGACGACGAGGGCACCACGAGTTCGATTTCCAAACTCGTGTCGTCCAACACGCTCACCAACTTGTCGTTGGGAAAGACGTTTTCATATTCATTAATCATCACCCCGATGACTCGCCCGGCGAACGGCGCCGTGATATGGCACCCCTTCACGTTCACCTCGGCCACCTTGACCGCCGCCGCAGCCTTTTTTTCCTCCGCTTCAGACACCTCCAGATCGAGCGTGCTGACCGCGTTCAGGCTCATGAGGGAACGATTGTTGTGCGCCGTCTTGTCTTTGGCTTCGTGCTCGGCCTTCGCCGCGGCGAGTTCGGCCTTATACTTCTCGCAATCCAGCTGAACCAGCACCTTTCCTTTTTCGAAACGCTGGCCTTCTTTAAACGGAACCTGATTGACGCGACCTTGGACCTGCGCATACAGCACGGCCTGTGCCGCGGCCTTGACGATGCCCCGGATCGCGCCCTTGTCCGCCCGCACCGCTTGCAATGGCCGCTCGCCTTTCGCATGACCCGGGGAAAGCGACAGTCCCCAGCTACCCAGCGCGAGCAGCGCCAGACCACTAATGAGCCACGGTTGTCGCATGGTGTTCCCTTTCTTGAGACACGTCGGGGAGCGCAGGGGGCACCGGCTCCCACAGCTGCCGGAGCGAATCCGCCAGCCCGGAAAGCGTCTGGTCTGGAATGGACGGTGGGACCGCCTCCTCCCCGATCGCTGCGCGAAGCGTCGCGTAGGCCGTCTCGACACCCGCTCGCGCCACATCCAGGCGGACCTCGGCGAGCACGTGGTTCACCTTTTCCCGTAAGAGCACCAAATCGCTCGTGCTGTTGGTGATCCACAAACTCTGCGTGTGCTCGACGATGGCTTGCTGCGTATCCTGATACTGCCGGGCATTGCCCAATTCGTCTTTCGCCAGCACGAACTGTGCGGCGCCCACATGCACTTCCGTCAACACCGTCATGGTCAGCGCCAGACTCTGGGCATCGAGGACGGCCCGCTGCGCCTCGACCGCCTTGAGCTTCGCCGGCACGCGAAACACGCCCATGAGGTTCCAACTGACCTGGGCCGCGTAATTCAACCAGTTCTGATAGAGAAAGAATGAGTTGGAGTTGTAGTAGCCGCCGAACTGCAGTTTCATGCTGGGGAACAACTCCAACAACGTCGCCTTGGCTTCTTTGGCATTGATCCGTTTTTGGTAATCGATCGTCCGCAACTCCGGCCGGAATTCCAAGGCCTGCTGTTCCAGTTTCTCCGCATCCAGATGATCGGGCAGCGTCGTGGCGTGGCCTGATGGTTGCTGCACGTCGAACGCCGACCCGGGAGGAAGCCCCATCAACGATGCCAGCTGGATCTTCGCCGTGCTTAATTCCCGGATCAGCTTCTGCACTTCCCGCTGGATGTTCAGCATGTCCCTTCGGTAATTCAACGGCGTCAACGGGGTCTGGAGCTTTCGTTCGACGATGGCCTGGTTTTGGCTCAAGGCTTTCTCGATCATGCTATCGAGTTGCTGAACCTGCGGGAGCAGCCGCTCGGCGCTGACCGCCCGCCAGTAGGCGCTCCGCACATCCTGCAAGAGCCTCACGGCGATTCGACGCCGTTCTTCCTCCGCAATCAACATATTGTCGCCGGCCTGCTTGGCACGGATATAGGACAGTCCGAAATCCAGTACGTCCCAGCTGAGGGACAGATTCCCGCTGAATACGTTTTTGTCCATGGAGGTAAACGGCTCGAGGATCGGACGGCCGTCCAACAGGGATTGTGCGCCGCCGCCCGCGAAATTGTTGCGCCCGTCGAACCCTGCATTCACCGCCACCTGCGGCAGGAGCGAATAGTGCGCGACATTCAGCTGCTGATGCGCCAGCGCGGCCTGCATGGCTTTCACCTTGGCATCGAGGTTATAGCGGAGCGCCCTGGCCGTCGCCTCATAGAGATCGATCGGCTTCTCGATCGGCTCCTGCTCGCGCAAGAGCGCCCGGAGATCCTGGCTGACGCGGCCTTCAATTTCTTCTCTCGTCACGGGAGAGGGCATGGTCATGCACCCGCTCAGCGTCAGGAGTACTCCGACGATCCCCCAGATTCGAGACAACGCAGTGTGCATCACATCTCTGCTCGCGAGCAGACCTAGCCCGCATTATTCACGATGACTTCTACTGCAACCGCCGATACGCCGCGGCGACAAGCTGGCATGCGGTTGTGCGGCATGCCAGCGGGCGGGATCGCTCCTCGCGGCCTCAACATACTGTTTCA
>JADYYH010000091.1 GCA_020853775.1 Nitrospira sp.
AGCCGGCTGTTGATGAGGTGATGATGTCGGGTGGCGATGCTCAACGTTCTCAGTTCCTTCGTCGTGATCAATCGCATGGGATCCTCCCTTGTCATGGCCTGTGACTGTATTCCATGCAGGGGGCCCATTCTCAACAAGATATTTCAGCGTCAAACGAGGCGCGCCACCGGTCATTGCCGACAGGCTGTAATGGCGTCTCCATCCATTGGTCGTGGCTCTCATGACGGGAACGCAATAGGCCGCGGATTACATCATGTCCGTCTACAAAGAGATCCGCTTCGACGATGATCGTATCTCCGACGACGGCCAGCCCCTGTGTCATTTCGAATGTGAAGGAGGGCATAGATTTCACTCTGATGAAACCTGTCGTTATTATTTCTCCTGTGATTGTCGGCCGAGATACGCGCAGCCCGATCGATCACGTGCCCTGTCCGGGCAGTAACCGCATCGCTCTTCCATCGAAGTCCTGAGCAGGGCTGGCCTGACTGTGTATCGAGGCATCAGCATCAACGCTCATAGATGCGATTTTCTTCACAAAATTCCTGCTGTCGTGTACCGTACAAGAACCGACTTCAACCGCAGCGGTTGGAGGATGGGTGAAGTGCATCTCACTGCACTGGCGCCGCCTTGATCTAGCCCGAGACATGCTCAATCCCTATCTGATGTTTTGGAGTATCGGTCTGCTGTGTTTTGCCGCCGAATGGCTCAAGCCGGCGCGGCCGATTCCCTACCGTGCCGTTTTCTGGCGCGACCTTCTTGCGCTGGGCGTGTATAACCTGTCGTTCCTATTGGTCGTGCAGGTGACCGATCGAATTCCGGTTCCCCAATATCTTCCCGTCGCCCTCTACAATCTGCCCACAGCAGGAAAACTGTTGCTGTTTTATATTGTCGAAGACTTCGGCCTCTATTGGGTCCACCGGCTCATGCACACCAGGCTTGTCTGGCCCGTTCACCGGTGGCATCATTCACCAACCTCTCTCTACTGGCTGGCTGGCATTCGCAGCACGATCCCGCATATTGCGCTCTTCAATCTGACCTATGTCCTGGCCCTTCCGCTCCTGCACGACGCTTCCGGCTGGGCATTCCAGGTCATCATGGTGGAGCATATTGTGCGGAACAATTGGATGCACGTGAATGTCACCTGGAAGTCGTCCTGGCTGGAATGGGTGTTCGTGACTCCGCGCTATCATCATATTCACCACAGCAGCGACCCGGCGCATCAACTGAAAAATCTGGGCGCGCTGTTGACGATCTGGGATCGGTTATTCGGGACCTACTGCAATCCCGACGATCTGACCGGTGAATTGAAGTTTGGGCTGAGCGAACGTGTGAACCCGGTACGGCTCGTCATCGGGATCTGACCCCACCGTGGTGCGCTGAGGTTATCTTCCGCACGCGGCAGCTCGAATAAGCTAGAATCTTGGACAGGATGGTATGGGAAAGGTTGTGGAGACGGTGCGAGGTTATTGAGCGCCGTTCTCGCTGATCACCACGAACTGCTTGCGGAACCCGACGACTTTGGCGAGATAGTCCCGGGTCTCCTGGTAAGGCAGGCCGCGGCGAAGCCGGTCATAGAGGGTGGACGGCTGAAGGCCGTTGATCTGCTGTAGAGCGGTACGCTGATCCTTGGCAAAGGTTTTAAACACGTTGCCGGCACCCGTATTGTAAGCCGAGATGACGCAGTATTCCCGCGACACCATGTCCGTGACGTCGTCCAGGTGAGAGTAGGTCAAGACGTTGAGATACGCCGTGCCCAATTCGATGTTGTTGTCAGGATCGAACAGGTAATCCCTGGACGGGGCTTTATCTTCGCCTTTTGCTTTACGATACGCATCCCGCCCTCCGCTGGTGGGCACCAATTGCATCAATCCGTAGGCGGGGGCGGAACTCACGGCAAAGGGATTAAAATTGCTCTCCGTGCGGATAATCGCAAAGACGAGACTGGGGCTGATCTGGTACCGCTCTGCAAACTGGGCCACCACGGTGCGATATTTCTCTGCCTGTTTATGCGAGAAGTTGGTCACCATGGGGATGTTGACGAGATGGGCGGTTTTGGCGCCATTCTCCTGTTCGACCGTCCGGGTCGTGCTTTTGGTCAGGAGCGACTCCGCGAATTGTTCCGCCTCCGTCGGCGTACGAACAGGCTTGCCGGCCTGATTCAGCACCAGGCCAAGCAGGTACGGTTCCTTATCGCCTGTCAGGGTGATTTCTTTGTCCGAAAACAGGTCAACGCTGCGTGGATCGTTCGGAGTCAAGAGCGTGGTCACGACGGCATTCTTCAAGCTCGCGCGAGGGTCCTTCTCGTCAAGGGTCTCGATGAGAATGTTGCCGGCATCGAAGTCCACGATCGCCCGGCTGCGGTAATTCTGGGTATATTTCACGTATTTTTTCTGCTCGGGTAATTTGACTTCCTTCGTGCCCCATTTCTTGCCGACTTCTCCGGTCAACGCCGCCATCAAGGCTTGGAAGTCGCGTTGAATCGCCCGGAGATCTCGAAGCAATGCCTGGGGGTCTCGACCGTACTGCTCGACCCGTTGTCGTGCGATATCGGCCGGATCCTTGCCGTGGACGATGTCCAGAACCGTTCTGCCGGTCGTGCTGCCGACGGCCCGTTCGGCGGCCCCGAGCATTTTGTCGGTGGTTTCACATCCGGAAAACAGCGTCGGGGCGGCGAGACTGAGCAGCAGGAGGAGCCATCGTCGAGTGAGCATGGCGGGAGTATACCGAAGGTGTGGCTGGGAGGAAAAGAGAATTTCCGAAAACGCCATCATCTGCAGGCGGAGAGCCTGTCCCTGCCGTCAGCCGCCGGCCGCGAGGCCGTAAATCCACGTGCTTGACGCCTGGTTTTGAGGGCCGGTACCATAGCCCATCAACGGGAATCCCTGGACGGAAAGGCGGAGGTATGGGGAACGAGCTGGTTGGGATGAAAAGGCGCGCTTCAGTTACGGTATGGTGCTTGGCCGTTGTTCTAGCGATGATGCTGGCGCCAAATCCCGGCCATGCGGCCCAGACGCCGACCGAGGCCGTTCAGGTCACGATGAAGGACCTGCTCTACCTGCTGACCGAACTCAAGGAGACCAGCCGTTCCGTGCAGCGCCAGTGGGAAATCGAGCAGGTGGTGCGGCGCGCATTCAATTTTGAGGAAATGGCTCAACGCGCATTAGGCGAGGGGAGTGAGAAGACCACGAGTGCCGATCGCAGGCAGTTCACGCGACTGTTTGTGCAGGTCCTCCGCGATGATTTGGCCGATAAGCTGCGCGATTATTCGATTCCCCAGGTAGCGTATCTCTCGGAACAGGGCGATGATGCGGAAACGCAGGTCATGGTGGCCCCGGCGGGCCGAGAGGTCGATACCAAGATCGGGTTTTCTGTCGTCCGGCGGTCCGGGCGGTGGCTGATCGATGACGTCAGTATCGACGGTGCCAGTATCGTTGCGATGTACCATGCCCAGTTTTCCCGGATCCTTCGCGACGGTTCCTTCTCCGACCTCATGGAATTTCTCAAACAGAAAGCGGTGGTCGCCTGAATCGTCCGGGCGACTCACGCAGTATTTCCCCGCGATCATTCTGATGCGCCCTCGGCTGTTGCCTGGACCAATGGCCTGATTTCCCGTCTCAGCGACGGAGCCCTCCGCCCGCCCGCTGATGTGTTGTCTGATATGGTGCTCGAATCGTCCTTTCTGGCGCCGGGTCAGTGGTAGGCTTTGAGTGTGACAAGGCCATGCTCATAGGCCCGGAGCAGAAGCTGCTGGCGGCTATTCACGTCGAACTTTTCAAAAATGTTGGTGAGGTGATGGCGGACGGTGATGCTGGAAATGCATAACCGATCGGCAATGTCTTTGTTGGAGAGGGCTTGACCAAGCAATTCGATGATCTCCCGTTCTCGACCGGTTAAGGACGTATCAGGGGATTTCGTCGAGCATGGCGGAGACTTCTCGCGTATGGGCGCGTCCATTGGTGGTGTCCGATGGCTGCGCGCGTTGCGATCATAGACGGTCGTGGTGGCCCGGAGACAGCACACGTGGTGGATTGTGGCTACCAACACCACCGGTGGCTGCATGGTCAGGACAATGCCGTCGATCCCGGACGAGACGGATCCTGCGCCGTAAGGCGCGTCCTCGATACCGCTGATGACAATGATGCGCGTCGTCGGGCCGGATGACTTGACGGCTCGAACCAGCTCTCTCATATCGATATCGGGCGCCATCTCGATGACGAGCACACGGGGATGCGCTCCCGCGACAAGCTTCTCCGCATCGAGCGCGCCCGTAGCTTCGCCTACGAATTGCATAGTGGGCTGTGAGGTCAGCGCCGCTTGGAGGCCGATGCGTACCAGGTGGTGTTTGCTAACAATCCCCACTGTGACTGGGGCATGGTTTGGACGTGGATCGTTCATGAATGGGTTGCTGGAGATAGCGCTTAGAACGATGAGACGGCGGGGCTTTTTGTCGCCTGGCGCCGACAATATTCATAACAGCTTGAAAGGACCAGGTCGCCGGAGAAGCGCACCGTCCCGCAGACCTGTCCCATGAGCAAGGCCCAGTCAGCAACATGGGCGGCCAATTGAGTCGGAGCCATCCCCTGCGTGCGAAACAGGTTGATGGCGACCATGGAGAGGACCACCTTGAGATGAGATAAGGAGGGACCGTAGCTGAACACGTATTCATGTTGTCCCGTGAAGAGGAGTTGCACGCCATCCCGGGCTTTCATGCCGCGATGTCCGCAGTGAGGACAATACAGGCATTCAAGACCGCTACAGGAGTCATACCCGGCACGCACGTCCGATTCCATCATATGGCCGCAATGAGTCGCAGGACACAGCATCATGATGTTCTCCCCCAGGTAGTCGGTGCGTTGCGCAGTACGGTCTCAGGCGCGATGAAGCGAACGAGTCCCCGACCGGCCGGAGCCTTGTCCGTCTTGCGGGCCGGCCGCTGCCTGAACTCGTCGTTCCGCCTCCAGCCAATCTTCACAGTCGTAGCCATCCTGATGTCCTCGCTGCTGATAGAGCGTGTAGGCCAGCCGTTCGATTCGTGTTCTGATGTCGTCGGTGGTATCTGAGCTTTCGGCCTGAGGCGACGGCTGGAGCCGGTCCTTCCGTTTGGGTATCGCTCTGCTGGTGGCGCCTCGAGAAATGTTGCGTAGGGGTTCATCGGCGGCAGGTGACTGTGCATTCCGTTCTGGCATGATGACTACTCCTTGCCGATCAGGCCGGCGTCTCAGGTGTGGCTATGAAGGTACGTTACTGAAGTCGGATGCAGGGTATGCCGAGCGTCGTCAGGAGGACCTTTTCCACCGGATGTTCCCGCGGGAGGCCGGCGGGTTCCGTAGGCAGTGCGTCGATGGACTGAGAGACGCCGCTTAAGGGAGAACGCAGCGACGGTGTGAGGGCAAGAACAGGCGCTTGCGGACACAGCGCGTTGACGGTACGGAGTGCATCCATCGCCGGAGTGTCCCGGAGGGATCCACCGGAATCGTGACTGAGAAGAATGGCTTCCGGCTGAATTTCGCCGAGTTGCGGGAGTGTGGACTCCAGGTCTCGCACCAGTACGGCATGGTACCCTCTGGTGGCCAGGCAATCGGCCAATTTGAGCCCGAACTGCATCGCAGAATCGACAATCATGACTCGTGATCTTCCCGCTTGCTTGATAGGGTGCATCATGGGAGTCATCGGTGGGCCTCCTTGTTCATCACCTGGTCCATTGCAGCGATCCCCACGGACGTGTTCGTGATGGGGACGACATGGTGCAAAGCATTCGCTCCTGGGCGTGGGAGGGACACCATGTACTGGAAGCGAGCCAGGGGACGCAGAATGAGCGTCCCTTTGCGTGACAGGATGTCCACCGCCATGAAGACCTGATTCCAGGTACAGGTATGGAGTTGCTGCGCCAGGGCTTCCAGCGTGCAGGCTCCGCGTCGTGTCAGTTCTCGAGTAATCAATCCCTCTATGTCGTCGAGCGTGGTCATGTGATCGTTCCCTTTGGGGGGTGCACTGCACGGCGTCTTCTCAAGGGTGCAAATTGAATACCCTCTGCCGTTCCGGTCTTCGAGGCGACTCAGCGGACTCAACGAGACGCGACAGTGCTAGGTGTACCTCTTGGAGAGCCTGTACACCATCGCCCTTTGCGCAAAATGCGTGTCGCCGTTCTGGCAGGGGAAGCTGTCGCCGTTTATGCTACGAATTTTGGCGGAGGGGCATGAACACAGTCTGAGGGCGGTCAGGACACGAGACGGTTGACCAGACGATTCTCGATGGCGTAGTGCGTCAATTCGGTATTATTCTTGAACTGCATTTTTTCGAGGATCCGCGCGCGGTAGGTATTGACGGTGCTGATTCCCACGCAGAGGTCGTCCGCGATCTCTTTCAGGCTTTTGCCGACCGCAATCAAGCACATGACCTGGTACTCGCGATCGGAAAGCAGTTCGTGGAGAGGCCGCCCGACCTCCTCGTTGAGATTGGCGACGAGTAATTCCGCCATGGAGGCGCTGACAAACTTCCCACCCCCCAGGATTTTTTTGAGGGCTTGGACCAGTTCGTTCGGCGCGCTGTCTTTCGTGAGATATCCCGAAGCTCCCGCTTTGAGCATTCTCCGGGCCAGCTGATCTTCAGGGTAGGCGCTGAGCACCAGCACCGGAAGTTTCGGGCAGACCTGCTTGAGGTCCTTGAGCGCATCAAGGCCGCTTTTCCCCGGCATGCCGACGTCGAGCACCACGATATCCCAGGTGAATTTCCTGATCCGGTCGATCATTTCTTCCGCGTTGCGGGCTTCGCCGATGACGGCGCCCTGAAACTGCTCGTTGAGGATTTGTTTGACGCCTTGTCGAACCACCGCGTGATCGTCCACGACAAGAATTTTTGTCACGATGTGCTCCATCTGTTGCGTCTGGTCCAAAGGGGGACCGGTCATGATGGCCCAAGTCTGCTTCGGGCTCACTCGTGGGACGGTTGTTCAAGAGGAATCCGCACTCGTACCGTGGTGCCCGATTCGCTATTGCCTGTGAAGGTGATGTTGCCGCCGAGCAGCAGGGCGCGTTCGCGCATACCGACCAAGCCCAGGGATTGGGGATCGGCCAGCTCGGTGTCCGTGATGCCGCGCCCGTTGTCGCGCACTTCAAGGACCAGCCCGCCCGCCTGCTCCTGAAGGGTGATCTCGACGACGGAGGCCTTTGCATGGCGCACCACATTGGTCAGGATTTCCTGAAAGATTCTAAACATGGCGGTCGATGCGGTCTGTGAGAGGGATGCGGACCGCAAGTAGACGTCGAGCCGGCATTGTATGCCGGTGCGTGACTGAAATTCGTGCGCCTGCCATTCAATGGCCGGGATCAGGCCGAGTTGATCAAGGACAATGGGGCGCAGTTCCGTGGCTATTCTGCGCACGGACTGGATCGTGGCGTCGATGAGTTCGGAAATGGATTCGAGGCGCGTGTGCACAGTCGGCGTCACGACGGGGAGCTGATCGCGCAACAAGGAAAGTTCAAGCTTCACGCCGGTTAACGACTGGCCGAGTTCATCATGGATCTCGCGGGCGATCAGAATCCGTTCTTCTTCTCGCACCGATTCCAGGCGGGCGCTCAGATTTCTCAGCTGATCATGCGAGGCGGTCAGTTGCTGCTCAGCCCGTTTGCGATCGGTAATGTCAAGAAAGACCACCACGGCGCCGGTGACCTGCCCCTGTTCGACAACCGGGAAGGAGGAGTACTCCACCGGGAATGAGGTCCCGTCCTTGCGCCAGTACACTTCATCATTGACCTTGCGGCCTTTTCCATCCGCCAGTGTCTCGTGGATATGGCAGCGGGTCCGACGATACGCGCCGCCGTCGCCTAGGGAATGATGAATACGTTCGTGCATGTCCTGGCACAGCAGTTCATCGGGTGAAAACCCTAACATGCGCGATGCCGCTGAATTGATAAACGTGCAACGGCCCTGTCGATCCAGGCCATAAATGCCTTCTCCCGTGGATTCCAGCAGGAGGAGGCGGTCCTTGGCGAGTTGCTGGCGGATTTCTTCCGCCCGCTGTTTATCGGTAATGTCGGTGGCGATTCCGCAGAGCGCATACCCGCGGCCTTCAGCGTTACGCAAGGGAAATTTGACCACAATGCTGGTGTGGGGGCCATCGTCGTGCAACGCCGTTTCTTCGAAACGCATCGGCGCGTCGGCTTCCAGCACCTTCCGGTCATTCGCGCGAAATGCCGCCGCCTGGTCGGGGGGAAAGATTTCCTCGTCAGTTTTACCCACCAGATCCTTTTGCGCCACACGGGAAACCGTCTCAAATTGCCGGTTGGCTTGGAGGTATCGTCCCTCCAGATCTTTGAGGAAGATTAAGGCAGGACTGTGATCCATGATCGCTCGAAAGCGGTTTTCGCTGTCCCGGAGGGCTTCATCCGTGCGTCTGGTTTCGGTAATGTCGCGAAAGACCACGACGCCGCCTTTGATCAGTCCCATCTCATCGCGTAAGGGTCGGGCGGACACATCCAGCCATTGGTCGTTACGCTGATGCCGGCGCTTGAGGAGCAGCGTCGCGCCGGTTACAGATTCTCCACGGATGGCCCGTGCGAGCGGGATGTCCCGAGTCGCGCAAGGTGTCACCCTGTCAGGAAGAAAGATGGTGAAGTCATCGGACCACTGACCGACGGTCCGTTTGGCCGGGGCACCTCCCAGGATGTGCTCTGCTGCGGGATTCCAGACGCGAAAGGTGCCGGTTTCATCGGCCATCACCACACCGTCGGCCATGCTGTTGAGGACCGATTGGAGGAACCGCGTCTGTTCGCGCAGCTCTTCTTCCAGCCGCTTGCGGCCGACGGCATACCGCAGCGCGCGCGCGAGAAGGGGGGCCGAGGTCTGTCCTTTGATGAGATAGTCTTGCGCTCCGGCCTGAATGAGATGCAGCCCTAATTCTTCATCCTCCAGTCCGGTCATCAGCACAATGGGAATCCCCTGCGCTGCGGCATGCATCCTGATCAGGGTTTCGATGCCCTGGCTGTCGGGCAAGGAGAGATCGAGCAGAATCACATCGATCAGGGATTCGCTCAGAGATCGGATCCCCGCATCGAGACGGCCCACGTGCGTGAGGGTGAACTGCCCGTCCCCGGTTTGCGCGAAGAGCTCACGCACCAGGCGAATGTCCCCCGGGTTATCTTCAATCAACAGGACATGGATCGGCCGGCTAGTCATGCGGCTCCATGCTGATGGGATACCGGCAACACCACGATCCCCAGCCAAAAGTCTTCGATCGAACGCACCACCCGCACGAACTGGTCCAGGTCGACCGGTTTCGTGATGTAGCAGTTGGCATGGAGATTATAACTTTTCAGCACATCCTGTTCGTCTTGCGAGGTTGTGAGCACCACCACCGGGATGCGCTTCAAATTGTCGTCGGCCTTGATATCGGCGAGCACTTCGCGGCCGTCTTTTCTGGGCAGGTTCAGATCCAGGACGATGAGGTGCGGATGCGGCGCCGCGGTATAGGAGCCCTGCCGACGGAGAAAGGCCAAGGCCTCGACCCCGTCCTTGACGACCGTCAGATGATTGATTACCTTGGCTTCCTTCAAGGCCTCGATGGTCAAACGAACGTCTCCGGGATTGTCTTCCACCAGGAGAATTTCAATCGGTTTCACCAGTTCGGGGACGACCATCGTGATGGCTCCTTTGGCTTGCGAACGTGAATTATTCGACTCCTGTTGTATCACCTTCTGAACGAGTGTTGGAGATCTTCGGCGACGGGTCGGGAATGCTGAACCAGAAGGTCGCCCCTTTCCCTGGTTCAGCCTCCACCCACATGCGACCCCCATGACGTTCGACAATCTTCTTGCAGATTGCCAGGCCAATGCCGGTTCCCGGGTATTCCGCCCTCGTATGGAGCCGTTGGAAAATGACAAAAATCCGCCCGGCAAATTGCGGGTCAATGCCGATTCCCTCGTCGCGAACCGAAAAGAGCCATTCATCCTCTTTTCGTTGGGCCGATATGTGGATGCGTGGCGGCTGGTCGCCGTGAAACTTGATGGCATTGCTTAGAAGGTTTTGAAAGACCTGCGTCAACTGTTTGGCATCGCCTCTGACCGTCGGCAAGCGGTTGTGGGTGATGACGGCCTGGCTTTCCTTGATGGCGCTCAGCAGATTATCCATTGCATATGAGAGCACCGCACCCATGGGTGTGGGCTCAAACGGCTGGCTTCCCGTGCTGACCCGGGAATAGGCGAGCAGGTCCTGAATCAGCTTCTGCATGCGGGTGGCGCCATCGACGGCATAGGCGATGAATTCATCCGCATCGGCGTCCAGTTTCCCTCGATAACGCTTGGCGAGGAGTTGGGTGTAACTGCTGACCATCCGTAGCGGTTCTTGGAGGTCGTGCGACGCCACATAGGCGAATTGCTGGAGATCGGCATTGGAGCGTCCCAGCTCAGCCACGGATTTCTCGAGGTCCTGCCGCGTTTTAATGAGTTCGGACCGTTCGCGCCCCAATTTCCACGAAACCAGGATGCCGAATCCCGTCAAGGGCAGGATGACGAGGAGGCCGATGCCGCCGACCGTCCAGAGCAAGCGATCGACAGGCGCATAGACTTGGTCATGGCTTTGACGGAACAGCACAATCCAGTCAAATCCTGGAAAATCTCGATAGCCTCTGGTCGAGGCATACCCGGTGACAACCGAGTGCCCGTGGCGGTGGTGGACCTCCTCGAGAAATCCTGACTGGTTCCGGTCCGAGGCCGCTCGGGATCTCGAGGGAATCTCCAAGACCAATGGTCCCTTCGCACTGTCCGCTGAGACCTGTTTTTCGCTGATGATGGCTCCGTCCCGAGTGAGCAGCAACCAGTCATAGGGGGTTTGGCCGTACCGCAGTCTGCCTTCCTGTTCGAAGATCGAGCGCAGATTTTCGATCGGAACCCGGCTGGCTACGACACCACGAAACTCTCCTCGTGCCCCGTAGATCGGTGCCATGTATCCGACCGACTTTGCCCCGGCCGCAGGAGACACCGGTTCCAAGTGGATGTGTCCTGACTGCCGAACGGCTTCGAAGGCCGCCCCATTGATCGGTGCGGCGCCTGGCGCGGGGTGGGTGTCGGTAGCCGCGATCACTGTTCCGTCGGCATCGGTGATGCCCAGCCAGCTGTAATACCAGTAGAGCCGGTGGTAATGCTGGAGCCGGGCGGTTCTCTCTTCCGATGCGCCTTCCCGGATCACCCCGTCGTTGGCAAACAACTGGATATCGCCATAGCGCTCGAACAGGACGCGATCGACGGTGTCTGCGACGGTTGCCGCATTCATGGCGAGTTCGTTCCCTCGTTCCGCGACCAGCATGGCGCGCAGGAAGGACAGGGCATACAACCCCAAGGCGGTGGCGATGAAAAAGCAGAGCACGAGGAGGGTCGGCAATAGGCGTTCCGTCCACCGGCTGTTGGTATGGAATGTTATGGGCTGCACGGTTGTTGTCGGGAGCGCGATCATGTCAGGTGACCGGAGGGGAATGCCTTAATAGTGTAACCTGTTCAGATAGGCAGATGCACGAGGGGGGAGGCGGCTTCCTACCCAGGCCTGCGTTCGATTGACTCCGGGCCGGCGTCCGGGTAGGTTCGGACCATCCTGCAGGTGGACAGAACGCGATGGTGACCATTTCAACACATGTCTCGATTCCAGATGAGGAGATCGAATTGACGGCGATGCGGGCGCAAGGCGCCGGCGGGCAACACGTCAACAAGGTCTCGTCTGCGATTCACCTCCGGTTCGATATTCGCAGGTCCTCCCTGCCCCCCTTTTACAAACAACGTCTCTTAGAGGTGCGCGATCATCGTATTTCGCGTGAAGGGGTGATCATCATCAAGGCGCAGGACTCGCGGAGCCAGGAGCGGAACCGTGCACTGGCCTTGGAACGGCTGGTGGACTTGGTTCGACAGGCGGCAACTCCGCGGATACCGCGTCGCCCCACCAAACCGACCAAAGGGTCCAAGAAAAGACGGTTGGAGGATAAATCGAAACGAGGCCAGCTCAAATCTTTGCGAAGCCGGCCTCAGGAACAGTGAAGGACCGGAGAAAAAGAAAAGGGGCGCTTCGGATGAAGCGCCCCTTCGGAGACGAGACGAATCTCGTCATGAATTAGAAGCGGTTGCGTCCGCCGCGGTTATCGCCGCCGCCAAACCGTCCACCCCCGCCGCCACCGGAGCGAGCTTCTTGAGGCTTCGCTTCATTGACAGTGAGTTGCCGGCCATCCATGTCCGAACCGTTCAACGCCGTGATGGCTGCCTTGGCTTCTTCCGCCGTGGACATTTCCACGAAGCCGAAGCCGCGTGATTGTCCGGTGAACTTGTCCGTGATCACGCGCGCCGATTCAACGGTGCCATGAGCGGAAAACAAGTTGCTCAGTTGCGATTCAGTGGCAGCATACGGCAGTCCGCCGACATACAATTTGTTACCCATAGGGGTCTCCTTTTGAAATGTGACATTGTCGGCGACACGAGAACAGGCATATGAGGGGAATGAGCGGGCCGAAGGCGCGGTGGTAGGGGCGACTTGGGTCTGACTTCCGATCAACTTCTCGGTAACAAACAATATCGGTGATGGGCCATCAAAAAACCGTGATGCTTATGCGGCCCGTCATAAGATCACTCTGCATCGTAACAGATGGATGAGGCGATTACTACCAGTTTAAGGTCTGCCGAAAAAATAGTTTTGAGGCGGCACAGAGGTCTGACTCGTCGCCATGGACCGTTCAATTGCCGGAGGAGGCGGTCCGGAGCGAGGAGGCCAGCCCTAACTTCGACAAGGTATAGATCAGCCACTTCGACGGATCGAAATTGTACCAGAGCGGTCCATTGCGGTAGTCGCTCGGGTAGGTATGGTGGTAATTGTGGTACCCCTCGCCGAAGGTCAGTAGGGAGACGAACCAGGAATTGCGGCTTGAATCGGACGTGCCGTAGGGTTGGTCGCCCCAGATGTGGCAGACCGAATTGATACAGAAGGTTGAATTCAGGACCGCAAACGTGCGGCCGACGCCGGCCAGCATGAACCCCCCGATTCCACCCTGCCACCCGTTATGGAGGAAACCAATGATAAAGGGGAGGGCAAGGCCGACCACGACGATGGCCGCATAGTTGCGGTGTTGCCACATGGCCACCGGGTCTTGCATCACGCGGGAGCCGAACCGTTCATCATTACAGGGAACGGGATTGAGGAGCCAGCCGCAATGGCTATACCAAAATCCCCGCTTGGCATTGTACGGATCAGCAGGATCATCACAATGCGCATGATGGCGCAAATGATCAGCCGTCCATTTCGCGCCGGAGTTCTGCAGGGCCCAACCACCGGCGACCAGCAGGCAGCCTTTCACCCAATTAGGACATTCGAAGCTGCGATGCGTCAACAGCCGGTGGTATCCGACGGTGATGCCCAGGCCGGTGACGACGTACAGGACGGCAAACATCGTCCAATCCAGCCAGGAATATCCATAGAGGAGTCCATACCCCGGGACGCAGATCACCGAGCCTGCGACGATCGACCAGAAGAGGAGGTAGGTCCAGAACTTATGATGCACGCGGTGGACGATGTGCGCCGGAACCGGGGTCGGGGAAACGTGTTGCATGTCGCTACAATAGTCAAGCGGAAGACATTTCGCAAGGGGCTGTGTGCCCGTGCCTCGCGTGTGAACGAGGTTGTGCAGAGCCGACCGCTTGCTGGCCCTTCGTCAACCGTCTGCCGCCGACCGCGTTGAATCGAGCGGGGCTGAGAACATTTCATTCCAGCGCCATAATCCGGATACGGAGAGTGGCATTCAACAACGAAGGAGGCGACTATGCCGACTGCCCGCAGGTATCTACGAAAGGCGAGATGGATGGTGCTCTGGAGCTGTGTCGTGATCGGTCTGTCGGGGCTGTCTGACCCGGCGAAAGCCGCATCTGATCCATCTCCTGCATCGGGTCAGGAACAGCCGGCAGCTTCTTCCGATGCACCCGGCAGCACTGGGAAGGGACCGGAAGGGCAAGGCCGTGGAGGTCGTCCAGGAAGGAAGGCCTGCGCCGACGATGTGAAGAAATTGTGTGCGGGGGTAAAAGCCGGAGAGGGGCGGATCATGCAATGCCTGAGAGCGCATACGCAGGAGCTGTCCCCCGCCTGCGCCGACATGATGCAACAACGAGGCAAGCATCGGCCATAATCACTGCGTCGATTGACGGCCGGGCGTCGACCTGACCCGCCCGGCCGACCGTTCCCACCGGTCACTCCACTTCCTGCTATTGCAGTCGTGTGATTTCGATATTTTATTTTCGAAGTGCGGCGACTGCGATACAGTGGCCCTAATGGATACGGGAGGGTACGTATGAGTGGGACTACGGGGCAGGAACAGTTTACCGTCGATTTACGTCAGCACCCGCGGTTGCGTGTGCCCGCGCCGTTCGCCTGTTCGTTATCTCGATTGGGTCTGGCCAAATGGCTCGGTCGCGGAGGCGAGGGGATCGGTGTCGTCTTCGATGTGTCGATGCGAGGGGCGAAGGTGATGAGCGAAGCGGGAATCCAGCGCGGTGATCGAGTATCGGTGAGTCTGTCCCTACCCAATCAGGTCTCGCCGATGACCGTGGAAAAAGCCACGGTGCGGTGGGAGCGGGAGCAGGTCTATGGTTTAGAATTTGTCGACCTGTCACCGGTCGCTGAAATGCGCTTGCGAAAGTTCATCACCATGGCCACAAAGCCGGCGGCCTAACGAGCCGGGGCGGTGCGCATTGTGGCCCGACGGGTAGACCGCTTTCGAGAGAAGGGCTTCTTCCAATCCGTGCCCGCTTCCACAAAGACGGGGTGTACGCTCCCGCGGTGTCCCTGTCCTTCGAGATTGCGCTCCTCGCTCCGTTTCCCTACAATGGCTGACCCGTTTAGCCATGTCCAACTCACAGACAAAACATACGCGGCGCCGGCCACGCAGTGCCTATCATCCGATGTATTGGCCCACCTGGGTCGGCATCGCGCTGTTTCGATTGCTCTCGTGGCTTCCGTATCGTGCCCAGCTCGCATTTGGGCGCCAGTGCGGGCGCATTCTCCACGGCCTTCTCACAAAGCGCCGCGACATCGTCCGGATCAATCTGGCTCTCTGTTTCCCCGAGCAGTCGACCGAGGATCGCAATCAGGTTGCGCTGCACTCGTTCGAGTCGATGGGGATGGGCGTGCTGGAGATCGCGATGGCCTGGTGGGCGAAGGATCCCCGGGAACATTGCGAGTGCACGATCAAGGGATTGGAGCATATCCGCGACGCGCTCCGTCTGGGGCGCGGTGTGCTGCTCTGCGGAGCGCATTTGCATGCGGCGGAACTGGCCGGCCGGTTCATGGCGCTGGAGCAGCCGGTCGCCATCGTCTATCGACCACAGAATGATGTCGTGGCCGATAGGGTCGCGAACCGGTGCCGGAGCCGATACTATTCGGAACTGATTCAACATCGGGATATGCGGGGCATCCTCCGCGCATTGGCCCGGAACCAGGTGGTCTGGTACGCGCCCGACATCGATGCCGGCTCGAAGCGCAGCGTGTTCGCTCCATTTTTCGGCGTGCCGGCGTCGTCACTCACCGCGACGTCTCGCCTGGCCAAAGTCAGCGGTGCCGCGGTCGTGCCCTGCTTTTATTATCGCCGGGCCGATGGATCCGGCTATGACATCGAGGTGGGGGAAGCCCTCGATCATTTTCCGTCGGGTGAAATGATGGACGATGCCACCCGCATCAACCAGTTGATCGAAGGCGCGGTCCGGCGCGTGCCCGAACAATACTTCTGGCAGCATCGCCGCTTCAAAAGCCGTCCTCCCGGTGAACCGCCGATTTATCGGCGGTAGGCTGCTCTTCCCGGAACGCTGCTCTGCCTCCCTCGCTCCTCACGCGCCAGGGCCCGCGAAATCATCAGAAGTATTCGGCGTCTCCCGCTCCCTGCGGTATACTGGCGTTGGCTGATTTCAGAAGACGACCGCCTCATCCTCCGCCATGGATCAAGATAATCAGGCTTCTCCCGTTCGAGTTGAGCTCCGGCAGCACCGTCGCTGTACGGTGTCCCGGACCTGTCTGCTGTCATTTGCCCCTTTCGCGCCCACCCTCAGTTTTAATGGCGATACGGAGGGGGAGGGGATGGTTCTCAATCTGTCGCCAGGCGGATGTAAGATCGGCAGCGACGCCGGGGTGAAGGTGGGGGATGCCATGTCGCTGATTATTCTCCTCCCGGGAGAGACCTCTCCCACGACGGTTGATCTGGCGCTGGTGCGGTGGGGCAAGGATCTGTCTTTCGGGGTGGAGTTTGTCTCGATGGGTACGGCCGAACAGGATCGATTATGTCAATTTCTCGCCTCTGCCGCGGTGGTCCAGTAGGAGGGGGGGATGGTTGTCATCGAGGCGGACGCGGGGCAAGTGACGAAGAGGAGAGCCGGTGGAAGAAACCAGAACCTTACGTAAGTCCCGCCGTGTTGCGGCGGATTGTCGTCTCGAGTTCGTCGGCGAAGATGAGATCGAGGGGGAGGCCGAGGTGCTGGACCTCTCTTCTACCGGGTGCATGGCAAAATCCGAACAGGTGATGCCGCCGGGCCTTCGCATGAAAGTCTCCCTGTTTTTGTCCGACGGACATCAATGGCCGGTTCGCGTGGAGGAGGCCGTTGTCCGGTGGGCGCGGGGCGGGGAGTTCGGGGTCGAGTTCTTGGTGATGCGGCCGCCGCAATTGCAGCGCATCCAGCAATTCGTGATCAAGCACAGACCCGTGGCCTAAGCCACGATCCAAGCCGTTCGTTGCCGGTCGTTCGTGAGTGAGCCGCCCGTCGAGTCTGCCGTGCTCTGCGATCCCACCGCCGACCCCCGCCCCGACTCGTTGCTTTACGATGAATGGTCCCCTACAATTTCGCCGTCGTTCGCGGCTTCAGGTGCCCGACATGCTCTCTGGAAGGGAAGCGGTCAGAACGGATGATCGAGTGGGTCGGACGGAAGACCATCGCGGGATACGCCTATCTGGCGGCGCTGGCCACGCTGTTTGCGCAAGCCGTGCTCGATCTCATCATTCCTCCGCGGCAGGGGCGCGGGGAAACCTTTCGGGTGTTGATCAGACAAATTCTGTTCACCGGCGTCGATGCACTGCCGGTCACCACGGTCATCGCCCTGTTGCTGGGCATCATCATTGTGACTCAGGCCGGTACGCAGCTTCCCCGGCTCGGGGCCGGAGGACTGGTGGGGAGCATCATCGTGGTCACGGTGATTCGTGAGCTCGGCCCCCTGGTCACAGCGTTTATTGTCGTCGGGCGTTCCGGGTCGGCTATTGCGACTGAGCTCGGGAACATGTCGGTGACGCGCGAAGTCGTGGCGCTGCGGCTCATGGGCATTCCCATCAGCCGGTTTGTCATCATGCCGCGCATGGTCGGCATGGTGCTTTCGATGGTGTGCCTGACGCTCTATTTCGATGTGGTGGCGGTATTCGGCGGCTACCTCGTGGCCGATGCGCAATTGACCATTCCGCTCGATGCGTTCGCGGAGAGTGTGATCAGGGCCCTGTCCACGACGGATGTCTTCATGACGGCGATCAAAGGCCTGGGGTTTGGTTCGGCAGTCGCAGCGGTCTGTTGTTATCATGGCCTGGCCGTTCGATCGTCCTATACGGAGGTGCCGCAACAAACGACCCGCGCGATGATCAATTCCTTCGTGCTCTGTCTCTTGATCGATGTCGTCGTGACGGTGCCGTTGTATTTATGAGCGAGGCGGCCATCATCTTCGAGAAGGTCCGGGCGCCGATGCTGAGCGGGGATCGACATTTGGAGATGGATCTCAGGATTACGCCGGGAGCCTGTGTCGTCTGTATCGGTCCGAGTCGCGCCGGGAAGAGTTTGATGGTGGAGCTCGCCGCCGGCCTCGTCGTCCCGGAAGCGGGCCGGGTGTTCGTGCTGGGGCAGGATTGGAAGGAAGTGCCGGACGATGATCCGAGGTCCGTACGGCTGAGGGTCGGCGTGGTGCTCCAACAACCGGGGTTGTTGAGCAATATGACGCTGTTTAACAATGTGCTGCTGCCGCTCCGCTATCATCGCGGAGCCATGCCGGATCGCCAGCGCGAGCAAGCGGTGATGGGACACATGGAGCGATTAGGCCTGGCCTCGCTCCGCGACCGGTTTCCTGCTGAGCTCAATCAGGGGGAGGTCCGGCGCGGAGCCATTGCACGGGCGCTGATCTTAGACCCTGACGTTCTCCTCCTCGATGATCCCGTCGCCGGCCTGGACGCCGATATGGTGCTGGGACTCAAGACGTATCTCGACGAGCGGCGGGCCCGGCGTCCGCTCACGATCCTCGCCGCGTTGCGCGCCTGGTCGCCGTTGGTCACAGCTGCCGATCGAGTGGTGCTTCTTCGCGACGGGCAGGTGGAGGCCGATGGCACTCGTGATGCGGTGCGCGACAGGGTCTCCCCGGCACTGAGGCGGTATGTGGAGTAGCCGGCGGGCGCTTGTCGTGATTGTCTGATGGAGAGGTGATCGATCATGCACTATTCTCATCGTCTGTCCAACGGGCGGCTGGCGCAGATCGTGGGCACGTTCGTGCTGATTCCCGCGCTGATTCTGGCCGTCGCGGGCTTTTGGATGTCGAGGTCGGAACATCTGTTCGAATCCAAATATCAGATTAAGTCCAGCCTGAGTAAATCATACGGGCTCGAGCCGGGGGCACCCGTTGTGGTGTCGGGGATTCGCATCGGGCGGGTCAAGCAGGTAGACCTCAACGATCGCGGGACGGTCGATCTGACCCTTCAGTTGTTGTCACGGTACCAGGATATGGTGAAAGATAATTCCGAACTGCACATCACCAAAAGCGGGGTGGTGGTTGGCCAGACACAGGTCGATATCGGCATGGGTACGGCCAGCAGTCCGGTGTTGACGGAAGGCGCCACCATCCGTGCCGTTGAACCGAGAGACATCGGCGATCTGCTCAATGAGGTCGAGCCGGTGCTGATGGCCGTGAAGCAAACGCTGCTGCGCGTGGAAACCATCACGCAGGATATGCAGGGCGGCCTGAAGGCCGGCGGCAAAGCGCTCGAGCAGGTTGCGCTGGCGACACAGGAGCTTCCGGCGGTCGTCGCCTCAGTGCAGCGGACGATCGCGTCGGTGGAGCAGACGGCCACAGCACTGCCCGCCATGACTGGCTCCATCAAGCGGACGCTGAGCATGGTCGATCGCGTGACGGCCGATGTGCAGCAAACCACCGGCCGGCTGCCGGCCATTCTCGACAGCGCGCAATCCACGCTCACCAGCGTTAAGCGGCTCTCCGATTCGGTGAGCGAAGTGAGTCAGGAGCTAGGCCCCATCATTCATACCGCCGAGACCACGCTGGCTGACATGTCGATTCTGGTGCGCGGAGCCAAGCAGACGTTTCCCTTCAACCGGTTCGTGCAGAACGCCGGGCCGGCGCCGAAGGAGCCACTGCCGTCCTCCCGGGAAGGCACCCAGAGTTTGAGAGGAGATCAGCTGCGTCGATGAGCGCGACCACTCCAGGTTCAGGAGCGGCCTGCTGTGCCATGGCCTTTTGTCTGCTGTCGGCATGCGCGAGCCCTTCGCCACCAACCTCCCTCCCGCCGCCGCCACCGAAACCCTTGGCCGAGCAGGGTGAATCGTTGCGACGTCAGGGCGACCGTTCGCTGACGCGAGGCGATGTGGCGCGCGCTGCTGAAGCATATGACGCGGCGCGTCGGATGGCGGAAAGCCTCGATGATACGAAGGGGCTTGTCGCCGCGCTCAATGATGTCGGACGTGTCGCCCTCCGGCGCGGAGATGCGCCCCAGGCGGTCAGGTCGCATGAACGAGCCGTTCTGCTGGCGCAACAACTGGGGGCGCCGGATCTTATGCTTGAGAGTCTGACGGCCCTGGCTACTGCTGAGCATCACGCGGGGAGCCTGCAGGAGGCTGAACGGCGATATGAGGAGGCGTTGGAACTTGCTCAGCAGAGAGGCGATCGCTCAGCTGAAGCGACGCTGCGGAACAACCTTGGGCTGGTACGGCAGGCTCGGGGCGAGGGAGAGCAGGCCGCGCAGTTGTTCCGTCAGGCCATGGCGTTGAATCAAGCTCTGGGGAACTTGGAATCCGAAGCCAGCAACCATGTCAACCTCGGCATGCTGGCCGAAGCACGGCGTGACTATGAGGCGGCTGAACGGGAATATGAGCTGGCCCTGGAGTTGGACAAAACGGCGGAACAGCGGATGGAGATTGCCGCGGATTTACAACGGCTGGGCCGTATTGCCGAGCGGCGGGGGTATCCCGATCGAGGGTTGACCTATTCGGAACGAGCGTATCGAAGTTATCTGGCGCAAGGCGCGTTTGCGCAGGCACGGTCGGCGTTGAATCAAGCCGTGGCGTGCGCGAGGAAGATGGAACGACCCGGAGAGATTGCGCGGCTGGAGATGGAGTTGAACCGGCTCACCTCGTTGCCTTCCGCGCGGTAGCCGGTTCAGAGCTGTGCCGGCGGCCGCCTACTTGATGGCGACGGCCTTCACTTCCTTATACGTCGTGTGCCCCTGCAGGACTTTCTGAATGCCGTCCTGGACGAGGGTCGTCATTCCGTCTTCCATTCCGGCCTTCAGCATCTCGTCGGTCTTCGCTTTGTTCTGAATCAACTTCTTCATCTTGTCGGTGCCCAGGAGCAACTCGTGCAACGCCACGCGGCCTTTGAGGCCGGTGCGATTGCAGGTGTCGCAGCCTTTGCCTCGATACAGACGGAAGTTGGCGTCGAACGGCACCTTGAGGGCGTCCCAATATTCAGGGCCATACCCCTGGCGCAATTCTTCGTATTCTTCCTTCGACGGCTGATAGGCCTCCTTGCAGTCCTTGCAGATACGCCGGGCCAACCGTTGGGCCAGGACTCCCAACATGGCGTCGGCGAAACTGAATGAATCGCAGCCCATGTCGAGCAGTCGCGTGATGGTCTCCACCGCGCTATTGGTGTGCAACGTGCTGAGCACCAAGTGGCCGGTCAAGGAGGCCTCAATGCCGGTGTCCGCCGTTTCTTTGTCCCGCATTTCTCCGACCATGATGACATCGGGATCGGCGCGGAGGAAGGCGCGCATGGCCGCCGCGAAGGTGAATCCGATTTTGGCGTGCACCTGAACCTGTCGGAGGCCGTACTGCGTGATTTCGACCGGGTCTTCCGCCGTCCAGATCTTGATGTCCGGGGTGTTGATGTAGCCGAGCACCGAGTGCAGGGTGGTCGTTTTTCCGGAGCCGGTGGGGCCTACGCAGAGAATGATGCCGTACGGCTTTTCTGCGATGCTTTTGATTTCCCGCAGATTACGGTCCGAAAACCCCATCTTGTCGACCGGCAGCGGTTCACTGGCGGCCAGGATACGCATGACGACGTCTTCGTTATAGCCGGCCGTCGGGATGGTGGCGACGCGCAGCTCGATTTCCTTGTTCTCGCCGATTTTAAATTTGATCTTTCCGTCCTGCGGTTTGCGTCGCTCCGCGATATCGAGGCTGGCCATGATCTTCAGGCGCGACACGATGGCGCGGCGATAACTCGGCGGAATTTTCATGTACTCGAAGCAGTCGCCGTCGACCCGGAACCGGACGAGGGTGTCGCGTTTTTCACCGTAGGGCTCGATGTGAATGTCGGACGTACCTTGCCGGAACGCGTCGGCGATGATTTGGTTCGCCAGACGCACGATGGCATTGTCGTTTTCGTCGAGCCCCGCCGCGGACGCTTCTTCCTGGGCTTCGAGCTGGGATTCGTTGACCAATTCGCCGAGAATGTCGGACACATTCTCGTTCATTTTGTTGCTGACGTCGGGGGTTCCCGTCGTGCTGGCCAGGAAGAGCGAGATGTCGCGGCGAAGACTGACGGCAAACCGGATATTGAGCCCGGGAAAGGTCCGCTTAATGTCCTGAACGCGGTCGAGGTCGCCGGGATCGTCGGTCAGAATCTCAATGGCGGCGCGATCCCGTTTGAGCGGCATCCAATGATTTTTCTTGAGGTAGTCGACGTTGAGGTTCTTGAGCAGTTCGATGTCGACGATCGTGCGCTCGTTGTATTCGATATAGGGACACTTGTGGAAGTTGGCGAGCGATTTGCCGATCTCGGCTTTTTGAATCTTGTACTTCTCGATGAGGAGCGATTCAATGTCCGTCGTGCCTTTCTTGGCCTCAGCGAGCGCCACATCGAGATCGTGCTGGGAAATCTTTCCATTGGTCAGCAGGTAGTCGAATTTGGATGGCGGTTTTTTCGACGTCTTGCGAAGCGTGTAGAACGCGGTTCCCAGTGCTTTGGCGATCTCTGCAACGCACTCTTCGTCTTTGCGCGTAAACCGCCCGCCGCTCTTTTTGTTGAGGAGTTGAATCACCCCCATCAGATATTTGTTTTCGGCGACGACGGGATAGGCGAGCACTTGCTTGGTTTTGAAGCCGGTACTTTTGTCGTAGGTGGCGTCGTGCGTGAGCGCCGGGTGAATCGCGCTCAGATCGACCAGGCTATACGCATCTCCGACATTGACGGGGCGCAGGTATTTGGCACAAAACCCGGCCAGGCTTTGCTCGGTGATCGGCGTGCGCACTTCCTGAATGGTGTCGAGATGGGGAATCTTGGAGAAGATTTCTTTTTTTTCTGAGTCCACCACGAAAAGGGTCAGGTCTTCCGCGTCAAAACACCCGAGGATTTCATGGCGCAGGTCCAGGAGGATTTGATCGATGTCGGCGGCGGCCAGAATTTGCGCGCTGATCCGCTTGACCTGTTCGGAGTTCCCGGACTTGAGAGTGGCATCGCCACTAGGCAGCGGAGCTTTGGGCTGCATTCACTTGTCTCCACGCGGGCTGAACGGGGAATGGCATGCAGGGTCGGAAACGCGATGTCGGCCTGGAATCCGTTGCCGTACAGGAGTTTCGGACGGTGCTACTTCCGTGTGAGTCAGTGTATCGCAACGCGGAGTCAAGGCAAGCAAAAGGCATTTTCTCAAACCCGTGCCGGTGCGTGGATCTACTCGTCTGCGGAGATCTGCGGCAGCTGCGCCGATGGTCGAGAATGAGGTGGGAGAGGAGTTTAGGACGCGGCTTGGATCAGCGCGGTGACTGTTGAGAGCACCTGATCCGGAGCGATTTTCTTGGTCTCGCCGGTGTGACGCAGCTTGAGCTCCACCTGTCCCTGCGCCAAGCCCTTTTCTCCGATGACCAGGTGAAAGGGCGCGCCGATGAGGTCGGCGTCGTTGAACTTGACGCCTGCCCGCTCGTCGCGATCGTCCCACAGGACCTCGATGCCGGCCTGTTCCATCGATCGATAGAGGGACTCGGCCAGTTGGAGGACCGGCTCAGACTGACTGAGCGGCAGCAGGGTGACATGAAAGGGCGCAATCGGAATCGGCCACTTGATGCCCTTGGCATCGTGATTCTGTTCGACCGAGGCCGCGGAAACCCGGCTCACGCCGATGCCATAACAGCCCATGACGGCCAGTTGTTCCTGTCCCTGCGCATCGAGGAAGGTGGCCTTCATCGCCTGGCTATACTTCGTTCCGAGCATGAAGACATGGCCGACTTCGATACCCTTCGCCGTCTTGAGAACGCCGTCTTTGCGCGGGGAGGTATCGCCGGCTTGTGCATTGCGGAGGTCCGCGAACTGGGCGACGGTGAAATCGCGCTTCCAGTTCACATCGACGAAATGGGTATCGACCTGGTTGCCCCCGACGACAAAGTTCGCCATCGCTTTTACCGCCCAATCGGCCAGGATTCGGATCTGTTTCAAACCGACTGGCCCTGCAAAGCCGACGGGTGCACCGGTTAGACTGGGAATGAGTTCCGGCGCGACGAGTTCGATATCCGTCGCACCGAGAAGGCGCTTGACCTTGATTTCGTTCACCTCATGATCGCCCCGGACCAGGATGGCGACGGTTTCCGTGCCGGTGGTGTAAAGCAGCGTTTTGACGAGTTGAGCGGGCGCAATTTTTAAGAACCTGGTGACTTCTTCCACCGTCCGTCGACCCGGGGTGGAGACGGCGGTGAGTGGGCGAGGCGCCGGCAAGGCAGATTCCTCAGGTGGAAGGACCTCGGCGCGCTCGACGTTGGCAGCGTAGGTGCCTCCCTCGGCGTACACAATGGTTTCTTCACCGGTTTCCGCCAGCACCATAAATTCGTGAGAGGAACTGCCCCCGATCAATCCGGTGTCCGCTTCCACGGGACGGAAGGTCAATCCGCAGCGAGCGAAGATGCGGTTATAGGCGTCATACATTTTCTGGTAGTTCAGCCTTGCGCCGACTTCGTCTCGATCGAAGCTGTACGCATCCTTCATGATGAACTCGCGTCCGCGCATCAACCCAAAGCGCGGGCGTATCTCATCACGGAACTTCGTCTGGATCTGATAGAAGTTCAGCGGCATTTGGCGATACGAACGGACTTCCCGGCGGAAGAGATCGGTAATGACTTCCTCATGCGTCGGGCCCAGGCAGAAATCACGTTCGTGCCGGTCTTTGAACCGGAGCAGTTCCTTGCCATAGAAATCCCACCGTCCGGTTTCGCGCCACAGTTCGGCGGGGGAGGCGACGGGCATGAGCACTTCCTGCGCCCCGGCGCGATTCATTTCTTCCCGGACGATGCGCTCGATTTTTCGGAGGACGCGCAGTCCAAGCGGAAGATAGGTATAGATGCCGGCGGCGACCTTGCGGATCAGCCCTGCGCGCAGCATGAGGCGATGACTGACCGTTTCAGCCTCGCCCGGGTCTTCGCGTAGCGTTGGAATGAGAGTTTCGGAGACGCGCATGTGGGACTATGGAGAAATCAATCGCTCGATGTCGTTCCAGAAGGCGAAAATCATAATGCCGACCAACAGCACCAACCCCACCTGTTGTGCCAGTTCTCGTTGCCGATCTTCAAGTGGTTTTCGTCGAATCGCTTCAATAAAGAAAAATAACAGATGGCCGCCGTCGAGAATGGGGATGGGCAGCAGGTTCAGCACCCCCAGGTTGATGCTCAGCATCGCCATGAGAAACACCAGACTGGAGGTGCCCTGTTCGGCCGCATCTCCAGCCGTTTTGGCGATGGTGAGCGGGCCACCGATATTTTTGCGGGAAATATCTCCGGTAATGATCTTGTAAATTCCGACCACCGTGAGTTCGGTCCAGCCCCAGGTCGCCTGGGCGCCCAGTAACGGGGCTTTCAGCGGATCGTTGGTTTGCAGGATGGTTTGATTCTGCGCGGAGATGCCGATTTTTCCGACCTCGGTCGGTTTTCCGTCGATCGTGGCCTTTTCACCCATTGGAGTCACGGAAACAGACTGTGCGGCTCCGCCTCGTTGAATGTCGAACTGCAGGGCATGGTTCGGATTTTCCCGCACCAGTGACGTCATCTGCGACCACGTGAAGATGTCATGCCCGTCAATACGGACGACACGGTCGCCGGCAGCCAGGCCCGCGGCTTGTGCGCGTGATCCAGGAATCACGGCCGTAATGACCGGCGCGCGTTCTTCAATACCGAGTTGGAAAATGGTTGTGGCCTTGCCGTTGTCCTGGACAGTGGTCTTAGTGGGAGTGACGAGGACCGTTTTAATCTGCTGTCCGCGAGTGAGGTCCAATGTGAGCTGCTTTCCATTGCTCTGGGCGATGTACTTCAACAGTTCCGCGTTGGTCGAGATCTCTTTCTCATTCACCCGGATGACCCGATCACCTGGTTTTAACCCTGCTTGATCGGCCGGTGATCCGGGGAGCACGGCTTCGATTTCAGGAATGATGTCCTTGAAGCTTGGCACGGGCAGGGTATATCCCAGCCCGATGTAGGCCGTATAGATCAGGTAGGCGAGGATGAAGTTGAAGATTGGCCCTGCCGCGACGATGAGCGTCTTGCCCCACAGAGATTGGTGGACAAACGCCCGCTTTTTATCTTCCGGCGTCAGTGGTTCATGTTCGTCCTCTCCGAAGAGCTTCACGTACCCGCCGAGCGGCACGATGGAGAGGAGGTATTCGGTTTCACCGATTTGCCGCCCGAAGATCTTCGGCCCGAATCCGAGCGAGAACTTCAGCACTTTGACGCCGACCCAGCGCGCGGCTAAGAAATGCCCTGCTTCATGGAAGGCGACGAGCACGCCCAGGACCACCAGGAACGGAAGGGCCCAGTGAGTCAACATCGACACCACGTCAGGGGACCAGGCAAAGGTTGTTCCCACAACAACACTCCTTGTGTTCAGGGTATTACCGCGTCAAGGTATGCACGAGGGACTCGGCTTTTTCGCGAGCCCAGCGGTCAGCCTCAAGAGCATCATCCAAACCGTCGACCGGTCGCGGCTGGTGAGCTTCCATTGTACTCCGAATAATCTCCGGAATATCGAGAAAACGGATACCGTTCTGCAGGAAGGCTTCCACGGCTACTTCATTGGCGGCGTTCATCGTGGCCGGCATGGTCCCGCCGATTCGCAACGCTTCGTAGCCCAGTTGTAAACAGGGGAAACGATCGTGGTCCGGCTTGAAGAAGGTCAAGGTGCTCATTTCGGTCAAATCCAGCGACGGTAGATCCAAAGGCATCCGTTCAGGATACCGCATCGCGTAGGAAATAGGGGTGCGCATATCAGGAAGGCCCAATTGGGCGATCACGGACCGATCTTTGTATTCTACCAGAGAATGGATAATGCTCTCCCGATGTACCAAGACCTCGATCTGGGTTTCCGGAATGTCGAAGAGCCAACGCGCCTCAATGACCTCCAGCCCCTTGTTCATCAATGTCGCCGAGTCGATGGTGATTTTCGAGCCCATTTTCCAGTTGGGGTGTTGCAAGGCTCGTTCAGGGCTGACGTCCTGTAATTGCTCGCGGGAAAAGCCCCAGAGCGGTCCCCCGGAGGCCGTGAGGATAATGCGTTTGACGTCCTCGCGACGATGCCCTTCGAGCGATTGGAAGATGGCACTGTGTTCACTGTCGATAGGGAAAATGCGCACGTGATGTTTGTGGGCTTCCGCCTGCATCAAGGCGCCGGCCATGACCATCGGTTCTTTATTGGCCAGGGCGATTTGTTTGCCGGCTCGGATGGCGGCCAGTGTGGGCAGCAGGCCTGCCCCTCCCACGATGGCCGAAATCACCAATTCGGCCTCCGGGGATTGCGCCACCTGGGCGACGCCTTCGTTGCCCGAGAGAATCTGCACCGGAAGGTCCGCGCACCGTTGCCGCAGTTTCTCTGGGGCGGCCTCGTTGGCCAGGGCTGCAAAGGCCGGGTGGAAGCGGCGAATCTGCGCTTCAAGCTTCTCGTCGTTCGAGCCGGCGGTCAGGCCGATGACGCGAAACTCCTGCGGAAACCGATCCACGATATCGAGCGTGTTCGTGCCGATTGAGCCGGTCGAACCCAGAATGACGATGTTCTTCATGGCATACTCCAGAGCAGGCGATCCATCACCCGTTACACGGTCGTGACGATCGCGACATAGTAGTAGAAGGCCGGTCCAGTGAACAAGAGGCTATCGAGGCGATCCAACATCCCGCCGTGGCCGGGAATCAGGGCGCCGGAGTCTTTGAATCCCGTGCTGCGTTTCATGGCCGATTCCGCCAGGTCGCCGATGAGGCCGGCGAGGGTGAGGATCACGCCCAGCACCAGGCAATCGACCAGTGATAGGCCGGGAAGGAACCAGGCCCTCGCCCCAACCGCTCCCAGACAGGCCAGGAGCATCCCTCCCGCCAACCCCTCATAGGTTTTTTTCGGGCTGACCACCGGCGCCAGTGGGTGCCGTCCCATGGTCTTGCCCGCGATATAGGCGCCCGTATCGGCTGCCCAGGTCACCAGGACGACGAAGAAAATCAGCAAGGCGCCGTCGGGCATTGCTCGGATGAGTAGCAAGTAGCCGAGCAACAGTCCGATATACAGGACGCCCATCACCAGCACCATGCCGTCCGTGAGCGAATCGCGCAGGGCTTTGCCCGAGAGTAAGGGCATACAGAGCGCCATCACGACGGTCGCGAGTAACACGGTACGGTCTGCCACGACCGTCGGCCATTGGATGCTGCTCAACAAGAAGCCCGTTGCGGCCACTCCCGCCCAACTCCACCAGGGCCAAGGCGCTTGAGCCAAATGAAGCCGGTAGAATTCCGCGACTGCCAGCATCCCGGAGAGGGCGACCAATCCGAAGAAGGCGATCGGCCCGAGGTCGTGCACCAGGAGATAGAAAATCGGCAGAAACACGACCGCCGCCATCACACGGCGCACGGTTTCAGAGGAGAAACGTGGTCGAGCCTTGTCCACCGTGGGTGACATCGTCTCCTCGCACTGGCATGCTCCCGGTTTCACCACGGGAAGACTAGGAGGAGACGCTACTGAACACTCGGCCGAAACGGCGTTCGCGCCGCTGGTATTCAATCAACGCGACCAAGGTTTCGCGCCGACGGAAATCCGGCCAGAGAGTCGGGGTGAAGTAGAGTTCCGTATAGGCCAGTTGCCATAACAGAAAGTTGCTGATGCGTGTTTCTCCGCTCGTGCGGATCAAGAGATCCGGGTCGGGGAGGTCGTGCGTATACAGGGCCTGTTGCATGGCCCGTTCATCGATCTGCTCGAGAGACAGCCGCCCCTCCTGCACAGATCGCGCGAGTTCCTTCGCGGCATCGGCCAGTTCTGCGCGGCCGCCGTAGCTGAGGGCGACGTTCAGGATCAACTTGTCCAGATGCGCCGTTTCCTGTTCGGTGGTACGGACCCAGCGCAGGGCTGACGGCGGCAATGACGTGACCCGGCCGATGGTCTGGAAGCGCACGCCCTTTTCAACCAGGCTGGCACGTTCGGTGGAAAGATAGTGTTCCAGCAATCCCATCAAGGCCGTGATTTCCTGGGCCGGTCGATTCCAGTTTTCCTGGGAAAAGGCATAGATGGTGAGCACGTTGATGCCGAGGTCGAGCGAGAGCGAGATCAATTCCCGGACGGACTTGATGCCTTCCTGGTGACCGGCAATACGAGGGAGCCCGCGCAATTCAGCCCATCGACCATTGCCATCCATAATGACGGCCAGATGTTTCGGCAGCAGGTCAGGGTCGAGTTGCGAGAGCAGGTCTGAGTCGGGTGCAGGCTCGATATCGCGGGATCGAGGATCGCTCATGGAACGGCGTGGGCACCTTTTCTTGTGACGACGTGAATCCTTAGACAGGTAACGCGAGTCTAGCGGTGGGGTATGGGAAAGTCAAACAATATTTCCCAAATTCGCTGTATTTGCAGGTGTTTCGAGAGTGTTTACATTGCGCCCCCAGAAAAGAGTACGTTATACTCACGCACCGCACGAGAGGAGTGATCCATGTCCAATAACGAGTCCGGCGCGCTGGCGCGTTTCGGAGTCACCGATCGAGACATCGAGCAAGCGCTGGGACGGGTGAAGGTCTCCGCCGTCGACTATGCCGACCTCTATTTCGAATATTGCCAGTCAGAATCGGTCTCCATGGAAGAGGGGATCGTCAAACGCGCGACCAAAAGTGTCGGGCAGGGTGTTGGCGTGCGGGCGACCGCCGGAGAGAAAACCGGGTTTGCCTATTCCGATGAACTGACCCCTAAGGATTTGAACATCGCCGCCGATACGGCCCGCTATATCGCCAATTCCGTTCAAGGCACGGCCCCGGTGCCCGTCACCCATCGGCCGGCTCTGGTCCGGAATCTGTATCCTCACGACCGTGCCACAATCGAAGTCGCCACTCGTGACCGGGTGACGCTGCTGAATGCCATCGATGCGGAAGCCAGGCGATATGATCCCCGGATCAAAAACGTCATGGCGGCCTACAATACCGAATATAAAGTCATGTTAGTCGCGACCTCCGACGGCCTCATGGTCGGAGATATCCAACCATTGTCCAGGCTGCAGGTCACCTGCATCGCGGAAGAGAACGGCAACCGGCAGGTCGGTACCTTCGGCGGGGGCGGCCGGATCGGGTTGGACTATTTTCAGAACGATCAGCGCTATCTGCGCTTTGCGCGGGAAGCGGCACGGGAAGCCATCCTGAATCTGAGCGCCGTCGATGCGCCGGCCGGTGTCATGCCGGTGGTACTCGGCGGCGGCTGGCCGGGGATTTTGCTGCACGAAGCGATCGGCCATGGGCTGGAGGCGGATTTTAATCGCAAGAAAACCTCCGCATTCTCGAACTTGATGGGCAAGAAAGTGGCGTCCGACGTCTGCACTATCGTCGATGACGGCACGCTGCCGTTCCGCCGTGGTTCGCTGAATGTGGATGATGAAGGCACGCCGACCAGCCGTACGGTCCTGATCGAAAAAGGGATTCTGCGCGGCTATATCACCGACAAACTGAATGCCCGCCTCATGGGCATTCCGGTGACCGGCAACGGGCGACGCGAAAGTTATCAGAGTGTCGTGTTGCCGCGAATGACCAACACCTTCATGCTGGCCGGCGAATCCGATCCGCAGGACATCATCAAATCGGTGAAGAAGGGCCTCTACGCCGTGTCGTTCGGCGGCGGGCAGGTGGATATCACCAACGGCAAATTCGTATTTTCCGCCAGCGAAGCCTACCTCATCGAGGACGGAAAAATTACCCGGCCCGTGAAGGGCGCCACGTTGATCGGCAGCGGTCCGGATATTCTGAAGCAGGTTTCCATGGTGGGGCATGATTTAAAGCTCGACGAAGGAATCGGCACCTGTGGTAAGGAAGGTCAGTCTGTTCCTGTCGGCGTCGGACTGCCCACTATACGCATCGACGAAATCACCGTCGGCGGGACGAAAGCATAACCATGACACGAATGATCGGCGAACAAGACTATACGACGGTCGCGCAGGATCTGCTGGCCCGCGCCTCGAAACAGGGGGCGACGGCGGCGGATGTCATGGTGGCCGACGGAGAAACCCTCTCGGTACAGGTCAGGATGGGGGCCGTCGATCGATTGACGAAGGCCCGTGAGAAACGCATGGGATTGCGGGTCTTCTTTGGCCAGCGGTCTGCCAGCGCCTCCACGTCCGATTTTTCCCGCGATTCGCTGGACCGGTTCGTCCAGGAAATCTGCGCGTTGGCGCAGGCGGTGGTGGAGGATCCTGTGTCCGGCCTTCCCGAGCGCGGGCAATTGGCCACCGAGTTTCCTGAGTTGCACATTCACGATGCGACGAAATTGCAGACGGACGAGCAGATTGCCCTGGCGCTTCGCGCTGAACGCGCGGCGTTTGCGGCAGATTCCCGCATCACCAACTCGGAAGGGGGCGAATGCGACTCCTCCTCCGGCCGGATCATTTTAGCCAACAGCCACGGGTTTCTCGGGCAGTACGCCAACAGCAGCTTTTCCCTGTCGGTCTCGCCGATTGCATCGGATGCGGCCGGTATGCAGCGGGATTATTGGTATGGCGTGAATCGAACCTTTGCCAAACTGGAGAGCCCGGAAGCCATCGGGCAGGAGGCCACGAGGCGGACTGTCCGGAAATTGGGCGCGCGCAAAGTGGCCACCTGCCGGGTTCCGGTCATTTTCGATCCCGAAGTGGCCGGCAGTTTGCTAAGTCATCTCTGCAGTGCGCTCTCGGGTTACGCCTTGTACAAGGGGGCTTCCTTTCTCATCGGGCAACTCGGCCAACAGATCGCGCCGGACTTTGTGACCATTTATGACGATGGACGGATGCCCGGTGGTCTGGGCACGCGCCCGTTTGACGGCGAGGGTTTGCCGACCAGGAAACAGGCTGTTGTGGAACGCGGGCGATTGATGAGCTATCTGCTGGATACCTACTCCGGGAAAAAGTTGGGATTACCTTCAACGGGAAACGCGGCGCGCAGCATCGGTGAAAGTCCCTCTGCCGGCCCGACGAACTTTTACATGGTGCCGGGGACGACCAGGCCGGAAGACATTCTGGCGTCGGTCAAACAAGGGTTGTATGTCACGGACCTGATCGGTTTCGGCATCAACATGGTGACCGGAGATTATTCCCGCGGGGCGAGCGGGTTCTGGATCGAAAACGGCGAATTAGCCTATCCGGTCGAGGAGATCACGATCGCGAGCAATCTGAAGCAGATGTACTCGACCATGGAGACCATCGGATCGGATCTGGTGTTCCGCGGACGCATCGCCAGCCCGACGGTGAAAATTGCCGAAATGATGGTCGCAGGGAACTAGCGACAAGGGGGAAGGGGTAATGCAACGATTGATGGCTTCAATGCTTGGCGCCCTGCTGGTCCTTCCGACAGTCGGCATGGCGGCAGAGTTTCACGTGACCAGTCCGACGATCAAGGATCACAGCACGATCGGCAGTGAACACGTGTTCAACGGGTTCGGCTGTATCGGCCAGAATGTCTCGCCTGCGCTGCAATGGGATCATGCGCCGAAGGAGACGAAAAGTTTTGCCGTAACGGTGTACGATCCCGATGCTCCCACTGGAAGCGGCTGGTGGCATTGGCTGATCTTCAACCTCCCACCGGGCACCACGGGATTGCCGGCCGGCGCGGGAAATCAGGACAGGACCGGCGCTCCGGAGGGCAGCATTCAAAGCATGACTGATTTTGGACAGCCGGGCTTCGGGGGGCCATGCCCTCCGCCGGGAGACAAGCCGCATCGGTATATCTTTACGGTCTTTGCGTTGAAGGTGGACCAGTTGCCGCTCAAGAAAGACGCGTCCGGGGCGATGGTGGGGTATTACCTCAATCAGAATGCCATCGGAAAGGCCTCGTTCACCGGGATGTATGGGCGGTAAGCAGGCAATCATCAGAATAGAGTAAGGAACACATCATGGCTCTTGATGCCGAACAGGGAAAAATCATGCTGCAGTTGATCACGTCGCGATACGAGGATCGACATTGGCGCAAAAAGATTGAGAAGACGCTCAGCTTGCCGCAGAGCGGCGTCGGAGACGAACGTCAGCAGCAGATGTTCTTCTATCTGAAGCTGAACCTGAAGGCGTACAAGTCCCGGCGGGCGGACCCCGACGATTGGATTTTAGGCGGATACGCCACCAAGGAGGTCATCGACCGGGCGAAGTTCCAGCCGCATTTGGTGGGACAGGGGATGACGGCGGACGATGTCGCGTTTCTCGGCGTCGATCCTGGTCCTGAAATCGATGAAGCCTGGTGGGAGGAGATGTTGGTGGCCTGGTTTGGCGCACCCGAAGAAGAGGAAGAGCCTGAGCCTGAGTCGGCGGAAGAGACAGCTTCGTCCGAAACCACTGCCGAAAGCCATCCTGCCCGTACCTGAACGATCTTCGTCATCCGGCTGCCTTGTCGGCGAGGCGGCCGGGACTGGCGCACTGTTAGGATCCGAACAAATCCATTTGCTGTGCCGCCGAAGGCGGACGCTCGACGTCGAGTGTCCGCGGAGTGGCAGGACTGTTCTGTTCCTTTGCGGGAGAAGCCTGACTGTGCCGGTCCAGAAATTCCTTCAGCTTCTGAAAATCTTCACGCAAGGGCTGCAACATGCTGCTTTGATGCAGGGCCGCCGCGGGATGGAGCAGAGGGAACAGCACAAAGTCTTTCAGGTAAAAGGCCTGCCCGCGTACGCGTGTAATACCCACCTTGCGTTCCAGCAGGGTTTGCGTGGCCCAGTTGCCGAGCGAACACACGAGCTTCGGTCGAATCAAGGCGATTTGTTTCAGCAGAAACGGCTTGCAGGTGTCGACTTCCGGCGGCTCCGGGTCGCGATTATTGGGCGGGCGGCACTTGATGACGTTGGCAATGTAGATATCCGCGCGGGATAGTCCCACCGACTGCAGGAGTTCGTTGAGCAATTGCCCCGCCGCGCCGACGAACGGTTCCCCCTTCTGGTCCTCGTGAAAGCCCGGCGCTTCACCCACAAACATGACGGAGGCCTGCGGATTACCGACGCCAAACACGACCTGACGGCGGCCTAATTTCGCGAGCGGGCAGCGCTGGCAATCGTGAAGCGAGTCGGCGAGTTCCTGCAGGGCGATGTGCGGTGAAGCCATGAAGATCACATCTCGCGTGGAACGGCAAATCTTAGTCGCGCTACCGGGGCTTGTCAACGCCGGCGAGGTGCAGCGAGCGGCTGGTCGAGTCGTTACGAAAGCGGCACAGAGATCGCCTCGGCGCCACGCTGGCCGCTGAGGATGGCCGACTCCAGATTGGCCGGCCAGCCCGTGTCCGTCCAGGCTCCCGCCACCAGAAAATTGGTGAACGGGCTGGTTGCGATCGGTCGATACTGGTGCGTGCCCGGTTTACTGGCCAGCATGGCGGAGGCGAGGCGCATCACCTCACAGTCGAGAATGCGTGGCGGGGACGTCGTCGGAAATGCGGCCGCCATGTCGTCCATCGCGAGGCGAACGAGTTCCTCTGTGGACTGTGGCAACAGGCTCGGCTCGCCCACGGCCTGAGCCCAGACCACCGAGGTCTGATCGTGTCGTTCCTCATCGGGATGCCGGATCATCCAGTGAAATGTTTTCCCTTCGAGAAGCAGGAGCTGCGTCTGTCGAGTGGGCAGGTCGAGGTGCAGGCGAACCACCACGAGCGGGGATTCGCTCAGGCGGCTGAGTTGCTGGAAATAGGCATAATGGGTGACCACACGCTCCGGGAGAAGCGGTGTCAGCCGTTGGGGCGGAAGTGCCGAGAGATACCAGTCGGCGGTGAGCCTGGTACGATCCGCTAATTCCACTTCTGTGACGCGGTTATGGGAGAACCGCACCTGACTCACCGTGGCATTCAATTTCACGCGTACGCCGAGCCGGTCGAGCGCTCTCGTGAGCGGCACGAGAAGAAATGAATCCACTCCTTGCGGCGGCACGATCAACTTCGTCGCGCGCGCCCCGGTCAAAAAGCAACGGCGCAGGGTGCGCATGAACAGGCCTGCGGAAATGTCTTCCAGCGGGGCTCCTAATAAGAGCCTGGCAAGGCTGTTCCAGGCACCGTGGCGGGCGGTTTCCGACTGCCCGATGCTCGTCAGCCATTCGTCGGCCACACGCGAATCGAGATCGTTCGGCAAGGGAGGATCCTGCTCCCACGTTCGTTCGAGAAAGGAGAGCAGGTGCCAGCGATCGCGCATGGAAAGACCTTGGAACAACGTCGTCCCGAGGAGTGTATTTAATGGAGAAGGGAGAGGAAGATGGAGAAATTGGATGCGGGCGCCGGTCGATTGCAAAAATTCTAATGGAGTATGCCGGAGCGGTCGAGTGACGGCGTCCTGCCCCAGGGTCTTGATCAATGACCAAGTGGCTCCATGCGCTTCGAGGAGAACGGGCGGCGGCGCATGCCACATCCGGCCTCCAAGATGGGCGTCTTGCTCGATCACGGTCACGGAGTGCCCCTTGGCGGCGAGGGCGAGGGCCGCGGTGAGACCGGCGATTCCGCCGCCCAAGATGAGCACGGAGCGGCTCATGGGGCGGAGGAGGGAAGTCGGGAACGCAGCCAGACTCCGGCTGCCACCGCCAGACGGTGGCTGGGGGCCAGAGTCACACGATCACCCAGCACGCGATAGCCGGACTGCTCGATGCGCTGCAAGATCCGGCTGTACACGCCGCGCATGATTTCAGCCACCGTCAAGGCCCGGCGTTCTTCGCGTGGTAATGATTCGAGGGCGCGCGCGGCCTTGGCGTAAAACTCCTTCGCGCGTCCGACTTCATAGATCATCAGTTCGGTAAACTCCGGCTTATATCGGCGGTGCAGCAGATCTTCTTCCCGGTAGCCGAAGCGCGTGAAATCTTCCTGCGGCAGATACACACGTCCGCACTCCGCATCGTTGCCGAGGTCGCGCAGAATGTTCGTCAGCTGAAACGCCATGCCGAGATTCACGGCATAATCCTGCGCGCGCGGCGACGTGGTGCCGAACACGTGGAGGCAGATCAAGCCCACGACCGATGCCACGCGATAACAATAGAGCGAGAGTTGCTCGAAGGTGGCGTATCGGGTGGTCGTCAGATCCATCTCCACGCCCTTGATCAATTCTTCGAAATACGCCTGCGGAATGGACAGCTCGCGGACGTGTCGGGCGAGGCTGATGGTTACCGGCAAGGTCGGTGTCCCGTCATAGGCTGCACTCAGCTCGCGGCGCCAGCGAGCCAATTCATCCTGCGGATGACTGCCGGGTGGCGGCTCATCGACGGCATTGTCCACCTCCTTGCAGAACGCGTAGACGGTATACATGGCATCGCGACGGGCTTTCGGCAGGAAGAGAAAGGAATAGTAAAAATTGCTCCCGCTCTTTTTGGTCAGGGTTGTGCAATAGGTTTGCGCGTCAGTCGGTGTCATCATCGTGTCATCGCTGTCGGACTGTCATATGGTGTGAGTTGCTGAATGGTCGAGGGCAGACGATCGTCAAAACAGGCCGGATGAAAGATGGTCGCCAGCTGTTCCACCCCGTCGATGAGTCGAGGGCCCGGTCGGCTGAAGTACGAGAGTGCATCGACCAGATAGACCTGTCCCCGCCGGACCGCAGGCAGCGCCTTCCACTGGGGATAGTCCGTGATCATCGTGAGTTCGGTCCTCGTGCGGGCAATGGTAAATCCGCAGGGCATGAGGATGATCACGTCGGGAGCGGAAGCGGTCAGTGCATCCCAGTCGATTCGATGGGATGCGGTGCCGGCTTGTGCCAAGGCGTCGATGCCACCTGCTGCCTCCACCATGTCGGGTATCCAATGGCCGGCCGTGTACAACGGGGAGAGCCATTCCAGGCAGGCGACTCTGGGGCGTGTCGATGCCGCCGAAACCATCTTTCGCACGCGATCCAGTCTGTCGCGCAGTCGGGCCGCGAATTGTGCTCCGGCTTCTTGTTGATCCAGGGCGATTCCGAGCAAAGTAATGTCCTGGAGGGTATCGTCGAGCCGTCGCGGGTTGAGGGTCACCAGGCGCGGCGGCGGGTCAAGCTTGGCTAACACGGCCGCCAGCTGCGACGGCGTGATGGCGCAGACATCGCACAGGTCCTGAGTGATGAACAGCTCAGGCTTGGCGGCGAGAAGTTGCGGCTCGTCCAGCTCATAGAGGCCCTGGCCGGCCGAGAGCATAGCGCCGACTTGCGCATCGATCTGCGCGCTGGACAGTGACCGGCTTTCGATTCGAGCGTGGACCATCACAGGAATGTGGGGCAGCTGCGGAGGGAAATCACATTCGTGACTGATGCCGACGAGCTGGTCGGCGAGTCCCAGCGCCGCAACGACTTCCGTGGCTCCGGGTACCAGCGAACAAATTCTCATAAACGGCCTTGGGCCGGCCGCCAGAGGCGGGATTGCAGGTCCGAGAGTCTGGTGTCGGTCAAGGAATGGGTGATCGCATCCGCCTCGCCGAGGTCCTGCACCGTGTGGGTATTGGCGACCGCCAGCACTTTCATGCCAGCCGCTCGCGCCGCCCTGATTCCGGGCAGGGAGTCTTCAATGACCAGGCAATCGTCCGGCGTTAACGCCGGTTGCGACGGTTGCCGATTCAGCGCGGCCATGGCATGGAGGAACGGCTCCGGTGCCGGTTTGCCCCTGGTCACGTCCTCGGCGCTGGTGATATGGAGAAAGGCTTTGCGGAGCCCGGCTTCTTCGAGAATCAACTCGATTTCGTTCCGCAGCGCGCCCGAGGCGATGGCGAGCGGATACCGGGCGGCGGCGTCATGAACCAACTCGCGCACGCCGGGGAAAATAGCCAGATGTTCCTTGACGGCGGACAGATACGCCTGGGCCTTGCGGTCCATCAATTCTCCAAGGAGAGCAGGGGAGGCCTGTCGCTGATGCGACTGCAATGCGGCCAGGAAGCAGCCGCGATCGTCAAAGCCGAGGTAGTCGGTGTAGTACTCGGTTTCCGTCAGTGCGATATCGATGCCGGTCAGAACCTGGCGCAGGGCCGCGAAATGCAGCGGCTCGGTGTCGGCAATCACTCCGTCGAAATCAAAAATGATGGCGCGTAGTTCGCTCATACTTACGGCCCTATCCTTATGCGTAGATCATCTGTTACCGGCGTGTCGGTTACGCGGGAGCGGCATTATAGCAAGGGCGGGGGCGGCCGGGCAAAAAAAGACGACGGCCCGTTCCGGAGGGGAACGGGCCGTCACTAGCGAAGCGAGGAGGCGCGCGATCCTTAACGTTTCAGTCTGAGACTGCGTTCAGGAATCCAGCCTTTCCGACCGTCCTGGGTGCGCACGGCGTAGACCCAGCCGCTTTTCTGGTATTCCCCGTCGAGAATCGTGAGTGCGGTATTGGCCGGCACGGTGGTGCTGGTCTTGGTGCCGACCGAATCGGTAAACAGAGGCACGGGCGATTTGGGCCGGCTCGGAGTGGCAATGACCATCACACGTTGACCTTCCCCATACAAGGGACCGGCAATTCTGACCGGCGCCGTCGCCGGTTTCATCGCGGGAGCGGGGACGGGAGCAAGAGCAGGCGCTACCGCAGCGGGTACTGGTGCGGGCATGGGAGCAGACGGCGCACTGTCGACCACCGCGGGTGGCGCGACCGACTGGGCCGGTGACGGCGCAGGTGCCTGCACAGGAGGCGCAGCCTGTGTTGGGGCGGGCGCTGGCGGTCGCTGGGCCACCGGGTGGCTGGTCTCTGCGCCACCATCCAAATAGGGCTGGATCATTTGCATCGCCCCATCGGGATCCATGGCCACATAGCCGATGCCTCCCACCAGCAGGAGCAGGAGTATCCAAAGGAGCGGGCCCTTCTTGGATCGCTTGGGCGCAGTCATCGGCGGTGCCGGAGGCGGCACGGCTTCATCCAAATCTTCTTCAGTGAATTCCAAATCAGGCTCGGGCTGGCTTGCCATCGGAGGACCTCCTCATTCGGAATCGTGGCGAGGGTCTGTCTAATCGTACGTACTTATCACCCGTTCTGTGACCTGTCAATTTTGTTCGAGAAAACGACGGCATCACGGCCCACTTCACGGCGCACATGGTGTACTGAAACCATCGAGCGATATCACCATGACGGATACGCGAACGAACGACGGTGACGTGAGGCATCGTCCGGTCGCCGCGTCGATGCGCAAGGGCTTGCAAGTTCGAACATCCCCGTTGCAGAATCGCTCACCACCTGTGGGCGGAGGCAGATGAGATCCTATCGGGAAGAGCTCTGGTTCGAGACGCAGACCAGGCGCGCCTATCTGAATATCACGGCGCAGGTTGAGGCCGCCGTGCGGAAAAGCGGCGTGCGCGAAGGCCTGGTGCTCGTCAATGCCATGCACATCACGGCCAGCGTCTACATCAACGACGACGAGGCCGGGCTCCTCCAGGATTATGACACGTTTCTGGAACGGCTTGCGCCGCATGAGGCGACCTATCGCCACAATAACACGGGTGAGGACAACGGCGATGCGCACATCAAGCGGCAGCTGATGGGGCGGGAAGTCGTGGTCGCGATCACGGATGGAAAACTGGACTTCGGTCCCTGGGAACAAATTTTTTACGGTGAGTTTGACGGGCGACGGCGCAAGCGCGTGCTGGTGAAAGTCATCGGGGAATAACGACGCCATCGTCGGGCGGACACGAGGCGTCAGCCGAAGCGAGAGGAACCGCATTCGCGCTTGCCACGTATGGGAAAGTTTGGCAACATGGACAATAGGATGAACGACTGCTTCGCAACACGAACGCGCATCGACCTGGGAGGCCAGCCATGTTGAGTTGGTCACGACCGGACCCGCTGACGCGAGATCTGATCCATCTCATCAACGCCCGCCGCCACGATCATGGCGATACCGACGCGGCGATCGACACCCTGCAGGCCTTCATTGAACAGGGGCGGGAGCAGGATCTCCTGACCGTGCTGGCCGCGCTCGACGAAGAGATGGCCGAATGGATGTTCGATTTGGTTGCGGAGGCCTCGTGCGCCGTCATCATGGACGGACCCGATGAGGAGAAAAATGCCTATGCCTTGATGGCGGCACTAGAGTTACCGCTTCAAGCCAACCTGGGCCAGCCCCTCGGGTTAAAGATCGACCCGGTGGCGACGGCCGACCTCCTTCATCGGCATCTCCACATTCCGGCAGGCGTGGTCGTGCGTGTCGAGCCGCGTTTGTTGACCGACGCGACCCTCGAAGGGCTGACGTTGCAAACGCTCAACGAGCACCTCGCGAGCATCGCCGATTCCCAACGTACGCAGGCCATTGCTTCCCGGCTCTATTCCCCGGTGGAAAACACGGCCTTCCTCTTTTTCCAGTTGATCGGCATGCCGGATCCCGGATTGCCCGATTCGTTAGAAGAGCCCGAACGGCGTGCATTACTCGAAGGCCTCGTGACGCAATGTTCCGAACTGGCACTGGCCCCGGACACCCTGGAGGTGCCGGTGTACGCGTCGTACGCGCTGTTCGATGCGCAGAATGCCGTGCGGCTGCATCGTCTGGCCGATGAGACCGCTGCCGTCTGGCGTGACCTCGATCCGATGGTGCGGGCGCGCACCATCGTTCACCTGCATACGCAATGCGGGAACGGGGTGTATATGCCGGTCTGGACCGATCTGTTCGATCCCGAGTTGCCGGAGGAACATGGCCCGGTGTGGACCTCACCGGATGTGTGGGTCTTTACGGCCGACCTGCCGATCGAGTGGCCGGGTGAAATGCTGACGAATCGTCTGCTCGCCGAGGGCTGTACCCGTTTCGAGAACCACATCGTCGAAGCGCCTGAAAACTGACGCTCGCCGGATCACAGCGACTGTCGGCAGAGCCGTCCCGGCATCGAGCAGACGGTGAGATGGCCGTCTCCACCCATCCCAGTTCCGCTGACCGATCGAGTTTGGATACCCTCATAGAGGAGTTTCTTGGCTGGCTCATCGCGAATCGGCGCTGTCGTGTTGGTGACCCTCCTCAGTTGTCTGGTGTTGGGCGCGGTCTGGGGACTCGTGATGTTGGTCCTTCCGCAAAGCGAGGCTCCGTCGGAGTCCGTGCCGGTGTCCAGTCCCGCCCCTCCGGTTCCGTCTCCTGCCGCGACGCAGCGTCCAGCTCGTACGGTCCTCGATGAGGCTCCTCGCCCGAGCATGGCGCAATCGGAGCCGCCGGTCGTTGCCCCCCAACCCCCCACTCCGCCTGTTGCCGAGAGCGCTCGCGTGCCCATCGGACGAGGGGTCAAATGCGACCTGGAAATGGATGCGCTTTGTCCTGAAGAGGAGGGGGAGCGGCGGGCCTGTTTGCAACGGAAGGCGACCCAGATCTCTTTGCCCTGCCGGCCCATGCTGCGCGACAAGCTGGCGCGCATGAAGGAAAACTGGCAGCAACTCCGGGTGGCCTGCGAAGCCGATCGCCGGCAGTTTTGTCGCGAGGTGCCGTCAGCGGGTGGGGAGCTGCTGCTCCAGTGCTTGGAATCGCATGCGCAGGAAGTGTCCGATCCGTGCTTTCAATTCCTTCCCAAGCGCGGTCGTCTGCTCAATTAGTCAGGCGGCGTAGCTCCGTTCGTCGCGCAGCACAAAGCGCATCGTAATGCCCGCGACTTCCACCACATCTCCATGCCGCAGGGCATGTTCTCTCTGAACCGGCCGCCCATTCACCAGAATGCGTTTCCCGCTTTCGGTCTGACTGACCACATACGCGTCGCCCTTGCGGCTGATCATGGCGGCGGTGTTCGGCGCAAACCAGCCGGTGAGCGTGATGACGGCATCATCCTGTGCGCCGATCAACGAAACCTGTCGCGTCAACGGATAGTGAGACTGCCCGGTCCGGCCGGACAGAATTTCCACGATGCCGATCTTGCGCGCAGGAACCGAAGCCTCGCGTGTGGCCGTGGATGCCACCACTATCGTCTTGTCGGTGACGAGCCCCTCTCCCGCGAGGGCCGGTTCCATTGCTGAACCGGGCTTGTCACGAAAGATGACCCGATGAGATCCAAACCGAAGGGCATCGGCATCCCGTAGCTGCCGCCGCTCGATGGGGTGTTCGTTCACGAAGCTTCCGTTGGTGCTGCTCAGGTCTTCGAGAAACAGCACGGCCTGAACCTGGACGATGCGGGCATGGTGGGCAGAGACGGCCGGATCTTCCAGGCAGAGGTCGTTGTCAGGTTTTCGTCCGATCGTGAAGGGTGTGCGCGTGATGTCACATTCTCTCGTGCCGCCATGGGGTGCCCGTACGAGCAGGCGGGGTAGTGCCGGGTGATGCTGAGACATGGCGCTCCTTCAGATGATCCCTATGCAGGGGGCGAAACCAAGTGGGCGTACATGCGCGTCCAGAGGCTGGTGGGCCGTTGGCTCACCAGGGCCAGGATGACGGTGGCGTTGTCGGTGCCGCCGGCGGCATTCGACAGGGCGATGAGACGATCCGCCATGGCCTGCGGATCGGCCGACTCCCGGGTGACGCGGAGGATGACATCGGCGGACACGCCGGCGGTCAATCCATCGGAACAGAGCAATAGGATATCGCCGGGCAACACCGCCATCTCTCCCAACTCCACGTCCACTAGGGGATGCACGCCCACCGCCCGCGTCAACACATGCCGATGGGGAACGCGTGTCATGTCAGCGGCGGCCAGCAGTCCGGATCGCACCTGTTCCTGCACCAGTGAATGATCGACGGTGAGCAGCTGCACGGCCCCGTCGCGAATCAGATACAGCCGGCTATCGCCGACGTGCGCGATCGACAACACGGCACCGGTGAGCTGGACTGCGACGACCGTCGTCCCCATCCCGGCATAGTCTGTGCGGCGTGCCGCTTCCTGATGCACCCGGTGATTGGCGAGGCGCACTGCGCTCGCCAGCCGATTGGTGGCGGGTGAAAACTCGGGACGCGAGGCTCCGATCAACGGGAGTGACCGGTCTGTCTCCGCCTCCGCCATGTGGTGAGGCATAATCTCCACGGTGCGGCTGCTGGCGATTTCGCCGGCCCGATGACCGCCCATTCCGTCGCAGACGATAAACAGCCCGGCGGACGGATCGGCATGATACCGGTCTTCGTTCACGCGGCGGACCAGGCCGATATCCGAGGCGGCTCCATGTGTGAGGTGCCAGGCGTGCATGGATGTGGTTATCTCGGCATCACTTGCAAGACTTCACGGAGGTCTTGCGCCATGTCGCCGGCGTGCCGGTAGCGGTTTGGAATGTCTTTCTGCAGCGCTCGATCCACGATGCTTTGGACGCGCGTCGGCAGGTCGCGGCGGTATTTCATCAACGGGGGATGCGGCGCCTTGGCGATGCGCGTGACCAGCGCGGGCATGTTCTCGGCGTCGAAGGGGCGCTCGCCGGTCAGGAGTTCGAAGAGCACAATGCCCAGCGAAAAGACATCGGACCGTCCGTCCACATCTTTCCCGGTGGCCTGCTCGGGCGACATATACCGCGGCGTGCCGACGATCATGCTGCTCTGCGTTTTCGAGGCGCTGGCCATTTTGGCGATGCCGAAGTCCATCACTTTCACCACGCGTTGCTTGACGATCATGATGTTCGGCGGTTTGACGTCGCGGTGAATGACCCCCTGACTGTGCGCATAATCGAGCGCCTCGGCGACGGTGGCCACAATTTGCAGCGCCTGCTTGACCGGGACCAGCGTCGATTTCTGGCAGTAACAGTTGAGGAGCACTCCCTCCAGATACTCCATGGCGATGTAGGCCAGGCCGTCCTGCTCACCCGCGTCGTAGACGGTGATGATATTCGGGTGCGACAGCCGCCCGGTGGATTCAGCTTCACGAAAGAACCGGTCTCGAAATTCTTTCAGGTCCTCTTCCTTGTCGATGTCATCCAACCGCATGGTTTTAATCGCGACAAAACGTTGGATCGTCGGATCTTTGCCCAGGTAGACGACGCCCATGGCGCCGCGCCCCAGTTCCTTAAGCACCTGGTAGCGTCCTAAGGTGGCGGGTACGCCGGTGCCAGGGCGTACAGCCGCGCTGGTCGCCGGGCGGGTCGGGGTAGAGGGGGCGGCTTCGTCAGTCGCGCGCACCGCGTCGGTCTTGTCGGCCCGCGCCGGCTCTTCTGTCACGGTCCGGCGGCGTGGACGTCCGGCACACATTCTGGTCAGGGCGTCGACATGTCGGACCCAGGCAAACGTCAGCCACGTGGCCGAGCCGATGAGGCCTCCTGTGATCAACCAGTTGTAGAGCGGCTGTTTGGGCGGGCCGAGCACGGAGATGCCATGCGCTTCATAGGCCTGGAACGTGGTGATGACGATCACAAACAGTGCGGTTGGAAACAGAATGGCGCGGAGGAAGGTCTGCCCCTTGCCGTTCTCCTTGAGATCCCCTCTGGCCCGCGAGGCGGCAGACCAGATCATGAGCAAACAAATACCGTCCGCGATGAACCGGACAAGTTGCGCGGCATTCATGCCCAAGGGCGGGATGAAGGTATGCGTAAACAGCGGGAGGGTCGCGAGAAAGGGCCCGACCAGAACCGCAAGGACAATGACGATGAAGTACGGGCCGATCCAGCCCCAGGATGTGGTCATGTGTTGGCGTGGTACGACGTTGTCACCCAGTGTAACGGAAGGACTTCCCCTGTCAACGAAACGAGGGAATCACGCAGCACTGGAGCCGATTCGAGCGCGGCCCGACGGATGGATGGAACAGGGGGCGTATCGGGGTGAGGCGACGCGATCAGGACAGGGTGGCGGCTTTTCTGAGTGGGTCGAGCAGCTTCTGGGAGACCTTGAGCTGGCCGCGCCCGATTCCCACCTCAATATCCGGTTTGGTGACCCCGTGAAAATCGCTGCCGCCGGTCACGAGGAGATCGCACTGTTTGGCGAGATCAAGGTATTCGGTGGTTTGGCTGGGCGTGTGGGTGCTGTAATGGACTTCGATGCCTCCCAATCCGGCGGCTTTGAGTTCCCGCACCAGCACGCGCAAGCCCTCGGCCGACGTCCTGACCCATGTCGGGTGGGCCAGCACCGGCACACCGCCGGCTTCACGAATCCATCGCACGGCTTCGGCCGGCTCGGGGAGTTCACGGTCGACAAAGGCCGGGCGGCCGTTTGCCAGATACCGGTCGAAGGCTTCTTTCGCCGACGTCACGAACTTTTTCTCCATCAGCAGACGGGCAATGTGGGGGCGCCCCACGGATTCCGTGCCTGCCAGGGCTCGCACTTCTTCATAGGTGATGGGGATGCCCAACTCGTTGAGGCGCTGGACGATCTTCGGATTGCGCAAATGGCGGCTGTCGCGCAGGGTCTTCAGGCGTTGCGCTAGCTGCGGATCGGTCCATTTCATGAAATATCCGAGGATGTGCAGTTCGCTCTCTCCGAGCCGCGAACTGATTTCAACGCCGGGAACCACTTCGATGCCGAGTGCTTTTCCGATCGCCGTCGCTTCCGGAATGCCTTCGACGATGTCGTGATCCGTAATGGCGAGTGCGGTGAGGCCGGCCTGTTTGGCAAAGGCCATGACCTCGGCTGTTGAAAAACTGCCGTCGGAGTGGGTGGTATGCAAGTGGAGATCAATACGACTCATGGTGCTGTATCCGGCCCCGTTTTCTGCGCGACTAGTCGCGCGGTGTAGCATGGCCCGCTGCCATGGCCTCCGTCATGTTCGCCCTCATCATAGTGGAGGACGCGTAGGGGCGATGTCAGACGGAGGAGTTCATTCTGCGCGAGGCAGAACTCCCATCGGCGCGGGTGCTGATGGCGAAAGTAATTGTCGATCGTGAAGGTCTCGTACAGGAGGATACCGTTCGGTTTCAAGGCGTCAAGTATGATGGGGAACAGTGGACGATGCAGGTAAAAAAACACAACGATAGCATCGTAACAGCGCTGGCCTAAGCTCGGCGGGTGGTCCGCAGAGGCTTCCAAATCGAGGACCCGTGTCGTGAGGCCGGAGAGGTGTTGCGTCCGCGCCGCCGCTTCCAATGCGGAAAGGGTATCAGGGGCTCGATCGATGGCCTCAACCTGTGATCCTTGGGCCAGGAGGTACAGGGCATTGCGCCCGCGCCCGGCGGCCACATCCAGGATCTGTCCCTTCGGCAGGCGCGCGAGTTGTTCAACAAGAAACGGCGCGGGGCTTAGGGGCTGCTGTTTGGATTGGTGCGCGGCGCGCGTGCGTTCAAACCGGATGCCGACTGATCCGGCGACCATGGCCAGCGGAGCATGGACTTTTCGAATCCAGATGCGGACCCGATCGGCAGGAAATTCCGTGAATAACATGCCGACCAGCTGTTCGGCCAGGGTTTCCAGCAACTGGCAGGTGAGGGTCGTGCTGAGGGCCACGATCCGCTCCGCCACCCGGGCGTAATCGATGGTTTCATGCAAACGATCCGAAAGCCCGGCGGATTCCACGGCCGCTTCCAGTTCGAGATCGACGACGATGAGCTGGGGCTTGCGGCGTTCGTCTTCCGTCACGCCGCAACGGCCGTAGAACTCCAACCGTTCGATGACGATCCGCTGTGCCATGGCGGCATTGTCGTAGATGGGCTTTCAGACTGTCAAGCAAAGCACGGGCAGGATTGGCGTGAAACGTCAAACGTGAAATGTGAAACGTGTCCCGCTGGAAAGGGTGAAGGAAGAGCCTGTGGTCCGCCCATTGATCCGCCGGACGAGAGCCGAACGACGTTCCACGAACGCCGCGCCGATCCGGTAAGATGAGCGTGAAACGTGTCGCGCAATCGACGCTAGGAACGCGCGAAGAGCCGCTTCGTGAGCCAATGGGCGGGCGAGGCGAACCGGCGGGCAGTGGCAATGATCGACGCGGGGGAAACCTTTGGTGTGAGGTCTTGCAAGGTCCGTCTCCCGCCCAGACACAGAACCTCGATGAGGTCACTCACGGTCGGTTGCGCGGGACGGCCCAGGCGAAGTTGCTTCAATTCTGCCCGATAGACTTTGCGGCGGTGCCGGGTCGCGTGGATGGCTATGGCGGCGACCACGGTCAACAGCAACGGATTCGAGGGAATGGAGAACAGCCACCGCCACCACTCATAGAGCGCGAGGACGGCCAGGCAGAGGGGCAGCGACAGCCTATCGCCCCATGCGGATTGTAACGCGCGGATCTGTTCGTCTATCGACTGACCGGTCAATCGCCGGGGAATGCTCGACAGGGATGTGCGACGGTTTTTCGAGTTGAACAATCGCGCGGGGAGCAACATTCCGGGTACCTCCTGTGGTGAACCATCTCACCGTCAGCCGGCATTGTAGGGCAGGATGCGCGATCGGAATAGAAAAGACGGAATTTCTGCAGCGACCGACTCGGTAGTTTTACCCGTAGACGTCCGTGCGCCTAGCGGTCTGGGCGCGGCTTTACCGTATGCACCAGATAGGGGGTGAGGTAGTAACACAAGACGGAGATGATCACGCCTGAGGCCGCGCCGATTAGGCCGCGCACGAACAGCCCGACGAAGGGTAACAGGAATACGACGAGGATCATGACGACGGCGACGGCTTTATGGCCTTCGTAGAACGCCATGCGCCGCGCGCTGGTGAGCGATTCGGACAAGGAGCGTGCGGGCCTGTCGGTCATGCGCGTGCGCCTATTCCAATTCGTGCGGATTGCGTGTATGAACGTGGGCACTCATGTCGGTGTCCGTGGACACATTTATTTATCACAGGAGGTTGGTTATGGCGAAGGGGATGCAACAGAAAAAGGCGACCAAAAAGAAACCGGCCAAGACTCTCATGGAGAAGCGGGCCGAGAAGAGTGCGAAAAAGGGGCGCTGACTCAGTCCAATCATGCCTGCCGTCGCTTGCATGCCCGGGAAGGCCTTGCGATCCTGGTTTCCCGGAATGCAAGCCGATGGGTGAGGGCAGTAGGCCGGGTGTCCTCACTTCTCCTCCAGTCAACGCAGCCGTTGTAACAGTCCCTCGGCGACGACGGAGTTCGGATCGCCGCCCACGATCATGTCCTTGTCGCCGAAGTGGTTCTCCGTTCTGGTCGTCACTCGCATCTTCAGTCCTTCCGGCACGAGGGCATATTCGAACAGCGCCGCTTCCTGCCGTTGATCGAGATACCCTTGACTCGCCCGCTCGAAGGCGCCGGCAATGCGGACTGTCAGACGCCCGTGCCCCTTCTCGACGCTCTGGACTACCATCCGTTGCACGCCGCCTCCCGGCGGAACGTATTCCACCGTTTGTCCCGCATGAGACAATTCCACCTGCCGCGTGAGCCCCCGGTTGTTGGTGTATGAATAGAGCGGGAATCCTTGTGGACTGAAATCGATCTGCACCTCCGCCTGACTGCCGTCGGGGCTGCTCAGCATTCCTTGCCAGGCGCCGGACATGTCCGCTGCTTGCAGGATGCTCGCGCACGCCAGCGCGAACACCACCATGGCGGCAGTGGTCATGAGAGATTTTCCGATCATGAGCCTGACCTCCTGAGCCATGCAACTGGGAACGTGGCGCGCTTTGCTCACACGCTGAACGGTTGCTGCCGGAGAAAACGCGCGACGGCGCCCAGCGTAAACAGATTGGGCGACTGGCTGGCCGGCAGGCCCGCCTTCACCGCCGCATGGAATTTGGCATAGTTCCCGCGATACTGGCCATGGTTCCAGACGTTGAGCACCTGTTCGGTGAAGGCGCCGTTCTGTTCGCCGTCCATGGAGGTTTGGTTATCCTGGCAGCCCGAGATGAGAATCACGCTGGGATTAAACTTCTTGGCGATCGCCGTGAGGCGCGGGCTCACGGCGAGTTGTGCCAGCACGCTGTCCGGGTCCGCGGTGGCGGCCTTGCCGGCGACTTTGGCCACGTCTCGCTGCAACCGGTCGTAAAACTGCTGGTGTTCGCGATACGTGCGGAGGGCGACGGCCGGGGGCATCATCTTCGAGCGGCCAATCGCGCCGGGATCAGCGGGGGTTCGTGGCCTCGCCCGGGTCACGGTGCCGCTGTGGCAGCTGTCGGAAAACACCAGAATGCGCACGCCCGCCGAAAAACGGCTTAATTCGAAATACAACTCATCGTCGATGAGCTGGCCGTCGTAGAGGCACCAGGTCTCGTCCTGCTTGTCGATTTCTTCTCCCGTGACGTCGGGCACCTGACCGCCATGGCCGGAGTAGGTGAGGAAAAAGAGATCGCCCTTCTTGAGTTGCTTGGCGGCCTTCCGCATTGCGGCCAGCATGTTGGCGCGTGTGCCTTGCTTGGTCATCAGCACGGTGGATCTCATTCCCTGCGACTTGGCAATGGCGGCCATGTCTTTGGCGTCGAACTCGCAGGCGGCCAATTCACCGCTCCAGCCGCCATAGGCGGCGGGGCTCACGGCGTTGAGGCCGATGTGTAAGGAGAGGGCTTTCGATTTCCTGGTAGCTGATGCGGCTTTTGCCATACGTACCTCCTTGGTCGACAGGCTCTAGTGTTTGAATGGTTTACATGAGGGGCAGATGATCGCGGTACGGTAATGGTTACGAAGTAATCTGTCAACGGAGCGGTGTGGAAATACTGGTATTTGAGACCTCTCTGGCCACGTGTCCGGTTTCGATGTGCCGGGCCTCCACTGCCTCAATTGTGTCTCAAGAAAAATATTTCCCGATCGCCGCGCGCTGTGACCTCGGATGTCACGCCGGAGTGCTAAGGTCGGGCCACGAAGCATGCCGGCGGACAGACGCGGGCGACGGAACAAGGCACAACCCGCAGGACCGAAGAGGCACGATCGATGAGATGGTTCACATTTATTTGCCTAGTCAGAAAGGCTTATTTATCACAGGACAGGCGTCCTCATTTTTGTTACAGTGCGCTGCCGTTCGGCGGGGCTTATGGCGTGGAATGAGGAGGCGCAGATCAGGTGCCGGTTCCAATTCATCTGTCCGCAGCAATGGAGTCTGCTGCAGCCAACGGAGCAGGACGACGTGCGACATTGTCCCGCATGCGATCGAGACGTGCGTCTCGCCCTCTCGGAGGCAGACGTGCGGCGGCACAATGCGCAGGGGCATTGTCTTGCGGTGCCGGTGGCGCGGGAGCATGAAGCAGCTGACTCTGATGAACCGTGCTGGCTGGTGGGCAGGATGGAACCGCCGTATCACGCAGAGAAAGAAGGATGACGTGCACCCACGAGAGCGGAGGGTGGGTGATGTGGGCGAATAGGGAGGGGCGAGGTGAACCCGCGAACCATGAATCGACGCAACCTCCGCAAAACAATGGTAGCCCTGGTGCCCGGGCTGGTCTCTCCCGACACTGCGAAGTAGGCGGATGTAGGGAGAACGGAAAAGACGGTGATTGATCGCATATGAATCCAATACGGTCTCCTGAACAATCCGGAAAACGTTATCTCCCTTGTGTTCGTCAGGTTGCTCATGGATCATTCCTGATCCATGAGTTTGAAGAACATTTGCATGCGGTGGCTACCATTGTGGAAGAGGTGCCGCACTAATGCCTAATTATCGCCCAGCCCCTGAGCCGCAATTCTCTCAGTACTTCGCACACAGCGCAAATGGACACGGTGACTGGCACCGTCTGGCAGAGCATCTCGTTGGCGTCTCAAAAATGGCAAAAGAATTCCTGCAGGGATGGAACGGCGCGGAGGAAGCGGCACTTGCTGGTTTATTGCATGATCTTGGGAAATATGGGGACCGCTTTCAGGCACGGTTGCACGGCAAAGATAAGGGGTTGGACCATTGGTCGCAGGGCGCATCGCTGGCTCTGAGACACCATGCAGTTGCTGCTGCGTTAGCTATCGAAGGTCATCACATTGGCTTGCAACGCGGGAGTAAAGACTCCTTGAGGCGGTTACTGCCAGTCAATCTCTCTGCCGCTGTTTTACCAGGGCTAGCTCTCAGTGAACCCAACGTGGAACGACTAGAATCACTTGCCGCCGGAGATGGAATTGAATTCAGTTCGCCATCTAGTTTTGTTCTTAACTCGTGGGCGCAGGCAGTCTCCGCCATGCTTGATGTGCGGCTGCTCTTTTCGTGTTTGGTTGATGCAGATTTTCTCGATACTGAGTCGCACTTCGAGGGTGACGCACAAGGCAAGCGTCCTCGTCCTGAGGGGCCGAAGTTGGATGCCAGTGCGGCACTTGCTGCGCTTGATGCACACATGGCGGCGTTGCGCGGTGCCACTGGCGCGCAGGTGGCGGTGCGGCAAGCACGGGAAACCTTGTGGGGCGCAGTAATCCGTGCTGGGCAGGCGGAACGTGGGGCGTTCACGCTGACCGCGCCGACTGGTTCCGGCAAGACTCTGGCGATGCTCAAGTTCGCGTTGGAACACGCGAAGAAGCATGGACTGAACCGGATCGTTCTAGCCGTCCCTTTTCTGACGGTCATCGAGCAGACGGCGCGTATTTACCGGGCGATATTCAAGTCCTTCCCAGATAATTTCGTATTGGAACACCATAGTTTGGCTGGGTTGGGGGCCGAAGCGGAACAGCGGGACGCTGAGGAAGCAAACGAACGCCAGCGCCGTCTGCTTGCCGAAAACTGGGACGCGCCAATTGTGCTGACCACTAACGTGCAGTTGCTGGAGTCGCTCTTTTCCAATCGGCCGTCGAGTTGCCGCAAGTTGCACAACCTCATGGACTCGGTAATCCTGTTCGACGAGGCGCAGAGCCTGCCACAGCACTTGGCGGTACCTACCTTGGCAGCACTGTCTCACCTGTCGGCGGCATATCGCTCCACCGTAGTTTTTGCCACCGCGACACAACCTGCGTTCGATACTCTGAACGAGGCTGTAAAAAAGTACGCTGTGCATGGATGGCAACCGATCGAAGCCGTACCGGAACACCCGGCACTGTTCGCAGCACTGAAACGTGTCGCAGTACGCTGGCCAGCAACTGGAGAAAAGCGCACGTGGACTCAACTCGCGGCTGAATTGCGAGACGTGGATCAGGCGCTGGTGGTGGTGAACCTTAAGCGCCATGCACTTGCTCTGCTCAATGAGCTGACTCGGACGGAAAACATGTTCCATCTCTCCACCAACTTGTGCGCCGAGCACCGGCGGGCGGTAATGGAGAGGGTCCGAGCTCAACTTGCAGCTGGATTTCCCTGCCTCCTCGTTTCGACTCAATGTGTTGAGGCAGGGGTGGACGTGGATTTCCCCGTTGTCTTCCGCGCCATGGCGCCGCTGGAGTCTGTTGCACAAGCGGCAGGACGCTGTAACCGGGAAGGCAGGCTCAATGAACAAGGCCGTTTTGGCGAGGTGGTTGTTTTTGAACCGGATGAGGAAGCCGGGTGGAGAAAACAATTCCCGACGCATAGCTACTATCAAGCGACTGAACTCACAAAAACCCTGCTTACTATACGTGGCAATCTGGACATTAATGAGCCCGAAGTATTCCGGGCCTATTACCACAGGCTCTACAATCTGAACGATCCAGCCAGTCAAAACGCCGATCTTACGAGAGCAATTCAGGAGCTCGATTTCGTTGAGATCGCTAAGGCTTACCGCCTCATCGTTCAAGATGCCATTCAGGTGCTGGTGCCATGGGCGAGCCGACACGACGAATTTCTGGAGTTGCGAACGGAAGCCGATCGACACGGTATCAGCGCCAACTGGATGCGCCGTGCCCAAGGGCTCGCCGTCAGTGTTTATCGCACAGCTGATGGTCCACCCGCCTGGGCAATTCCGGCGAAGCTGCGGCGCGGTGGCGTTTCCGACGAGTGGTTCATTCTTGAAGGAGATTTTTATGACGACACTCTAGGGTTGAATCCACCCAAGGGTGAACAGGTGTTCATCGCATAGGAGGAGATATGGCTAACGGCACACACACGTTGGAGGTCTGGGGCGATTTTGCCTGCTTTACGCGGCCAGAGATGAAGGTTGAGCGGTTCTCCTACCCAGTCATCACGCCATCTGCGGCACGTGGCATCTTCGATGCCATCTACTGGGATGGGCTACGGGAACGGAAGGGCAGGGTAAGCATGATGCGTCCCTATTTCCACTGGCAGGTGACTCGTATCGAGGTATTGGAACTGCCCCGCTACATTGCGCTGCGGCGCAACGAAGTAAAAGACAAAATGCCTGCGGACCGCACGCTGAAGGCCTGGATGGAAGGGCACGAACAGCCAGAACCCATCTGGGCGGACGGCAGTAAAGATGAACTCGGCACCGATCAGAAAGGCCGCACCCAGCGCCAGACCATGGCGCTCAAGAACGTGCGTTATCGACTCACCGCGCAGATCGTCCCCAAGTCCGGTTTCGCCTCCGACTACGGCAAGTTCAACGCTTGCTTCGAGCGTCGGGCCAAGCAGGGAAAATGTTTTCAACAACCCTATTTGGGTTGCCGCGAATTCCCGGCGTTCTTTGAGTATGTCGAATCGCCGGACTCCAAAGTCCAGCTACCCGCCGCCCTGGATCAACATCTTGGTTTCATGCTCTACGACGTGTTCGACCTGCGGAAGGATGCCGTGAAAGATAATGACAAACCATTCATTACGCTGTTTGACGCCCACATTCGCAACGGCGTGCTGGACGTTCCGTCGTTCGACAGCTCGGCGGTAAAGAAGCCGGGGAGGCCATAGTCATGTTGCAGGCATTAATGAATTATGGGAATGGCCTCGATTCCGAACCGGGTTTCAAAACCCGTGAGGTGCACTGGTGCATCGAACTGGGTGCTGATGGACGATTTCTGAATGTATTGCCGCTAGGCGACGGCAAACGCGGGGTGATGCTACCTCGTTGCACGGAAATGCCCGGCACGAATGCGGGCGGGAAATCCCATTTCCTCGTGGAAACCGTGCAAACGGTGGCGCTTCTGTTCAAGACCAATGAAGAGGCCAAAAAGATTGCCAATACCAAGAACAAACACCGATTCTTCGTTGATCTGCTCCGCAAGGCTTCGGTCTCGATTCCCGCGCTCATTCCGGTTGTAAGTGTGCTGCAAGATGATGGTTTGTTCACACAACTTCGTGAAGCCCTGACTCAGCACAAAGCCAAACCCGCCGATTGGCTGGGCTGGCGGGTGGATGGTGTCGATCCACGGGAGGATAAAACCGTTCAGGCTTGGTGGCGCGAATGGCGCAAGAAGGATATGGAGGGAGGCAAACCAAATTCCACATCTTCTGACCAGGGCGATATGGTTTGTTTCCTCACGGGTAATGCAACTCAAGCCTTGCCAACCCACCCTAAGATTACGGGGCTATCCGGTGTTGGTGGCTTGAGCATGGGCGATGTGATGGTGGGTTTCGATAAAGCCGCTTTCGGCTCTTTCGGTTTAGATCAATCGGCCAACGCCGCCATGAACGCCGAAGCTGCTCAGAAATATGTGGACGGCCTCAATGCTTTGATTCGCAACCACTCCCGCAAGCTCGCCAATGCGTTGGTCGTTCACTGGTTCAAGGAACAGGTCGGCCCACAAGACGATCCTCTGGAATGGTTGAACGGTTTCGAGTCGCAGGAGCAAACGGAAGCGGCTGCGCTGGGGGCTGCGCGTCGTCTGCTTGAATCCATCCGCCAAGGCGAACGCGTTGATTTGGGCAACAATCATTACTACGCACTGGCACTTTCGGGCGCATCAGGGCGAGTGATGGTGCGTGACTGGATGGAAGGACCTTTCGAGGATTTGGTGCGCAATGTCGAAGCATGGTTTGCCGATCTCGCCATTGTTGCCCGCGACGGCAAAGGGCAAGCTCATGATCCCAAGTTCATGGCGGTGTGCGGAGCATTGGTGCGCGAACTGAAGGACTTGCCCGCGCCTACAAGCACTATGTTATGGAAGGTGGCGGTGCAACGTCTGCCCATCCCGCAACCGTTAATGGTGCAGGCGCTAGCGAGGTTCCGTAACGATCTGGTCGATAAGGACCAACCCCCCTTCAACCACGCCCGCATGGGACTCATCAAAGCATATTTCGTTCGGCTTCAACCTGGAGGTGCCCACACTATGACTGCATATCTCAATCCCAATCATCCAGAACCTGCCTACCACTGCGGGCGATTACTGGCAGTGTTCTCCAACCTGCAACGCGCCGCGCTGGGAGACGTGGGCGCAGGCGTTGTGCAGCGCTACTACGCTGCTGCCAGCCAGACACCGGGACTGATTCTCGGACGCTTGACCAGCAATGCGCGTAACCACTTGGGCAAGCTAGAAGGCGGCTTGGCCTGGTGGTATGAAAATCAGATCGCGGACGTCATGGGCCACTTGGGCGACGGCGCGCCACGCATTCTCGACCTCAGCGGCCAGGGGTTGTTTGCACTCGGTTACTACCAACAACTTGCTTCGTTACGATCGGGTAAGAAAACTAGCGAAACCGCACAAGGAGAAAACCAATGAGCGCCATTCAGAACCGTTACGAATTTCTGTATCTCTTCGATTGTGAAAACGGCAATCCGAACGGCGATCCGGATGCCGGTAACAGCCCGCGTATTGACCCAGAAGACATGCACGGCCTGGTTTCAGATGTGGCCATTAAACGGCGGGTGCGCAATTACGTGCAGGCCGCGTTTGGCAATGAGGCACCCAATGCTATTTTTGTCGAGCACTCGTCCAACTTGAATAAGCCGATCACTGCAGCGCACGAAGCAACAAGCGGTGCCCCTGCTGGTGGCGGAAACAGAGCGCAAGTTGGAAAAGCTCGTGTTTGGATGTGCCAACAGTTTTTCGATGTGCGTACTTTTGGCGCAGTCATGTCCACCGGCCCAAATGCCGGACAGGTGCGCGGCCCAGTACAGGTTGCTTTCTCGCGTTCAGTAGATCCAATCCTGCCCATGGATGTTTCAATTACCCGCATGGCTGTTGCCGAAAAAGTATCCGGTGCCAAGTCGGTTGCGGACTACCAGAAGTGGGAAAACGAGCAAGAAGAAGACAAGCTCCGCACCATGGGCCGCAAGTCCCTCATTCCGTATGGCCTCTATGTCGCCAAAGGGTTCGTGTCCGCCAATCTCGCACAAGGAACCCTATTTTCCGACGACGACCTCACCCATCTGTGGGAGGCACTGGCAGGCATGTGGGAGCACGACCGCTCCGCTTCCAAGGGCATGATGTCCTGCCGGGGGTTGTTTGTGTTTAAACATGTGGGCACCGACAGCAATCAGGAACAACGTAAGCGTCAAGCCATGCTCGGATGCGCGCCTGCACAAGCGTTATTGGACCTCGGACGCGTCATCGACGTGAAGCGTAGTGAATCGGCAATGAAAGAGGACAACATCGGAAGTCCGCGCAAGTTCGCGCATTACGCGGTATCCACGAATACGGCCAATCTTCCCAAAGGCGTGGAGTTGTGGGCGTGGGATGACAGTAAGGGGACGCTCGTCAAGCAATCGTAGGCTAAGCGATGTTGCAGGATGATGCCGATCGGGACTCGATTCCTATTTCCGCACTGAATCACTACGCCTATTGTCCACGACGGTGTGCGTTGATCCATGTGGAGCAGACGTACACAGAAAATGTGTACACCATGCGCGGTCGCGATCTTCATGAGCGAACCGACCGAGAAGGAGAGAGCGGTTGGGAAGAGGGGATACGGGTAGAACGCGCTCTGCCGCTCTGCTGCAAGCGATTAGGTCTGATTGGCAAAGCTGATGTCGTCGAGTTTCACGGCGAAACTCCTTATCCCGTCGAATACAAGTCTGGCCCGAATCGACAATTTGATAATGACGATTTGCAACTCTGCGCCCAAGCCATATGCCTGGAGGAAATGCTGAGCCAAAGCGTTCCGCATGGTGCTATCTTTCACCATAAATCCAGAAGACGGCGCGAAGTGGTATTTACGGCCGCATTGCGAACGAGAGTGGAAGAAGTTGTGGCAGCAATCCGATCCATGATTGTCGAGAAGACGCTTCCTCCTCCGGTGAATGATCATCGCTGTGAACACTGTTCATTGCGCGAAGCTTGCATGCCCTCGGTGATCGGCGAGCAGCAGCGTGCAGTGGCGCTGGTTCGCAATCTGTTCGTCGTGAAAGACAATCCCTAAGGCATCAATGCACCAGCTGCTCAATACACTGTATCTCACGACGGAGGGGAGCTATCTTCGCCTGGATCACGATACCCTCCGGGTTGAAGTCGAACGGGAAACGAAGCTCCAGGTGCCGATCCACCACTTGGGCGGCATCGTCTGTTTTGGCGATGTGCTGGTCAGCCCGGCCGCGCTCGCGCGATGCGCTCAGGATGGCCGCTTCGTGGTCTTTCTCGATCGCAATGGCCGCTTTCAGGCGCGCGTGGAAGGCCCGATCTCGGGCAATGTGTTGCTGCGTTGTGCGCAACATGCTGCCATGCGCGAAACGGATACGACGTTGAGGATCGCCCGCCACATCGTCGGCGGAAAAATTCAGAATAGCCGCCAGATCATCTTGCGTGCCGCTCGAGACACCGACGATCCGAGCGATAGTGAAGCGTTGCGACAGACGGCCGAGGCGCTGGCAAATGTACTGGGTCGCGTGCCGCTCGCGGAGGACCTGGACTACCTGAGAGGCTTGGAAGGCGAGGCCGCGCGAAAATATTTCGCCACGTTCGACCGTATGGTCCGTGAAGACCGCGCTATGTTTACGCTGAATGGTCGAAACCGGCGGCCTCCGACCGATCCGGTCAATGCGCTCTTGTCGTTTCTTTATGCCTTGCTGATGAACGATTGTGTGGCGGCGCTGGAGGGCGTCGGCCTTGATCCGCAGATGGGATTCCTGCATGCGCTACGTCCGGGCCGAGCAGCCTTGGCCTTAGACTTGATGGAAGAGTTACGGAGTGTCTTTGCCGATCGACTCGCACTCACGTTGATCAATCGAAAGCAGGTGGCAGGCAGCCAGTTTCACGCGCGACCTGGCGGGGCGGTGCATCTGGAGGATGCAGCCCGCAAAGCGGTCATCGTGGCCTACCAGAAACGTAAGCAGGAAGAGATCACACATCCGGTCTTGGATCAAAAGATGCCGCTAGGCTTGGTTCCCCACGTGCAGGCTCGTCTGTTAGCCCGCGTGCTGCGCGGAGACCTGGAGGCCTATCCGCCGTTTCTGTACCGGTAGGAGGATGGCATGAATGTTTTGATCGCCTATGACGTGGCGACGGAATCAACTGGCGGTCGGCGGCGCCTACGGAAGGTGGCACAAGCCTGCAAGGATTTCGGCCAACGAGTACAGAAGTCGGTGTTCGAATGCGCGGTCAGTGAGATGCAATTTGAAGAACTCCTCCGTCGCCTCGTCGAGATTATCGATGAGAAGGAAGATAGTTTGCGGGTCTATCGATTGGTAGAGCCCAAAGAAAAATATGTACAGGTGTTCGGTGTGGACACCTCAGTCGATTTTGGCGAGCCGTTAATTTTGTGAGCGCGAACCCCTAGCGCTGACGAATACCGCGTGGGATCGCGCAAGCGAGAACATCGTGAATTGAAAGGAGATTTCATCAGGTGACACCAAACCATTGTCACCGTTCCCAGGTGATTCCGTTAGGTTCGCGCCGACCGCAGGCAAACCTCCCGGAAAATCGTGGTTTTTTGTTAGTGCGGTAGCGCCCGTCCTTCGGGGCGGGCGAGGATTGAAACACCCTGCAGAATATCCGCGCGCACGGCAGCACGATGTAGCGCCCGTCCTTCGGGGCGGGCGAGGATTGAAACGTTAAAGGCGCACGCGGATAACGAGGTTATCAAAACGTAGCGCCCGTCCTTCGGGGCGGGCGAGGATTGAAACTCACACGACGACGTACTCGGACGGCTCCGCGGTGGTAGCGCCCGTCCTTCGGGGCGGGCGAGGATTGAAACATAGCGGCTCTTGATGTCGCCGCGCAGCAGGCCGTAGCGCCCGTCCTTCGGGGCGGGCGAGGATTGAAACGAGGAGGCGCACCCGCATGAGCGAGCCGCCATCCCCGTAGCGCCCGTCCTTCGGGGCGGGCGAGGATTGAAACTGGCACGCCGATGCCGAGCGCTGGATGCTCGAGGAGTAGCGCCCGTCCTTCGGGGCGGGCGAGGATTGAAACCAAGCTCCGCATCGATGAAGCCGCCGCATTGCTCGTAGCGCCCGTCCTTCGGGGCGGGCGAGGATTGAAACAAGGTCTGGCACGCGGTGCAACGCAGCTGGCTCGTGTAGCGCCCGTCCTTCGGGGCGGGCGAGGATTGAAACTTCGATCAGAATGCACTCGGGATCCGGCTGTAGGTAGCGCCCGTCCTTCGGGGCGGGCGAGGATTGAAACTATCGGTGTCCATTCAGGCGAGAGCGGGAACAGGGTAGCGCCCGTCCTTCGGGGCGGGCGAGGATTGAAACGGAAATCCACCCGGCGCGTTGACCGAGAAAAAAGGTAGCGCCCGTCCTTCGGGGCGGGCGAGGATTGAAACCCATCAATTCGAGTTGCCGGTTCAGAATCGTTTGGTGTAGCGCCCGTCCTTCGGGGCGGGCGAGGATTGAAACTTGAAGAGCCCGGTCATGCGAACGCCGTTGTCGTTGTAGCGCCCGTCCTTCGGGGCGGGCGAGGATTGACACTCACTGAACTAAATGGCTAGGCTTGGCTCGTTCGACGTAGCGCCCGTCCTTCGGGGCGGGCGAGGATTGAAACGACTTCGTCGCGCGGTACTGATCCGTCCCTTCCTGGTAGCGCCCGTCCTTCGGGGCGGGCGAGGATTGAAACAGACCAGACAGGATGGGAACACGCGTCTGTCGAAGTAGCGCCCGTCCTTCGGGGCGGGCGAGGATTGAAACTTGATCCCCGGCACGATGGGCGAAGAGTTCAGCGTAGCGCCCGTCCTTCGGGGCGGGCGAGGATTGAAACTCAAACATCCTGGCGTATACTACGTCGGGGGAAAAAGTAGCGCCCGTCCTTCGGGGCGGGCGAGGATTGAAACTGGTTATGCGGGATAGTGATGTCTCCCCAGAAATGTAGCGCCCGCCTCTAGTGACGGGCGCTCATCTAGAGGGTTCCGGGTCAAAAAGAAGTCTTCATCCCTTAGCCCGCATTATTCACGATGACTTCTACTGCAACCGCCGATACGCCGCTGCGACAAGCTGGCATGCGGTTGTGCGGCATGCCAGCGGGCGGGCTCGCTCCTCGCGGCCTCAACATACTGTTTCAAGTAT
>JADYYH010000092.1 GCA_020853775.1 Nitrospira sp.
AAGTTCATCAGTTTTACCTTCGACTTCCCCTTCACGGTGAGTTTGGACGGGAAACTGGAATACTCCAAGTCACTCGATCAATGTGTGGAGGGCCGCGGGACTCAGACCCTGGTGGTACGGTGCAAGCGCACCTATCCTCATGGCGGTCAACGTGATGCCTATTATGGGAATAGTGAGGTGGGTGATGGCACAGGCACTCGATGATCTGCTGGACTCCCTTGAAGATCCGGATGATGCAACCCGTGAGGAGGCCGCCAAAGCCCTCGCGCAGTTGGCGAACCCGACCACCCTGGATGCGCTGATCGGCGCCTGCGGCGACGAGTATTGGTCCGTGCGCACACGGGCGGGATGGGGGGTGGCCAAGATCGGCGGTGCGAAGGCGATTGAGGCGCTGATTGGGTTGTTTAACGATCCGATCATGGAAGTTCGCAACGAGGCAGTTGCGGCGGTGGTGTCCCTGGGCGCGGGCCAGATGGATCGGCTCCTGGCGGCGATGAAGGATGAGCGGTGGCGTGTCAGGGAACATGCGGCCAAGGCTTGCGGCGATCTTCGCGATGCCCGTGCTGTCGACGCATTGATATTTGCGTGTCGGGATCGCGACGGTGCCGTGAAGAGCGCAGCGGCGGAAGCGTTGGGGAAAATCGGCGACGCGAAGGCCATTCCTGCCTTGATCAAGCTGTTCCGGGATTCTTCGAAGATCGTGCGTGAGACCGCCGGCATCGCGCTGGTCGCGATCGGGCAGCCCTCGGTCGATCTGCTCCTTGAGACGATGAAGGACAAGGATTTCGTTGTGCGTTGTCATGCGGCTCGTGCCTTGGGCGGGATGACAACGGACTATCAAATCGGCCGGAGTTGGGTGCGTGAGCCGCGCGTCGTGGATGCGTTGATCGAAGCGCTCAAAGATCCGGATCGAGCTGTGCGCGAAGACGCCACGATTGCCTTGGGCATGATCGGTGACCCCCGCGCGATCGACGGGCTGTTGGAAGCCATGAAAGATGGCGTCGTGAAGCGTCATGCCATTGCGTCGCTCGGCATGATCGGTGATCCGCGCGCCCTCCCTGCAGTATTGGCTGCGCTCAAAGGCAAAGGTGTGCGCCAGGATGGGACACCGACTCCCGGATGTATCGTCAGCGAAGACGCGTTTATCAAAGAAGCCGCCGCCACAGCGCTGGGGCATTTCCGCGATCCATGCGTGATTCCCGACCTCATCATGCTCTTGAAGGATGGAGTGTTGCGCGAGAAGGCGGCTGCGGCGCTGGTGTTGATCGGGGATTCGGCCATCGAGCCGCTGATTTCCTTCCTGTACGATCCGAAGGCCTCTGAAGTTGAAGCCGAAGGCGAGCGTGTGTTGTCCTACGCCTCAGTCCGGTTGACCGCCAAGGATTCCTTGCGGTTGCTGGTCGTGGAAACGCTGGAGCACCTGGGATGGACGCCTCCCGATGAAGAGACTTCAGTGGATTCCAGCCAGGCCGACAATCTTCGAGTCGATCGCCCGCTGGGAGACATCGGTCGTTTCGGTCCGAGCGGAGATTTTGCGAAAGGATCGGTGCGGTAATTCTCGGCGTTCTCTCGCGGGGTGTCTGGCCTGTTGAGAGCTTCCGGCGTCCCTGCGTCTCTTCCTCTCCGTTTCGACCAGCGTGCGGGGTGGTGCAATGCCAGGTCGTTGGGCCGACTCGCGTTGACCCCTAAAAAAATGCTGTGTTAAGGTCGATGGCCTCTCCAGAGGCCGAGGTACCATGGCCGACACCGTCAGTGAACAGATCGCAGCCCTGTCGGATGAGGATTGGGCCATTCGGGAGGAGGCCGCGACCCTGCTCGGCGCATTGAAAGATGCGCGGGCCGTACTCCCTCTGACCAAAGCGCTGCGTGATAGTGACCGCGCGGTCCGCGAAGCGGCAGTCGGCGCCTTGTCATCGCTCGGATCTGTCTCTGTTCCGGCCTTGGCGGGCTGCTTGTCCGATCCCGCCTTGCAGGTGCAAGAAGCGGCGTCGGCCATTCTGGCGTCACTGGCCGATGCGCGAGTCTTGGCGCCGCTCATGCAGGCCTTGAGTAGTCGCGATTGGATTGTGCGTATGCATGCGGCGAAGGGCTTGGGACGGATCGGCGACCCGGACGCTGTTCCCGCCTTGATGCCGCTGTTGCAGGACAAGGTCAAGGCCGTTCGTGAGGAAGTGTCCAGTGCGTTGGCCGCCATTGGCGTGGCCGCGATGGCCGGATTGATCGAGGCCTTGCAGCATGACGATTGGCTGGTTCGCCTCCATGCGGTGGAGGCATTGGGCAAATTGAAGTCGCCGGATTCCGTCGAGCCGTTGCTGCGGGCCTTGTTTAATGAGCGGGATTCGGCGATTCGCGAAGACGTGGTGCGAGCGCTGGGCGCGATTCGAGACGGGCGCGCCGTCGATTATTTGGTTGCGGTGATGAAGGAGCCCGGATTACGGCTCTTGGCTGTCGAAGCCCTCGGACATATCGGCGATCGCCGGGTGGTCCCGATGTTACGGCGGGTTGTCGAGGGGGTGCCGCTTGGCGAGCCGAGAGATTCGGCCACGCCCTGTGCCGATGGATGGACGGACGAGATGGCCACCATGGGAATGGCGGCCCGCGCATTAGGGATGATCGCCGATGCCGTCGCGATTCCTTCTCTGATTGTGGCCCTGCGGAATACCATTACGAGGTCGGAGGCGGCAGCAGCCCTGACGAAATTTGGTCCGACGGTGATCCCGTCACTCTTGCCGATGCTGGCCAAAGAGCAGGATGAAAATGTCCGGTATCACGTTCGTGAAACCCTCACCGCTGTCGGATGGCGTGCGGGCCGAGTCTAGACGATGATCAGATGATCGAGTAGCGTACGAATTCGCAAACAAGGGTCATTCTAAGCCGGTACAGCCACCAGTCGGCGCAATTCTTCCACGATGTCCAAAGAGTCCATCGATACCTTAGTTTCCGAGTTGACGCATGAGGAGGAGTGGCGGCGTATGCGAGCCACGGCGGCCTGCCTGGCCGGCGGTCCTCGGGCCGTCCAGGCCTTGACGCAGGCATTGCAGACCGGCGATGTCCCTCTTCGTGTCGAAGCGGCCGCGATGTTATCCCGCATCAAGGATCCGGCCGCGGGTGTTGCGCTGGTCACGTTGATTCGGGATCCTGAAGCAACCGTAAGGCAGGCTGCCTTTGCCGCGCTTGAACAGATGGCCGGCAATCTGGACGATGACACGGCGGCGGGCTTGGTGCGCAACCTCCACGAATCACCCGATGAAGAAGTGCGTCACCGTGTTCGGCAGCTCTTGGGCGTGATCCCCAATGCCATTACGCCGCTGTGTGACATGTTGAAGCATCCCGAGGCGGACGCGCAGACGACAGCGGCGACGATTCTCGAACACCTGCTCGATCCTCGGTCAGCCGACGGATTGATCGATGCCATGGCCTCGCCGGCAGTCCGCGACATCGCTGTGCGGACGCTAAAGAAGCTCAGCGCCGTCCGAGAACGGATCGATGCGACGTTTAATGCATTGCGCGATGTGGAAGGCGCGAGCGAACGCGAGGAAGCCCGCATGGCCACGGTGATGGATCTTTTGGGGATTGGCCGGCCGGCGGTGGAGATCCTGATCGAATATCTTGAAGACGACGATTGGCTTATCAGGGAAGCCTCGGCGGATTTGCTGGGCAAAATCGGCGATGTGCGCGCGGTCGAACCGTTGATGAAGCGTCTTCAAAAGGATAAGGATACCGGCGTGAAGGAGTACGCCGTGAAATCCTTGGGCCTGATCGGCGACCCGCGTCCGGCCCAATTGTATATTGAAGCGATCCCGATCCGGCCCTTGCGCGTGATGGCCATCGAGGCGCTGGCGAAAATCAAAGATGTCGAGGTCTTGCGTCCGTATAACGAACTGTTCAACCGGTTGCGAAGCGATCGGGATGGTATCGTCTCGTACAGCGCCGGCCTCATTGCAGATAAACTTGCGGCACTCGAGGGCGAACAGCCGGTCGGGCAGGAGGAATCGGACGATCATGAGTGATGCCGAGCGAATTGCACAATTGATAGCGGCGCTGCGCGACGATAATGAGGCGTTGCGAGACCATGCGATGGGGAGTCTCGGGCAGATGGGGATTGAGGCCGTTCCCCAGTTGATCGGCTTGATGGCGGACGAGGATGTAGTGATACGCGAGGCCGCTGCCACTGCTGTGGTACGCATCGGTCCCGTGGCCTTCGATCAGCTGCTGGAGGCCTTGCGCGACGATGAATGGGCGATCCGCGAGCAGGCGGCCAACGCACTCGGGCGGTTCCGCGATCCCCGCGCCGTCGATCCGCTTATGGCAGCGCTCAAGGACAAGGATGGAGCCGTCCGGACCGCGGCGGTGTGGGCGCTGGAGCGTATCGGCGACTCGCGGGCCACGCCCGGCTTGATCGAAGCGCTGGGCGACGGCACCGTGCGCGAAGATGTGGCACGGGTGTTGAAGAAGATCGGCGATACCAGGGCGGTTGACGCGTTGATCGGTGGCCTGTTGGGGCCCAATTGGATGGTTCGACGCCATGCGGCGGAAGCGCTCGGAAAGATCGGCGACCCGCGCAGCGCCGAAGCGTTGATCCAGTCGTTGCAGGATGAAGACTGGCTCGTCCGCCGGAACGCGGCTGAATCCTTGGCGCGACTCGGGGCGAAGCAGGCCATCGAGCCGTTGCTTCCTCTCCTGGAAGATGAGAATACGATGGTGCAGGAAACCGTCGAAGGTGTCCTCGCGAGTTTGGGATGGAAACAGGCGACCTCGTCATAACCCGATAAAGGAACTCTACTATGGCAGAAGAAGCACCGGTAAAACTGATTCAGATCGGCCCGAAGGGCGGCCCCAAGAAGGACGGCTTCAATCTTGTGACGGAGCGGGTCGTCGCCGTCAATCCCGAAGCCAGGCAGTTGGAAGTGGAGCTATTGGCCTACGACGGCAAGACCGTCGTGCTCGATGTCGGCGAGGAAGCCCTCGAAGATTTCCTCAAGATCAAGCCGGGCGACGGCGCCACGATTCGTGTGGTGGAAGAAGGCGGCAAGCGCGTGGCCAAGAGCTTCCGGATTCGTGCGAAAGATCCGAATGCCGCCAAAGCCGACGCGATGTTGATCGATTTGAAGGATTCGCACTGGCTCAATCGCAAATATGCGGCGGAAGTTCTGGGTGACTTGAAGGACCCGCGCGCGGTGGTGCCTCTGGTTGAGGCCCTCACAGACGAAGTGGGCGATGTGCGGCAACGGGCCTATGATTCGTTGATTAAGATCGGCGGGTCCGCTGTTCCCTCGCTCGTGCCATTGCTGGCGTCCGAAGAAGACGATGTGCGCCAGTCGGCGACGGAAATCATCCGGAAGATCGGCAAGCCGGCCGTCGAGCCTCTCGCCACGGCGCTGGCGGAGGCTGACGACCGGTTGAAAACCAAGATCATGAAGGTGCTGGACCGGATGGGCTATAAGCCGAAGGCGAAAGAAGGGGCCCAGCCTGAACCGGCGAAATTGCTCAGTTAGGGGAAACCGTCCGGCCGCCGGTTAGGCGGCCGGATTCTTGGTGGGACGACCGACCGACACGTGTCGGAAGCCGAAGGGGACGACCCGGTCCGACTCGTAGGTGTTGCGCAGGTCCAGCAGCAGCGGTTCCCGCATCGCTTTCTTGAGCCGTTCGAAATCGAGATTTCGAAACTGGTTCCACTCCGTCATGATGATGAGTCCGTCGGCCCCTTCCGCGACGTCATACGTGTCCTGGCAGGGAACCATCCCCGGTAACAATTTCATCGATTCTTCCATCGACGCCGGGTCGTAGGCGCGGATCGTTGCCCCTTCCTTCATCAACTCGCTCAGAATCGTCAATGACGGCGCTTCCCGCATGTCGTTCGTGTTGGGCTTGAAGGAGAGGCCCAGGACGCCGAGCGTCTTCCCTTTCACGCTTCCGCAGGCATCCTTCACTTTCTGGACCATTCGCAGGTGCTGTTCGTAGTTCACCTTCGCGGCCGCGCCGGCAATCTGGAACGGATATCCCACGCGTTCACCAGTCTGAACCAGCGCCGCGAGGTCCTTCGGGAAGCAGGACCCGCCGAACCCCGGTCCGGCATGCAGAAATTTATTGCCGATCCGATTGTCGAGCCCCATGCCTTTGGACACCAACTGCACGTCCGCGCCCACCTTTTCGCATACCGTCGCGATTTCGTTGATAAACGAAATTTTGACGGCAAGAAACGCGTTGGAAGCGTATTTGATCATCTCAGCGGTCGGAATGTCGGTGACCACGATCGGAGTTTCAAGCAGGTAGAGGGGCCGATATAGGTCTTTCATGATGGCGACGGCTTGTTCGCTGTCTGCACCGATGACGACACGGTTCGGTCGCATAAAGTCTTCGATGGCAGAGCCTTCCCGCAGGAATTCCGGATTGGACACAATATCGAAGCGGAACCGGCCGGTTTGATTGGCCTTGATGACTTCGCGCAGCTTTTCACCGGTCCCGACAGGCACCGTGGACTTGGTAACGATGACCTTATACCCGGTCATATTCTTCGCAATCCCGCGTCCCACCTCTTCCACGTACGATAAGTCGGCTGACCCATCGGATTTGGGAGGGGTTCCGACGGCGATGAAGATCACGAGGGCCTTGTCGACGGCCTTGGCGACATCGGTGGTGAAATGGAGCCGGTCTTCCTTGATGCCTTTGGCGACGAGTTCGGTAATGCCGGGCTCAAAAAATGGCACTTCACCCTTTTCGAGTTTGGCAATCCGGCGCGCGTCCGTATCCATACAGGTGACATTCACGCCGAATTCTGCGAAGCAGGCCCCGGTCACTAAGCCGACATAGCCCGTTCCAATCACGCTGATATGCATGGAAGCATCTCCTCTTAAAGAAAAGCTGCGAATCGTGGGTGAGAATTCGTGTAGAGTCGCTAGTATAGCAACGCCTGCCAACACGAGCAATCATCTCAACGGTTTTTGCGGTCCGTCCGGTTGGCCTCATGCATGATGAATTGCAGATTGTGGCGTACTTCAGTAGAATTCGGCCTCTTCGCAGGAGGGATGCGCGTGGTGGTTGCAGGCGGGCCTATCCAACGACCGTTAGCCATGATGATGCGTCCCATCACGAAGACCGTGCGGCCTGATGATTCGTTGTTGGTTGTGGCGCAGCAATTACGCGATGCCCGGGTGGGAGCAATGCTGGTCGCCGATCATGGCGACTACGTGGGCATTGTGAGTGAAGCCGATCTCGTCCGCAAAGCGATGGCCAGCGGGGCTGCGACCGAGCACGTTACGGTCCGCTCGGTGATGAGTGCCCCCATCATGACGATCGATATCGCCCAGTCCGCGCATGAGGCGAGTGATGTGATGGCCGAACGCGGAATCCGGCATCTTGTGATTACTGAAGAAGGGCGTGTGGTCGGCATGATTTCCGTGCGTGACCTGCTCCGTTACTTCAAAAATTGGGGGACCTTGTAGCATGGTCTGGTCCCGTCACCCCCGTCGTTGCATGTCCTCACTCTGTGTCGCGGTCTTGTGTCGATGATGGCACAAAGACCTGCCCCTGTTTCCATTCCCCGAATCTGTTTGCTCCTCACCGCGCTCGTGACCGGCGCGATTGTGATGGCGCTCGAAATTTTAGGCAGCCGCTTGCTGGCTCCTGTCTTTGGAAATTCTCTCTTTGTGTGGGGCGCCCTCATCGGAATCATTCTCGCGGCCATGAGTTCCGGTTATGCGTTCGGCGGCTGGGCCTCCGATCGGTATCGGGTTGCGGCGGTCTTGGCGTGGCTGCTCCTCGGATCCGGCGCATGGACATTGCTGATGTCGTGGATGGGGCAGGGTGCCATTTTCCAAGTCGCCAAGCTGGTCGAGGACCCGCGATGGGGCCCCAGCCTTGCAGCCTGTGTGTTGTTGGCACCGCCGGCGTTTGGTCTGAGCGGAGTGATGCCCGCACTGCTCCGACTGGCCGTTGTCGATATGGGATATCTCGGTCGCCATACAGGCAGCATGATCGCCTTATCCACGGTTGGTAGCTTGGCAGGGACCTGGGGCACGGCGTTTTTTCTGCTTTCCTGGTTGGGGACTCAGACCCTCGTAGCCACTTTAGGAGTGATCCAACTGCTGCTAGGCTTGCTCTGGTTACAACAAGGAAGCGGGAAGGTCACGAAGTTGACCGGGTTGTTTGTGGCCGGGGCGCTCATTGTGGGATGGCAATTGTTCGGTCAGGCTCCTCCGGTTGCAGGGCTGGTGTATCAGGAAGATAGTCCCTATCAGCAGGTTCGGGTCCGTGACGATGATCTGTTTCGCTATCTTGTGCTCGACCGCACCTGGCATGCGGTGATGTGGCGATCCGATCCGACCGCCCTGTTTCTCCCTTATAGCCAACTTATGGTGGCGGCGGTCGCGTTAGCTCCCGAGCCCAAACGAGGACTGATTTTGGGGCACGGCGGCGGCTCGCTGGCCAAGTGGCTCGCTCAAGTCCGGCCTGAGTTGGAATTGGATGTCGTCGAATTCGATCCCGTCGTGGTGCGAATGGCGGAACAGTATTTCGACTATCGTCCTCCTGCCAATCACCATGTGTCGGTGAAGGATGCCCGCGTGTTTCTACGCGACACGAAGGCGACCTATGACGTGATCTGGGTGGACGCGTTTGCCCGGCATCTCATTCCCTTCCATTTGACCACGGTCGAATTCTTTTCAGAGCTGCGTGGCCGTCTCAATCCCAATGGCGTGTTGGCCCTCAATCTGGCTTCTTCAGGAGAGGGGGGCGATTTGCAGCGTGCGAGTGCGGTGGTGCAGACGCTGAAGCGCTCGTTTCCCACCATCGAATCGTTCGGAGTCAAGGGGCCGTGGCGCGCCCATCAGACCACCGCAGAAAATCTTATTTTCTTTGGCGGCCGCCCGATTGAGACGATGTCGTACGAGGAAATCGTGAGGCGTATTCACGCGCAGGTCGAAGCTCGTCGGTTACCCCTCGAAGCGATAGCCTTGCTGGCCTCGCGACGTACCGCTCCCTGGGCGCCGGGCCTGACACTCACGGATGACTATACGCCCTATGATCTGCTGATCGGCTCCCATGCGGTCGAAATGTCTCCCGAAGGGAACGTGTTGCCGTAAACATCGGGAATGCCGTGACAAATTCCCGCTAGTGCCCAGGCCGCCGCGAAAATTTCCCGCCTAGAAACGCTTGGAGACGACCCAAGAACTTTCTTGCTTCCTTTTAAATCCCTATGCTATAAGGTGACCCTCATCAGCCTTTTATTTAGGACATTTCCGAGCAGTGTGTGCTAGCCTCCTGGGCGCGGTGTCTAGCAGAAGGTTCAGATCGCGGTGGTCATTATTCACCAACCTAATCGCATCTCTTCTTAATCTCTTTAAGGAGGTAGGTCATGGGCAAGACGATGGTAGCAGTATTCTTTGGCCTGGTCATGTTAATGGCTGGGGCATCCGGCGCATACGCGCTGCAAGCTGGCGGTGTCGAGATCGGCGATCTGGATACCGGCTCCGTGGTCGGTCAGCCGTTTAAAGAATTGATCGTGGATGCGGAACTGTATGCCGTGGAAATCGGAAGCCTGAAGGCCTGGTATCCCCCGGTGACGGTGATTGATTTTAAGATTCGTCCGGGCCGTCCGGTGGTGCTGAAAGTGACGAATAACTCTTCGAGCGAGCATGGCTTCCAAATGACCGATCCGGTCAACGCGGCTTCCCCGTTTGTGATGAAGGCGGAAGTTGTGCTGAAGCCGGGCGAGACCAAGTATATCGGTGTGCCGACCAGCGACATGTTCAATGCCACGCAGGGGAACACGCTGACCTACCGCTGCCATTTGCACCCAGCGCACGTCGGTGGCAAGCTGGTGATGATTAAGTAATTCGCCATATAACGGTACGAATGGCAACGCCCCATCTGCAGTGATGCAGATGGGGCGTTGTTGTATTGCGTGCAGAGTTCTATCCAGAAAATCGTCCCGGCTAGACCTCCTGCTCCTTTTGGCATTCTGCGGCAGCGTCCAGCGGAATGTTCTGAATGCCTTGAAGGCGCCCCTCCACGATCAACAGTAGGAATCGGCTCTCCGTCGGCGGTGTCTGCCGGCGGTCCGTCACGATGGTATTCATGTCCACAATCATTTCGTCGCCATCCCATTGAGTGTCGTTGACCACCCAGAAATGGCTGGCGGCATCAGGGAATTGTTTTGTGATGAAGCTTTCGATAATAGTGCCGATATCGCCCGCGTCGGTCATGGCTTGGGACGGCAGCGGTGCGATAGTCAGGATGGCAAAGCATGCCAGGCGAGTGAAAGACTTCATGTGTACCTCCCGTTGAGAGGGTGGTCAATGAATGGATGCCGCGGGGCCAAGTAAGGGAAGCGTGGCCTGCGCATGCCACAACGTACGTACTTAAAGTCTACAGTGATCAACCCTGGAAAGCCAGGTATGCATCTGTTGTTGCAGCGTCACTTCGGCGGAAAAACAGCGAAGGCTCCCGGAGGAGCCTTCGTGGTGCCGCGCACATGTGCTGAAACCGAATTAGTTGCGAACGCCACTCCAGACTTTGGCCGGATCGATTTCTTTGTCCGGGTTCAACGACTTGGCTTTTTCCAGCAATACGTCGGTCGTCTCCGGATAGGCCGGGTCGGAAATGCAGCAGTTGTCCACCGGGCAGACAGCCGCACATTGAGGTTCGTCAAAGTGTCCGACGCACTCGGTGCAACGATCGTGGGTGATGACGTAAATATTATCGCCGACTCCCTGCCCGTCTCCGACATGGTTGCCCTTGCCTTCAGCATCGCTTCGCGTTTCGAAAATGGCTTCGTTGGGACATTCTGGCAGGCATGCCCCGCAGGAAATACACTCATCGGTGATCAGAAGCGCCATGGCCTATGCCTCCTTCGCAGTTCCTTTAATGACGGATAAGATGTTGACAATTTCGTGCCGCCGCGACCATAGTTCGCGGCGAAACAGGTCCGCATTCTATGCCGCCGTTCTTCGGCAAGTCAACAGAATGAGGCTTGGGAAGAAGGCCTAGCACAGGGAAAGTCATGGGGCTTTGGGCCCAATGTACATGCGGCTCCACGCAGATACGACTACACGAGGATGCATCCATGTCCGACAGCATGTGGTTATGGTGACGCGCGCGAGTGGGCCTGAATCGGAACAGCGTCGCAAGAAGATTGTGACGTTCGTGCTCTTAGTGATCTTGCTGATCAGTGTGAGCTTGTTCCTTGGCGGGCCGAAGGAATCCGAACTCATTATTGTGGAATTCCCGAACGGGAAGACGATGGAAACGGAAGTGGCTAGCACGCCGGAAAAACTGCTGTTCGGTTTGGCATTCCGGGAAGGATTGCCAGCGGATACGGGGATGCTTTATATCTTTGAGTCGACCGGATTGCACCGTGTCGCAACCCGTCAATTCCGCATTCCTGTCGATATGTTGTGGATTGATGAGAGTCACCATGTGGTGCAAATCCTCGAGCAGGTCCAGCCCTGCGTCCAGGATCCGTGTCCGTACTACGGTCCTCCTCCCGAGCCGGTTCGGTACTTAATCGAGGCGGAGGCAGGGTACGCCAAGCGCGCCGAGGTTACGACGGGGATGGAGCTCAAGTTTACGTTACGGATGTAACAGTAAGGGGAGCCGGAATCGTTTATGGAAGGGTTTCAGTGTGTGGCCAAGGTTGAAGAGATTCCTCCCGGCCAAGTCAAGGTCGTCAAGGTGAACGAGCGTGCCATTGCAGTGTTTAACATCGAGGGGCATTTTCATGCCATCTATAATGCGTGCCCTCATGAGGGTGGCCCGCTCAATAAGGGCCGCGTGAAGGGGCACGTGGTTTCCTGTCCGTGGCACGACTTGAAATTTGATGTGCGAAATGGGCAAGGCACGGACGGCGGAGGGTATTGCGTCGGAAGTTATGATGTACGCGTGGAGGACGGAGAGATATTCGTCGGAGGGCGGCGCAAGGTGTAGCCGCGCGGAATTATGACGTTGGAGTTGTCAGGAAGATGAGTCCACTGAGCAAGGCGGTTCCTACAGGGACCGAGCAGGAGCCGGGCGCCAAAGTCCTCAAGGCCCGAGTCGGGCTGCCGGTTCACATCCGGCTGTGGGAGGATCGCACGAGGGGAGAGTTATGGGTGCCGATCTATGACGCTGCGGTCATGCCCCTGGTCGAGGATGATTTTCTCCGCACGGCCAGCAACAATGCCGTCGATCAAGGGCAGCGTAGCTTCGAGTTCAAGCCCTCGGCTCCCGGAACCCATCGGCTAGTCTTTGAGAAGCGCCTGGGGTGGAAATTCACAGCGGAAGACCGGCAAATTTTTTATGTCACCGCGTCCTGAGGTGAGGAGGCGGCGAGAAAAGGGCCATGCCTGACATTGCCTGTGTGAACGGTCGCTTCGGTCCGCTGGCGGAAGCCGTGGTCAGCATCGAGGACCGGGGATTTCAGTTCGGGGACGGCGTGTATGAGGTCATTCGCACCTACCGCGGGAAACCATTCGCGCTTGATGAGCATCTTTCCCGGTTTGAGCGCAGCGCGCAGGCGCTGCACCTCTCGCTGGGGCACACCAAGGATCAGTGGTTGGTCTTGGTTCGGGAAGGCCTCCGGCTGAGCCGGTTCCCCGAGACCAAAATTTATTTGCAGGTGACGCGGGGCCAGGCTCCACGGGACCATCCGTTCCCTGCCTCGATCCCACCGACGACCGTGCTGACCTTTCGCGAGCTTCATCCGCTGGATTCCGCAATTCGCAAAGCCGGGGTTCAGGCCATCACGTTGGATGACATTCGTTGGGGACGCTGCGATATCAAGAGCGTCAATCTCTTGGCGAATGTTCTGGCGCGGCAACGAGCGAAGGAAGCTGGTGTGTTTGAGGCCATTTTGGTTCGAGATGGCCAGGTCACCGAGGGGTCTGTCAGTAATGTCATGGTGGTGCGAAACGGTGTGCTCGAGACTGCACCCGAAGGACATCGCATCCTTTCAGGGGTCACGCGGGCGATCGTGCTGGAACTGGCCAGAAAGGAAGGCCTCCCTGTGGTGGAGACGTTTGTCGGTCGGGAAGATCTTCTGACGGCCTCCGAGGTGTTTTTGACGGGAACGACGGTGGAAGTGTTGCCGGTCGTGCACATTGACGGGCAAGCCATTGGTGCAGGAGTTCCAGGCCCTCTGTCCCAGCTTCTGTCTCGTCGCTGGGAGGCTCTGGTCGGCTAGCGTCCCTTGCTTTCACTCCTATGGCATGGTAAGGTTCCTCCGCTGTAAGTGGGCCTGGGCCCACTTTTTTGTTTGAGCAACTTTTGCCTATGAGTGATGCGGGAGCGGTGTCGGCAGGGAAGCCGTCGGTGAAACGCGCTGAGGCGCTCAACCTCCGCGTGCAAGAAGTTGCGGCTCCCATTCTGCAATCCCACGGTCTTGAGTTGGTCGAGGCGGTATGCGTCGGCCAAGGTCCCCGGACCGTGATCCGGGTTTTTATCGACAAGCCCGGCGGAATTTCGCTGACCGACTGTGAGCAGGCGCATCGCTCTCTGAGCCCGGCGCTGGACGTCATTGATCCGTTTCCACATGCCTATACGTTGGAGATTTCGTCGCCCGGCCTGGATCGTCCCTTGCGAACCGTGCAGGATTATCGGCGTTTGATCGGTCAGCCGGTGACGCTTAAATTGCGTGAGCCCATTCAGTCACAGTGGCGGCTGGCGGGGACCGTGGTGGAAGTGGATGATGGCGCCGTCACGCTGGCTATACAGCAGAAAAAGACGAGGGACACGATCCGGGTGGAGTTTGATCACATCGCGCTGGCGCGTCGAAAGGTCGAGTTTTCCAAGTAGCAGACGGTGCTTGCGGCTGTGTTAACCATGAGGTGTGAGCTATGAATCGAGAGTTGATCGCCGTCATCGATGAAATCGGCCGTCAAAAGGGAATCGATAAGGCCAGGGTCATTGGCGCGATCGAGTCAGCGCTGCAAACCGCTGCGAAAAAACGATTCGGCCAGGCCGAGAATATTCAGGTCGAGATTGACAGTAAGACCGGTGAAATTTCGGTCGTGTCGAAGAAAATCATCGTCGATACGGTGGCCAATCCAAAAGCCGAGATCTCCCTGAAAGAGGCGCGTGAATACGATGAGGGCGCGGAAGTCGGTGACGAAATCGGCTCCCTGATCGAAATGGACGAATTGGGGCGCATTGCCGCTCAAACGGCCAAGCAGGTCATTTTTCAGAAAGTCCGTGAAGCTGAATGGGAAGCCGTTCAGAAGGAGTATTCGACTCGTCAGGGAGACTTGGTGAACGGCATTATCCTGGGTATGGAGCGGAGAAACTTCCTGGTCGATCTCGGCAAAACCGAGGCGATCCTTCCGATTCAGGAACAGATCCCGCGCGAAACCTACCGGCGTGGAGATCGCGTAAAGGCTTTGCTGCTGGAGGTGCGTCGCACACCGAAAGATGTGCAGGTCATCCTCTCCCGCAGTCATCCACAGTTTGTGGCGAAGATGTTCGAGCTGGAAGTTCCGGAAGTCGGCGAGAAGATCGTGGAAATCAAATCGATTGTGCGTGAGCCCGGTGATCGTACCAAGATTGCGGTGTCATCCCGCGACAAAGCGGTGGACCCGGTCGGAGCCTGTGTCGGGATTAAGGGGTCGCGTGTGCAGGCTGTCGTGCGCGAGTTGCGCGGAGAAAAGATCGACATCATTACGTGGACGCAGGATCCCCGCGTGTTCATTGCGGAAGCCTTAAATCCGGCGACGATCGAAAAAGTCGGTATCGATGAAGAAAAGAAGTCGGCGCTGGTGGTCGTGGCGGATTCCCAGCTCTCGCTGGCGATCGGGAAGAACGGGCAAAATGTTCGACTGGCCGCTCGCCTGACCGGCTGGAAGATCGATATCATCAGCGCGACGGAATACGAGAAGGAAAAGGCAGAGCGCGATCGGGATATCAAGGCGGCCTTGGCGGAAGAGACGGAGGCTCAGCGCCAGCAGGATGAGGCGCGGGCTGCGGCGCAGCAGGCGGACTGAAGCGGCTCGAAAGTTACGAGCTGAATGGCAATTATCTAAGCGGGTGGAGCTGAGCGGTATTGTATGCGCGTGTACGAATTAGCAAAGCAGCTGGGGATGGAAAATCGGGAGCTGATTCCTGAACTGAAGCGGCTCGGGATTCCGGTGGCGTCCCACAGCAGCGCATTGGATGATGATTCGGTCCGCATGGCGCTTGAAAAGCTTGGTTCGAAGGCACGTGCCGGCGAGGCCTCTTCGTCCGGGCATGAGGCGAAGAAAATGGTTCGTTTGTCGAAAGAGCCCGGTGGATCGCACGCAGTCGCGCATGAAGAAGCTCCGAAGCCCGACAAAAAACGCATTCTCATCAAGAAGAAACGCGAAGAAGGCGCAGAAGATGCTGTGGCGTCCCTGGCTGCAGCGGAAGCCGTGTTTGCACCGGCTGCTTCCGCAGCACCGGACGCCGGGGCTGTGTCTCCCGCAACCCTGACCGGTCCGGAAGTCGGTGAAGTCGCTCCGGTCGAGCCGACCCAGGCTGCTGAAGAGGCCGAGCCGCAGTCGCCCGTGGTGGTGACTTCGGAGGAGACGACGACTAAGCCGTCTCAACCTCCCGTGGTCACGACTCCTTCTCCCGAGGTCCTTGCGGCAACCAAGAAGAAAACGGGTACCGAGGCATTGGAAAGCGAAGCCGCCGCCCGCGAGAAATTAAAAAAAGCCAAAAAGGCCCCCCGGACCCGGGAAGAAGACGAAGCCAAGTTTAAGAACGACGCCACCCGGTGGGGAGACTTGCGGGCGATCCCGGTGCAGCGGCGGGAAGACCGGTCCAAACATATTCACCATGCCTCGCCAACGGAAATCACCAAGCCGAGAAAGAAAAGCGTGAAATTGACCGCAGGAGTCAGCGTCAAAGAGTTTGCCGAACTCATCGGTCAGCGGCCGGCGGACGTGGTCCGGAAGCTGATGGATATGGGGCAGATGGTGACCTTCAACCAGTCGATCAATCTCGAAGCGGCGTCGTTGATAGCCGAAGAGTATGGCGCCAGGGTGGAAGTGTCGACGGAGAAGGTCGGCGAAGCCTTGCTGGAAGAAGCCGCCCAATCCTCCGGTGAAGAGCAGGCGGTACCGCGGCCGCCGGTCGTCACGATCATGGGTCATGTCGATCACGGGAAAACGTCCCTGCTGGATGCGATTCGTTCAACGAAGGTGGCCGAAGGCGAAGCCGGAGGCATCACGCAGCATATCGGCGCCTATATCGTCGGAGTACATGGGAAGCAGGTGACCTTCCTCGATACCCCTGGCCACGAAGCGTTCACCGCGATGCGCGCACGGGGAGCGAAGGCGACGGATATCGTCATTCTGGTCGTGGCGGCAGACGATGGTGTCATGCCGCAGACCGTGGAAGCCATTCACCATGCCAAGGCTGCCGGAGTGCCGCTGATTGTCGCCATCAACAAAGTCGATAAGCCGGGAGCCAATGTCGATCGTGTAAAAAATGCCCTGACCGAGCATGGTCTTGTGGCCGAGTCGTGGGGCGGTGACACGATCATGGTGGAAGTCTCCGCGAAACAGCGCACCGGTCTGGATCAACTCCTGGAAATGATCCTCCTGCAGGCGGAAGTTTTGGAGCTGAAAGCGGATCCCACGCGCATGGCGAAGGGTTTGGTCATCGAGGCCAAGCTGGACCGCGGGCGAGGCCCCATCGCGACGGTTCTCGTGCAAAGCGGGACCTTGCATGTCGGCGACGCGTTTGTGGTCGGCAATTTCAGCGGCCGCGTTCGCGCACTGGTCACGGATACGGGAAAGAAAACCACGGAAGCAGGACCGTCGGTGCCGGTCGAGGTGATCGGATTGCCCGGCGTGCCGTCTGCCGGTGATGCCTTCACTATTGTGAAGGATGAGCGGGTCGCCCGCGAGATCGCGCAGGAACGCGCCATGAAGCAGCGGGCGGCTGATTTGGCCGGCCCGGCGAAGGTCAGTTTGGATGATTTGTTTGCCAAAATCCAAGAGGGCAATGTCAAAGAGTTGCCCATCGTGATTAAAGCCGATGTGCAGGGCTCTTCAGAAGCCTTGGCGGCCGCCGTCGAAAAAATGCCGGCCGGTGCCGTCAAATTGCGGGTCATGCACACCGGAGTCGGAGGGATTACCGAAACCGACATTCTGCTCGCGGCTGCTTCGAAGGCGATTGTCATCGGATTCAACATCCGCCCTGAGCCGAAAGCCGCCGCGCTGGCGGAGCGCGAAGGTGTGGATGTCCGTCTGTACAGCATTATTTACGACGCGTTGAACGATATCCGTGCCGCAATGGAAGGGTTGCTCGAACCTACGCTCAAGGAGCGGATTCTCGGACGTGCCGAAGTGCGGCAGATGTTCACGATCCCCAAGGCCGGGCTGGTGGCCGGTTGCTACGTGGTGGATGGCGTCATCTCGCGCGCCAGTGTGGGCGTGCGTGTGATTCGGGATAGTGTGGTGGCCTACGAAGGGAAATTGGGCTCGTTGAGGCGTTTCAAGGATGATGTGCGGGAAGTTCAGCAGGGCTATGAATGCGGCATCACGGTTGAAAACTTCAACGACCTCAAAGCCGGAGATATTATCGAGGCCTTTGCCATCGACAAGGTTGCGGCCAAGCTTGAATCGGCACACCGCGGTACCTCCCCGCAAACTCATCGGGCATGATCGTCGGGCTTTGTACCGTCGAGTTGTTCATCCCCGATGGACATTCGTTGAAAGACAAACGGCAGGTGTTGCAAAGTTTGAAAAGTCGATTGCGGGATAAGTTCAATGTGTCAGTGGCTGAGGTGGGGGAGCAAGAGTTGTGGCAGAAGGCGATTTTAGGGTTGGCCTGCGTGGCGAATGAGTCCGCCCACGTCAACCAGGTACTGGACCAAGCCGTGAATTTGATCCAGGGGGTGCCGACGATTCAGCTGCTCCGCTCTCGGATCGAGTTGTTGTAAGGCCACGTCATGACCAAATCGACGTATAGCCGCGCCGAACGGGTGGCAGATCAGATCCGCATGGAAGTGGCCGACATTTTGATGCGGAAAATCAAAGATCCGCGTGTGCGTTCCGTGACGGTGACCGATGTGGAGTTAACCAAAGATTTGCGCATTGCGCGCGTCTTTGTCACCACCATGGAGCAGAATAAAGACGAACGGCTGGTTTTTGATGGGCTGGCGAAAGCAAGTGGGTTTGTCCGTGCGGAGCTGGGGCGGCGTCTGGCGCTTCGGTATCTGCCGGAATTGATTTTCATGAAAGATGTCAGCGGGCCGCGGGCTGATCGGGTTCTCGCGCTGTTGGATGGGTTGCACCTGGATGAGAGCAAAGAAGGCGTGCTCTCGGAATCCCCTCGCGCCGATGTCTAGCCGATGACTATGATCGCGTCAACGGAATCCCATACGGCTACGATGCTGCAGGACGGCGTGCTGAATGTCCGCAAGGAAGCCGGATGGACGTCACACGATGTGGTCGCCCGTCTTCGGGGAAAATTGCGCGGGATGAAGCTGGGCCATGCGGGCACTCTCGATCCTGCGGCCACCGGGGTCCTGCCGTTGCTTGTCGGCCGAGGCACGCGTATCGCTGAATATCTGCTTGAGTGGGATAAAGCGTATCTGGCCGGACTGCGATTGGGGGAAACGACCGATACGCAGGATGCCACGGGAACGGTGCTCCAGCGCGCGCCGCTTACGGCCGTGACCGACGCCCGTATCCGGGAAGTTGTGGCTGGCTTTGAGGGCCGTATCCAGCAGGTTCCTCCCATGTACTCAGCTGTGAAGGTGGGCGGCGTTCCCCTGTATAAAGCTGCGCGCGCGGGGAAGGATGTGGCGCGCCAGGCTCGTGAAGTTACGGTCTTTCGTTTGGACGTGGTCAGCATTCAGCTTCCTGATGTGATGCTCCGTGTGGTCTGCTCAAAGGGAACCTATATTAGGACGCTGTGTGCGGATATCGGAGAAAAGCTCGGGGTCGGCGGTCATATGGCGACGTTGATTCGTGAACGCGTCGGGCCGCTGATGGTGGAGCAGGCCTTAACCGTCGATGAAGTCGAGAATCGCTTGGCTCAGGGGACATTGGCCGGATCGATGTTAACGCTGGACGAGGCGTTGGTAGGACTTCCCGTCTGCATCATCGGTGAGGAGACGGCACGAAGGGTCGTCCATGGCATGCCGGTTCCGACTGCCGCTGTGGTGAGTTGGCAGGGGCTGCCGACGATTCTTTCGGAAGTCTCGGGCCGTGCGATCCGCATCAAGGACAGCGCGGGACGATTGTTGGCCGTCGGCACCATGCCCGCCGGGCTGGATGATCAGACGCGGCTGGCGGGGGAGCTGTCGATTGCTCTGTCAAAGGTATTAGTCACAGACGAATTACAGGGTAGTAGTATTGCGAACTCAATAGAGGAGTAGAGACGTATGGCACTGGTAAAAGAAGTCAAAACCGAGTTGATGAAGAGTTTCCAGCAGCATGACAAGGACACCGGCTCTCCGGAAGTGCAAATTGCCATCCTGACGAACCGGATCACGTATCTGACGGAACATTTTAAACTGCACAAGAAGGACCACCATTCCCGGCGTGGGTTGTTGACGTTGGTCGGGCGCCGTCGCCGCTTGCTGGATTATCTGCGGCATGTGGAAGAGGGCCGGTATCGCGCCGTCATCGAACGTTTGGGTATTCGTAAGTAGTCGGGTGATCGAATCGGCCGCCACGCGTGTGGCGGCCGAACTATTGTCCCCGCAGGTGAACACTGAAACAAGTTCAAGCATATGGGCCTGCGCAGGTTCCGCGTTCAGATTGAACTTATCTCTGTGGGCATCTGTGGGATTTAACCGGAGGAGACCATAGATGAAACATGTGATAGACATCGAGCTGGCGGGTCGCCGCTTGACGCTGGAAACCGGCCGTATTGCCAAGCAGGCGGACGGCGCGATTTGGGCCACCTACGGCGACACCGTGATACTCGCGACGGCCGTTGCCTCGCAAACCGCGAAGCCCGGAGTGGACTTTCTTCCCCTGACGGTGGATTACCAGGAAAAAACCTACGCCGCGGGCAAGATTCCCGGTGGATATTTCAAACGGGAAGGACGCCCGTCCGAGCGAGAAGTGCTCACCAGCCGGTTGATCGATCGTCCGCTTCGCCCCCTCTTCCCAGAAGGCTACTATTTCGAGACCCAAGTCATCACCTCGGTGTTGTCGGCCGATAAGACCGGCGTGTCCGATGTGATTGCGATCACTGCCGCCTCTGCCGCGTTGGCGATCTCGTCCATTCCATTTAATGGCCCCATCGCAGGGGTCAAGATCGGACGCGTCAACGGCCAGTTTGTCGTGAATCCCGACTTGGAAACCCTCGAGACCAGTGAATTGCATCTCGTGGTGGCGGGAACCGCCGATGCCGTCATGATGGTGGAAGCGGGAGCCAATGAATTGCCTGAAGCGACCATGCTCGAGGCCATCGAGTTGGCGCACAGCGAGATCAAGAAAATCGTCGCCAAGATCGAAGAGCTACGTAGCCTGGCCGGTAAGCCCAAACGGGTGGTCACGCAAGAGGCGATCGATGCTGGCTTGGCGGAGCAGGTACGCAAGCTGGTGGCAGGTCCCATTCGTGAAGCCATTCTTATCCCCAACAAGAGCGCACGGCAGGAGCGATTGGATCAGGTTTTGGCCGAGACACTGGCCGCGCTCAAGTCGGACGAGCCTAACCGCGATCGGCACGTCAAAATCATTTTCCACGGCTTGGAGTACACCGAAGTTCGGAACATGATTCTCGAAAAACGGGTGCGTGCCGATGGGCGCGGGCCGTCGGACATCCGCCCGATCACGTGCGAAGTGAGTGTGTTGCCACGCGCGCACGGGTCGGCGGTGTTTACCCGCGGAGAAACCCAAAGTTTAGCGGTGGTGACGTTGGGGACGACCGACGATGAGCAGCGCATCGACGCCTTGGAAGGCGAGTACATGCGCACCTTCATGCTGCACTACAATTTCCCGCCTTTCAGCGTCGGTGAGGCGCGGCCGTTGCGATCTCCCGGGCGCCGCGAAGTCGGGCACGGCGCTTTGGCGGAACGCGCATTGAAGTCCATTATTCCCGGCAAGGATAAGTTCCCCTACACGGTTCGGATTGTGTCCGAAATTCTTGAATCCAACGGCTCTTCTTCTATGGCCACGGTCTGCGGCGGCACGCTGGCGCTGCTGGATGCCGGTGTGCCGATCAAGGAACCGGTGGCGGGCATTGCGATGGGACTGATCAAGGAAGGTAATCAGGTCTTGGTCCTCTCAGACATTCTCGGGCTGGAAGATCATTTGGGCGATATGGACTTCAAGGTGACGGGTACGAAAAACGGCGTCACCGCGCTGCAGATGGACATCAAGATCGGCGGTATCGATGCCGCCTTGATGCGTGAAGCGCTGGCGCAAGCCAAGGCCGGTAGACTTCATATTCTGGGGTGCATGGCGCAGGCGTTGACGGCGCCGCGGACCAAGTTGTCGGCCTTCGCTCCACGCATATTCCCGATGAAGATCAAGCAGGACAAGATCCGCGACGTCATCGGCCCGGGCGGGAAAATGATCCGCAGCATCATCGCGGAGACGGGTGTGAAGATCAATGTCGAAGACACGGGCGATGTGACGATTGCGTCCTCGGACGAAGCCTCGGCCCAGAAGGCTATCGATATGATCAAGCGCCTGACCGAAGAAGTCGAAGTCGGCAAGATTTATCTGGGAACGGTTCGGAAGATTATGGATTTCGGCGCCTTCGTCGAGGTGCTTCCGGGCACGGACGGCCTGGTTCATATTTCCCAGCTCGCCCATCATCGCGTGAAAGCGGTGACCGACGAGGTGTCGGAAGGGGACCAGATTCAGGTGAAAGTGTTGGAAATCGATAAGCAGGGGAAAATTCGTTTGAGCCGGAAAGAGGCGATGCCGGCACCTGCGGGCGCTCCCGCAACCGAACCGACTCCCGCAGGGTAATCGATCGTGTATCGCAAGATCGTTCTCGACAACAAGTTGCGGGTCGTGGCCGAATTACTGCCGACGTTGAAGTCCGTCACGATCGGGATTTGGGTGAATGTCGGCTCCCGCGATGAGCAGCTGGGAGAAGAGGGGCTGTCTCACTTCCTGGAGCATATGTTTTTCAAGGGGACGCGAAGCCGATCGGCCACGCAGATTTCCCGAGAAATTGATGCGCTGGGCGGAGAGATGAATGCCTTCACGACTCGCGAGACGACGACGTTTTATGTGAAAGTGCTCGATCAGCAATTGGAGGCGGCGCTGGAGCTGCTTTCCGATTTGTTCTACCGTTCGCGGTTCGAGTCCAAGGAAGTCGAAAAAGAAAAACAAGTGGTGCTGGAAGAGATCCGAATGGTTCAGGATGATCCGGAGGATCTCGTTCAGGAACTCCACATGAAGCATACTCTCGGGAGCCATCCGTTGGGGCGACCTATCCTAGGACAAGCTCCGAGAATCCAAGCATTAGGTCGTCATGACCTGGTTTCTTATGTCAGTTCTCACTACGACCCTGAGCGCACGGTCGTCGCAGTGGCCGGAAACTTCACCTGGAAGAGACTGGAACAACTCCTGGCCCGCTACTTCTCCGCTTCTCATAAAGGCGTCGCGGTCGAGCAGAGTCGGCGGCCTCCCGAGGTCCGTGGAGGAGTGCTGGTGAGGCGCAAAGCGCTGGAACAGGTTCATCTCTGTTTGGGCCTGCAAGGGTTGGGGGCCGGCCACAAGGATCGGTATGCGGCTCATGCGCTTAATGGGGTACTGGGCGGAAGTGTGAGTTCGCGCCTGTTTCAGGAAGTGAGAGAGAAGCGCGGTCTCGTGTATTCGATCTATTCGTTCCTCTCCACCTACTCGGACGGCGGGATGACGACCGTTTACGCCGGCACACGCCCGAAAGAGGTGGAGCGTGTCGTGGAGGTTGTGTGTCGGGAGCTGAAGAAGCTCCGTAGTAAGGGCATCGATGCCAAAGATCTGGCCCGCGTGAAGAATCAGATGAAGGGTAGTCTCATGCTCAGCCTGGAAAGCTCCCATAGCCGGATGAGTAAATTGGCGAAGGACGAGTTGACGCAAGGGAGTCATGTTTCCCTCGAACAAATGATCGGGGAGATTGACCGTGTCACAACCGATCAAGTCTATCGTGTGGCGCAAACCTTGTTAGATCAGCGCTGTCTGGCCATTACGGCGCTCGGGCCTATTCCAGCTAACAGTCTGCAGTCGTTTGCGTCATAATCGATCACGCGACTCGCCTCTGTGCAGTCGGCGCGGCCAAGGAGTGAGAGGATAGGACCTTTCGAGGTGAGTCAGCCCTGCTAACTCATTGATCGGACAAAACTTTGCTGATGGCAGTTGGCGTACAATTTTCGAAAAACATTTTCTTGACACGTTTGGTGGATTTAAGTACCATGGCCGCGTTTTCATCCTATACGTTCGAATTCATTTCGACTGCATTACAGGGGAAGGTAAGCAGAGAGAAAGGGGGTGTGTGTCGCACTTCCTCCTGCTAGCGCGTTCTCTGAATTTTTTTGTTTTCTTGAGATCTTTTTTTGGATACTGTGATTCAACGGTTCACTGGTCATCATTTTTCCAAGGAGGGTAGGGTTATGAATAGGGTCGGAATTCTAGCCGCACTTGCAGTCTCCTCTGTCGTCGGCTTGTTGACCGCCGGTGTCTCGATGGCGGCCGACGCTCCATCCGGTGGCGGACCCAGCGAAATCACCACGGGCAGTGGCAAGTTCTTTAAGGGTGAACCTACGAACACCCTGAAAGGCCGTGTGTGGTCACAGTGGGCCGACAATCCTGACGGTGAAATTTTGTTCGGTATTCAGTATTGGAACACGGGTGACCCCGCCTCTGGTGAAGGTGGTGGTCGTTCCTCAACCTCCATGGATGTGAAGCCGCCGGATCCCCTCTTCACGTGCTGCGCCTGGGGCTACACCGGTGGTACGGACAAGAATAATCCTTATGCCGGTTGGCACCATGCTCAGACCACGGTTCGGTTGGCCGTGAAAGACAAGGGCTTGATGGATCAGATCATCAAGGCCTCGCAAGAGCTTGTTGCGATGGAAGTGACCCTCGACGGTCGCACTATTACTGGTTTCAAAGTATTGAAATAGATTTATACGCGAGGCGACATTCTTGAGACTCTTTTGTCTTCTTTAAGGAGGATGTGATGATGAAGCTTCAAAAGCAAGGGTGGACCTTTATGGCTGCCGCAGCTTTGGTGGTAAGTTTTGCCTCCACTGCGCTGGCCATCGAGGCGTTCCAGGAGAGATTTGAGTGGGGAGATCTGAGCAAGCCCACCACGTTACAGGGCCGCGTGATCATTTTGGATCCGTATGATGAAGCAGTGTGGCTCAACATCGCGGTGTTCGGTGGCAACGCCGAAAGCGGATTGTGGTGGCAGCGAGTCCATCCCGGAAAGAACCTCAAGTTCTATCCGGCGGACAAGAACGTGTGGGAGCAGCTGAAGTCCATGGCCCGAGCGCATTCTGGCCCGGCTGCGGCGAAGGAAGTTCCTCCTGGATCCCCGACCACCTTGGTGGAGTTTGTGGCCCAGGAGACCGAGCAAAATCATCGGGTGATTACTTCTGTCAAGAAGCTCAATGACAACGCTGGCGAAATGGGCAAGCCGAAGAGCATTTCGTCCCTTCGCCTGAAAGAATGTGAAGGCAAGACGGAAGTGGATGCTGCTTGCCATGCCGCGAAGACGTTGTTGAACACGTCGCCGAAGACTCCGGATGGAGCCAATTTGCCCCTGCAGTATGATGTCCTGTTGCCTGATGGCAAGCCAATTGCCAATCTGATTCCTTGGACTGCCAAGTATAATCAGGGCAGCAAGCACTAAGTTCTAGCTGGGCACCGTGCTTATGAAAGAAGGCGGCACTCCGAAAGGGGTGTCGCCTTTTGCTTTTGTCGTTAGCGTGAGCAAGATGAAACGGATCGATGGGGGGATCGTTACTCGCTCAGAAGCCGTTGTTGCAATGCAGCGAGTCGGTTGAGGGCATCGAGGGGCGTCATGGAGAAGAGGTCCATCTGTCGGACTTCTTCCAGCATCGGATGGGGGGCTGGTAGAGTGGCATCAAACTGAAGGGCCTGCTGAGTTTCAAGAATGGGACGCGGGGATGTCGTCGACTCCAGTTGGGCAAGGACAGCCTTGGCTCGCTGTATGACCGTCTCGGGAAGCCCCGCCAGTTGAGCGACATGGATGCCATAGCTACGATCAGCCCCTCCCTGGACGATCTTGCGCAGAAATAAGACTTTTCCCTCGCGTTCCTTCACCGCCACAGAATAATTCGTAATCCCTGTTCGCAGCCCTTCCAATTGGGTCATTTCATGATAGTGAGTGGCGAAGAGCGTGCGGGCTCCGAGACGCTGGGGGTCCTGGATGAACTCCGCAATGGCCCAGGCAATGCTCAATCCGTCGTAGGTGCTAGTCCCGCGGCCGATTTCATCCAACAGAATCAAGCTACGCGCGGTCGCGCAGTTGAGGATATGAGCTGATTCGGTCATCTCCACCATAAAGGTGCTTTGGCCGCCGGCAAGATTGTCGGACGCACCCACCCGCGTAAAGATACGATCGACCAATCCGATCCTGGCCTCGGCTGCGGGAACGAAGCTCCCCATCTGCGCCATCAAGGTGATGAGTGCCACTTGCCGAAGGTAGGTGCTTTTCCCCGCCATATTGGGGCCTGTCAAAATATGAAGGCGGCTCGTGTGTAGATCCAGGTGCGTGTCGTTGGGGATAAATCCTCCGGAGAGATCGAGTCGCTCGACGACAGGGTGGCGGCCTTGCTTGATGTGGAGTACGTCACCCGTATCGATGGTCGGCCGCACATACCGGTTCAATCCGGCGGTTTCCGCGAGCGCTGTAAGGACGTCCAAAACAGCCAGCCTGCGACTGATCTCTTGCATGCGCGCCGTTTCAGCGGCGAGACCTGTTCTGAGCTGTTCGAAGAGCGATTGCTCAAGCGCCATGAGTTTGGCATCGGCTCCGGTAACCCGTTCCTCCAGTTCCTTGAGCTCAGCCGTCATAAAGCGCTCGGCATTGACCAGTGTCTGCTTTCGAATATAGTCGGGTGGCACCTTTCCCAAATTGGCCTTCGTGAGTTCGATGTAATATCCGAAGACCTGGTTGTAGCGAATTTTCAGGGACTCGGCCCCCGTCCGGTCGCGTTCTTTGGCCTCTAGTCCGGCAATCCATCCTTTTCCTTCACGACTGGCTTTACGAAGCTCGTCTACATCCGGGTGATACCCGTCCTTCAAAATGCCCCCATCGCGGAGTGAAATCGGAGCATCGGGAAGAATGGCTTGCTCAATCCGCTCATACAGGTCCTGCGCGTTATCCCAGGATGCTGAGAGCTCGGTGAGCAGTGGAGCGTGCAGGTGAGACAGTTCAGCCTGAAGGGCCGGCAGGGAGGATAAGGACAGTTTCAGGGCCAGCATATCGCGCGGATTGGCGACGCCGAGAGAGATCCGGCTGCAGAGTCGTGAGATGTCTTGGACGGTTCGTAGCGCGGCCCGAAGACGAACTCGAGGCTCAATGCGGTCTTTGAGTTCCTCAACTGCCGTGAGGCGCGCTTCAATCGGGGCGCAACTTATCAAGGGGCGAAGAAGCCACTCGCGAAGCAGCCGGCTTCCCATGGCCGTGACGGTATGATCCAGGACCCCGAGTAGCGTATAGGGTGAACGCGTACTTGACGGCTCGTCCCAGCGGCCCGCGGGTTTGACAAGTTCCAAGTTGCGGATGGTGACGCTATCCAGATGCATGGCGTCGTGAGCCTGTCTGACTCGCAGGTGCCGGATATGCTCCAGCGAGGCCGATGGCTGTGTCTCCCTGACATAGCGCATTACGGCTGCTCCGGCTTGAATGCCTACTGTGAGCTGGTGGCACCCGAAGGCGTCCAGCGAATGCACATGAAAATGTTCTTGAAGCAGGGCGCGACCGGTATCCAACTCAAACCAGTTGGCCGGTTGTGCGCAGCAGCGAGGTCCGGTTAAGTCGGCCATCCAAGCTTGTTCAACCGGTGTACTGCCTTCGGCATATAGCAATTCTTTCGGGTCAAGCCGCGCGAGTTCGTCCATGAGCGCGATGTGCGATTGCGGCCCATGGAATTCACAGAGCCAGTACTCTCCCGTTGACACCTCAAGCGTCGCAAGCCCGAACGAGCACTGTGTCGATTCGTGCCCTGCAGGGCGAAGACGGGATGCCACGGCCGCCAGGACGTTGGATTCCGAGGAGGGAAGGAATTCACTATCAATCAGGGTACCAGGAGTATAAAGACGGACGACTTCGCGGCGGACCAGCCCCTTGGCCAGTTTCGGGTCTTCGACTTGTTCGCAAAGCGCGACCGTTCGACCCGCGCGCAGGAGCTTGGCAATATAGTTGGTGGCGGCATGGTAGGGGACGCCACACAGGGGAATCGGCGTCTCGCTGGATTTGTCCCGGGACGTCAGCGCAATCGAGAGAAGCTTGGATGCTTCGACCGCGTCTTCCTGAAACATTTCGTAGAAATCGCCGACGCGGAAAAACAGAATGGCCTCACGATAGGCCTGTTTGATCTCGCGGTACTGCCGCATCAACGGCGTGCCGTCAGCGTCACCCATCGACCGGTTCTCCCTCAGAAGGGATGTCTGAAGAGGTCCCGACGCGCCGGGCGGCTTTATCGAGCGCTTGGCGCAGCCGTTCCAGATCGACTTCGGCTTCCTGCAAGGCTTTGGTTTTTCGTCGAAGTTCGATGCGTCCGCGGACCCAGGCGGGGAAAAGCAGAATGCCGGACACCAGCAGGCCGACGCCGAAAGCAGCGAGGATCGGCTTATAGATCAGAATCGATGCCGATCGAAGGCCGAAGAAATACCGGAGGGTGACCTCCTGTTCTTGATTCTGAAGGAAGAACGACAGCGCAAGCAGCAGTACCGTCCCGACCAATATCAAGCGGATCAATGCGAGGCCCTCCTTGGCCGAGGGTCATTGTACACGGGTTTGTGAAACCACTCTAGTGGGACGACGCGCCGACATGCGAGAGCGAAGGGCGAGAAGGAGGCGGGACGCAGACGGCCCTGTGGCTGTGAGCACCGCCTGTCGCGCAGATGGGGGGCGATGTGTGAGGTGGATCTCGAGCCGGTCATTCGGAAGCCCTGCGCCCCAGCGTTCGGCCCATTCGACCGCAAGGACGGCATGGCCGTCTACGTAGTCACCCAGGCCGGTATTATGGAGTTGGGCGGCCGTGAGCCGATATAAATCCGTATGAATCAAGGGCAGGCGTCCCCGGTATTCGTGGATCAAGGTAAAGGTCGGACTGCTCACAGCCATTGGTTCCGCGCCGAGTCCATCGGCGATCCCTCGAACCAGTGACGTTTTTCCGGTTCCCATCTCTCCGAACAGGGCCACGACTTCACCACCCTCAAAGAGAAGGCCCAGATATCGCCCCAGCTGGTGAGTCTGTTGCCGGGAACGAAGTACCGTTTTCCAGGGTTTGGTGACAACGGGAGGCCCTGCCTTCTTCTGCCGGGCAGGTGAAGCGGTCGATCGTTTAGGGGCGCGTGGTTGGGGTGATGGCATGGGGAATATGGCGAATCAGATCGCGGGCAATCATGCCGGCCTGGCCGAGCTGCTGCGCGGCGAGATCTCCGGCAAGGCCATGAAAGTAAGTGGCGGCACAGGCGGCGTCCCAGGGAGCCACCCCTTGGGCGAGCAACCCGCCGACCATGCCGGTCAGCACATCTCCAGTTCCTGCGGTGGCCATTCCTGGATTACCCGTCGGACAGATCGCCGCCACTCCATCCGGTCTGGCAATGATGGTTCGGGCTCCTTTGAGGACGACGAACACGCCGCGTTCACGCGCGAAGCGCGTCGCCGTGCCGAGGCGATCTTCATTCACGGACTGGGTGGTCGCCTCCGCCTCGAGTCTGGCCATTTCTCCGGGATGAGGCGTGATGATCGGGGGGCGAGGGCATTCCGTCAGCAAGGAGGCCTTACCCGCCAGGGCGTTGAGCGCATCAGCATCGAGCACGCACGGCTTGTCGATGCGCTTCACGAACTCCTGGACCAAATCGACAGTCTCCGGATGCGTCGTCAGCCCAGGTCCGATCGCTACGGCATCGCGGGATCCCGCGAATGCGAGCAGGCGATCCAGGCCTGAACGGCCAAAGGTCCGTGCCTTTGTTTCCGGCATCGGCAAGGTCATGGCTTCGAGTAATTTCGCCTCCAGGATGTCATTGACGCTCGAAGGAACGGCGGCCGTGACGAGACCGGTTCCGATTCGAAGGGCCGCCAGGGCTGCCATGGCCGAGGCGCCAGTCTTGCCGACCGATCCGGCGATGATGCCGAGATGCCCAAAGGTGCCTTTATGCGAGGACGAACGTCGCGGAGGAAGCGCCGCCTGCGCGGAGGCGCTGGTCAGAAGCAGCAGCCGGCCCCCGATGGCATCGACAAACGAAGATGGAATTCCGATGTCGGCCAGACGCACGAGCCCTGCGCAATCGATGCCGGCTCCGCAATAGAGGCCGGCTTTCGGCAATCCAAGCGTCACGGTGAGGTCCGCTTTCACCGCAGCGCCCAGGATCGCCCCGGTATCGGCATGGAGGCCTGACGGAAGATCTACGGTGACGGTGGGACGGCCGGCGGCATTGATCGTGTCGATCGCATCACGATACAGGCCGGACACGGGAGTAGAGAGGCCGGTGCCCAAAATGGCGTCGATAATGATGTCACTTGGCGCCATCCGTTGTTGGAGCGTGTTCGTGTCGGTCGGACGAGTAATGGACGAGGGGCCTGCCGTTCGTTGAAACCGCTGATACATCGCCTTCGCATCACGACTGAGTTCGGCGACCGGCGCTAATAACAGCACGTGGACCCGGGCTTTTTTTCGACGCAGTAGACGCGCGACGACGAAGCCGTCTCCGCCGTTGTTGCCTTTGCCACAGAGGATGACGACTCTTTTCCCTGCCATCGGTCCGTAGTGCGCCTCAAGGTGCGTGACCACCCCTAATCCCGCTCGCTCCATCAGCACGAGGGACGGTACCTCCGCCTCGGTGATCGTCCGATGGTCGAGCGCGCGCATTTGTTCGGCGGTCACGATCGGTATCATGGCGTCAATCGGGCCTCCGACCGGTGGCGAGCAGTAGGGCCGTGGCCTGCAGCGGAGCCAGGCTAGGCCACCAACTCTTTCATTTCACGAACCGCTTGAACGAGCCCGACCATGACGGAGCGGGCGATAATGCTGTGGCCGATGTTGAATTCGACAATCTCCGGCAGCTTGGCCAATCGTTTGACGTTTTTATAGGTCAGCCCATGGCCGGCGTTCACCCCAAGGCCAAGTTTGTACGCCAGTTTTGCCGCCTGGGTGATCGCTTCAAATTCTTCGTCTTCTTCTTTGGAGCGTTTGGCATTGGCGTAGCGGCCCGTGTGTAATTCGACATAGGCCGCGCCGATTTTGTGAGCGGCCTTGATTTGATCCAAGCTCGGTTCGATGAACAGACTGGTCGGGATCCCGCCATCCCGCAGCAAATCGACGATTTTCTGGATTCGCTCGCGGTGATTGGCGACATCCAAGCCGCCTTCCGTGGTCAACTCTTGACGCCGTTCGGGAACCAAGGTGACGAGGTCGGGCTTCACGCTGAGGGCAATTTTTGCCATGGCGTCATCGGCGGCCATTTCCAAATCTAATTTAGTGCGAACGATTTCCCGCAGCATGGTGAGGTCGCGGTCTTGAATATGCCGGCGATCCTCCCGGAGATGCACGACCAGGCCGTCTGCGCCGGCCAGTTCAACGAGGATGGCGGCGGTCAGAGGATCGGGGTCGGTCCCCCCGCGCGCTTGCCGGAGTGTTGCTACATGATCGATGTTGACGCCCAGTCGAGCCATTACACCTCCGCAAATACCATGATGACGCTGGAGAAAGATTTCGGAACTGGTCGAAATTCATAGACAATTCTGTTGTTCCTGAGGCATTATTAACAGAAGATGATGGGGCGGAGCAAGAAGGCTCCGATCGATGTGCCGTCGTGTTTTTCTCACATTCATGTCCGAGCGGCAAGCCGCAACTCCATAGAAATATAGTGAAATTGACTCGTTTTGAGGGCTCTATTAAAATACGCCCCTTTCAGAGGCGCAACGACGCAACCCGTTCAGCAGAGGACCCGCCAGTAGGAGTCTGACACATTCATGTCGATCAGCGACGGTTTTTACCGCATCAAACGACTTCCTCCATACGTATTTGCCCAGGTGCAATCCCTAAAGCTCGAGGCCCGTCAACGGGGGGAGGATATCATCGATTTCGGGATGGGCAATCCGGATCAGCCCACGCCGCCCCATATCGTCGACAAATTGATCGAGGCCTCCAGGAAGGCCAAGAATCATCGCTATTCAGCCTCGCGGGGCATCACGAAACTGCGTCATGCCATTACCGGTTGGTACAAGCGCAACTATGATGTGGACTTGGATCCCGAGACCGAAGCGATCGTCACGATCGGCTCGAAGGAAGGTCTCGCGCATTTGGCCCTGGCCACAATCGGGCCGGGCGATGTGGTGCTGACGCCGACGCCGACCTATCCCATCCACATGTACAGTTTCATTATTGCGGGTGGCGAGGTGCGTGGCATCGAGCTGCGTCAGGACAGCGATTTCTTCGACGATCTGCTGCGGGTCTATCGCCAGACGTTGCCGCGTCCGCGAATTCTGGTGATCAATTTCCCGCACAACCCCACGACCGCCGTGGTCGATCTTGAGTTCTTTAAAAAAATCGTCGCGTTTGCCAAAGAGCACGATGTGATTGTGATTCACGACTTGGCCTACGCAGACATCGCGTTCGATGGCTATAAGGCGCCGAGCTTTCTGCAGGTGCCAGAGGCAAAGGACGTGGGCGTCGAGTTTTACACGTTGTCCAAGGCCTATAACATGCCGGGATGGCGCGTCGGGTTTTGTGTCGGCAACCGTGAAGTAGTGGGAGCCCTCGCGAAGCTGAAGAGCTATCTCGACTACGGCATTTTTCAGCCGATCCAAATCGCCAGTACGGTGGCATTGAATGGACCGCAGGACTGCGTGAAAGAGGTCGTACAACGGTATCAAAACCGACGGAATGTGCTGGTGAACGGGCTCAATCGTATCGGCTGGTCCGTGGCCTTGCCCCGGGCGACGATGTTCGTCTGGGCCCGCATTCCGGATCCGTTTCGGCACATGGGGTCGCTGGAATTTTCAAAATTGCTGCTGCGGGAAGCCAAAGTGGCGGTATCGCCGGGCATCGGATTCGGAGAAGGCGGGGATGAATTCGTGCGGTTTGCGTTGGTGGAAAACGAGCACCGTACGCGGCAGGCGCTACGCGGAATCCGGAAGGTGTTGAATCTGGATGATCAGGAACCATGAAGACTGAGATCGGAGTAGGATTAATCGGCTTCGGCACCGTCGGGACCGGCGTGGCGCGAGTGCTGATCGACAATGCGGAGTTGATCCGCCGGCGGGTAGGTGTGCCCATTAAGCTGGTGCGGATTGCGGATTTGGACATTACCCGTGACCGGGGCGTGGCGATTCCATCGAGCGTGTTAACCACAGATATCCAGCAAGTCCTGGAAGACCCTCGCGTCGATATTGTCATCGAGTTGATGGGCGGGTATGACCTTGCGAAACGCGTGATTCTCGATGCGGTGCAACGGGGCAAGCATGTCGTGACCGCAAACAAGGCGCTCTTAGCCGTGCATGGAGAAGAGATTTTCGCTGCCGCGTCCCGGCGCGGGACCGACCTCGGGTTCGAGGCGAGCGTGGGTGGCGGCATCCCGGTCATCCGCGCCTTAATGGAAGGGTTGGCCGCGAACAATATTCAATCCATCTACGGCATCATCAACGGCACGTCGAATTATATTCTCAGCCGGATGACGAGCGAAGGGCAGCGATTCGAGGTGGTGTTGGAGGAAGCCAAATGCGCCGGCTATGCCGAGGCCGACCCCACATTCGATGTCGCAGGTACCGATTCGGCCCATAAGCTCACCATCATGGTGAGCCTCGCCTACGGCACTCCGGTGAACTTCAAGGAAATTTATACTGAAGGCATTACCGGCCTTACCCCGCTGGATATCGCCTATGCCAAGGAGTTTGGCTTTACCATCAAGCTACTGGCCATTGCGAAGTTTTCCGACGGAGAAATTGAAGCACGGGTCCATCCCACCATGGTGCCATCGGCCTCGCAAATTGCGAAAGTGGACGGGGTGTACAATGCCATTCAATTGGTGGGGGATGCCGTCGAGGATGTGGTGCTGTACGGGCGAGGCGCCGGATCGATGCCGACGGGAAGCGCGGTGGTCAGCGATGTGATGTCCATCGCGCGCGATCTGCTCAAGAACGCGACGGGTCGCGTTCCGCCCGCCTCATACCAGCCCGACTGCCGGCGGCCGCTGCGCATCCGACCGATGGAAGAAATCACCTCGTTATATTACATTCGTTTCATGGTTCTGGATCGGCCCGGCGTCTTGTCTCAGATCGCGGGGGTGTTGGGTCGCTACAGCATCAGCATTTCCTCGGTGCTGCAGCAGGGGCGTAAAGAAGGGCAGACCGTGCCGGTTGTTATCATGACGCATATGGCGAAAGAGCGTGATATCCAAAACGCGCTTCGCGAGATCAATCCGATGCCCTACATCTCCGAACCGACGACATTGATCAGGGTTGAGGGACGGGATGAATGAGTGGGGCTTTTCCGGTCTTGATAAGAAGGTGGTTGAGTAGATCGTTATGACTCGTTGGCGCGGCATTATCGAAGAATACCGGAAGTTCCTGCCGGTGACGGCTCAGACGCCGGTCATCACGCTGGGGGAGGGGAATACCCCGCTCATCCGCGCGGCACGGCTGGCCAAGAGGATCGCTCCGGGTGTGGACCTCTACCTCAAGTATGAAGGGATGAACCCGACAGGGTCGTTCAAAGATCGCGGCATGACCATGGCCATTTCCAAGGCTGTGGAAGGAGGGGCGAAAGCGGTCATTTGCGCCTCCACCGGCAATACCTCCGCATCGGCAGCGGCGTATGGCGCCCGGGCTGGCATTGCGGTGTATGTGCTGATTCCGGCTGGGAAAATTGCGCTCGGCAAGTTGTCGCAGGCCATGATGCATCAAGCCACCGTGATTCAGGTTGAAGGAAACTTTGATCAGGCCTTGACCATCGTGAAGGAGTTGTCGGCTACGTATCCGGTGGAGTTGGTGAATTCGCTCAATCCCTTCCGGATCGAAGGACAAAAAACAGCCGCGATGGAGATTTGCGACGATCTCGGAGATGCGCCGACCGTCCATGTACTTCCTGTAGGGAATGCGGGTAATATCACCGCCTATTGGAATGGTTATCGGGAGTATCGTGCCGCCAATCAAACGACGCGGTTGCCTCGCATGATGGGGTTTCAAGCCGCCGGAGCTGCGCCGATTGTCTTGGGACATGTCGTCGCAGAGCCGCAGACCGTGGCGACGGCGATACGGATCGGCAACCCGGCCAGCTGGCAGTCGGCCCTTACCGCGGTGAAAGAATCGTCCGGCGCCATTGATATGGTCACGGATGAAGAAATTCTCCATGCGTACGCCTTGGTCGCGAGGGAAGAAGGGGTCTTTTGTGAGCCAGCATCGGCCACCTCAGTGGCCGGTGTGATTAAGTTAAGCCAAGCCGGACACTTAAAGGAAGGTGCTACGGTTGTCTGTACATTGACCGGGCATGGTTTGAAGGATGCCGATACGGCGATCGGCATTTCACGTCAGCCTCAAACGGTGAAAGCCACCCGCGATGATGTGGCCCGCCTCCTTCATGTCTGATTACTTCAGGAACATTGCATGAAATATTTGA
>JADYYH010000093.1 GCA_020853775.1 Nitrospira sp.
CGCTGCAATTCAGACGTACATCACCACTCACAACCAAAATCCTCGCGTGTTCACCTGGACGGCGTCCGCGGAGAGCATTGTGGCCAAGGTCGCCAAATGTAAAGAAGCGTTGGACGCACTACACTAGATCACGCATCTCTTGGGCAAATCGTTGATGCAAAATTGATGGTATTTTTATCCACCTGCTGTCCCCGATCTTGCAGCAGTCGCCGGACACACATCTGATTGCGTTTCTCCGAATTACGCATCGCGTTCGATGGCACTGTCGATCTACCGCTGAGGACGCGAGTCTTCTTCAAAAAGGAGTCAGGACGAATGACAGCATCCGTGTGGTGGGTGTACCCGTTGCGTGATGAGGCGTGTCAGTCGTTGGATCTGGTTCAGTCGGGCAGTCGCCCCCTGCAAATTGGACTTCCGAGGTAGTCCTAATGGACGAAAGAGGACAACTGTTCTGCGAGTTCTCCCCTTCGTTTTCCTGCCAATGGATCTATCAGATCCTCAAACATCGCCCTGTGTGATCTGCTTTCGAGAATGATGCTCCTGTCGAAGGCGAAGCCGAACGGCCAAGCGACATATTCTGCTGCGGAGCGATCTACGTTGTTCGAATCGTCGAGCCTCATGAACTTCTGTCGGCTGATCGCTCAACCGAACTACCTGGGGACTCTCTGGTGTGCCTACCAGGTCAGGGAGTGGACGTCGTTCCACAACCTGAAGATTCGCTCGAAATTAAATGAACGTATTCTCAGCGTACCGTCCGGAAGAATGACGACAGGCTCCGGGACCAGCACAAACGTACGAGGGAAGGTGTGGATGTTTCCCGGTGGTGACCAGGCACCAATATCCGATGTGCGGATCCATACGACTCTGTATAAGTGGCCTCGATGGAATTCGAGCCGTCAGGGGTCGATGGCTACATAACGGCATGCGGAGCGAACTGTAGCGGAATTGGATTCCGTCGGAAATCGTTTAAGAATGCGCTCTCAATTCACTGACCAGCGGAAACAGCAGATTCTGAAAGAAGGACGCTCCAAAGGCGGGATTGAACACGTGTGCAGGAAATACGGCATTTCTATGAGCACGTTTTATCGCTGGAGAGCCAAGCTGGGCGGCCAAGAGACGGATCCGACTGTTCACTTGCGTTCCTTGCAACTGGAGAATCGACGACTCAAACATCGGGTGGCTGAACTCTCGCTGGATTATACCATTCTCCGATCTGCATTGATCAACGACAGGGGGAATGAATGTTGATGCGCACGGCGCCAACGTTTGGCTTGGAGCAGCAACAGGTGAGCCCAGGACGGAGCGTTCTTGCGGGAGCACGACCATACTCGAATCGCGCGTTCCGATCAATGGTCGAACAGATTTCCCGTGTCATGCATTTCTTTTCGAGCATGGAGTGCATGGCATGAAGGCTGTGATCATGGATGGCGCTCCATATGCCGGAACAATGCTGGCGTTTCCCGTCGGGAACGAATTGTTGATAGACCATTTGCTGTTGACGCTCAAGAAGGTTGGCATCCGGGACGTCGCGGTCGTGTCCTGCGAGCAGGATCCGTCTGTTCGCGAGTTGATCTGTCGCGCCGGCCGTTCGTGTGACATGACGGTGGTGTGGTGTCCACAGCCTGTCTATCGTGGCACCGCTGGCAGTTTGCAGACGGTCGAAGGCTTTCTCGATACGCCGACCTTTGTTGGTATCCATGCCAATGTTTACTTGAGGGATGTGGACTTGGCGGCTGCATTCAAAGCGCATGACGAACATCGTGCAGGCATCACGCTGGTTACTCAGCGGCTGGCCGGTACTGATGACGATCTGGAAAGTGTGGAGGTTGATCCTGCGGGGCTCGTTTCCAGGGTCAACATTCTGCATTGGTCGAGAAATCGCCGGAGTCAGTTGACCCCGTGCGGGGTGTATGTGTTCGACCGAGAGATCCTCTCGCATATTCCTCGGGATGAATATTTCGACGTCAATGAGCAACTCGTGCCGCTGCTGCGAAGCCTTGGAGGCGTGATACGTGCTCATCAAATCGAGGGCGGTGTACACACGATTGCCGGGCCTGAGGACTTTCTCTGGTTGAACCGCGAGATTCTGCACGAAAATATGCAAGGCGGCCTGCGCGGAGGCAGTCGAGGTTGGGGTATGGACGACATCGTTATTGGAGAGAATTCCGATATCTCTCCACGCTCGTTTCTCCTCGGTCCTCTGGTGATCGGCCCCAATTGTGTAGTGGAAGATTATGTGCACCTGATCGGTCCCGCGGTGATCGGTCCAACCTCCCACTTGGAAAAAGGGAGCCTCGTGCGCGAGAGCGTGGTCCGGTCCGGTACGCGGGTGCAGGGAAATGCCAGGGTTGAATACTCCGTGGTAGCCGGCGATGAGACGGTGCCCGAGGGCATGCGCCTCCGAAGCACGTTCTGGACCACGGCGCAGCCGGCCATGTATGAGCCGCATGGACCGTCGAACCAGGCTGCTCCGAACAAGCTGCTGCAACGGACGAGGCGCGCTCAACGGTCTTCCGGAAAAGCGCAGAGGGGCAGCGGTCAACGGTCGATGTATGGCCTGATCAAGGCTGTCGGCGATATCGCGGCAGCTGCCGTCGGGATGGTCCTTGTGGGTCCGCTCATGCTGCTCATCGCACTGGCGGTCAAGTTGGATTCTCCGGGTCCGGTATTTTTTTCTCAAAAGCGGTGCGGAAAAAACGGCAAGGAGTTTTGGATGCATAAGTTCAGAACTATGGTGCCGGATGCCGAGCAACGCCAGAAGGACTTGCGGACGCACAATACGGTCGATGGACCGATGTTCAAGTTGGAGGAAGATCCGCGCGTCACCCGCTTGGGCAAGATTCTTCGCAAGACGAGCCTCGATGAGTTGCCGCAGTTGTTGAACGTCTTGCGCGGAGAAATGAGTCTGGTCGGCCCCCGACCGCTGGCCTATGACGAGATGAAATTCTGCCCGACATGGCGGGATGCGCGGCTGAGTGTGCATCCCGGACTCACAGGCCTCTGGCAGGTGAAGGCGCGCAATCGCAATCGATTTGCGGAGTGGATTCGATACGACCTCGAATATGTCCGCACACATTCGTTGTGGCTTGACCTGTACATTCTCATCCGGACCGCTCGGGTGTTGCTGAAAGGAGTGTGACTGTGCCGTACACGACTGGGCTCCCTGAGGCGAACTCCGCCACTGTCGGCCGATCGGCGTTCGGCCTGCGAGAACACTTGATCACCGTGTTCCGCCAGAAACGTCTGTTGCTCACGATTCTCGGAGTCGCAACCATCGTGGCCGGGCCGGGCTCGTTTTTGATGACCAATATCTATAGCGCCGAGGTTCGATTGCTCATCCAGAACGCGCGGACACCGTTCAGCATGAGCACTCCGTTGACGGGGCAGGTGTTCACGCCTTCCGACATCACCCAAAAAGACGATGTGGCGACCGAAGTGCAAATTTTTACCAGCCCGATCCTGTTGGATAAGTTGGTCGACTACTTCGGAAATGAACGAGTGCTGGCTTCCATGCGTGGGCGGTGGGACTGGGTCGCCGAGCTGCCGAAAACCGCTTTCAAGCAACTGGCCGGTCTGCCGCCGGTCGCACAGTTCCTAGCGACGATCGGGTATGCGCCGAAACCCGAGAATCTACATTATCAAGCGGTACAGCAGATCCGGGCTCATTTGAATGTGGAAGGTGTGCGCCAAACGCACGTATTCGTGGCGAGTCTGGATTCTCCCGACCCGAACTTTTCGGCAGATGCTCTCAACGCCTTGGTCGCCATTTATCTGGATCATCAGTTGTCGATCCGTAAAGGCAAAGGGGCGCGTGAATTTTTCGATGAACAAACGAAGCAGATGCGCGGCGAATTGCAGCAGGCAGAGCTTCGGCTCCAGGCCTTCAAGGACAAGTGGAATATTGTCTCCATCGAGGACCAGAAGCGACACCTCTTGCAGCAGGTGACCCACACGGAGGCCGCGCTTCGCGAAAGTCAGGTACAGGTCGCAGAAACGGAAGTGCGCATCACCAAACTGAAGGAACGGCTGGCCGGACAACAAGAAGCGATTCCCCTGACGAACGTCTCCGAACGGAATCCGATGCTGGATCAATTGAAAAACCGGTTGATGCAGATGGAGTTGGAATACTCGCAGTACGTGCCGGACAGTCCGGCCGCCGCTGAGTTGGTACGAGAAATCGCCGCGGTCCGTGCCCGGCTGCAAGCGGAGAGTGCAAAAGTGACAGGCGCGGCCACCTCCGGTGTCAATCAAACGTATCAGGAACTGAAGCGTACCCTGGTCATGGAGGAAGGTCGCCGGGAGAGTCTGCGTCCGCGTCTTTCAGAGTTGACCAAGCAATTCAAGTCCTACCGGGACTCCCTGAATATTCTGGATCAACGTGAAATGGAACTGCAGGGCTTGATGCGCGAGGTCAAGGTCAAGCAGGAAGCGTTTGACGTCTACCTCAAGAAGGAAGAAGAGTCGCGTATCAATGAAGTGTTGGACCGAAAAGGCATTTCGAACGTCAATGCGATCGAGCATGCGATGGCCCCTCAGAAGCCGGTCAGACCCCGCAAGTTTCTCAATGTGGTGATCGGACTGTTGATTGGATTGGTCGGAGGATTCGGCTCGGCCTATGTCTCCGAATATATGCGTCGGACGTTCGTCACCCGTGAGGAAGTGGAAGACACCCTGAAGCGGCCTGTGCTCGCCGCATTGCCGCTCGTACGTCCCGGTACATCCGATGTGGGCAGTTTCGATCTTGAGTTACGGCAAGCGGCGCAACAGGTCATTCGCTCCTACCATGAGCGTGGTCTCAGAACAGTCCTTGTCACCAGTGCGCTGCGCGGAGAAGGCCGGTCGTATGTAGCTGCCGCGCTCGCGCGTGTGCTGGCCCAGCAGAAGTTTCGCATGCTGCTCATCACTTTCGAGGAGGCCGGGTCGGAGCAACCAACGCCGGGTGATGCCGCTGCCGGACTGAAACAGGGGCCGGGGGCGGATCGGCTGCTGCAGGAGACCCCCGAGCCGACTGATTGCCCGCAGTTGCATCGGTTACTGGTTCGGCACAGGGAGGGCACGGCGCTGGAATTTGCCGAACATCTGGCGGAGGTCGCTAAGACCATGCGGGATCGTTTCGATTTGATCGTGATTGACGGTCCCGCGTTGACCTCATTTCCTGAAATGCGGGTTGCCATCGCCGGTATCGACGGTACGATTTTGGTGATCGAAGCTGAGCGAACGGTGTCGGTGGCCGCGAGTAGAACGATCGCGGCGATCGAGGCGGCCGGAGGGCATTTGCTGGGACTCATGTTGAATAAGCGGCGGTACATCATTCCGGACTGGATTTATGGGCGGTGGTTGGCGGCCGGTGGGAGGGAGGGCGTATGAGTGACTCGATCGCGGGAGTAATGCCGGTCAATGACAAGACGGTCCCTGCAGAGGGATTCGTTCGAGAAGACGGGTGGTATGCGCCCTATGATTATTGGCTCACGTTATGGGGCCTCTATGAGCTGTATGCTTACGCACTGGCCTTGCTCGGCAATGTGAAGGACAAAGTGCTTCTGGATTGCGGCTGTGGTCCCGGCCATACCTCGGTGATGCTCGCGAAACGCGGCGCCATCGTCACGGCCTTCGATACGGCCGACGGTCAACTCGAGACGGCGCGCCGATTAGCACAGGCGAATGGAGTGCACGTGACCTTTCTGTGCAAGCCGTTCGAGGAGCTGGATTTTCCCGACGAGAGTTTCGACGTGGTCTTTGGCACATTCGTGTTGCATCACGTGGATCTTCCGAAGGCTAGTCGGCAATTGGCGCGTGTGCTGAAGCCGGGGGGAAAGGCAGTGTTCATAGAAAACTCCGCGCTGAATCCCTTGCTCATGGCGGCCAGAAGCAAAGTGTGCGGAAAGTTCGGTGTACCTCAATACAGCGATGAGCATGAGCACCCGCTCACTCGTCATGATATTGCGACGCTACAGAGCGCTTTTCCCGGCGCCTGCACCATTCATTTTCCGAGTTTCTTGTTCTTTCGATTGCTCGATTTCTACATGTTCAAGAAGCGCTGGGCGTGGATGACGGCCCTGCTACAACGCTGCGATCAGGTCGCCGGCTCGATATCGTTCGTGCGTCGATATGGCTACCTGCAAGTCGTCGAACTGGGTAAGGGAATCGTACGTGCGTAACGATCTGATCGAATCCGGACTGGGCGTCTGCCGGGGGCTGGTCATCCTGTCCGGGCTGTTCTTTGCGGCAACGGATATCTGGGCTTCGCCCGCCCCAGAGGCAGTGGCTGGATGTCGGGCCGAAGCCCTTGCGCCGAAAAATCATCGTACCTCTTTGCCGGATCGCGTCACGCTGATCCCGCCTTCGAACGGCACCTACATCGGCTTATACAGCATCGGTACAATCGCGGAAGACCAGCGGCGATTTGTTGAGAAAAGCGGGCATCGCCCCGCGATTGTATACACGTTTCACGATTGGGTGTCCGACGACGATTGGGCCTCGTCTTCGCCGCATTTCCGGACCTTCACCGACCCGTTAGAATCATCCCGAGTGAGTCCGCTCCAGCTGGCCGAGCAGGTGAGAAAGGAAGGCAGTGTGCTGGCGGTGGCCTGGGCCATCCAGTGTTGCGATTGGGAGTCCCACTTGTTCTGGTATGGATTTCGGAAGCCGACGGTAACGGTCGATCGTCTTTTGCAGGGCGAATACGATTCGTACATCACGAGCGTGGCCCGTCAGATTAAGTCCTACGGTCATCCGATCATGCTGACCCTGTTCAGCGAGTTCAATTACCAGGGAATGATGGGATTCGGTAAGCGAGGGGGAGAACGGCTGGATGAGGTCGCCCATGTCTGTCGTCTGTATGGGGATCCGACATGGCCGGACGGGCCCGAACGCATTAAAGACGCTTTCGTGTACGTCATCGACAGATTTCGAAAAGAAGATGTGCGAAATGTGACGTGGTTCATGTATGCCGGGTCCCACTATATGAATCCTCGTCACGAGGACTACTCGCAATGGCTGCACCCTCAGTATTTCTATCCCGGCGATGACTATATCGATTGGGTGGGGCAGAGCGCGTACTTCATCGATCCCAGAGCCATTCCAAAACTCCGGCAGCAGGAGCTCGCCACGTCAGTCACGGAGGCATTGGCGCCTGGCTATGTCGCGTGGGGGGCGGTGACTGAGCGGCCGCTGTTTCTTCCTGAGTTCGGGGTGTTGGGAGATAAGACGCACAGTCGAGCACGAGTGCTGGAAGAGGTCTTTCGCGACGTGTTGCCCCAGTTCCCTCGAGTGCAGGCCATCACACTGGCTGATTTCAAAATTGCCGAGGATTACTACGAAGTGCCCAGGCTTGGCACATTCGAGGATGAAACAGGCGCCTGGAAGCGGGCGGTTCGTGAGAACCCTCACTACCTCAAACAGGTCACCATCAAAGGCGGGGAGTAGTCCGACGATGGTGCCGAACCGGTCCTCCAAATGGCTGTGCCTCTGTGTGGTCTTTGCGCTCTGTTTCTCCCTGCGCGTCGGGGTTGGCGCGATCATCGATGCGACGGTGCCGGTCGTCAAACGCGCGGATGTCTATTCGGTCGTTGCCGAAAACCTGGCGCGCGGCTATGGCTTTGTCGCGGAGCCGGGCGGCGAACCCATTGTCTGGCGTGCCCCGCTCTATCCGGCATTTCTGGCGGCCATCTATGCGCTTTTCGGAGAGCATAACGAAACGGGGGTGTTTCTGGCGCAATCCGTGTTGGATTCGCTCACCGCCGTGTTGATCTTTTACATGGGAACCCGGTTGTTCGGTGAAGCCGTCGGATTCGTCTCTGCCGTGACCTTTGCGCTACATCCTCTCTCTGCCTACTACTCCCTTCGTTTCCTGTCTGAGCCGCTGTTTACCCTGGCGTTTACGGCGGTCATCGCATCCTGGATCGCGGCGGCCACGAGTCGTCGAATCATCGCGTACATGACCGTCGGGGCCTTGATTGCTCTCGCATCATTGGTGAAACCGATTGCGCTGGGCTTATGGCCGTTGCTTGCGAGCTGTGCCTTGTATCAGTTGAGAGAGGAGCCTGTTCGCGCATGGTTGGCCGCGACTGCGTTGACCGTGGCTTGCCTCATCGCGTTGTCTCCCTGGGCGCTTCGGAACTATCGTGTGACGGGCGAATTGGTGGCCGTGGCGACCGGAGGGGGCTACGCTCTCTGGCTCGGCAATCAAATGGTGAGCGAGGGGAAGGAAGACTGGGAAGTCGACGACATGACCCGGGCACACCTGTTTGCGCGGCGCAGCGCGGTGATTGCAGGAAATGAAGAAGCCGATCGGTTTCTCATCCCTGTCCCAAGCCGACCGTCGATCCGATCGGCCACGCAGCCGGTTCACATTTCGGTTCCGGAAGATGATGCCTTTTTGAAAGCAGCCTGGCGTGAGATGGTATCTCATCCGTTCGGCACGGCGTTGTTGACGACCAGGAAACTGTTCAGGTTTTGGTTCAAGATTTTTCTTCCCGATAATCGCTGGGCGCAATCCTACATTACCTTGTTTCAAACCTTCTTCCTGGGTGTGGCGGTTCTAGGCCTGCTGGAGGCGAAGCGAAGGGAAATTCCTGTGTTCGCGTTGATTCTACCGGTCATATTCCTTGCGGTCGTGCATGCGCTGACGTTTGCCACGATTCGCTACAGTATTCCGACTGTACCCGTCATGACGATCTTTATGTCGGTGGGATTACAAGTTGCCGTGCGCAGGCTGAATGAAAAAATGGGGATGTCCGTCGGCATGTTCTTGAGGCGACCGTTACAGGCCGCGTTTTCGGATAAAGCGATTCTGTCGTCTCGCAGACGGCGTTCATGATCAGGCGCATAGCCTGCTATTTCAGTATGGAGACGGGGTAACGCGAACGTGCACATCCTGCAAACCGGCATAAAGGTTCTGCTCAGACAGACGGCGCTGGTTTTTGCCGGAAAAATGGCGGCGGCCTGCCTGGGTTTTATCATGAGCCTGGTCGTAGCGAGGCTTATGGGACCGGACGAGTTCGGGTTGTTTTCACTGTTCGTCGTGATTCTGATTCTCGGCAATGATCTGCTTGGAGATGGACTCAATCCTGGGGTCGTCCGTTATTACGCGATGCATAGCATCACGAATCCGATCAGAGCCTCCGAGGTGTTGACCAATGCGCTTGCCCTGCGACTTCTGGTGGGCATCCCCGTGGTATTGCTAGGGGTGGTTCTCGGAGGTCAGGCCGCTGAACGACTATTCCAGAACCAGGTCTATGTGCTTCCGATTATGCTTGGCCTGGTCGGGTCCTTCGGCGCGGCTTTGTGGAGTTTTAATCTGGCTGCATGGCAATCCCGACAGGATTTTTTGACCTATTCTGTGATGGTAGGGCTGGTGAATTTTCTGCGAGTGCTCAGTCTGCCGGTCCTGCTCTTGATGGGACACCTGACACTCGGGACCGTTATGGGGCTTCATGTGGTGTTTTTCTATATGTGCACGGTTGCGGGATTATGGATCCTTCGCCCGCATCTGGCTTATGTTCGGCTGAATGGGGCACTGCTTCGCGAGCTGTTCCATTTTAGTAAATGGCCGGCATTGGCGAGCACCTGCTTTCTCCTTCAAGTCAATCTCGGGGTTCCGATCCTCAACTATTTTTACAGTTCACGAGACGCCGGTGTGTATGCAGCGGGCGTGTCGCTTTTGCAAGGTATAGACTTCCTCACGATCAGTCTATTGACCACGTTGCTCCCGAAAGTGAGTCAATTGAGCGGGCTCGAGCAATGCCGTGCATATGTCCGGCGCTCATTCCCTCTATACCTGGGGCTCGCCCTCTGCCTCGTTCCGGTGATGTTTTTTGCCCAACCTCTTGTGATCGGCCTGTTCGGTTCGGCCTATGAAGGTACCATTCCGGTGTTTCAGATTTTGTTTGTTGGAGTACTGGGAACGCTGGTGACGCAGCCCTTGTACCTCGTGTTGTATACGATTAACCGCCCTCACCTCTATACGTATTCCGGGTTTGTGGCTCTTGGTGCATGGATTTTCGCAGGACTCTGGCTCATTCCCGCATATGGAGCCGTAGGCGCGGCCTTGACGACGTTGTGTGCCCGCCTCATCCAGTCTGTACTGATCGTCGTCATCATCTGGCACGCATTGGAGTTCGGCGCGTCGTCGGGTCTGGCTGTACGTTCCATGATCTCGAATGTAAGGGAATCATGAAGACCTCACAGGCGACCGTTGGTCCGAGCTTGGCCGGTGCCGTTTTGGGAGCCTCCGTGCTGGCGCTCTCCACAAAGGCCCTCGCCATTGTCGTTGCCGGAACGGCATTGGCGGCGATGGCGTCGTCGGCCGTCTTTCCCTATTACATTCTGGTGGCCACGATCCCCGTTCAGGTCGATCTTTTGGGAGGCATTACCGTTACCAAATTCATCACGCCGTTGGCCATCGGGATGGTATTGTTCAATGCCTTGATTTATCGCGGCCCTTGGCCGGTCATCGCGCGTTGGCCGGCCGGTTATCTCGCGATTGTATTCTTCGTCACCTCCATGGTGTCACTGTTCCTCGCGGAAGGCGTACGAGGATTTCCGGGTGAGGCCGCAAAAATTCCCGTCTACTGGGCGCTCTTTTTCTTCACCCTGACCTTCAATCGAACGGCCGCTGATTTTCGTCGCCTTCTCTGGATCATCACCATCACCGGTATTGCGGAGGCGCTCATTACGGCCGCACAAGTGCAGTACGGGTTTGTCATGCCCGGAGATTGGCGGAGCAATATCGGTTTGCCGAGTGAAGGAGGGATGGACGGCGCGTTCATGTCTTTTTCTGAGGGAAAAATAAGAGCCGAGGGCACAACCGCCCATCCGATTCTGCTCGCAAGCTTTTTCTTGATGGCGATCCCGTGCACGGCTTTTCTCTTCATGACGGAAGGCTCCTCTCGGGTCAAAGTATTTCTGTGCGGCGCGCTTGTTTTGATGGGCTATGCCTGGTTCTACACGTTCGCTCGAAGTTCCATTATTGGTTTTGCAGTCGTATGTGTCGTGACCATGTGGTTTCACTCGAAGCTCACTCGAAATCTGGTCTTGGCCGGCATCGGGATTCTCATTACAGGCTTGTTAAGTTATCAGGTGATCTCGCAAGTATTTCAGACCGGCATTCAACTGTTTGACAGTCAGAGTCTGTTCGGGAAAGCCGACTTGAACGACGGCAGTGGAAGCTTCGATTTTCGAATTGAATCCATCGTCGGTGGATGGAATCTCTTCTGGGTTCATCCGTGGTTCGGTGTCGGATTTGGTCAGTCGATCAATCACTACACAACATATTTGCCGGCCTGGGCCACCCATCCATTTCACCCTGCCACGATTCACAATGTGTTCCTAGAGGTGGCGTGCGAACTGGGAGTCTTTGCGACATCGGCGTTCATTGGCTTGTGGATCTGGGCATTTGTCTCAGTGAGGCGCGCGCTTCGTATTGTCGAACTGAGACCATACGCCGTGTTACTCCTCGGCATCCTGCTGGGGCAAGCGGCCTTTTTAATGATTACCCCGATGGTAAGAGAAATCTGGCTGACGTTGGCCATGGCGACTGCCATTGGCCATATGGCGAGGAAAGCGACATGACACAGCTCCGCGCACTTCATTTGCGTAATTGCCGAGGGATTACCGATATCACCGGGCCTGAAAACTATTTGCTGTCGCTTATTCCAAGGCTCAATCAGCAAGGGTGTGAAGCAAGTCTTGCCTGTGTGGTCGATCCTGAGCGCGGGGAAACACCATGGCTGAACGAAGCCAAGCGGTGTGGCTTGCCGATGGTCACGATTCCGGTGACCAACCGGCTGAGCGTGCGTGATGTATTGGCTGTCGTCCGGCTGGTTCGGGAGAGAGGAATAGACATTATTCATACCCATGACCATCGGGCCGATGCGGTTGGAATCATGGCTGCACGGATCACAGGATGCGCCGTGGTCGCCACGTTTGCCGGATGGACCAATTGGCCGTCGGGAACTCTGCGAGGGACTTTATATCCTTGGATTGATCGTCAGGTGCTCGGGTACGCAGACGCTCTGATTTCAGATTCGGCGATGATGGCCGCTCAGATCGATCAAGGAACTTCGGGACCGCCGGTTGTAGTCATTCCAAATGGCGTAGACACGGAAGTATTTCATCCGGACAGTCCGAACCGCCGAATGTGGGAATCTGGCGAAGGGCAGCAACCATTTGTCCTAGGTATGGTGGGACGGATTCACCCCAACAAAGGCCAACTGGAATTCCTCAAAACGGCGGCGACGATAACGAAGAGCCATCCTGAATGCCGGTTTCTGATTGTGGGAGAAGCTCCGCCAGGTTACGAACCATACAAGGCCGACGTATTGCGGTTCATCGAAGAAAAAGGACTGGAAAATGTGGTGACCGTCACCAAAGCGAGCAGAGCGCAGATACCGGGCATCGTAGCCGGCATCGATATGTTAGTGGCTCCATCGTTCACAGAAAGTTTTAGTTTTGCACTCATCGAAGCCATGGCCATGGGGAAACCTATCGTAGCCACGAACTCTGGGGGCACCCCTGAGCTGATCGCACACAATGAGACCGGTGTGCTCATCGATCCTGGGAATGTTGAGCTTCTCACTCTCACGGTGCGCGATCTGATGAAAGACCAGGCAAGAATGAGACGTTTAGGGACAACAGCGTGTGAATACGTGCAGCGGCATCTCAGCGTTCAGTCAATGTCAGTGAAGACGTTAAATATTTACCGAGAAGTGGTTGCGTGGCGCAAACAACGCCGAACAGGTGTCTTTCAGGGGCCTGCCCTTGGTGAACGATTGCGGCAGACGTTGGTCCTGGATAAGAGACAGACTGAACCTGAACCTCTTCGCCATCTTGATGCTGACGTAAACTGAAAATGAGGAAAAGATGGGAATACGTGTAACGGTCGTCATCCCGGCCTACAACGCTACCAAGACGATTCATGACGGGTTGGATTCCTTCGCGCGTCAATCCTTCCCGGCGGGTGAGGTCGAGCTGATCATCGTCGATGACGAATCGACGGATGGCACACCTGAATATATCGAACGCTACGTCAAGGATTGGGGCAGCGCGCACCCGAGGGTGCGCGTGCTTCGTCAGAAGCATCGGGGCCCGGCGGCGGCCAGGAATTTAGGCGCAGATGCGGCCGAAGGAGAATTTCTTCTGTTCACCGACGCCGACTGCGTGCCGCATGTCGACTGGATCAAGGAAATGGTGGCGCCGTTCCAGTCACCGAGTATTGCCGCGGTGAAAGGTGCCTATAAAACACAGCAACGCAGCCTCGTGGCGCGCTTCGCCCAGGCCGAGTTTGAGGCTCGGTATCGCCAATTGGCGGCCGCCGAGTATGTGGACGTGGTCTTTTCCTACTCGGCGGGATTTAGGCGAGAGGTATTTTGCTCCATCGGCGGGTTCGACACCAGTTTTCCCGTCGCCGACAACGAAGACACGGATCTTTCGTATCGGGTCGCGACGGCCGGGCACAAGATTAAGTTCAATCCGGCGGCGATTATCTATCATCAACATCCGTCGACGCTGAAACAGTATCTGCGGAAGAAACATAGCCGGGCCTACTGGCGAGTCATGGTGTACAAGCGGTTTCCGCGCAAGGCCATTCGAGATTCCTATACCCCGCAAACGCTCAAGATTCAGATCGGCGCGGTCGTCCTGGGCGCAGGTGCGCTGGCGTCGATGCCGCTTGTGCCGATTGCTGGCTATGTCGCAGCGCTTGCAGGCGGACTGTTTACCGCCACCGCCTTGCCGTTTCTGTGGCAGCTGCCCCGCGAGGATCCGGGATTGCGAGTGGCCGCGCCATTCCTGTTGGTGTGTCGGGCGGCCGTGATGGCGTCAGGTTTGATGCGAACTGTGCCGCTGCTCATGAGGAAAACGAACTAACGATTGATGTTACGGAGAGGGAGGCGAGTCATGCGACGTATTCTTCACACAAGCTGGGCTGTTTGTTCCATGGTGCTGTGCCTGCTGGGGGGCGCGCAGGCCTCTGAAAATGAGTTGCCTCTGGTGCCGGCCGTTGAAGCCGGCTGGAGTGGCCCGTTCCGGTTGGGCGCGGGAGACGTGCTCAATGTGTTCATTTGGAAGCATAAAGAACTCTCAACGATTGTGACCGTCCGTCCTGACGGGAAGATCAACTATCCGTTGATCGGCGAGATTGAGGCGAAAGGTCTGACCCTGGGGGAAATCGAAGACCGCATTAACAAGCAACTCAAGCAGCATATCCAGGATCCGCAGGTCACGGTGATCTTGGAGGCGACCCACAGTTTCCGTATCTTCGTCCTGGGTGAAGTGATGCAGCCGGGCGTCTTCGATCTCAAGGGACCGGTGACCGTCATTCAGGCCTTGGCCATGGCTCGCGGGCTCACCACGTTTGCGTCCCGGAACAAAATTTTCATCGTCAATCCCGCGCGCGGCAACGAGCAGCGCATTCCATTCAGTTATAGCAAGTTCGTACAAGGGGAAGACACGAATCAGAATGTGATGCTTCGGCCCGGGGACACGGTCATCGTGCCGTAATGGCGGGCAACCAACTATTTCGGAGGAAAGTAATCGCACGTGCTGCACAGTACGCCAGACCAGCCTGCCACTGCGGGCAGAGTGACCGAGCGGCTCTCCAGTGTGAGTCCTCTGTGGGGCCGCCGTGTCCTGTGCGGCATTGTGCTCTCTGCTGCCGGGCTGTTCGTGCCGTCGATGTTGTGCGCGGAGGAATCTGAACATGCGGAATTCATTCGTCCTCAACGTGAGTTCGGTGAGTTGCCGTCATGGCAGAACCAGATGGGATATGAGCGAATGCCGGTGTCTGAAAAATTGCTGCTGGGAATCCCGACTCGCCGGGAGGGGTTTACTCCGCGCCTGACCGTCACCGAGCAGTATACGGACAACGTGTTCTTCACTGCTCAGAACCGGGGGACCGACTATATCACGAAGATTGCGCCGGGCTTCAGCTATATGACGTCAGGACGTCATGGGCAACTTACTGCGGATTACGCCATGGAGTCCAGAATGTACGTCAACAATACTAATCAAAATCGGGCCGTCTCCAGGCAAAACGGAGAATTGCTTGCTTTGCTTGATCTGACGAGCCGAACGACGTTGACGCTTTTTGAGCGCTTTGAATCTTTTCAAGATCCCACCGAACAACAGGTGCCCGGTATTCTGGGAACATTCGGCCGCACATCAATCAATATGGGCGCCCTGATGATTAAACATAGGCTGACACCGGCTGTTGACCTCCTTGTCAACTATGGGAACTTTCTCTGGTCGGTCGATGCGCCGGGGGCGATCAATAGCATGACTCACGAGGGCGAACTTGGTGTCAGAGTACGCGAGTCACATTGGGGACGGACGACTGTCAAATATCGGTTTCGCTTTTTCAATTTTCAACAAGGCCGTGATCTCCAATCCCATTCGGCGATGGTGGGACACGAGATGGATCTCTCTGAGACGCTGGCCGTGAGTGGAACGCTCGGAGCGGTTCGTGTCGCCCCGACCCCCTCGACACTCAACTTAATGGCTCAGGCCTCCATCAAAAAATCCATCGGAGAGGCGCTGTACGAGTTGAGCTATATGCGGGACGTATTTCCTCCTTCAGGAGGCATCAGCCAGCCGCTCGTTGGAGATTTTGTTCGGGCATCAGCCAAAATCAGGATCGCAAACGGGTTTCTCTTGGATGCGGGACTGGTATGGGTCTTGACCAGTACCAGCTCGGACGATTTGAAGGTGAACACATTGAAATGGAACGCGGGGATTTCCTATGCCCCCACATCGTGGCTCGTGGCTCGAGTGGGATATGACATGTTTGATCAACGGGAGGATCTTTTTGGTACGTCCACGAGTCGTGCAGCAAACAAGATCAGTTTGAGACTGACTGCCTCATTTTGAGGAAATGATGTAACCGGTGCGCTTGCTGAAGACAAGAGGTAGATGGTGATGCACAAAATAAAACGAAAAATTGTAAAGATTCTGGGGCGTATACTCGAGGCGAGTATGCCAGCAACTTCTGCAAATGTGGCATACAACAAAGTGCTTTGGAATCGCTATGCACGGTCCTGGAATTATATGAAGAGAGTGATACCTGTTGAGAATTGTGAAGTTGCCGTATCCGAACGAGCATCCTATCTCAAGAACCTTGGGGACGAATGGGGCCGGCTCACTGACATTGAACAGATTGTTGCGCAGTACATTTATCCCTTCGTGACTCCTGAAAGCGTTGTTGGAGAGATTGGGTCGGGAGGGGGACGGATCGCATTGCGGGTAGCTCCGAAAGTGGGACAGTTTTATTGCTTCGATATTTCATCGGAAATGCTGAAGAAGGCAAAGGCCGCCTTGGGAGGAAGTGCAAATGCGACCTACGTTCTCTTGAAGGAAACGGTTCTTCCATCAAATCTGAAAGGCCAGTTAGATTTTATCTATGCCTTCGACGTGTTTGTGCACTTAGACCTCCATACCTTGTGGAAATACTTTCAGGAGATTGCAGGAGTGCTCAAGAGCGGGGGGCGGGCATTCATCCATACCACGAATCTCCGAGCCCCTGACGGTTGGAAGCGTTTTGTAAGTCAGAATGAATATTCCATTTTGGGCCATTACTTTATTTCGCCGGAAATCGTTGAAGTTTTGGCTTTTCATAGCGGGTTGCGAATTATCAAGGCATCACCTCCCGTATCGGATAGCAGCGAGACGAACTATTACTTAAGAAGGGATTTCCTGGTCGTTCTGGAGAAAATGCCTGAAGGTGTATCTCCCAATTTATCCGTGGAGAGCGGATCGGAGCGCACACCACAAAGGAATAAGCCACATTAGGTGTCATGTTTCAAACGCATAGTGGGCGTGATGCCAAAGCAGTACAGATGAGCATTTTAACCGAGAGATTGCGCATTGTATTTATTGCCCCGGCGCCACGTGCCGGAACCGTGCAGTATACCCACAACTTGGCCAATGCATTGGTGGACCGAGGCCATCGCGTCACGTTGGTCACGGGCTTGGGGTTCGAACTGGCTGACTATCCTCGAAAGTATACGGCGATGGAAGTGTTTGATCGTTATCGGCCCAGGCCGCTTCGGCTCTGCCGCTTCCTCTGGCATTGCGTGACCTTTCGGCCACAGATCATCCATTTACAAGGTGCGCAACATCCGGCGCTGTATATCCTTTTGTGGGCAATGTTGCGACTCATTGGGAGTGCCTCATTTGTCTACACTCCGCAGGATGTTTTGCCCAATTCGTTACGGCCGTATCACATCCGCGCGTTCCGCTTTCTGTATGCCCGTATGCGGCACGTATTTCTCAATGCCAAACAGAATGAGCCTCTGGTCGTTGAAAATTTTGCGGTTCCCCGGGAACGTATCACGGTGTTGCCCATCGCCGATCTGACGGCCTTCGTGCGAGAGCATGTGACCGCAGAGCGTCCGGACATTCCTGTCGGTTCACGCGTGGTGTTGTGCTTTGGCTTGATTGAGCCGCGGAAAGGGATTCATACACTGCTTTCTGCCGCGCCGGAGTTTCTACGGCAGGTTCCGGAAGCCTTGCTGGTGATTGTCGGAAAGCCGCTGATGGACATCGCTCCGTTGCAGCAGCAGCTGACGGAGTTGGGTCTGCAAGCGCGTGTGCGGCTGGTGCCGCAGTATGTGAGTTTTGCGCAAATGGCCGGGTATTTTACGTCCGCGCGATTGCTGGTTCTGCCGTACGAAAATGGGTGGAACAGCGGTGTTCTCGCCTCGGCCTTCGGGTTTGGAAAGCCGGTGGTTGCGACGCGTGTCGGCGGATTCGACGAGGTTGTGACCGACGAGTCGACGGGATTGCTCGTGCCTCCCAAGGACCCCGCCGTGCTCGCACAGGCGATTGTGCGCGTATTGCGTGATGAGGCGCTGTACACCCGGATGGTCGCGAATGTGCAGACCGCGGCAGGAGATATCTCCTGGGAGGCAATCGCACGGATCACCGAGGGGCGCTATGTGGATGTGTTAGGGATTGGAGCCGGTTGTGCAGTATCGCAAGCTCGGTAAGACTGATCTCACGCCGTCGGTGCTGGGGTTCGGGTGTTCGATGATCGCATCGCTCGCGACACGTTATCCGCGCGCCGAAGTGGAGGCGACGCTTTGTGAAGCCAGAGAGGCCGGCGTGACGTTTTTCGATACGGCCGATGTCTATGGGCAAGGGGACAGCGAACGTCTGCTCGGGAAACTGTTTCGGAGTCAGGGCGAAGGGATGATTCTCTGTACTAAGGCAGGATTAACGGTCGGTCCTCTGGAAAACCTGATTCGACTCGCAAAACCGATCCTCAATCCGATCATGCGGCGCTGGCGAACCGCGCAAGTGGCGACCACGCAGGCGCGCCGTCATCAGGAGCGACAGTGTTTCGATCCGGACCATCTTCGCCGTCGAATCGAAGGCAGTCTGCGTCGCCTCACTGTGGATCGGATCGATCTCTTTTTGCTGCACAACCCTCCGGTTGATATGCCACTGCGAGATGCGGTGTTCGAACTGCTCACCCGCTGTAAGGCCCAGGGCAAGCTGCGGCAGATCGGCGTATCCTGTCGGACGTTGGACGATGCCTATGGATGGCTCGGACAGCCGGAGGTCGCCTGTGTGCAGATTCCCCTTGATGGCACCTGCATTGACTCAGCCCGTCCACTATTGGAACGCGCGCGAGCCCAGCAAGTGGGCGTCATTGCGCGGGAGGTGTTTGCACACGAGGCTTTGGCCAGGGGTTCCGTATCCGAGGCCTTGCGGCCGCTCGTACAACATCCCGAAATCGGCGTCGTGCTCGCAGGAATGAGTTGCCGGCGGCATGTGCAGGAGAATATACGCGCGCTCGACGTCGCGATGAGGTGTGGTCATGTTGCTTGATGCACGATCGATCCCGGACGGACAGACCCTCACAGCTGACCTGTGTATTATAGGTGCGGGAGCCGCCGGTATCACGTTGGCAATGGAGTTGCTGACGACCGGTCTGAACATTATTTTACTGGAAGCGGGCGGGAAGACGCGAGCAGGAGACAGCCAGGCTCTCTATCAGGGCGCTCTCAACGATCCGGTCCGTCATCTGCCCCTGGATCAGGCTCGTTATCGCCAATTGGGAGGTACGACATCGCTGTGGGGAGGCCGCTGCATTCCGTTCGATTCTCTCGACTTCGATCAGCGGGAGTGGGTTGCCCACAGCGGCTGGCCGTTCCCGCAAAAGGTCATGGAAGACTTTTACCGGCGTGCCCACACCTACTGTGAGTGCGGCGGTTACGACTACCGAGTATCCTCGGCGCTTCCTGGTGCGCCACCTTCTATGCTGCCCGGTTTCGAGGATGGAGATGTGAGTACGTCGGGCATCGAACGGTGGAGTCCCCCGACACAGTTCGGGAAGGTCTACCGTCCGATTCTCGCGCGTGCAGAGAACGTACGTGTGCTGCTGCATGCTCCTGCGGTTGAGTTGCAGGCCTCACCGGACGGCAAGCGGATTGACTCGGTCGACGTGGCGACTTTCAGCGGCCGTCGCTTCAACGTACGCGCACGCACTACTGTGCTTGCGGGTGGCGGCTTGGAAACCACACGGTTGCTGCTGGCTTCGCGGCGCATACATCGAGAGGGAATCGGCAACCATTCGGACTGGTTGGGGCGCGGCTACATGTCGCACATTCATGGCGTGATTGCGAGTGCCACGCTCACCGCGGGTCAGGAAGTGATGTTCGGGTATGAAGCCGATCCGCAGGGCGTATTCTGTCGGCGACGCATTGGCTTCTCCGAGGAGGCCCAGCGTCGTCATCGCCTCTTGAACCTGTACATGTTGCTGGATCGGCCCTTGGTGGGGGATCCGGACCATGGTAACGCGGTGCTTTCCGCGGCGTTCCTGCTCAAACGTCTTTTGGGGGGGAGACAGCAGGAGCAATTGGGGAAGGGCAAGTACGCCCTCTATTGGAGGCATATCAAGAATATCCTGGCAGGATCACCCCAGGCCTTGTCGGTGCTGCCAAAGTTCGGACGAAAGCGCCTGCTTCAGCGGCGACGCATTCCTTCCTTGCTGATGCGATCCCGGTCGAATGCGTATTATCTGTATTTTCAGAGCGAACAGATACCACATCGAGACAACCGTGTGACGTTGGGTGACTCACGGGACGAATTCGGCACGCCGCGCTTGCGCCTGCATTTTGGAGTTACCGAGCAGGATCGAGAGAGTGTGCAACGAGCCCATGAGCTGCTTGATCAGGAATTGCGCCGACAGAATTGTGGTTACCTGACCTATTTGGGGAAAGATGTGCCGCAGTTGATGCGAGACGTGAAGGCGGTGCTCGGCCACCACGTCGGCACCACGCGTATGTCCGCAGATCCCTCGGAGGGAGTGGTGGACAGCCAGTGTCGTGTGCATGGCATCGCCAATTTATTTATTGCCAGCAGTTCAGTGTTTCCAACCTCAAGTCATGCCAACCCGACGTTGACGATCGTCGCCATGGCTTTACGCCTGGCGGATCATCTGAAGTCGACACAAGCCGTCGTCACAAGAGTCTGAGCCATTATTTTTGCGTGAAAGGGGAGCACCATGTATTGGAAGAATAAGCGCGTACTTGTGACCGGGGGCGCCGGTCAAATCGGTTCTCATCTTGTGGCACGCCTTGTTGCCGCAGGCGCACAGGTGACTGTGGCGGACAATCTGTGGCGAGGGAAGAAATCGAACTTGCTCGGCGAGAACGGAGTGCCGGTCATCGACCTGGAAGGTCAATTCCTGGAACTCGACCTGTGCGACTATGGTAACTGTGAGCGGGCGACGGAAGGCCAGGATATTGTGTACCACCTTGCCGATGTGGTCGCCGGGATTAACTACGTGTTTGGTAACCAGTTCTCGCTCTTCAACACAAATCTCATCATCGACTCCAACATGCTGCGGGCGGCCATTGCTAACAAGGTGTCTTCGTATGTGTACGTGGGGACTGCGTGCAGCTACCCCGCGGAGCGTCAAAGCAAATTGAATCCGCCGCCCTTCAAAGAAGACGACGTGTATCCGGCCTCTCCGGAGTCCTCCTACGGGTGGAGTAAGCTGATGGGGGAGATGGGGTGTGACCTGGCCCGCAAAGAGAAACTGCTGGATATCGGCATCCTTCGCTTCCACAACGTGTATGGGCCTCATTGTGAAATGTCTCCTGAGAAATCACAAGTCATTCCCTCGCTGATCCGCAAGGCGATTCGCCATCCCGACGAGGAATTTGTGGTGTGGGGATCAGGAAAGCAGCGCCGAGCGTTTGTGTTCGTGGAGGATATCGTCGATGCGCTCGTCTCTGTGGCCACACAGGGCATGAACCAGGGGGTCATTCAGATCGGCCCCGACTATAGTACTTCGATCAAGGAAATTGCCGAGCTGGTCTGCGGAATTTCCGGGAAGCAGATCACCATCCGCTTCGATATCAGCAAGCCGGAAGGCGATGTTGATCGCGCGGCGGATTGGAGTAAAGCGCACGACATTCTCGGTTGGTCACCCAAGACCAACATTCAAGAGGGGCTCGAACGCACGTATGCGTGGTGCGAACGGCAGGTCTTGCAAGGCATCGGGCGGGTGTGAGGTCGTGAGACATCTTCCCGCCAGTCCGGCGCAGATGGGTGTGTGACGATCCGGACCGAATGGATTGGACGTTCCAGGTTGTAACAAAAGAAGTGAGGCAAGATCGTGAAAAAGGCGTTAATCACCGGCATCAGCGGACAAGATGGGTCGTATCTCGCAGAGTTATTGTTGGCGAAAGGCTACGAGGTGCATGGCATTATCCGGCGCTCCAGTTCATTTAATACCGCCCGGATCGATGCCATCTATCAAGACCCGCACGTTGCGGAACCGAGACTGCGGCTGGTCTATGGAGATCTCAACGACGCCAGCTCGCTGAATAAGATTCTGCGGACTATCCAGCCGGATGAGATCTACAACCTGGGCGCGCAGAGTCATGTACGTGTGAGTTTCGATGTGCCGGAATACACGGCCGAGGTGACGGCGCTGGGAACCGTCCGTCTCTTGGAAGCCATCCGTGAGTCCGGCATCCAGCCCAAGTTTTATCAGGCATCATCCAGCGAGATGTTCGGCAAAGTGCAGGAAATTCCACAACGTGAAAGTACACCCTTTTATCCACGCAGTCCCTATGGGGCAGCCAAGGTCTACGCGCACTGGATTACAGTGAACTATCGCGAAGCCTACAACCTGTTCGCCTGTAGCGGCATCCTATTTAACCATGAGTCGCCTCGAAGAGGTGAAACGTTTGTCACCCGAAAAATCACGCGCGCCGCGGTTCGAATCAAGCTAGGGGTGCAGCAGGAGTTGTATCTCGGAAATCTCGACGCCAAGCGCGACTGGGGGTTTGCCGGTGACTATGTGCAAGCGATGTGGATGATGCTGCAAGCGGAACAGCCGGATGACTACGTCATTGCCACCGGTGAAACGCATACGGTGCGCGAATTCCTTGACCGCGCCTTCGGTTATTTAGATCTGGATTGGAAACAGTACGTGAAGATCGATCCGCGCTATTACAGGCCTACCGAAGTGGATCTGTTGATCGGTGATGCCACGAAGGCAAAACGAGTTCTGGGATGGGAGCCGAAAGTGTCTTTCGAGGACCTTATCGTGATGATGATCGAGGGCGATCTTCGTACCGAACGGGGCATCCTCGACGGCACGAGGGGAGCACGCTGATCATGTCGTTTTGGACGAACAAGCGGGTTGTCGTAACCGGTGGAGCCGGGTTTTTAGGGGCAGTGGTGGTCGCCCAGCTTCATCAGCTCGGCTGCCGGAACATCGTCATCCCGCGGAGCCGTGACTATGACCTTGTAGACATGGACGCCGTCAAGCGGTTGTATGCGGATACAGCCCCCGATGTGGTGTTGCACCTCGCGGCTCGTGTGGGTGGGATCGGGGCGAATCAAACCCATGCCGGTCAGTTTTTTTACGACAACCTGATGATGGGAACTCAGCTGATGGAAGTGGGCCGCAGGCAAGGGTTGGAAAAGTTCGTGGCAGTAGGCACCATCTGTTCCTATCCGAAGTACACACCGGTGCCGTTTCGCGAAGAGGATCTCTGGGCCGGGTATCCGGAAGAGACCAACGCGCCTTACGGCTTGGCGAAGAAGATGATGCTGGTCCAGGCACAGGCGTATCGGCAGCAATATGGCTTCAATGCCGTCGTCTTGTTTCCGGTGAATCTGTATGGTCCCGGGGACAATTTCGACATCCAAACCTCACACGTCATTCCCGCGTTGATCAGGAAATGCGTGGAGGCGAAGGAGCGAGGTGATGGCCGGGTGGTGTTGTGGGGCGACGGTTCACCGTCCCGCGAGTTTCTGTACGTAGATGACGCGGCACGCGCTATTGTACTCGCCGCGGAGCACTATAATGGGGCCGAGCCGGTCAATTTGGGCACCGGGCTGGAGATCACGATCCAAGCACTGGCCCGGCTAGTCGCTGAGGCGGTGGGGTTTACCGGTGAGATCGTATGGGATACGTCAAAACCTAACGGGCAGCCTCGACGCTGTCTGGAAATCAGTCGAGCCAGACAGCTCTTTGACTTCGACGCGACGATGGCTTTTACCGACGGGATTCGACACACCGTCTCCTGGTTCCAAGCCAATCGTGAAACCATTCGGGAAGTGGTCTTCTGAGCAATGCTGCGACCTCGATTCCCAGTTCCCCAATGCCCTCGGTGCTCTCTTAGTTCGCGCAGTTCGGGTGTAGTTTTCCATCGGAGAGGTACACGCAGGAAAGAAACGCCGAGGCATTCGTCGTGACGGCATTTTTCAGAGCCGTTGCCTGCTGAGTTCCGGGACGAATCAAGCAGTCATAGGGGAACACCCCTGGAATCATCCATGAGGGATGGGCCGACCACATCGCAAAGCCATGGATTTGAGGATAGCCTGAGATGATCCGCGGAAGCGCTGCGGCGATTTTTTGTGCCGCCCAGCTCGAATTCTGCTGAGTGCCGTCGGGGAATCCCAATTCCATGAAGAACACGGGCTTGGTGGGCGCCACCGTTTTCACTTCTTGCAGGACCGCATCCAGCGCCGTGAAGTGATTCTCAACGGGGATCACGTAGTCTTGGGTGAGCCCCGGCCAGTCCTTCGCATAATAATCGATCATATAAAAATCGAGACTGACCCAGTCGACGTATTGGTCTCCCGGATAAAAATTTTCGAAGGAGTGGCAGCTTTGCAGAAGTTGCTTCGCGTAAGTCTTGTCCACCGAGGCCGGCAGATCGGTCACGTCGTACTCAATCTGATTCAGTTGGTTCACGGACCATCCCATTGAATCAAACGTAAGAAACTTGAGCCCTTCTCGGCGAACAAAAAAATCATAGTAGTAACGTTGCGCCGCTTTGAGGCGTTCTACCCCATCACAGACTTGAGGCGTACCGGTGTCGCTGTAAAGCGAACTGTAAGGAAAGGAAGATGGATTAAATTCCGCAAAGCCACGCTTGTTTTCAATGGCCCACTGCAACGATTTGTCACCGGCCGGGCCGAAGCCGCCGAAATAATCGGCCCCGATGCCGTTGGGTTCGCGGCCCGAGATGAAAAATGTCGGTTTCCCGTACTGGCGGAGTTCGCCGGCGAACCGTCGCAATTCAGCGTCATAGACCCCGTTGAGCAATTTGTCCACGGTGAATCCCTCCGGTGCCTCCGATTCGCCCGGCGCCGGGTGCGTGTTGTAGGCTTGAACGACGATCACCTTTCCCTCCTGCCAGGCCAAGTTGGCGGCTTGCACGTCGAAATGGGGCTGGCCTGCCGCATCATATCCATTGGCCCAGGTGCCTCGATACTTCGACCAGAGCGCAGTTTTCCGTCCGCTCGCCGATTCAAATGATGCAATATCATTCTGAGTCCATTCGTATTGCCCGATGTATAGGCCAGTTGCGGGAGGAGGCGCGATCTTGAGGATCGAATAGTCACGAGCGGCCGTGGTCTGGCTTGACGGAGGGGTAACCGTTTGCGTTTGCACCTGACGTTTCTTGCGGAATAACCAGGATTGGGCCTCCGCCGGTGTGACGGAATCAAAGGAGAGCCAGAGGCCCGAGATAAAACTGAATGCGAGGATGGTGGCGATGTGTGTTTTCACGGTAAGCCCTCCGAGTATCTGTCTCGATACCCAGCAAGGGTCATACCATGCGTGGCGGAGTGAGCAGGCTAGAAAATCGCCTTACACGTCGCTTTTATCGGAGTACGTGTTCTCTAGGCGGGCACATTCTTGTACAAAATGCGGGCGGGACCATTCAATCAGACCAAGATTGTTGGATTTTTCTGCAGACGCTACAGGAGAGTTCAATCACGGCTTCTAAGGCTCCATCCCCGGAATACATTCCGTCGGCATGAGTTCGCCGCCGTGGAAATGGGAGAGCTGTTTCCATTTCTGCAGCACGGCTGACCCGTCGAACGTCAGCAAATATTCCTCACACCAGATGCCGGGGGCGGTATACCGGTTGCCGGCCTGCTGTTCGCGAATTTCATAGACCCACACTGTCTCGCCCTCTTCGCTCTTCCGAACTGCTTTGGGATCGCCCAGTTCCTGCCTCACCTCAGTTTGTGTCGCCCGCCCTTTGACTGAATTCAGATACGCCGCTTCTTTATTTTGAAAATGACTGCATGCGGTGATCGCGATGGCGATCAGGCCGAAGGTCCAGGTGAGTTTTATCATGTTGCCTCCCGATTCGACGGTGATCCGGTCTGCGCGGTCTACGGTACCATGCGGGATTGTACACCGATAGAACGGATCCGTCTCCTCCACGGTAGAGACGTATCATGCGCTGGTGCTGTGCCTGCTGGAGCGTTGTACCTGGCGTAGGACGCGAATCAGGGAGAACGGCGCTGGAATCGGTTGCCGGCTTGCAAACTGTGACGGTGTAGCGGTGGGGAACGGCGCGAGCGGGCGCACCTCGAATGTGAAATCAGATCAAGGACTGAAAAAATGGAAGGAAAGAGCGGGGAGATCAGACCGCTTTTTTAACCAGACCCGACCGCAGGCAGCGGGTGCACACGCGGATGCGCAGAGCCGACCCGTTCACGAGTGCTTTCACGCGTTGCAGGTTGGGATTGAAGACGCGCTTCGTCTTGTTGTTTGCGTGGCTGACGTTGTTACCGGTCTGATGTTTTTTTCCACAGAGATCACAGGCAAATGCCACGGCCCTACTCCTTTGTTGCGGCGTCTTTCAACGACTAGTCCTTGGATGGGAAGGGATGCTACCATAGCGCTACGGGCCAAGACAAGCTGCCGGGGTGAATTCTCCTTTCAGGATACCCGCTCTCGTTCGCGTCGCCCTTCATTCCATTTGAGGTCATCGCTATGGATCAGGTCACGCTCATCGGATTGCTCGCGGGTACCCTCACGACCATTGCCTTCATCCCCCAACTCCAGCAGACCTGGCGCAGTCGCTCCGCGCAAGATGTGTCGCTGGGGATGTTGCTGACCTTCACGACCGGGGTGTTTCTCTGGTTGATCTACGGTCTGCTGCTCGGCGCCTTCCCGATCATTCTGGCGAATCTCGTCACCTTGGTCCTGACGCTGGCCATTCTTATTCTTAAACTGCGGTATCGCTCTTAGGCTCCTCTCCGGATGGGTCGGTGAATGGCTCTGGTGACGGGGAGTCGCTCCGCGGAGTCCGGTCGCTCAAATTTCACCTTGACAAGATTAACCCTCCTCTCCTAGAGTTTGCTTCGTTTTCAGACACCTTGGGTGAAGGGAAGAGGGTGCAAAACCCTCGCGGTCCCGCCGCTGTAAATGGGGACGAAACCCGCAGGCGCCACTGTCCACTTCGGTGAACGGGAAGGCGCGGGGAGTAGGACGAACCATGAGCCAGAAGACCTGCCCAGGGAGAGACCCTTTATTCCCTCGTGGGCTGGGGAATAGGCGAGGATGATCTTGCGGGTGCAATCCTCAGGGTTCCACGTTGGCCCTGGGGATTTTTTATTTGCGCGCTGTTCGAATCCTTTCCCTTCGTCGGTTCGCAGTCGGATTTATTGGAGTCCTCTGGTATGTCCTACTGCCCTGCCTCCTGTTTGCGTTTGGAGAATCTCCAGGAGACGACACGGTGATGAAACGCCGTCAACAAGGCATCCTCACCGGCATGCCGTTTATGGCCAATATCACCCCGCGTACGTTCATCGACGATGCGGGGAGGAAACTCTATGTCGCCAAGGCTCCCACGCGGGTCGTGTCATTGGCGCCGAGTATCACGGAAATGCTGTTTGCGCTGGGACTGGATGAACAGATCGTCGGGGTGACGGAGTTTTGCGACTTTCCACCGGCTGCGGCACCCAAACCGAAAGTCGGCTATAGCAATCCCAATCTCGAATCGCTCATTGCCCTCCGTCCCGAGTTGATCGTGGCGCCGCTCGAGTTTCATCGCGCCAATGTGTTGGCCAAGCTGGAGGAATTGAAGATTCCGGTCCTGCTGCTTGAAGCCGCATCGGTAGAACAGATTTTTTCGCACATCCATACGCTGGGCCGCATTTTTGATCGCTCGACGGTCGCCCACGCCATGACGGCGGACATGCGAACCCGGATGGCCGAGATCAGTCGTCGAACGGAGCACCTGTCGCGCACCCGGGTGCTGTACGTGATCAATAGCCAGCCGCTGATCACGGTGGGGCCCGGCAGTTACATCCATCAGATGATCGGCCTGGCCGGGGGAAGCAATATCGCCTCGGAAGCCAATTCGCCCTATCCGCGCCTGACGATGGAAACCGTCTTGAAAGCAGATCCCGAGATTCTGATCTTTCCGCGGGGCTCGGTGGAGACGGTGCCGCGAAGCGAACAGGAATCCTGGCGGCGCTGGACGACATTGACCGCCGTGCAGCAGAACCGCCTCCGCGAAGTCTCGGCTAATGCGCTCAATCGCCCCGGCCCACGGGTCATGGAGGGATTGGAATCGCTCGCCAGGGTGATCCACCCTGAAGCATTTCCGTCCGAGTCGGCGCCGGTACAGCCATGATGCCTTCAGCCGGCCACCCCACGTCATCTCCCCCTGCACTGACGTCGACCTCGCCGGGCATGGTGCAAACCGGCGATAGGGCGACCGGATATGACCGGCCGTTTCAGGGCGCGATCCTGACCCCCTCGCGCTGGTGCGCCGTGATGGGTGTGCTGTCGACCCTCGCGCTTGTCCTGGCCACGCTGTGTTTGCAGCTTGGGACGCAGTATATCGGCCTGGGAGATATTTTCAGGCTGTTGTCGTCGGCCCTGTTCGAGCCGGTGAGCGACAACGAGGCGTTCCGAACGACCGGCGTCATTCTGCTCCAGGTGCGGTTGCCGCGGGTGTTTCTGGGATTTCTGGTGGGAAGTTGCCTTGCATCCGTCGGTGTCGCGCTGCAGGCGCTGCTGAGAAATCCGCTGGCCGACCCCTATGTGCTGGGAGTGTCGAGCGGGGCGGCGCTGGGCGTGGCCATTGCCGTGCTGTTCGGCATCGGGACCACAGTCCTTGCCCTGTCGCTGTTGCCTGTCTGCGGGTTTGTGGGCGGCCTGGTTGCGCTGTTGGTGATCTATCGCATGGCGGCCACCTATGATCGCCTCCCGGTCCATTCGGTGCTGTTGGCGGGCGTCATTTTGAATGCCATTTTCTCCGCCTTGATTATGTTCATCACCTCCATCATGGAACCGAACCGGTCGTTCGGCATGATGGCTTGGCTCATGGGGTCCCTCACGGCGCCGGCCTATACGGTGTTGAGCGCGTTGTCTGCCTATCTGATGATCGGCCTCGTGCTGCTTTTTAAACAGGTTCGGGTGCTCAACATTCTCGCCTTGGGTGAAGAGCCGGCCCGGTCATTGGGGATCGATACGGAACGGGCGAAACGCTTCATCTTTCTCTTGTCGGCGTTGATGACCGGCGCCGTTGTGTCCTTCAGCGGCATGATCGGCTTCATCGGCATGATCATTCCGCATGCGGTGCGTCTGGTGGCGGGGGCCGACCATCGATTGCTGCTACCGGCTTCAGCACTGGTCGGCGGAATGTTCTTGATGGTGGCGGATACTATAGCCCGCACGGCCTTTGTGCCATCGGAAGTCCCGGTCGGCGTCATTACGGCGTTAGCCGGGGGGCCCTTCTTTGTCTATCTCCTGGTCTGGCGGAAGGATCGGCTGGCATGAGCAGGGTCAGCGCGCAGGGTGCCGTCGTCGATGACGCAGCGAGTAGAGGTACGAACGCGGTTCCTGCCTACGATGTGCGGGGACTGCATTTTTGTTATGGCCGGCCGGGTGTTCAGGATGTTCGGTGGGTGCTCCGGGATGTGACGCTGCAGGTCGAGCCGGGTGAAATCCTCGGCATCGTCGGTCCCAACGGGTCAGGCAAAACCTCGCTGGTGAAATTGTTGGCGAAGCTCGCCGTCCCTCAAACAGGGGACATCACATTGTTCGGTCGGAGTCTGACCGGCCTGTCCCAGGAAGAAACGGCTCAAACGGTCGCCTTCGTGCCGCAGGAAAGTGCGCAGATGTTTCCCTTCACGGTGGCGGAGACCGTGTTGATGGGACGATTTCCCCACCGGCACCGGTCCCGCTGGACCCTCGGATTCGGGTGGGAAGATCGAGACGATTGTCTGGCGGCGGCTCACGCGATGGCCACGATGGACATCGCGCACCTTGCATCACGCGCGGTGACCGACCTCTCCGGCGGTGAGCGTCAACGAACCATGATTGCGCGTGCCCTGGCTCAAACGCCCCGCGTGTTGCTGCTGGATGAGCCGACGGCCTTTCTCGATCTTCAACACCAACTCGGGATTTGTTCGGTGCTGCGCCGGCTGCGGGAGGAACGGGGCTTGACGGTGGTGATCGTCTCGCACGATTTGAACCTGGCCAGCCAATATTGTGACCGAGTTGCGATGGTAAGGGAAGGCCGGGTGTGTGCGCTCGGCACGCCGTCGAGCGTGATGTCGGTTGAAGTGCTGCGCGAGGTGTATGGGTGCGAGGTTTTGATCGACGCGCATCCCGAGTCCGGGCTGCCGCGCATCACCTTGCCGCGCCAGGTTGTGCCGTTTCATGAGTGAGGATGCGAATGTTGCGGGAGGGGTTCCTGCCCGGCCCACCCGTGTGACGAGAAGGGGCATGTCATCATTGGAGAACGGAGTGTCAGGAAGACGCCGTCAGCGTCGGGGAAGATGGTGCAAAACCATCACGGTGCCGCCACTGTAAGCGGGGAGTGACCCTGCAGGAAGCCACTGTTCGAGGAAGCCGTGAGCCATCAGCAGTCAGCCATCAGCGTGAAGCTGTGTGCTGAAAGCTGAGTGCTGAGAACTTCTTTGGTCGGGAAGGCGCAGGGGAACGATGAGCCGCAAGTCAGGAGACCCAACTGACGGCTGTTACGACTGATCCCTTCGAGCGAAAGGGAGTGTCAGTATGTCGACGATTGTCAGGGAATGGTCTGTCTATTTCGTGTTGCTGTGTGTCGTAAGTGTCCTGCCTGTCCGTCCGGCAGTGGCCACTGCCGAAGAACTTCCGGAGCCTGATGCTGTCGTGCAAGCCGAGGAAGTGGTGGTCTCGGCAACCAAAACCCCGTTGCCGGTCACCCAGGTCACCAGCGCGGTCGAAGTCATTACGGCGCAGGACATGAAGCGACAAAATATCCGGAGTGTAGTGGATGCGCTTCGGTTAGCCCAGGGTGTGGCGGTGTTTTCAAACGGCGGGCCCGGCACAGAGGTCACGGCCAAGATTCGAGGAGGCAGTGCGAATCAGACCCTGGTCCTGATCGACGGCGCGATCGTCAACAGCGGCACCGTCGGCAGTTACAACTTTGCCAACCTGACGACCGACAATATCGAGCGAGTGGAGATTCTCCGCGGCTCGCAGAGCATGCTGTGGGGATCCGACGCCATGGGCGGTGTCATCAACATCGTGACGAAGAAGGGGCAGGGACCGCTCTCCGCCACCGGCTTTATGGAATACGGGTCCTTCGCCTCCCTGCGTGAAGGGGGCACGGTGTCGGGAAAGCAAGGGGCGGTGGATTACAGTCTCTCGCTGTCCCGCTGGGACACCTCTAGTTTTTCGGCCGTTAACTACCGGCGTGGCGCAACGGAGCGGGATTCGTACCGGAATTGGCAGGGCTCGGGCCGGATCGGCGTCGATCTTCCGCATGACGGTAGGCTCGACTTGACGATGCGTTGGATGAATTCCGATGTTCAACTCGATAGTGTGTCGGCGACTTCTCCCAGCGATGTCTATGGGTCAAAAAATCGGAGTCAGGAATATGTGGTTGGCGGTACCTATGAGCAGCCGATCACGAACTGGTGGTCCCAGAAGTTGACGCTCGCGCGGGCGCAGGAGGCCTCGCAGTTTTTATCGGGGACCTTGCAACGCAGCCTGATCACAGGGGCGTTCAGCACGCCGTTCGACTCTTCCAATGAAATTCGCGTCCTCTCTAATCGGCTGGAGTGGCAGAACAATTTTCAAGTCACAAAGCTGTTGCTGCTGAGTGCCGGGTATCAATTCCGCGAACAACAGGGTGAGAATGATACGGGGCTCACCAATAGGATTCTCAGCTCCCACGCCGGCTTTGCGCAGGCCCAATTCAACTTGTGGGATCGAGTGTTTGCGACCGCTGGCGTCCGTCATGATCGTTACAACGTCTTCGGCGATGCCACGACCTATCGCCTCACCGGCGGGTACTACCACAAAGAAACCGACACCAAGCTCCGCGCCGGATATTCCACCGGCTTTCGAGCGCCAAGTATGAACGAACTGTATTTCCCTAATTTCGGCAATTCCCAATTGGGACCGGAAAAGAGTCAAAGCATGGACGTGGGGATCGACCAGTATTTCTTCTCCAAGCAGCTGAAGTTCACGGGAGGGTTTTTCTGGAACCGCTACCGGAATTTGATCACGACCACGTTCGATCCGGTCTTTTGCGCGCCGTTCAGTACGTTCGGGTTCTGCCCGCAGCAGCTCGGTGAAGCCTCGACCAAGGGCTGGGAAGCCGGGCTGACCTATACCTATTCCAGCGACCGGCCATTCCTCAAGGGAGTCGTAGTGCAGGCGAACTACACGAACACCATCACCCGCGATTTAGTCACCCAGACCCGCCTCCCGCGATGGCCGACCGACCAGTGGAGTGCCTCCGTCAGTTACCAGCCTATTGACCCGTTATGGATCACCTTGATCGGTCGCTACGCCGGTTCGCGCTTCAATACGACCGGGGACCGGCAACCTCTGCCGGCTTTCGATGTGTGGTCGTTGGCGGTTACCTACGATGTCACGAAGCAGCTACAGGCGTATCTCAGGGCCGAGAATCTGTTCAATGAGAAGTATGAAGAAATTGCCAGCGCCGGCACGCCAATTCGGTCGATTTTTGGTGGCGTGCGGGTCTCGTTCGGTGGGAAGTCATGAGCAAGAGATGAGAGCCAGAGCCTGATGCCACGTCCGCGTCTGGTCATCGCCGGCACCCACAGTGGTGCCGGCAAAACCACAGTCACTCTGGCGCTCATGGCCGCATTGAAAGCCAAAGGGATGGTGGTGCAACCGTTCAAGGCCGGGCCGGACTTCATCGATCCCGGCCATCACCAGGCGGTGACCGGACGGCCTTCGCGAAACCTGGATGGGTGGATATTAGGGGCGGCCGCCAACCATGCCATCTTTGCGCGCGCCTCGGCCGATGCGGACCTGTCGATCATCGAAGGCATGATGGGGTTATTTGACGGCAGCTCAGCGGTACATGAGCAGGGGAGTACGGCGGAACTGGCGAAGCAACTCAACGCGCCGGTGCTGCTGGTGATCGACGGGAGCGCCATGGCGCGATCGGCCGCAGCCATGGCATCGGGGTATGCGACATTCGACCCGGCCGTTCAGGTTCGCGGAGTCCTGTTTAATCGCGTGCGGAGTGAAGGCCACTATCAGTTATTGCGAGAGGCGGTGGAGGCGGAAACGGACTTGACGGTTGTGGGGTATTTGCAGCCGGATGCTTCGGTGACGATCCAGGATCGCCATCTCGGGCTGAGGACCGCCATCGAGCAGCGGCACGGTGACCTGTATGACCGGTTGGCGCGATCCGCGGCCTCAACAATCGATTTGGATCGAGTCGAGATTCTGGCTCGTTCCGCCGGCGAATTTCCGGAGGAAGATCTGCCGATCACGAGAGCGGCGGCAGGGCTAGCACCGGTCCGGGTCGGTGTGGCCTACGATGCGGCCTTTTGTTTTTACTATCAGGATAATCTGGAGTTGCTTGAATCGGCGGGCGCGGAGATCGTAAGGTTTTCGCCCTTGCACGATGACAAGTTGCCTGATGTGGACCTGCTGTATTTCGGCGGAGGTTACCCCGAACTGTACGGCGAGACATTGGCAGCCAATATGTCCATGCGTTCGGCCGTACGGACATTTGCCCGTCGTGGTGGGGCGGTGTATGCCGAATGTGGCGGGCTGATGTACTTGACGGACGCCATTCGCGACGGGGAAGGCAGGCGACATGAAATGGTCGGGGTGTTTCCGGCGGATGCGGTCATGCGGAAAAACGGAATGACGTTAGGTTATCGAACCGTGGAGATCGCTGAATCCTGCATGCTGGGCGGAGCCGGGACAGTGGTGCGCGGGCATGAGTTTCACTATTCGATGCTCGAACCAACCGGCGAACTCCGTCATGCCTGTACCCTGTCGGATGCAGCGGGGAAACCCGTCGGGCAGGACGGGTTGACGACGGGGAATACCCTCGCGTTGTATAGCCATTTGCACTTCGGCAGTCATCCGGCTGTCGTGGCTGATCTATTGAGGACTGCTTATCGACAGCGGGGGGCGCAGGCCTCTGTCACAGAGGGATGAGATGGCGGAACAGGACGACTATACGGCGAAGATGCAACGCGTGAAGGCCTCCGTGGATCGGCGGATCGAAGCGGCTCAGGACGAGAAGGGCCTGCTGATCGTCTACACCGGCGCGGGTAAGGGAAAAACGACCGCGGCCCTCGGCATGGCGATTCGTTGCCTCGGCCATGGTATGAAGGTGGCCATCGTGCAATTCATCAAGGGGGCGATCGACACGGCAGAGGAGCGCATCCTGAAATCGTTCGACGACCGCGTGACGTTTCTCCGTATGGGTGAAGGGTATACCTGGGAGACGCAGGATCGGGAGCGCGATACGAGCCATGCGCAGGCGGCCTGGGCCAAGGCCTGCGAGTTCATGCGCGATCCATCCTATGCGATGGTGATCCTGGATGAATTCAATATTGCGCTGCACCACCAGTACGTCGAGGTGGCGGAGGTGTTGCCCCTCCTGCGGGCACGTCCGTTGATGCAGCATGTGGTCATCACCGGTCGCGGGGCTCCGGAGGAACTGATCGACGCGGCCGATCTGGTGACCGAGATGAAGCAGGTCAAACATCCCTTTCGAAAAGGCATCAAAGCACAAGCGGGGGTGGAGTTTTGAGAGGATCGGTGAGCAAGACCTGCGAGCATTGCCGTCAGCCGTTCGAGTGCGTCGGGTATCAATGCTGGTGCGGAAAGATCGGGATTACCGAAGCCCAGATGGACTGGATTGCGGCGCGGTATCAGGATTGTCTGTGCCCCGCCTGCCTTCAACAGGTGGCGGACGGTCTGTTGGGGCCGGACGCATCACGGGGTGACCATCATGACGGATGAGGAGCGGGAGCAACGGCTGGCCCTCGAGGGGCGAGCACAATTTTCTTCCGTCGAGCGCGAGGCGGTCTATCGTGCGATCTTCGAGCGTCGGGATGTGCGTCGTAATTTTCTGCAGATGCCGATTGCTGACGAGGTGCTCGCGCGGTTGTTGAATGCCGCCCACCATGCCGGATCGGTCGGATTCATGCAGCCCTGGGATTTCGTCGTTGTTCGTGGGGCTGAGACGAAGCGTGCCGTCAAGCGGCTCTTTCAGCACACGAACGAGGCGGCGAGCCGGCGGTACAAGAAGCCCCGCGCGGAACTCTATCGCAGCCTCAAGCTTGAGGGCATCGAAGAATCGACGATCAATCTCTGTGTGACCTGCACCAGGCAGCGAGGAGGGCCTCATGTCCTCGGCCGCTCGACGGTTCGTGATACCGATTTGTACAGTACGTGCTGTGCCATTCAGAACCTCTGGTTGGCGGCACGGGCCGAAGGGATCGGGGTCGGATGGGTGAGTATCCTGAATCACGCCGCGTTGAAACGGGTACTCGGTATTCCGAAGCCGGTCAAGGTGTTGGCCTATCTCTGTCTCGGGTACGTGTCGGAGTTTGCGGTCCGGCCGGATCTTGAAACAGCTGGCTGGCGGGCCAGGCTTCCGGTGCAGGAACTGGTGCATTATGAGACATGGGGGAACAGGCTGTAGGGCAACGAAAGGAACCGGGCATGCGAATCACCAAGGTGTATACACGAACCGGCGATGCGGGCCAAACGAGGCTTGCGGGGGGACAGCAGGTGTGGAAGGACTGCCTGCGAGTCGAAGCCTACGGCACCGTCGATGAGCTGAATGCATCCGTGGGATTAGTGCGGGCGATGAATGCCGAGGGCGGAAACACGTCTCCCGCCTCAACACAACTCGAGGCCGACCTGCGCTGGATTCAAAACAAGTTGTTCGATGTCGGGAGTTTGCTTGCCACCGCGCCGGGCCAGAGCTTTCCCAACATGCCGAAAGTAACTGAGGATGACGTGACCAGGCTCGAGCAGATGATCGATCGCTGTCAGGAAGATCTGGCGCCGTTGAAAGAATTTATTCTTCCGGGAGGGGGCAAGGTTTCAGCGACGCTGCATCAAGCGCGAACGATCTGCCGGCGGGCCGAACGCGACTGCATCCGGCTGAGCCGTGAAGAACCGGTGTCGGCGGAGCTCAACAAGTACCTCAATCGGCTGAGCGATGCCTTGTTTGTCATGGCGCGCTGGGTGGCCAAGACCCAGGGGGAGCCGGAGTTTTTGTGGCAGCGTGAATCTGATGCCTCGGGCAAGTAAAGCGACAAGGCAGCCGCGCCGTTCACAGTCCCGTCTCATCCTGGTACTGGGAGGAGCCTCCTCAGGGAAAAGCCAGGCGGCATTGGAGCAGGCGGGCAGCCGGGCCCCGAAGGCCTTCGTCGCGACAGGGCAGGGGCTGGATAAGGAAATGCAGGCGCGTATCGCGCGCCACCGTGCGACGCGTTCGGCCGATTGGGTCACGGCGGAGGTGCCGCGTGCTCTGGCAGTCTGGTTTCAATCGGAGGGCTCTGGCTATCGCACCATCGTCGTCGATTGCCTGACGCTCTGGTTGAGCAATGTCTGTGGACGCCGTATTGCCGGCACGGACGTGAGTGCCCTGGTCGAGGAGCTCGTGTACGCCATTCGCCGCATTCCGGCGCGGGTCGTGCTGGTGAGCAACGAATTGGGATTCGGCCTGGTGCCGACCAGTCGCAGCGCGCGCGCCTTCCGCGATGTTGCCGGACGGGTCAACCAGCAGATCGCCGCAGCGGCCGACGAAGTGTATTTCGTCATCAGCGGCCAGTCGCTCAAGATCAAATAGGAGAGGGAGATACGATGACGCTCGATGAGGTGGTCGGCCGGATTCATCCCGTGGATCGTGACAGTGCGGTGAACGCTCAGGGGCGCCTCGATCGACTCACGAAGCCGCTGGACAGTCTCGGGCGGCTGGAGGGGCTGGCCGTCCACTACGCCATGATCACGGGCGAGGTGAAGCCCAATGTGCCGCGCGGGGTCGTGTTCACGTTTGCGGCCGATCATGGCGTGGCGAGTGAAGGCGTGAGCGCCTACCCCAGTGAAGTCACGCCGCAGATGGTCTTGAATTTCCTCCGGGGCGGAGCCGGGGTGAATGTGCTGGCGCGCCATACGGGAGTCGAGGTTCGGGTGGTGGACATCGGTGTGGCCTACGACTTCGGATCAGTGTCGGGACTCATTCAAAAGAAGATCATGCATGGGACCAACAATCTGTTGCGCGAACCGGCGATGACCCGCGCGCAGGCCGCGCACGCATTGCAGGTGGGAATCGATCTGGCGACGGATGCTGCGCGTGAGGGCATCGGTCTGATCGGCACAGGCGAGATGGGCATCGGCAACACCACTCCAAGCGCGGCGATTACGGCCATCATGACCGGTCGGCCGGTGGCGGAGGTGACCGGTCGTGGAACCGGCATCGACGAAGCCGGGCATGCCCGAAAGGTCTCGGTCATTCAGCAGGCGCTGGAGCGGCATCGCCCTGATCCTGCCGATGCGCTCGATGTGCTGGCCAAGGTGGGGGGCTTGGAAATCGCCGGGCTGGCCGGCCTTATGCTTGGCGCGGCAGCGGCACGCGTGCCGGTGGTGTTGGATGGATTTATTGCCGGCGCCGCGGCATTGATTGCCGTAGCATTGCAACCGTTGTGTCGCGACTACTTGATTGCGTCGCACCGGTCGGTTGAACGGGGTCATCAGGCGATCCTGGAATGGTTGGCGCTGAAACCGCTGCTCGATCTGGATCTCCGGCTGGGCGAAGGCACGGGGGCCTGTCTCGGGATGGGGCTCGTGCAAGCCTCCATCAAGATTCTCACTGAAATGGCGACCTTCGATGAAGCCGGTGTGACGGAACGTGACTGAGGTTGCCGCCATGACCAGACCGTTTGTGTTTGCCTGGCACTTCCTGACCGCGATCCCGATCAGCCGACGTCACCATGCGCCCACCGCTCATGAGTTGGCGGCCTCGATGGCTTGGTATTCCACCGTCGGCCTCCTGATCGGCGGGCTGGTTGTATTGGCCGACGTTGGCTTGCGTGCGTGGGTGGCAGCCGAGGTCGGCAATGCGTTGCTGATCGTGCTTCTCGTGCTGCTGACGCGCGGGTTGCATCAGGATGGGTTGGCCGACACGGTCGATGGATTGGCCGGCGGCCGGACCGTTGAGGATCGTTTGCGGATCATGCGCGACCCGCGAGTCGGTGCCTTCGGCGCGACGGCCCTGTTTCTCTCTCTATTGCTGCGCTATGCGGGATTACTGGCTCTGCCTTCACCGATGCGACTGCCGGTGCTGTTGTGCATGCCGGCGCTTGGTCGCTGGGCCATGGTCAGCCTCGCATGGGCTTCTCCCTCAGCAAGACGAGATGGCGGATTGGCTGCCTCGTTTCTCACTCACCTGTCCTGGCAACATGTCACCCTTTCGAGCCTCGTGTTGGCCGTTGCCTTGACGATGGCCTTGGGCGAAGGTGCGGCGGTCGCGACCATGGGTGTGGCGATTGTGCTGTTGGTCCTCATCAGACAACGGTGCCTGACCCTGCTTGGCGGCATAACGGGGGATGTCCTCGGAGCCACCAATGAGGTGGTCGAGATTTTGTTTCTCTTGTCGATTCCGGCGTTGGTGATGGCCCGATGACCGGTGTGGAATTAGCGCTTGCCGCGGTGCTGGATGTCGCGGCGGGGGATCCACGCTGGTTACCCCATCCGGTCAGGGGCATGGGGACCGTCATCGCCTGGGTCGATCATCGCATCAGACAGCTCTTTCATAGTGATCAGGCGCTCCAATTTGCCGGAGCCTTCCTGGCGCTGGGTTTGCCGGCGGCCGTGTATGCCGCTGCCACCTGGGTGATCGCGCAGGCGACCGCGATCGAGCCTTTGCTCGGACAAATGGTCGGCATCGGTTTGGCGTATACAACTCTGGCAGGACGTGATTTGTTTGATCATGTGCAGGCGGTGTCCCGTGCATTGGCTGCAGGTGACCTGACCGGTGCCCGTGAAGCCGTGGCGATGATCGTGGGCCGCGACAGTGCCGGGTTGAAGGAACAGGACATCGCCCGCGCGACGGTGGAAACCATCGCCGAAAGCACGTCCGATGGCATCATTGCGCCGTTGGTGTATCTCTCCCTGGGCGGGGCACCGCTCGCGCTGGCGTATAAGGCGGTCAACACGCTGGACTCGATGATCGGTCATCGCGACGAACGTTACGAACACGTTGGCTGGGCTTCCGCCAGGCTGGATGATCTGATGAACTGGGTGCCGGCACGATTGGCCGGCGGCTTCATTGCGCTGGCTGCAGGTCTCTCGGCCGGCCAGTGGCATCGCATCCACGAGAGTTGGTACATGCTCCACCGGGACGGAGACAAACATGCGAGCCCAAACAGCGGGCGGCCGGAAGCGGCCATGGCCGGCGCCTTGGGCGTGCAACTCGGCGGAACAAATTATTATGACGGCGTGCCGCACGAGGCTCCGCTCATCGGTGACGGCACCGCCGAGATCACTCCGGAGCATATCGGTCAGGCGTCCCGGATTATGATCGTCAGCTATGGCTTGGGGCTGTTCTTCGCGTTGCTGTCGCTATGGGTATCATGAAGGGCGCGACCCATGGCGGAGATGTGTACGCGGCGGCTCGTGAATCAGGGCGGGATGTCCGGTACCTGCTGGATTTCAGCGCCAGCATCAATCCCTTGGGACCATCGCCTGCGGCACGGCGAACGATCGCCCGCGCGAATGAATGGCTGTGCCATTACCCGGATCCGGCCTGTTGGGATTTGCGGCAGGCGCTGGCGACGTTTTGGCACCGTTCACCCGAAGAGTTTCTGATCGGCAACGGGTCGACGGAATTGATCCACCTGCTTCCCGAGGCACTGCAGATCAGGCATCTCCTGGTCATGGGCCCGACCTTTTCCGAATATGCGTCAGCCATGGTTCGCGTCGGCGGACAGACGAGCAGCGTGATGGCCGCGAGGGCAGACGGGTATCGGCCACCGCTTGAGCAGGTTCTGGTCGCCCCGGACGTATCGATTGATGCGGTGTTGCTCTGTAATCCCAATAGTCCGACCGGGCAAGCCTGTGATGCGGCCGAGGTCAGGGCACTCGCTCGCCAGACGGCTCGACATGGACAGTGGTGTATCGTGGACGAAACTTTTGCCGAATATTGCGAACAGGTGTCGATCGTACCGGAGGACCTGCCCGCGCGTACCATCGTGTTACGGAGCTTCACGAAGTTTTACGGTTTGCCGGGTCTGCGGGTCGGCTACGTAGTCGCGAATCCAAGGATCATCACCCGGATCAAATCGCAGCAGCCTCCCTGGTCGGTGAATATGCTGGCGCAGCGAGCCGCTCAAGCGGCATTGCAGGACAGCCGGCACAGCCGACGCAGCCTCCGCTTCATGGAACAGGAGCGGGCGAGATTGGTGAACGGGTTAGAGCGGTTACCCGGCTGTTCGCTATTTCCCTCCGCGGCCAATTTTTTGCTGATGGAATTACCCGCACGATTGAAGGCTGCGCGCGTGGTATCGCTGCTTCGGCGGCAAGGGCTTCTGATCCGGGATTGTTCGCAGGTGCCGGGACTGAACGATCGTTCGATTCGTCTGGCGGTTCGCTCGCGCGCCGACAATGATCGCCTCGTCCGGTCCCTGTCGGAAATCGTCGGGAGGAGTGGCGCATGACCGGAGTTCCTGTAAGGCGCGTCTCCACCCGGCATTGGGTGGCCTGCGACACGCTCATCGTGGACCTTGGCGCACGCATGCGCGTCTTGTCCTCGGCTCCGCGAGGGGGAGGACTTCGCACGACGCGATATATCCTGAATCATCAGGTGCCGTCACATCCCGCTGGGGCAGATACAGGCGGAGACTGGACACATCCCTCCCATTACCTCAGGCGGCTTGCGGAGACGCATGGCGTGGACTCGGACTGTGTCGGACTCATGACGGCGGTTCCCATGACGCAGCTCGTGACGCATCGGGAGGAACAAGACGGACTATGGGTGGAGGGGCTTGCCACCGTGGGCGTGACGAATGCCGTGCGGGCAGGGGAACCGGTGTATCGAGTGCCAGGCGAACGCAGCGGCCCGACAGCAGGAACGATTAACCTAATCCTGGTGACGAACGGCTGTCTGGCAGTGCCGGCCATGGTCGGCGCAGTCCAGGTGGCGACGGAAAGCAAAACCGGCCTGTTGCGCGATCACGCCGTTCCCAGCTGGACCGGTCTTGCCGGTGCGACCGGGACGGGAACGGATGCGGTGGTGGTCGCCTCCGCCCGGCGAGGAAACGGTCCCTGGCTTCCCTATGCGGGGACCCATACGGAAGTCGGGTCGATGATCGGGCGGGTCGTGGCTGAGTGTCTCCTCCAAGGTTTGGCCCTGGCCGCGCAATGGGCCGAGAGGCATCGGCCCTAAACGCCGAGTATGTCATGCCCCATCCTTCTCGCGCCAAAGCCATCGCGATTCTCGGAACCGGTTCCGATGTGGGGAAAAGCCTGGTCACGGCAGGCCTCTGCCGGCTTTTGCATCGTGCCGGGATCCGTGTGGCCCCTTTCAAAGCGCAGAACATGTCGCTGAATTCATTCGTCACCGCGGAGGGCGGCGAGATCGGGCGCGCGCAGGCCATGCAAGCCGAGGCCTGCGGCATTCCTCCCCATGTGGATATGAATCCCATCTTGCTCAAGCCTGAATCACACGCCAGGTCGCAAGTGGTGGTGCAGGGCAAAGTCTTTGCGACATTGGATGCGCGGGCGTATTTCACGCGGGGGCGGGACTCGCGCTTGTTACGCGCGGTGCAGGAGAGTTATGAACGGCTTGCCGCTCAGTATGAGGTGATCGTCATCGAGGGGGCCGGCAGCGCCGCCGAGGTAAATTTGCGCGATCGTGATCTCGTCAACTGGACCACAGTGGATCTGGCGAATGCCCGAGTGGTGCTGGTGGGTGACATCGACCGCGGAGGCGTCTTCGCTCAAATTGTCGGGACTCTCGACCTGATCACGGCGGAAGAACGGGCCCGTGTCTGCGGGATCGTGATCAACAAATTTCGCGGGGACAGGTCGCTGTTCGACGATGGCGTCCGGTTTCTCACAGCACGCACAGGAATTCCCGTTCTCGGAGTGTTGCCGTATCTTCGCGATCTCGCTCTGGACCAGGAAGATAGCTTGGACGTCAACGCTCAGGCGCTGGTCCCTTTCACGGCCGATCGGATCAACATTGCCGTGTTGCTCGTCCCGCACATGAGCAACTTCACCGATTTTAACGCCCTCGCCGAAGAGGAGGATGTGTCGTTGCGGTATGTCGCAACTCGCGAAGAAGCAGCCGGCGCGGACGTGATGATCCTTCCCGGCTCAAAGACGACCTTGTTGGATCTTGCCTATCTGCGCGAGAAGGGGTTTGACCGCCTATTGCAGGACCACGTGCAGCGGGGAGGGGAATTGGTGGGCATTTGTGGCGGCTACCAAATGTTGGGTCAATGGATCGCTGATCCCGACGGGGTAGAGACCGGCGGGCAGGATGCCGGATTAGGATTGTTGCCCGTCACCACCCTGTTGGCGCGTGACAAAATTACGGAACAGGTCGAGGCGCAGGCCCTGCATATTCAGGGAGCGACTTCCTTGCCTGTCAGAGGATATCTCATCCACATGGGGAGAACGGATCGTGCCGGACTCCGGCCCTGCTTTCAACTTTTGCGAAGGCAGGGCAGGATTGAAACTGACGGCAAAGAAAGCCCTCGCGAGGAGGCATGTCTAGACGGGGCGGTGCGGCCTGACGGGTTGGTGTGGGGGACCTACGTGCATGGTCTGTTTGATCAGCCGTCTTTTCGTCGTGCCTGGCTGAACCGGCTGCGTAGTCGCAAGGGGCTATCGGCGGTTCCCCTTGAGGCCTCTGAGCGCGTGAACCAGACGCGTCTCAAGGCGATGGACCGCTGGGCTGATCACGTCGATCAGCACCTAGACCTCGCTCCGGTGTTGGCATGGTTTCGGTAGCGTGATGGGGTTTCATCTGCAACGCCCCGCTGCCGGCATCTCTCAATGAACTTTGACGCTTCCACCGTCAAGCGACCAAACTTTGGCGCTTCCATCAAAATCCTGAACAATCGAGAACCCTCCTCAGACTCACTGACCATAGTGGGTATAGTTGGTCGTCCACATCTAATCATCCGCAAAATCGCCGACTTCATTTCATTCGCCTCCCTTCGCGTCAGAAATTCTAAGTAATTGTTTTGTTTGGCACCGAACGTGCACGAGGCAGGCCGGGGCTGACGACATTGTCAGGAGGCCAAGAATTGTCAATCGCTAATTTTGCGCTATCTTTGACAGAGGTTTAGCGCAGTTGGTGCGATGAATTCCTCACGAGCGACATCGAGAGCGGCAGGAGGAGGGGCATGGCAAATCATTTTCTCAGCAGAATCGTAATGACGGTCCTGACGGCGGCGTGTGTGGGCGTGCCCGTTGCCGCGTCGGCGAATACTGAGGTGGAAACGGCTGAATTGCTGATCAAATTGTTACAAGTCGGCCGCGGAGTACTGTCGGAGAACCAGGCGACGATCAATGACGCCAGCAAGGGCGACAAGGGGATTACCGGGGACTACATCGCCAACCAGGTTATCGACCGGTTCCGCAAAGCAACGAAGATCGACTTGAGCCGTCCGGCCACTGTGCCGCAGGCGCCGCTGTTCCTCGCCATGGTCGAATCGGAAAAAGAAGTCATCGATGAGGCCCAGCCCGTGATCAACAAGCAGGGCGTCGGCTTTAAAGGGATTATCCCCGCCGTGTTTGCACGCAAATCTGGCGAGCGGTTCTACCGGAAAACCGGGATTCGCGTGAAGCTTACGAGCATCGATTATCGTTTTCCCGGCAACCGCCCGGATGATTTCGAATCCGAAGTGTTGCGGATTTTTTCCGACTCGCGCCATCCCAAGGGACAGCCGTACAGCAAGGCCACCATGTTGGATGGAAGAGCGGTGTTGCGCATGATGGATCCGGAATATGCCGCGACGACATGCCTCAGTTGCCATGGGAATCCGAAAGGCGAGCGCGATGTCACGGGCGCCAAGAAGGAAGGCTGGCATGAGGGCGACTTGGCCGGCGCCATCAGCATTGTCATTCCTATGAAGTAGCACGACGGCGCATTCGACATGCGGCTGTCGCAAAATTCTGGATGGTTGTGAAGGGGGGATGGATTCATGAGCAAAATTGTTGTGGTCGATGATTCGTACGCCGAACTGCAGTTGATCGAAGGATATCTCAAATCCGCCAACCACACGGTGGTGTCCTATCCCAACACCGATAAACTCGAAGATAAGTTGGCGCTGGATAAGCCGGATTTGATCGTGTTGGACGTGGTCATGCCCGGGCGCAATGGATTCCAAGCCTGCCGCGACCTGAAGGGTGATGACCGGTTCAAAGGCATTCCGATCGTGCTGTGCACCTCCAAGGGGCAGGAAAGCGACAAGTTCTGGGGGCAGCAACAGGGGGCAAACGGCTACGTGGTCAAGCCGTTCAAGGCCGAAGATCTGGTCGCAGCCGTGAAACGGGCACTGAACTAACTTATGAGCGACGTTCCCATCATCCAGTCTCAACCGTCCGCTTCCTCTCCGGCCCAAGGATCCTCCGCTTCATCGAGGGCTTCCGCCGCACCGACCGAAGGCGCGCTGCGCATGTGCGTGTTGACATTGGGAGGAGAACTGTTCGCCATCGATCTCCGCCATGTCAGTGAAGTGTTCGAGGTGGAAGCCGTGACGGCCGTCCCCAGTATGCCCGGTTATCTGACGGGAGTGACCAACCTTCGGGGAACGGTGATCACGCTGGTTGATTTGCGCGGGAGCCTCGGCTTGTCGATGAGCAACACGTCGCTGCCCTTCGCGGTCGTGATCCGTCACGGCGTCAGGCAGGTGGGAGTACTGGTCGATCACGTGCCGGAAATTCATACGGTGGCCCGCGAGCACCTGTTGCCTGCCATGCAGGCGGGACCGGCTGGCGCGAGACCCTGTGTGTCGGCCGTGTTGCGTCTGGATCAACGCCTGGGAGGCGTCTTGGAAGTGCCGCAGGTCTTCGCGCAAGTGGACGGAGGAAGTGCGGCAGTATCGGTCGTGTAAGAAACAGAGCTATGACGGTTCGGGGCCGGCGCGAGCAGGGATTGTGCGACCGGCCTTGAACATTGAGCACGCAGTAACAAGGAGGAGCGCACCATGATCGGGCAAGGCGTCACCAATCGATTCCAGGATATGAAGACACGATCGAAGCTGCTGCTCAGTTTCGGTCTGGTGAGTTTCATCATCATGATCATGGCCAGCGTCGGTGTGTTCACTCTGCGGCAGCTCAGCGCCCAATCGCAAACCGTGTACGTGGATTACACGGTCCCGTTGGCCGAATTCGCGCAGATGGGAACGGCGCTCACCAAGCATCACCAGATCCTGTTGGACGTCGCCTCTGCCACCAAGCAAAGCGACTTTGCCCAGGAAGTCACGAAGCTCCCGCCGTTGAAGGCCGAAATCGAGAAAGCGGTCAACAACTACAAGAGCACCAACTTGCGGGTGTCACGATCAGGCCGCGACGAAATGAAGGACCTCACCCTGTTCGAGCCGGCGCTCAAAAGATATTTTCATGAGGCCGATGGCGCCCTGAGTGCCATGGCAGACAGTTTCGATCGCAACACGCTGACCGCGGCCCAGGCCGAGCAAATGCGAGCGCTCGGTGTCTTGGCCTTGACGGTCAACTTGACGCCTGCATTCGAAAATGCGGTGAAGCGCCACAATGAGCAGGTCACGAGCATTGAAGCGGTGGCCAAGGATCTGAACGACGACGCCCAGTCTCTGTCCGCCAACGGTACATTTATTCTCGTGGCCGGTGGTCTGGTCGCTGTGGCCCTGGGATTGTTCGTCGGATATCTCCTGGCGACTTTCTTGTCACGGAACATTACGCACATTGCGAATGTCGCGACTCAGGCCGCCGGCGGCAACCTCCAAGCGCGCGCCAGGATTGAATCGCATGATGAGCTGGGGCAGATGGCCACGGCGTTCAACTCCATGCTCGATCGTATTTCGGTGCTCGTGTCGACGGAGGAAGAGCGCGACTTGATGCAGAAACGCCTGATGCAATTCCTCGTACTCGTGTCCGAAGTGGGTAAAGGAGACTTGACCCGCCGAGGCGAGGTGACCGCCGACATGTTCGGAAACCTTGCCGACGGTTTCAACCTCATGATCGCGCGATTCGGCCAGTTGTTGAAACAGGTGCGTGAAGCCGCCGACCGCGTGAACAAATCGGCTGGTACGCTCCGTGATTCGGCCGGTCAGATGTCCGGAACGGCACGCACGCAGGCGGAAGAGTCGGTGCGAACGCTGGGCGCGGTCGAACAGCTGGCCGCCGGTATGCGTCAGGTCGCCACGACGGCCGGCGCCTCGTCGGATTCCGCCAAGCAAGTGCTGTCAGCAACAGAACGCGGAAACGTGGCCGTGCAGGAAACGGTGCGCGATATGCAGAGTATTCGTTCCGCGGTGCAACGCATGTCCAAGCAGGTAAAGGGCCTCGGCGACCGTTCGCTCGAAATTTCTCAGATCGTATCGACCATTCGAGATATCGCCAACCAGACGAACCTCCTCGCGCTCAACGCCGCCATCGAGGCGGCGGGCGCCGGTGAGGCCGGTGCGCGATTCGCCGTCGTCGCCGACCAGGTGAGAAAGCTGGCGGAAAGTTCCACGCAAGCCACACGCGAAATTGCCGACCTCGTCAAAGTGATTCAGACAGAAACGCAGGATGCGGTGGTCGCGATGGAACATGAAACACAGGCGGTGGAAGCCGGATCTGCTTCGGCTCTCCGGACCGGTGACGTGTTCGCCGAAATTTCAGACATCGCGAAACGGTCATCCGAACTGGCCCAGAATATCGCCAGCGCGGCGTCAGACCAGACCTCCTCGACGGAAAAAGTCGGCCGCGCGATTAAGGAATTCACGGGAGGCGCAGTGGCGACGCAGAAACAAACCGACTCCACGCGACTCACGATCGAGGATATGGCCAAGCTGGCCGAAGGCCTCAACTCCTCAGTCGCTCAGTTCAAGCTGACGTAGCAGCATTCTAGAAGAGCGGTGCCCAGTCACCGCTCGGATATGACGTAGGGCTATGAGCGCTGATTTTGATCGCGACCAGCTGCTGGACATTTTCGTGGCCGAAGCCGGCGACGACATGGAGCGGTTCTGGAAGGCACTCCATCCGGAAGGGAAGGTGCGTCCCGAACCGGGTGAGGTCGCCGAATTCCATGCTGTGGGCCATAAGTTAAAAGGCGCGGCACTGCTGTACGGTTTTCCTGGTCTCGGGCAACTCGGCGCGTTACTGGAAGAGACGCTGGAACGTGTTCAGGAGATGTCTCCGAGTCAGTGGCCGGTCGCCTTTGAGGTGATCCGGGATATCGTCGCATCCTTTCGTCAGCAGGTGGCCAGGATCGGCCGTGGCGAAGGTGAAGATGCCTCTCTCGTGGACGGGTTTGTGCAACGGTGCGCGCACTTCCTGCCGGCGGCCTCCGATGACGACTCAGCACAGTCCCTCACCATCTCGACCGAGCCGGCGGATGACTATCTTTTGCCTGTGATGGACGAGGAGGTTCTGTCGTACTTTGCCCCCGAAGCCGAAGAGTATCTCAATACGATTCAGAGCCTTCTCCAGCGTTTAGAGATTGAGCTGTCCGACGCGGAGACGATCCACCAGCTGTATCGTGTCGCCCATACGCTCAAGGGGTCGGCCTATACGGTGGGATTCCAGGTCGTGGGTGATGTGGTACTGCCGATTGAAATCTGCATGATCGCGGTTCGTGAGGGAACGGCGGTTATTTCCTCGCAATGGATTGCCACGATTCGCCATGCGGTGGACGTGATGCGTTCGTTGATGGCGCGAGACAGGCAGCAGCTGCCGCGGTTGCGGCAGGACGTGCCCTGTATTACGGCGATGCTGCGGGAGCTGGAGCAAGGCATGCCGCAAGTCGCACAGGCGGATGCGGTTTCCTCGCCAGGCAAACATGCGCCTGAGGAGAACGGTATCCCGCCTGCGGCCTTGCCTGTCGATGCTGCGGCGCAGTCCTTAGAGCCCAACCCCTCGGTCGAATTGTCGGAAGCCTATCTCATTCCGATGCTGGATGCCGAAGTCATCTCCTATTTCGCCCCCGAGGCCCAAGAGTATCTGGAGAGTCTCGAAACCGACTTGCTGCGAGTGGATAAGGATGCGGCTAACCCTGACATCATCCACCAACTGTTTCGCACGGCTCATACGTTAAAGGGATCAGCCTATACCGTCGGGTTCCAATCGATTGGGGACCTGACACACCACATCGAAGATTTCATGGGCGCGGTTCGCGAGGGCCGCCTGAGGTTTCTTCCCGGCCATACGGATGTGCTTCTGCGGGCAATCGACGTCATTCGTGCCCTGATGCGGCGCGACCCCTCGATGCTCAGCCGGACTCGACAGCGGTTTGCCGTAGCGCTTCAGGAATTGAGGGGGTTGGGTGAAGCCGCAACGACAGGAGCCATCGAGCCTGCTGTGTCCTCGCAGACCGACACAGTCGTGCCCCTCGATGGGCATGACTCTGAGACGGCTGAGCCTGTTACGGCCGGCGAAGGAAAAGCCGGAGAAGAGCGGGAGGTGATCCGTGTCAGCCGCGATCGGCTTGAACGCCTGCTCAATCTGGTCGGCGAATTGGTGATCGATCGCGGACGTCTCGAACAGCGGTTGCGCACGCTGGATCAACTGGCGACTCAAGTGTTAGCCAATAAGAATCGCCTCACGGATGCCGTACGGACATTTGAAGACAAACACACCTTCTCCTTTCAGCCCTCTCCCACGACCCAGGGAGAATCCATGCCGCAGGCGTTCCCTGGTGTCAGCGACTTCGGCAGCCTGGAATTCGATAAGTACGATGACTTCAATATTCTGGCCCGTCGCATCAGCGAGGTGACGGCGGACATCAACGAATCCATGTCGCAGTTGTCCGGATCGATCCACCGTGCTCAGGACGACATGGGCTCACTGCAACAGTTGACGCTCGGCATGCGCGATGAAATCGCCCGCGCCCGTATGGTGCCGATCGGTACCCCGTTTACCAGGTTCCGTCGTGCGGCCCGCGAAATGGCCAGGGCCACGGGGAAAGACGTGAATTTGGTGACTTCCGGTGAACATACAGAAATCGACACCGGCGTCGTCGAGCGTTTGGTGGACCCGCTGGTGCATTTAGTCAGAAACGCCGTGTACCACGGCATCGAGCCGGCGGCCGTCCGCCGAGTTCAGGGTAAGCCGGCGGCGGGGACGATTTATCTGCACGCTGCGCATCGAGGGAACTCGGTGTTGATCGAGGTCGAAGACGACGGCGCGGGGCTCGACATCGCCAAGATCAAGGCGAAGGCCATCAAGCTGGGGCTCGTCAGGCAGGATGTCGCTGAAACCCTTCCCGAAAGCGAAGTCATCAAGTTCATCTTCCTGCCAGGATTTTCCACCGCCGATGCCGTCGGCGACCAAGCGGGACGTGGCGTCGGCATGGATGTGGTGAAGCGCGTCATTGAGACGATGAACGGCCATATCGAGGTGGAATCGGTGCGCGGGCAGGGTACGAAGTTCACCATGCATTTGCCGCTCACCCTGTTGATCGCCACGGCATTGCTCGTGCGGGTCGGAAAGGAACGTTATGCGATTCCTCTTCCGAGTGTGCGCGAAGTGACTATGTCGACGGCGTCAACGTTGCAACAGATGGGCGATCGGCAGGTGGTCCAAATCGGGGACGAGGCTATCGAAGTCTACCCACTCGGCAGCCTCATTCGTCGCGAGGCCGGGACGACAGACGGCGTCTCTCCCGTGGTGATTGTGCGCACCTCGACCGGCGCGCTCGGCTGTGCGGTGGATGAGTTACTGGGCCGGCAGGAAATCGTTATCAAGTCGCTGGGCGGACTGAAGCCGTATGACCGCTCGGTATTCGGTGGCGCCACGATCGATCCGGAGGGACGTGTGGTGCTGGTGTTGGACGTCAGTCGCCTGACCACCCGTGAATATCATGAAACCATGTCCATCGCGCCGGCTCCGGTGGTGTCAGCGATTGAAGACGCGACAGGGCACAGCGATGCGCGACCGGATGTCCGCTCGCCCTTACCGCTGCTGTTGATCGACGATTCACTCAGCATCCGAAAGTTCGTGGGCCGTATGCTCGAAGCCGCCGGGTATACCGTCGAAACAGCGACGGACGGCGAAGAGGGCTGCCGCAAAGCGATGGCGCAAGCCTACCAGTTGATTATCACCGATCTCGAAATGCCCAAGTTGAACGGCTATGAAGTCATTCAAGCCCTTCGCGCGAGGCCTCAGACTCAGGCGACGCCGATTCTTGTGATGACGACGCGGGCAGGGGAGAAGCATCGCCAGATGGCCGTCAGTGTCGGCGCATCGGGCTACATTGCCAAGCCGGTCGAAGAGCGGGCCTTGATTCAGGAAGTGCGCAAATGGACCGGTGTCGAGGCACGGGCTGAAAAGTAACAAGGTTTTGCCGACTCCTGCCGTTGCTGGCAGAATGAAGGACACATATGGGTCTTCGGGGACAACGGGCAGTCACTCTCTCAAGCGGGCAAGCGATCAGGTTTCTTGTCACGCTGATCGGTGGTTCCGCCGTTGCGTTTCCCGCGCAGTGGGTTCGCGGTATCGTAATGCCCGCCGCCACCGGACCTGATGGCCTCGTCACGTGGGCCGGCATGGATTACGAACGAACCGATCTCTCTGCTCGACTCAAGGTGATCTCCAAAGGTCCTTCCCCCGACACCAGGCTGATTCTCTATGGCAATGAAGAACGGTCACGATCGTTTGAGGTCGACAAGGTGCTCGGTTTGCTGGACGTCGAGCGGGCGCTGATTCATCCGTTGCCTCCTCAGTTCCGAGGCAAGGAACGGGAGCGCTTGCTGGGAGTTGTTGTCGACTCTTCGTTTATCGCCCTCATCGCCAATCCTTTTTGGGTGCTTGAGCTCCCGCTCAGGTCGCATGCCTTGGAAATGTTTGCAATCCGGTTTGCGGAAGGGATGCCCGAAGAGAGCGCGTCACGGCTTCATCTACCGGTCGTGGCCATGAATGAGCCGGTGTTGATGTCCACGAGCCACGTGAGTCCATCATCGTAGGTCATCATGCTTCGTAGTCAGCTACACAGGCAATCACAGGGCACGGGGGCTGGAGCGACCCACGCCCGACTTCAGAATATGGTCGTCTTTTCGGTTGCCGGGAAGTGGCTGGCCGCCAGAACTGAGGAGATCGGCGGGGTCTTGCCGTGGCCCGGCGCCACGCCGGTTCCCAGTGAGACGCCGCATGTCGCCTCGCTGGTCCGGCATGAGGACTCGTGTCTTCCGGTGTTCGATCTTGCGGCAAAATTCAACCGCACGGTGCGCGAAGAGGAGTCACTGTGTTTGATCGTCAAACATGTTGACGGCCCTCTTGCCATTTGCATCGATGCTCAGGTGCCCTCGCTGCATGTGGTGTCGCGTTCAGAAGTGCAGTATCAAAGCGGCCTGGATCCGGACATCGCCGGGTCCTGTGTCGCGGGTGACGAACAATTGCCACTCATCAACCTGGCAACCTTAGGGGTCGCATCACCGCGTCCAGCCTGATGCATCCGACATCGCGTAGAGGAATGATATGCCAAAGATCTTAATTGCCGACGACAGCATTGCGGTTCGCAAGGTGGCCGAACGACTTTTGACCGAGGCCGGAATGGGCGTCACGCTGGCGGCTAACGGTTCTGAAGCCCTGGCGATGTTGGCAAAAGATCGTCCCGATCTGATCGTCTCCGACGTCATCATGCCCGACAAGAGCGGCTACGAAGTCTGTGCATTTGTTCGCGGGCATGCCAATCTCGCCGATCTTCCCGTGCTGCTCATCAGCGGCATTGTCAACGACGAAGTATCCAGGCAGGCGGAGTCCTGTAAGGCTGATGGTGTGCTGAAGAAACCGTTTCAGGGATCCTCCCTGAAGGATCGCGTGCTGGATTTGCTCACCAAGCGTCCGCACAAGCCTGCGCCGGTTACTGAAGCGGTTGCCGCTCCGATTGTGGAACCCGCAGTGATGGCAGAGGTCCAGCCAGCGCCAGTCCCATCGATGCAGGAAGATCTCATGCCAGCCCCCTTGGTACAGCGGGGGTGGCAACCATCGGTCGAACCGGTGGCGATTGTTCCGGAGCCGACCCCGGTTGTCCCGGTGCTCAATGAGGACGCTCATGTCCAGAACAGTCCCGTTGATCAGGTTGCCGAGCCAAGCCTGGTGATGCAGCCGGATGATCGTTACCAGGTGGTGCTGGCCGAGCGCGACGCCAGGATTGCCGAACTTGAAGCGCAGCTGGGATCTGAGCGCCGGCAGAGTCAGGAGGAGCGGGAACAGCACCAGCTCATCTTGTCGGAGGAACGTGAACAGATTGCGGCATGGTCCTCCAAAATGCAGGCGTGTGAGCATGATCTTGCAGAAACACGCGCTCACCGGGATTCGATGACCCAACAGGTGGAGGATCTATCCAGGCAGGCGCACCGGCTGAGCGAGGTGGAGGCCGCCCTGGGTGAGGAGCGGCACCGTGCCCAGCAGCTTGCGCAGCAAGCCGCCGAAGGTGTTCGATTGGGCGCGCGTGTCGTGGAATTGGAAGCTCATCTCGAAGCCGAGCGTGAAGCGGCCAACCAATTGGTCAACCAGATTACCAGCCTCGAGCATGTCGAAGATCGCATGCGGGAGCTGGAACGGGTGCTGGCGAGCGAGCGGGAAGAGGCGATGGCTCTGCGAAACGAACGGGCGCATTTGGAAAAGAGTGCGGCGATGGTGCCCGTACTGGAAGAGGCAGGCGAGAAAGCTCGCGCTCAGGTGGCCGAACTCGAAGCGGCACTCACCGCTGAACGTGAGGCGGCGGCCGCGCTGCTTGCGCAATATAAGGAGATGGAAACAAAGGCGGAGCGAGTGGAGGACTTGGAACAGGAGCTCAGTGCTGAGCGTGACCACTCCATGCAACTGACAAAACGGGTGGCGGATGCCGAGTCGATGGCTGAACAGTCGACGCGACGATTTGAAGATCTGGCGCGAAAGCTGGGAGAAATCGCCGGCCTTGCGTCCCAACTCGGAAACGCAAAACGCTAAGAGGCCGTCACTCGTCCCGTCGCGGGCGGGTGCATGAGCCATAGGCAGGATGCTGCTGTGTCGACGGAACCAGAGCAAACCCAGGACGATTTCCAAAAAGAGCTCATCGAGCTGTTCGGGCAGGAAGCGCAGGAGTGGCTCGTGCAGATCCATGCGGCTCTGATTGAACTCGAGAGCCTCCCCGACTCGGACCGGCATACGCAACTGATCGACGCGGTGGTGCGGGGCATTACCAGTCTCGGAGGCTCCGCAGCCACAGTGAGCCTGCCGGATGTCGAACGCGCCACGTTCGCACTCCTTCCGTTCATCGAAACGATCAAAGACCGAACAACGGCGACCGCACAGGACTTCAGCACGGTCCGGGAACACTTTCGGATTGTGATCAGTTCAGTGAAAGTGGCCACGGGAATCACCCTCGACATCGATCCGTTGCCGGAGGTGGCGGTTGCGCCCGAACCGGTGCTGGAGTTTTTCCCTCTCTTGAATGCCCTGCATCAGCTGCAGGATGAATTGGCGGCGCCCGGTGGCGTGTCCCGCAGCCTCATTCCGCAGGTGCTGCAACGTTTGGAGCATGAGGCGCGAATCGGAACCGGTCAGATCCAGGCCGCAAAGTACCAGGAACTATTGGTAACGATTCGTCACACGGATGCGCAATATCTGGGCTCGCTCAGACAGGACTTGCCCGGCATTGCGTTGCACCTGAGCCGGCTTCGCGCCGGGGGCCTTGCAGTCCTGGCTTCCGACACCGGATTCGGCGCCTCAATCCAGCTCGTCGCAGGGCTTCAAGATATCGCCAAGCAGACCAATGCCACGCCGCTCGTCACGTTCCTGACCGGCCTGCAGAGTTTCCTCACGTTGCTCGTTCAACGCCGCATCGACATTGCCGCTCACCGGCTCCAATCGGTCGAGACGCGTATTCTGGCCGTGGCCAGCATGGTCGAAGAGTGGATTGCGGACGGGCAAAAAGAGTTGGACATGATGAGCCGGCTCGCCCCATCGACCTAAGGGTGTCCAGTGCCATCGGCAAGCCGGTGCGGACCTGCCGCAGCCGCCGGTCGAATCGTGATCGTGCTTACCTTGTGCGCGATATCGCCATGGCTATGAATCGGTCCGAATAAGATCAGCGCGGTCGCGGGTCTCTCCGGTGGGTACGTTCACCGATCCAAGGGACATGGGCGAAGGACAGAGACGGAATGGAACAGAACCACTACCGGCAGGCCGAGGAGATACTGGCGCAGCTGGCGGCCTCCGTCCAGCGGCAGGACGCCGTAGACCTAGGCGAGCTCACGCAGCATGCTAATGGCATCGTGGAATCCGTACAGGGCAGCGATCAGTTGGTGGTTGAAGCGCTCTCCAGTCCTACGGGTCCTCCGCTGGTGACCAATCTCATCAATGTTGGAATCCTGGCCACGAAGGTTGGTATCGGCCTTGGATACTACGGCGTGGATTTACACCGTCTCGCCTTAGCCGGCTTGGTGCACGACATTGGAATTTTTGCCATCCCGCAACAGCTCCTGACAAAAACTGGGCGTCTGACCGCCGAAGAACGGACGCTGGTGGAGCAACATCCTCGTCTCGGTTTCGACGTTATCCGGCAGGCGGGGCCGGACTATGCGTGGTTGGCTGAAGTGGTGCTGCAAGCGCACGAGCGGGGGAAAGGCCAGGGTTATCCTCATCGCTTGAAAGGTCGGGAGATCAACGAGCTGGCGCAAATCATCGGCCTGGTGGACATCTTCGATGCGCTGGTCAGTCCGCGTCCCTATCGCCGACGCTTATTGCCGCATGAGGCTGTGCGCGAATTGCTCACGACGGAGCGCACCGCGTTTCCCCGGGAAATCATGAAGGCCTTGGTCGAACAGTTATCGGTCTTCCCCCTCGGCACGAGGGTGAGGCTCAGCAGCGGAGAGGAAGGAGTGGTGGTACGCATCACGGCTCGCTATCCGTCGCGCCCGGTGTTGCGGATCACGGCCACAGAGAACGCTTCGACGTTGGAGCCCACGCGCATAGTCGATTTGAGTCAGTTGCCCCATGTGTCGGTGGTCGATGCCGTCGAGCCACCGGCGTTGGAACGCGTCACATTCGAATCCGTTGAACCTGCACCCGCAGCCCCTGCCGCGCCGACAAACGTCTCGGACCAATTTGCAGCCCTGCTGGAGAGTCTGGATGCCATTGCCGGCGTGATTCAGGCGGCCGTAGACCAACCGGCTGCAGCACCGGGGCCTGTTCAAGCGTCGGAGGAAGCGGAGGCACCTGAGCCGATGATCCCTGTACGCCGGGAGATTTTAGGCCTGTTCGTGCTGGAAGCGCGGGAATGGCTCAATCAGATCCAAACAGCGTTAGAACGGTTAGACGCCACCAGTGAGCAGGCGCGCCGCGCGCAATTGGCCTCGATTTTATGGCAGAGCGTCAACAACCTCGCCCGTTCCGCTGCCACGGTGGGATTGACGGCGGTGGAGACAATGGCGACCAGGCTGTTTCCGCTCCTGCAGGCGGCGGCCAGGCATGAACGGGCCGTGGCCGCGCATCACGTGGCGTCGCTTCGGGAGGGATTGCTGGAGATCAGCAAAACGGTCCAGGAGCTTCGACCGGTGGAAGAGCATCCTTCGAAAGCGGACGAAACGATCCAGCGACCACCGCAGGCCGTTGAGCAACCGGAGCAGCGGGAGTCTCAGGAGCCGCAGCTGCCCGGCCAGACCACCGCTGAAATCGCCTCGCCCATCTCCATCGCTCCACACCCCATGCCTGCGTCCTCCATTCTCGAGGCCTTGCGGCAATTGCATGTGGCGCGCGGACGCTCGCTTGAACCGGTGCGGGATGTGTTGGAGACGATCATTCAACGTGCGGAACGCAAGGTGGCCGGGGGGGCTATGGTGGATGCACGGGCCATCGGACGTCTGTTGCAGGAGTTAGATGAGTTGGATGAGCGGTTTCTCGGCCATATGCAGGTTCGAGTACCATCCGTCGTCGCGACGCTCGGCCGTATTGCACGGGCGAGCGAAGAACGCGTGTTGCCCCCGCAGGCGCTGGAGCCTATTTTTGAAGAGATCGATGTGCTCTTCGAGGCCTCTGAAAAAGTCTCCGCAGCGAATATCAGTGTCTTCCTCCAGGGCCTGCGAACCTTCCTCCGCGTGACCGCACAACATAAGCCGGCAGTCATCCGTGAGCGGTTGGCTGCCTTGGAAGAGCGGTTGGCGACGCTTGTTCCGCTGGCCCAGCAATGGGTGGACGTCGGGCGAGTGGAACGGGCGGCCATTTTCGATATTCTGCCGATGGCCTAGCGTATTTTTCTCCACACGAATCATATTCCAGTCCTTCTGCAGATCGGTTTTTCCCACGCCTAATCCTTAGGCAGTTGATCTGCGCCCCCTCGTAGTCTGTGCAAAAGCGTTCCATCCACATGGTTGCGCACAGTCCGTCCACAGTTCTTGTGGACAGAAGGCGAGAGCAGCCTGCAGAGGTGAGGAGACGAACATATCTCATCAGTACCGCACCTTTTCTCTTGCGGTTGTGGTGGCGATTATACGACCATCACGGCCATGCCAAAACTTGTCTCAGTCAAACAGCAGGAAGGGCACGACGCGCGCGCGACGGCCTATATCAAAGCCTACATGCTCTTTCCGGCCGGGATTCTCGGCCTGATCTCCATGCTCGGCGGAGTCGGCGGGTTGGGCTATCAACTCATCGCCACGGATACCTATTCGTGGACCACCTTTGTCGAAAGCTCCGGGTTGTTGCTGCTGGGGGGATTGCTGGGGTGGGTGCAGACCACCTACCATCGCTGGATCCTGGCCAACCGTCCTGAAGTTTTCGCCGAGCGTATGCGGCAGCCCGCGCTCAACAAAAGCGGCAAGCCGAAACGCGAGAGCGGGAAGGCTCAGGAATCGGCCAGCGGATCCCCATGGGCTCCGGGTGCCTATATGGTCGGTCTGGCCTTGTTGCTGGCTGCATCGACCATGGCGGTGCTGTACGGGGCCGTCCATCCCATCCCGGCCTGCTTCCTGCCTTGGGCCGGTTTTTTCTGGGCCAAACTGTTCTTTTGGAAGACGCTGCTGAAACCCTGACGAGACCGGTGAGTCAGTTAGGTTCGGCGAGATTTGCGAGGTTTGGCGGCAGGCTTCGCGGCTTGCTCCAGGGTTGCAAGACGTTCTTCCAATTCGCGGATCCGCTGGCGGAGTTCAGGCAGCTGGGGAATCACCGCCTGTACTTTGAGAAAGGTGGCGTGGGCCATCACCGGCGCGCCGGAGACGATTTGATTCGGTTCCAGGCTGCGGGTAACCCCGGATTTCGCCGCGATCATCACCTGATCGCCGATCTGCAAATGATCGGCTAGACCTGCCTGACCTCCCACCATCACGTAGCGCCCCAGGGTGGTGCTTCCGGCAATGCCGACCTGCGCGACCAGAATATTGTGTTCGCCGACGACCACGTTGTGGGCGATCTGGACGAGGTTATCGATCTTGGTGCCGCGCTTGATGATCGTATCCCCGAAAGTCGCGCGATCCACGGAGACGTTGGCGCCCAATTCCACGTCGTCTTCGATCAGCACGCCGCCCAGCTGAGGGATTTTCTGGTGTCGGCCCTGGTATTGCACATACCCGAAGCCGTCGCTGCCGATCACCGTTCCGCTGTGGATGATGACGCGGGTCCCGATCCGACATCCTTCCCGTACCACCACATTGGGATAGAGGAGGCTGTCGTCGCCGATGATGCTGTCGTCCCCGATGAACACGCCGGGGTACAGGGTCACTCGTGCGCCGATGGTGACACGGTCGCCCAAGGTCACGCCGGGCCAAATCGAGACATCGGCCCCGATCGTCACGCCGTCACCGCGCGTGATGCCTTCTGCAACGCCGCGCGCTCGGGCCGGCCGCGCAAAAAATTGTTGTGCGGCCCGCGCGAAGGCATAGGCGGGGTTGTCCACGACGATTTGTGGAGACGGACAGTCAGGGATGCGCCGTCCGACGAGTAGGGCGCCGATGGTAGAAGTCTGTGGGGATTTCAGATGGCGCTCGGACGTGACAAATGCCAGATCGCCCGGTCCTGCCTGCTCCAGGCTGGCGACGCTGGTGACGGTTGCATCCGGTGAACCGATCAGTTCACCACCCACATACTCGTGAAGGTCCCGGAGTGTCAGCGGGGTACGCCTGGGTGCCGTGCTCATCCAGTTAGGCTTTCTTGCTTTTGGTCGAAGGTTTCGCGGCGGGCTTCTTGGTTGCGGTCTTTGCCGGGGGCTTCGCAGGAGTCTTGGCAGCGCTCTTGGCCGGGGCGGGGGCTACCCGCCCTTGCACATAGTCGATGACATGCCCGACGGTGGTGAGGCCCACCAGATCCTGGTCGGGAATCTGCAGATTGAAGACCTCTTCGATGCGATACAGCATTTCAATGACCGCCATCGAGTCCAATCCAAGATCTTCCCGCAAGTGATGGGTCGGCTCGATCGAGGCTGCATCCCGCTTCAGATAGTCCGCCAGCGCCTGAACGATCTTGTTGGAAACGTCTGTCGTAGTGGCCATTCCCTGGTTCCTTCGTATCGTGTCTGCTGCATCGATCGCGGAGCGCTGTCGTTGCCGGACAGGCGTCAGGAGGCGACCGCTTTTAAAACGACCGCCGCGTTGTTGCTACCAAATCCAAATGCGTTGATCAGCGCCACCTTCGCCTTGCGCGTTTGCTGCTCCTTGGACAGGCCCGCCAGGGCGCAAGCCGGGTCGGGATCGTCCAGATTGAGCGTGGGATGAACCTGACCGCTCGTGAGCGTGAGGGCGGAGACCACGCCGGCCAGCGATCCGGCCGCGCCGAGCGTATGGCCCACCAGCGACTTCGTGGCATTCACGGCGAGTTTGTCCGCTCGTGATTTAAACACCAGGCGAATGGCTTTGACCTCTACCGCATCGCCGACTGTGGTCGATGTGGCATGGGCGTTGATGTAATCCACCTGCGCTGGCGTCACGCCCGCATCTTTGAGGGCCAGCCGCATGGTTGTGGCGACTTCCTCGCCGTCTTCACGGGGGATGACCATGTGATGGGCTTCGCTGGTGGCGGCATAGCCGGCTACTTCCGCATAGATCCGTGCCTTGCGCTTTTTGGCATGGGCCAGCGATTCGAGGATCAGCGCGCCGGCGCCTTCCCCCATGACAAACCCGTCCCGTCCACGGTCAAAAGGTCGCGAAGCTTTCTCCGGGGCATCGTTATACTTCGTGGAGAGGGCCCGAAGCGAGCAAAATCCCGCGAAGACCAGGGGGGTGATGCTGGCATCGGCGCCGACCACGATCACGGCGTCGGCCGTGCCGGCGCGAATGGCGTGCATGGCTTGCCCCAACGCATGGGCGCTCGATGAGCACGCAGTGGAAATCGTGAGGTTCGGGCCCTTGGCTCCATAGGCCATGGCCACGATCCCGGAGGCGGAATTCAGCGTAATCACCGGGATAAAGTTCGGATGCACCCGGTGGGGACGTTTCTGTTCATAGAGTTGCGTAATCTCGCGTTCGCCCATCACCATCCCGCCCATGCCGGCGCCGACGATCACGCCGACGCGGTGCGGGTCTTCACGGTCCATTTTGAAGTCGGCATCCGCTAGCGCTTCCTTGGCGGCCACGAGCGCGAATTGAGCATAGCGATCCACACGATCGCCCTGGCCGGCGGGGAGATACTGGTCCGGAGAGAAGTCGACGATGCGCCCCGCAATGCGTGATCGATAGCCTTCCAAGGGAAAGGGATCGAAGGAGGGAATGGCAGAAATCCCAGACCGGCCTTCCAGCGCCGCTTTCCAGAATTGCGGTACTCCGATGCCGATGGGGGAGACGACTCCCAAACCTGTGATGACGACCCTCGTCGACATAAACCCCTTTCGCGGCCGCGTGATGGTGATGTGTGCGGCCTGTCTACTTACCGTACGGTGGCGTCACAGTCAATGCTGAAGGACTACCCACTCGTCGGTCGCGGCCCGCTATGCAACGTCAGGCATTCAGGAACCTGCGAAAAAATATTGTGATCGCGCAGACGCATAGGGGGAGGTTTTTCCGCAGGATGCTCAAAAAGACCGTCCAGCAAGGCCGCAGCGAGTGCAGGTCCGGAGGCGTACCCTCGGGTACGTTGAGAACCTGGACGATGCGAGAACGCTGCTGGCGGACAATTTCAGCGTCCTTTAGTAGCGCACCTTCATGAGCAGGTATAAGCCGAACGTCAGAAACACCATATTCGCCATCCAGCCGGCCAGCATCGGAGACAGCGCGCCGCCGCGCCCCAGCGCGATGGCGACGGAGTGCGTGGACCAATAGAAGAACCCTACCGCCATCGCTTGGCCGATGCCCATGGCCATGCCGCTTCCGCGGACACCCGTGCGCCGAAGGCTCAAGGCGATACCGACGATCACCATAATGAGCGTGACGCAGGGGAAGGCGATCCGGCCGTAATAATCCGTCAACAATCGGGGGAGCATGGTGCCGCCCAGGTGGAGGCGATCAACGTAAGCGCGAATCTCGCGCAGGGTCATGGTTTCCGAGTCCAATTCAGCCCAGGTGGTAAAGTCGTCAGGAATGTGGGGGAGTGCCAGCGGCTGCGTCTGAAAGCTGGTGACCGACACGGTGCCGTCCTCTCGGAATGCTCTGGTGATGCCCTCCTGCAGGGCCCAGCCCTGTGGTGAATAGACTGCGCGCTTGGCCTCTGCGATTTCTTCCAATTGAAAGGTCGGGCTCAAGCGATAGAGCCGGATGTTGCGCAACACCGCGCCTCCGGGATCAATGGTGTCGATGTTCAGCAGGGTCTGGCCGCCCAGGCTCACCCAGGGCTGCGCCGCTTTCAGCGAGACAGGCGCGGTGCGTTTCTCGATCTGTGTCGTCTTGATCTGTTCGGCCTTGGCCAGGGCCAGTGGAATGACAGTGGAACTGAACAGAAACAGCACCATCGCCAGCACGGTTCCGAGAAAGATAAACGGCGAGGTGATCCAATAGAGGCTGATGCCGCAGCTGCGCATGGCCGTGATTTCGTGGCTGCGCGAGAGCAGGCCGATGGTCAACAAGGTCGCCATCAGCACCGCGAGCGGGGCAATCTGATAGGAAATGGCCGGCATCTTCAACACGAAGTAGGCCAGCACATCGAGCGCATGCGCGTCATAGCGCAGGAAGCGGCGGACCTTCTCAAAGAAGTCGATGACGAGGTAAATCGTCATGAGCCCCGAAAAGCACATGCCGAAAATCTTCACGTATTCGCGCAGCATGTATCGAAACAGAATGTTCATGGGGCTACTGCCGGCTCACGCGATAAAACCAGAGAATTGTCACGATCGTGAAGATGACATTGGGCAACCAGGCGCCGGCGAACGGAGAAATCCAGAGTGTGGTCACCAGAAACTCGCACGCGACGTTGATGACGTAATAGGCGATCACGACGAGCACGCCGACGGCAAACCCGCCGATGCTGCCGGAGCGTTTCGACACAATCCCGACCGGCACGCCCAGGATGCAGAACACCAGCGAGGCGGCCGGAAACGCCAGGTCTTTATAATATTCCATGAGCCGCCGCAAGGCGTTGGTGTCTGTCCAGTTGGAACTCTCCAATTTTGCGCGAATGACCTCCATCGGCGTGCGTTCTTCGGCGCCGTAGAGGCTCGCGTTGATGCTCAATTTAAGGTCATAGGCCGTAAACGAAATCTTCTGGTATTCCTCGGGGTTTTGAGGACGGCTGTGGATGACGCCGTTCAGGAGCCGCAATGCCACCTGGCTGCTCGCCGAATCGGTCATGACCTGGTACTGCTGCGCCACAATAATGCGCGGATCGGCCGGATTGCGTTCGTCCGCCACAAAAATGCCCCGGTTGTCCTGCCCCTCCTGCGCATCGGGTACGTAGATCACCATCTTGGGGATGGCTTCATTAAAGACCCCGCGGTCGAGTTCCAGAACCAGTTCGTCGCGCAACAGATTGAGCGCCACTTTCTTGAGATTGACATTGCTCCACGGCTGGCCGTATTGCGCCATCATGAGCGTGAGGCCGCAGACGAGCGTCGCAAACAAGAACACGGATTGGGACAGCCGCAACAGGCTGAAACCCGCCGCGCGCATGGCGACCAGTTCTTTATCCAGCGAGAGCCGGCCGAACGCCGTAATAGACGCGATGATGCCGGCGATTGGCAGCGTCAGCACGAGGAAAGAGGGGAGCAAGTGGGCGAAGACTTTTAACACCGACAGGAAGCCGATGCCCTTCGTGACCAGCAGCTCCACCAGGCGAAGCAGCTCCTTCGTGAGCATCACAAAGCACAGGGCGCCTAAGCTGATGCAAAAGGGCGAGAGGAGTTCGCGGAAGATATAGCGATCGAGGATGGTGTGCAGCACGAGAGCGGTCGGGGTCCTACATCGGAGAATTGGTTGCTGCACTATAGAAGAGTCTGCGTGGGTTGTAAACAGATCAGAACGGCCCAGGGCCAAAAGATCCGCTTGACAAGCACTGCACCCCATGGTACATCGCTGCGCACTTTTCAGCAGGTCAAGATGGTTCGGGTTGAATATTGTCTGAACGCCCCCGCAAGAGCTGCCGCGCTCGTCGCTGTTGTTTCTCCTTTTTATCGTCATCATTTCATGTCATGCGACTCAGCAGACGAGCTGATGCGCTCATTATGTCCGTGCGTTGAGAAAAGGAGGATCGTATGAAAACTAAGGGCACCGTGAAGTGGTTCAATGATCGTAAGGGATTCGGATTTATCCGGCTCGATGGCGGAGACGATGTCTTCGTGCATTACTCTGCGTTGCAGGGTGACGGATTTAAGACCTTGAAAGAGGGCGAGAACGTGGAGTTCGACATCGTTCAGGGCGCCAAGGGACCGCAGGCAGCCAACGTGTTGAAGGATCTCGCACCGGCCAACTAACTCCGGCCGGCGTCATACGTAATCCGCGGCCCCTCTGCCTCATCGAGGGGCCGCCGGTTTTTTCAAAGAACACCCGCTCTGGACGCCGCGTTTGCAGTGTCTCTCTTTTATCCATTTGTTTGACAATACATAGGTTGACTGTTAGCGTGGACTCTCAACGTCGGGTGAGGGGTTTCCTTGGCTGTCGACCGTCGAACCGTGCTTCAGAACGCGCAGCTCTTTGCGTCCAAAGGGCAGTATGATGCCGCCATCGCCGAATGGCGGAAGCTGACCACCGACACGCCTAACGACGGCACCGTCTTTAATTCCATCGGCGATCTTCAACTCAAACGCAATGCGACCGCAGAGGCCGTCGCGGCTTTCCTGCAAGCCGCGAGCGCCTTCCGCTCCGAAGGCTCCGTCCTCAAGGCCATCGCCGCGTACAAGAAAATCCTCAAGGTCGATCCGACCAGGATTGAGATCTATCGCCATCTCGGTGATCTGAACGCCGAACGGGGGCTGCTGAGCAGCGCCGTCCAGGACTATCTCACGCTCGGCAAACATTACTTCAAGGACGGCCGCAATAAAGAAGCGCTCGAGATCTACCGCAAGATCGTCTCCCAGGATCCGTCGAATCGCGACGCCCAGTTGCGCGTCGCGGAGCTCTGCGTGCAGGAAGGGCTCGTCGACGAAGCGGTGCGGATGTATCTCCAGCTGGGCCGCGAGCAATCGGCCGCGCAACAGTACGAACAAGCCAAGGCGATGTATACGGCGGTCCTCCGGTTGGATCCGGAGAATGCCGAAGCCAAAGAAATCACCTCCATGATCGAGACAGGCGGAGGGGCACCCATCAACACGGCGCGTACCGCCAAACCGCCGACGGCGGCAGCCAAACCCGGCGATGCGAACGACCTCATGGCTGAAGCCACGCGCCGGATCGAAGAGGGGCAGTACGCCGGAGCCGAGGCCATGTTGACCCAGTTGCTGAGCCGAGAGCCCGGCAATCCGGAGATTTGTCAATTGTTGGCCCGGATGCATCTCTTGCAGGGGAATCTGGTCGTGGCCTTGGGGGAGTACCGGTTTCTGGCCGGTGCGGCCCTTCGCGCGCAGGACTATGGCATGGCCGAATCATTGATCGCCGACTATCTCAAAGTCGAACCGGCCTCAGTCCCTATGTTGGAATTGCTGGGCGAGCTCTATCAGGAAAAGGGTGATGCCGCCACCGCCGCGCAGCATTACGGACGGGCGGTCGAAATCTTGTTGGAACATCCTGAGCCGGGCATGCCGACCTTGCCGGCTGAGCTGTTTGAAAAGGTGCAGGCGTTGGCGCCGGGCAGTGCCATCGCGCGCAAGCTCGCACCGGCCTTCGATCCCAATGCCGAGTCGATGCCGGAACCGGAACCCATCGCCCCGGTGCTGGAGGTTGCGCAAGCACCAATGCCTGAACCGGAGCCGGAACCGGCCCCTGTGGTCATGGCTCCCGAGCCGATCGCGGAGGCACCCTTCAGGCTCGTGGATCACTCGGCGCCGCCAACGGAAGCGGCAGTCGCGCGGCCTCCGGTGGTCGAGCCGGTTGCTGAGCCGATCGTTGCGAAGGTTGCGCCGCCCCCTGTGGCTCCCTCCGCGCCGGTGGTCGAAACCGCACCGGTTGTCTCGGCCATCCTGCCGTCGCCCCCACCGCCGGTGGCGGAGCCTGTGCTGCCAGTCGTAGAGCCGGTGGATGCGGAAACCCGTTACGCCTTGGGCATGGCCTATAAGGACATGGGGCTCTGCGAAGAAGCGAAGGAAGAGTTTCTCCTGTCGATGAAGGACTCGGGGTTCTTCGTGGATTCCTGCCTGATGATGGCCCTCTGCTGTAAAGAACAGGGTCGCCCGGATCAGGCGATCCAGTTGCTGGAGAAGCTGATTGCAGATTCGCGCTGCCGTGGAGGCAACGCGCAATTGGTCCGGTACGAACTCGCGTTACTCTACGAAACCACAGGCGCTCGCGATCGGGCGCTGACGATGTATCACTCCATCCCTTCGTTCCACGACGTGCCCCGACGGGTGGAAGCCCTTCGGCTCCAGGCGACCAACGGGGCCGCTCATACGGAACGTCCTGCATCTGCTCCGACCAGTCCTCTGCCGATCGCCGGCCACTAAGGCCAGTCCTTCACCAGTTTCATCAGATCTCCGCGCTGTCGTTCCATTGACTCGTTATGCGGTGTGGACCCGATTCGGCGCCGGTTTTCCGGCCACCACCGCCGCAATATTCTCCAGGCAGATCATGCCCATGCGAACCCTCGTCGCCAGCGTGGCAGAACCCAAGTGGGGCAGGAGCACGACCTGCCGGAGTTCGCGTAAGCTCGGGTGAAAGGCCGGTTCCTGTTCGAAGACGTCGAGCCCCGCACCGGCCAGGCGGCGTTGAAGCAGCGCATCGACCAACGCCGCCTCATCGATGACCGGGCCTCGTGCCGTATTGATCAGGAACGCCGTCGGTTTCATGAGCGCGAACTGGCGCGCGCCGATCAGGTGATGGGTGGCGCTGTTCAGCGGCACGTGCAGGCTGACAAAGTCGGATTCTTTCAATAACTCGGGGAACGCGCGCGATTCCCACTGAGACGGTAGGTGTTCGAGGGCTGTAGCCGTGCGTGAGGTGTACCGGATGTGCATGTTGAAGCCGGTCGCCCGTTGCGCCACGGCTTGACCGATGCGGCCCATCCCGACGATGCCCAGCGTCTTCCCCGCCACATCCGTGCCCAGCATCTGCGTCGGAGCCCAGCCGGACCAGTCTCCGGATCGTACGTAGGCATCGCCCTCCGCCACCCGTCGTGCCACCGCCAAGAGCAGTGCCCAGGTCAGGTCCGCCGTGGAATCGGTCAACACATCCGGCGTGTTGGTCACGACGATGCCGCGCGCGTTGGCGGCCGCGAGATCGATGTTGTTGTATCCGACAGCATAATTCGCCAGGATTTTAAGACGCGTCGCCTCGGCCAGGATGGACGCATCCACGCGATCGGTCAACGTGCAGATCGCGGCGTCCGCTTCTCGGAGGCCGGTTTTGACGGCATCCCAGGAGGGTGACGCATCGCGAGGATCATTGAGCAGCTGGAATTGCCGCCGCGCGGCGGCCATGACCGGATCCGGGAGCAGGCGGGAGATATACAATGTTGGGGCAGACATGAAGGCCTCGCCGGACTGAGACGCATCTTAACGGATTGCGAGGCGGGCAACAACTCACCGGCGCGCTGCTGCGTCGCTGATGTTCCACACTCAGTGGTTACTTCAATCGAACACGAAGGCTCTGCGATGAGAGAACGATGCTGGCAGACTTTTTCAACATCCTGCTAGAATGCGGCAATATACACACACAAGCATGACCCTCATCCTACCCAACACCTCATCCGCCGTCGCCCGCGATCTTCGGCATCTCCTCGGACATGCGAAGGTCCAGGACGATGTGTCCACGCTCACGGCCTATGCCGTGGATGCGAGCATCTATCGTATGACGCCGAAGGCCGTCGTGTTGGCGGAGCATGAGGCCGATATCGATGTGGTCGTCCGCTTCGCCGTGGAGCGGGGCATTCCTCTCACGCCACGCGCCGCCGGGACCAACCTCACCGGGTCGGCGGTCGGTTCAGGCATCATCCTCGATGTGTCCAAGATGAATCGCATCCTCGAATTAAACGAGGAGGAGCGGTGGGCGCGGGTGCAACCGGGCATCGTGCTCGCCGAGCTGAACAAGCAGCTGGGCCGGCGCAACCTGTTGTTCGGCCCGGACCCCTCCAGCGGCGACATGTGCAAACTCGGCGGCATGGTGGCCAATAATTCCTCCGGGCCCCACACGTTGATCTATGGTTCGGTGAAGGACAATGTGCAGGCCTTGCGGGTCTGTCTGCCGTCGGGATCCTGGCTTGCCGCCGCGCCGATGGGATTAGACGATCCGGCGCTCGCCGGCCTGTTGAATGCGCATCCGACATTGAAGCCGATTCTCGACCTCGTGCAACGGCAACGCGCTTTGATCGACAGCAAGAAGCCGACGGTCAGCAAGAACAGTTGCGGCTACAATTTGTTCGGGTTGGCCGATGGACTGAGCCAGGGTCTATTCGATCTGCCTAAACTGTTTGTCGGCAGCGAAGGCACCTTGGGTGTGGTGAGTGAAGCGACCCTCCGCCTGGTGTCCAAGCCGCAAGGGACGTTGACCGCCCTGATTCATTTTCGCCGTCTCGAAGAAGTCGGGGAGGCGGTGCCGCATCTCTTGAGCCTCCGTCCGAGCGCGCTGGAGGTCATGGACGCGAACACGTTGAACCTGATCGGCCGGGCTGCGCATGGCATTCCCGCCGATTCTGCCGCGACCCTGCTGGCCGAACTCGACGGCAGCGACGGCGAGACCGATCTGCGCGACCGTGCCGACCGCATGGCCGCCATCTGCCGCCGGTATCAGCTGTGCGGCGACCTCACCATCGCCTACGACAAGGAGCAGCGGGACCAACTCTGGAAAGCGAGGAAGGCGCTCTATCCCACCCTCTACCGGTTCGATCCGCGCAAGAAGCCGATCAACTTCGTGGACGATGTCGTTGTACGCGCCGAACGCATCAGCGAACTGATCCGCTACCTCGAAACGTTCTTTGAAGGCCAGCATGTGCCGGTGGCGATCTTCGGCCATATCGGCAACGGCAACGCCCATATCACCCCGTTGCTCGACGTGAACGACCAGGAGGACTTCGACAAGATGGTGCAGGCCTACCATGAGATCCACCAAGCGGTCCTGTCCCGCTTCGGCGGGTCAATCTGCGGCGAGCATGGCGACGGGCGGGTGCGGGCGGAGTATGTCCGCAAGATGTTCGGCGAGGAGCTCTATCAGCTCTTTGTGGAGGTCAAGCGCACCATCGATCCGGCCAACGTGATGAACCCCGGCATCAAGATCAGCGATGCGCCGTTCACCGACCATATCGATTACCAGCGCTTGTCCAAGTCCTGCGCGACCTGCGCCAAGTGTAATTCCGTCTGCCCCGTCTATGATGTCTTTCAGTCGGAAGATATGAGCTCGCGCGGCTGGTACGAAATCGTCACAGCCAAGGATTATTCCTATCTCAGTTCGAAGCGAGTGGTGGAAGCCTGCCTGAACTGCAAATCCTGCCGCACGATTTGCCCGGCGGGGGTGGACGTGTCGGAATTGATTCTCCAGCGCCGCGCCGAACATCCGAATCAAGGCTCGCGATGGCTCTTTGCGCTTCAGGCCAAGCTGCCGATATTTGAAGCGATACTCAAACTCCTGGCGAAGACCCAGCCACTGTGGGATCGTCCGATCCCGCGCAGGATTCTCGAGCGCCTGGCCGCGCCGGTACTCAAACGTATCGCCCCCACGGCTAAACTTCCGGCGGCGATGGTCTTGCCCCCGCTCGCGACAACGCATCTGCGCGACCGGTATCCGGAACTGATCCGACCGTCGAAAGCGGCTGCCGGTCCCCGCGTCGCCTATTTCCATGGCTGCGCCGCCAACTACTTTGACGACGGGGTGGGGGATGCGGTCATCGAGGTGCTACGTAAACATAAAGTCACACCAGAACTTCCGCCGCAGCGCTGCTCAGGCACACCGATCGAAACCTACGGGCATGTGGATCTCGTTAAGGAGAATGCCCGGTTCAATCTGCATTCGCTGGCGGGGTGTGATCACGTCGTGACGGGCTGCGCCTCCTGTACGCTCATGCTCAAGGAATACAAGAAGTTCTTCGAGGACGGGCCGGAGCGCCAGGCGGCGGATGCACTAGCCAAAAAGGTGGTGCACATCACGGAGTTCGTCTCGCGTTCGCCGGAGCATCCGCCCATGGGCATGGCGGAAGGCCTGGGCCGACGGGTCACCTACCATTCATCCTGCCACCTGCGAGCCGCCGGGGTGACGAAGGAACCGCGCCAATTGCTCAAACAGATCCCGGGATCGGATTACGTTGAGATGACCGATGCCGACCGCTGCGCCGGCGGCGCGGGCACCTACCTTGTGAAGGACTATGACACCTCACAGAAAATATTCGAGCGGAAGCGCCGGAACATCGAGCAGAGTGGCGCGGATACCGTGGCCACCAGTTGCCCGGCCTGCATGATCCAGCTCAATAATGGACTGCGCGGGCGCGCGGCGGTGAAACATGTGGCGCAGGTATTGAACGAGGCCTATGAAGCGGGCGCACATCCCCAACCAGGCGCGCAACAGACAGCCAGAGGACCAGGAGCCGGCCAATGACTTTTCGCAAAGTGGATCTGATTTTTGTGGTGCTGGCGCTGCTCATCGTCGGGGGTGTGGCCTCGCTGCCGTCGCCGCGTGACCGCAATCCGAAGGTGCCGGCCAATAGCGCCCACCAGGCGATTACGGCGGAGAGCCAGTGTACGACCTGTCACGCGCCCCAAGCCGTTCGTCCGTTGCCGGCGCAACACCCCAAGCGTCAGGATTGCCTGCATTGCCACGCGCGGGCACAGGGGTGATGGGGACCGTCGTTCGTGAAGCGTCGCTCGTCTCTCGAATCGAAAGCTCCGTCGCCCACTGCTAGTCATATGCTATAAGCCATACGCTCCTATTACTAATCTCATGAAGGATCTGTAGATCATGGTCAAAGTGTTGATTCTCGGGCCGACGCTACTGCAGCGGGTGACCGAGCCGGAGTTGGATGTGGAAGTGGAGGGGCCGACCGCCATTAAAATGCTGATCGAAGGCAATGCGGACTTGATGGATGCGCTGGGGCCATTCATCGTGCGCGGCGAATTGCTCGTGACCGTCAATCGCAAAGTCGGCTCGCTCGACTCGGTAGTGAAAGACGGCGACACGCTCAAGATCGCGCATCAATCGCGCGCGTCCTACGACGGCACGACCGACATTCCCACCTGATCGCGAGTCTCTGGGAAGAGCCGCAAGAGCGTATGGCCGATAGCATATGGTAGAAGGGGCCACTTTCTACCATCGGCCATCAGCCATACGCTCTTCTCCTTTCCCAGGCTCTTCTCTCCTATGAGTCATCCTGGTAGACTGGCGCCGCACGAGCGGACGGGCCGGGAATGAGAAACGATGGCGCGTAACGATCAGGCGGTGCGTCTGTTAGTGGTGTTGAAGCAGCTGGAAGCCTCGCGGCAGGGCCTCACGCTGGAACAGCTATCGGAGTCGCTGGCACCCGGGTCTACTCGCCATCCCCGCACACTCCGGCGCGATCTCGCCGCGCTGGAAGAAGCCGGGTATCCGCTGGTGACCGAGCGGATCAATGGCCACACTTGCTGGCGTCTGTTGGAAGGATTCCGGAATGTCCCCGGCCTGCGGTTTTCGCCCTCGGAATTGATGGCGCTCACATTCAGCCGCCGCCTCATCTCGCCGCTCGAAGGCACCGAACTCCATACCTCGCTCCAATCCGCCTTGGGCAAGGCAGCGGCCGCGCTGCCGCCGCAGGGCGTGGCGTTGGTGCAACAACTCGACGGCACGTTCAGCGTCGGGCTCGGCCCGCACAAGCGCTACCGGCAACATCGCGAAACCATCGACCGGCTCACCCGCGCCATCGCCGACGCCACGACCGTGCAGATCCGCTACGACTCCGCCTCGCGCGGCCGCACGACCAGGCGGGAAGTCGATCCCTATCGGCTGTGGTATGCCACCGGCGGCCTCTACCTCATTGCCTATTGTCATCTGCGGCGGGAGCCGCGCATGTTTGCGGTGGAGCGGATCAAGTCCGTCACGCCGACCGACCATCCCTATCAGATGCCGCTGCATTTTGATCTCGATGCCTTCGTGCAGGACGCGCTCACGGTCATGCGTGGCCCGCGTATCGAGGTGGAGTTGGAATTCAACAAGGCCACCGCGGCCTGGGTGAAGGATCGGGTGTGGCATGCCACACAAGAGACGAAGCGGGCAAAAGGCGGTGGCCTGCGTATGACCCTGTCTGTCGCCGATACCCGCGAGTTGGTCGGCTGGATCCTGAGCTTCGGAAGCGGGGTCAAGGTGCTCAAGCCGGAGAGTCTGTATCAGGCCGTGGTGGAGGAGGCCCTGCGGATCAGCAAGGCATAACCGAGCGCTCCCGCCGATCATCCGACACGTCCGCTCCTCGACCTTCCTGAGAATGATTCATCCTCGATCTTCTGCATACTCGCGATTGTCGTCATGCCTTGACTTCCCTGCTGCCTCGCCAGACAATGTTGTTGAAGAGTTCATTAAGCGTTTTGAATGCGGAGGTTCATCGTGGCAACCGTAAATTTCAGCGTCCCGGAAGACGTGAAGAAGGAATTCGACAGGGCATTTGCTGGTAAAAACAAAAGCCGCGTGATCGCTGATCTCATGGCTCAGGCGGTTCAAGATCAGCTCATGCTGAAACGCCGGAGTGAAGCGATCGACTCCCTGTTGAGCCGGCGACGAACTAAACGGCCGGTACGTGCAGCGGATATTCGACGGGCTCGGGAGAGTGGCCGCTCGTGACAAGAGTGGTGGTTGATGCCAGTGTCGTTGTGAAATGGCTCTTGCCTCAACGTGAGGATGAGGCACATGTCGAACAGGCGTTAAGGCTGATAGAGGGGCTGAAGAGTGGCCGGGTGAGGGTTTTTCAACCGGTACATTGGCTGGCTGAAACCGCGGCTGTGTTAGTTCGACTCAGCCCCGAAACGGCTGCGGCTGACATCGCCGATCTCTACGCCATGGATCTCCCGATAGAGAGTGGGCCGAATGTGTATCTGACCGCGTGCGAATTGGCACGATCGCTGAATCAGCATGTGTTCGATACCTTATATCACGCGGTAGCACTGACCCTGCCGGACACGGTATTAATCACAGCGGATGCTCGATACGAGCGCGCCGCTCGGCGAAGAGGTTCAATTATGTTACTGAGCGATCTGCCGGTTATATAGTCGCGCCAAGTTCTCTCGCATGTGTGGGCGTTACCGTTCACGCTTCTCGATGGTGCTTTCCCGCCGCGAAACAGGTATCCTTGCCCGTTTGCAGGAAACTATGACGACATCGAAATCCTTTTGCCCCTCCATGCCCCTCTATACCCAGGTGCTCATCGCCGTGATCTTCGGCGGTCTGCTCGGGGTTGTCTTCGGGCAGGAACCGTATCTGGGCGGCGTCACGAACGGGCAGCTGGGCAAGCTCGGCATGATGGTCGTTCAGCTCCTCAAGACGCTGGCCATTCCGCTCATCTTCTTTGCCATTCTCGATGCGCTCATCCGCACCAGCCTGCCGCTCAGCCAGGGCACCAGGTTGCTGGTCATCTGTCTGGTCAATGTGTCCGTCGCCATGACGATCGGCCTGGTGATCATGAATACCTGGCAGCCGGGATTATCGTGGCAGGGCCATGTCGATCAGTTGCTGCAGCTCGTGCCCGGCTCCAAAGCTCCGGCCAAGGTGGCGACCTCGCAAACGCCGATCGAAGATCTCGCCGCCTATATTCCCCGCACGATCCTCGCGCCGTTTTCCACAAACAACATCATCGGCGTCGTGCTCCTGGCGCTCGTCATCGGCGCACTGTTACGGAAGCTGCACATGAGATCGGCCCGAAAGGGTGAGGACGATCTGGCCATTGTGCGGTTCGTCGAGAGGGTCTACGAATGGCTGGTGCGCATCCTCGGCTGGATCATCCATGCGGTGCCCTTTGCCGTCTTCGGGGTCGTGGCGCAAGTCGTCGGCAAGTCGGGTGTGGGCGTCTTCTCCATTCTCTGGATCTTTCTCGTGGCCATGCTCGCCGGGCTGACGATCCATGCGCTGATTTATTATCCGCTCGTCGCCTGGTTCGTAGGAAAGAAGTCGCCGAAGGTGTACCTGGGAGAAGGGGCCGACGCGATTATGACGGCCATGTCCTGCAACAGCAGCCTTGCCACGGTGCCGGTCACGTTGCATTGCCTGAATCGCATGAACGTGTCGGCGCAATCGTCGCGTCTCGCGGCTTGTGTCGGGACGAACCTCAACAATGACGGCATCACCCTCTACGAGGCAATGGCGGCACTGTTTCTCGCCCAAGCCCTAGGGTACGACCTGTCGATGATGAGTCAGTTCCTTATTGTCGCCGCGTCCATCATTGCGGGGGCGGGAGTAGCCGGCATTCCCGAGGCGGGGATGATCGTCTTGCCGCTGGTGTTGTCGGCGGCAGGCCTGCCCGACACGGTCATCGCTGCTGCGATTCCGTTGATCATGACGGTGGACTGGATCATCGCCCGCGCCCGCTCCGGAGTGAACGTCATGAGCGATATGCTGGTCGCGATCCTGCTCGATGCAGGCCGGACCCACGCCGTCGCCGCGCCAAGCGCCGTGCGGTATCAGGCCGAGGCGGCTCAACCTTCCGAGTCTCAGCCATCCTGACCAACGGTTCTCGCACCGTCACAGGGTCCTGCTTCCGACGCCTCACTCAAGAATCAATCTCGCCCGCAAGTTGCCCTCGCGAAAATGATTCGGCAGCAGCATGATGCAGTTAGGATTGAACCCCTGCGCCTTCAGCGTGTCGATACTGCCCATCACCTGGCCGCCCTTTTCCAGATCGATCACCGTGATCGATCCGTCGCTGATCCCCTCCAGATTGAGCAGGCTGTTTTGTACGAACAGATAGTGCTCATCGGGAGACAACACCGAATGGTGTGCGCCGGGGGCGGCAGGAATTGCCTGGAGAAATTTCGGTTGGCGCGGGTTGGAATTGTCGTACACGTTCACGAAGCCGGGCTTCGCGGTGGTGACATACAAGCGGTCGCCCTTCGCGTTATAGAGCATCTCCAGCGGCATGCCCTGTGAGCGAGGCCCGAAGTCGTCGATTTGCGCGAAGGTGAACGCCTTCGTCGTCGGATCCCAAGTCCCGGCCCACAAGGTGCCTTCCATCATGTTCGTGATATGCACGACCGGTGGATGGCTGTTCGGTGCAAACATGACCTCGACCGGAGCCGATTTGGCAGGGGCGGGCGTGGATGCTACGCGATGCGTCGAGAGCACCGCGCCGGTGCTGGCCTCGATCACCGTGATCGAATCGCCGGCCTCGGACATGTCGGGCTTCACGGTGCTGGTGATCAGCACGCGATCAATGCCGTTGTGAATCGCAATGCCGTGCGGATAGAGCACCGATACGGGGTCACCGTTCCCGGTACGCACCGTTTTCATCGGCTTGTCCGTCACCGCATCACCCATGATGACCGAGCTGGAGCCCATGCAGGTCAGGTACCAGGTGCGGTTGTCCTCCGAGACCACCAGGTCTTCCAAGACCTGGCAGTCCGGCACCTCGATGGCGCGCAGGCGATAGGGGAAACGCGTCAGGTCCACCACATGCAGCAGGCTCTTGTTGAGCGCCGTGATGTAGGCCTTCGTCCGGTCGCGGTTGAAGAAAATGTGGTGGGCGACCAGATCCGGCGGGAGCGGAACATCCATCAGCACCTTGCCGAAGTCCGAGGACTCGGGATCGATCTCCATGATCGCGATCCCTTCGCGCCGCACCGGCTGATTCGGCTTGCTCTCATAGTTGAGCAGCGCGAGCAGTTCAGCTGAGGCGATCGAGGTGCAGACAATCAGGAACAGGAGAGTGAAGGTAAGGAGTCGGACGCGTCCCATGGCAGGCCTCCTTGGAAAAATTAGGGCGAATGAAATGAGAGGAAATGAATGATGAGAAGGGTACTCCTGTAATGGGACATACGCAAGAGCATATCAGTGAAATGGAAGCATTTGAGGAACCTGAAGAGGAATCTTCCGACAAGCCATCAGTGCGGCAACATCCGTCTCATCCACATGGACCGCGTATCCGGAATCCTGTATGCTGCGCCTCGTCCAACGGCCGGGAGGACGACCATGTCAGACCATGCGCGTATCCGGATTTTCGATAGCCAGGGACAGGATTACAAGCAAGCGTTTCAGATCTTCCTCGACCATACGGACCAGAAGCGCAACGCGCGTAAGTGGCTCGAGCGGGTGGTGAGCGGCCTTCCGAACCGGCGGGCCTTCATCGACGCGGGGGCGGGGAACGGGGAGATGGCCAAGACCTTCGCCGGTTCCTTCAACCAGAGCATCGCGATTGAGCCGAATACCTATCTCTTGAACCAACTCCGCCAGGCCCTGCCCGCAGTCGAGGCGATCGATCGGCCGATCATGGAGGCGCAGCCGACCGCCCAGGGCGAATTCGTCCTCTGCTCCCACACCCTCTATTACATTCCAGCCAAGGAGTGGCTGGCCCACATCGAGCGGCTTGTCAGCTGGATGGCTCCCGGCGGCGTCACGGTGCTCGTCTTACAACACCGCGAAAGCGGCTGCATGAACATGCTCCATCATTTCTTCGGCCACCGCTTCGAACTCCGGCAGACGATGGAGACCTTTCGCACCAAGCATGGGGAAAGGTATGAGGTCACTATGACGATGGACCCAGCCCACGTCGAGACGCCCGACCTCGCCAAGACCAACGCCGTGGCGGAATTCATGTTGAACCTCCTGGGCCTCACCAACCCGCCGACCAAAGACGACGTGGAGGTTTATCTCAACACCCACTTCGCGCAGCCAAACGGAAGCTTTAAGATCCCGGTCAACCAGGATTTTGTGGAGATACGGCACAAGGGATAGCCCGGTTGATCACGGGAAGAGGAAGGGAATAAGACACTACCGCCTCACATCTCGGCGGCGTCCACACACACGATGCTCTTTATTCATCACACCGTGGACCTCGTGGAACGCGCCTTCAGAGGCCCTCGTCGACAGGCCCACGTGGGAGCAAGCCGGGCCACCACCTCGGAAAATGCGAGCAGGTTAGGACGGCGCATTCAGATTTTGACAGCGCGTTCTGCCTGGTCTATCCTTGGCGCATCGTCGGAGCCGGCACGTCCAGTCATGCGAACACTCCTCCATCGCAATGACGAAGCCTGGGCGCTCCTCAGGCGGACCGATCAGGCCAATAAAAAACTGGCCCTGTTCATCCACGGCTTCAAGGGGAATTACCTCACCACCTGGGGGACCCTTCCTGATCTCTTCGAAAAGGAAGCCGACGAGGACGAGCATTTCGCCGACTGGGATTTTCTCTTCCTGGGGTATGACACGACGGCCGTCCAGACCTACCTCGATATCTCGAAACTGATCATCACCGAGTGGAACAAGGCCGCAACCGGCCAGCGTCCCTACAATCAACTCTATGAGAAACTCGCCCTCTTCGGGCATTCGCTGGGCACGCTCGGGATCCGCCAATTGCTCTGCGCCTGGTCGGAGCAGCCGGCTACCATGCATTGTTGCATCCACAGCATCACGCTGTTCGGCAGCCCGCTCAACGGCAGTCCCCTGGCCCGGTTCGGATGGATTGGCGGAAACATCAGGAATGCCCTGAAGCCGAAGAACCCCCAGCTTCGAATGTTGAAGTCCTGGTCCGCCAGCGCCTATGCCCGGCAACAATGGCCCCCCATCCGGCTCATCCTCGGGCTCGACGACCAAGTGGTGGGCCACGAGTACGACGAATTGATTCAGTGGGACGGCGATGAGAAGCCGTCGGTCATCACGAACTTCGACCACAGTACCATGGTAAAACCGACCGCCTGGCAATCGGCCATCGTGGATTATATCGGCCAGAGTCTGAGAGACAAATAGCCGTGCGGCAAGAACAAGAATCGGAAGAACAAGCTCGGTACGCCGGTCTGGGCAAGGGGCCCTGGTGGAAAAAGGGTGCCCGTGCGCGGACGGAGCTCAAGCCGCCGCCGCAGATCCGCGCGCTCATCGATCGGAGTGAGGCCATCGACCTGCAAACCCTTGCGCAATCCTTTGAGAAACAGCACCCCGCCGACGATAGAAAACTTCTGCAGATGTTGCGATGGCATGGAGGCGGCAATACAGTCACCGACCCTCACGAAATGGCCATTCGTGATGCCTTGGACTATGCGCTTGCGCACCTCATGCTCCTGGAGCTGTCGGTGGAGACAGGCTATCTGCCGCTGGAATTGATCCGGGACGAGGCACGCCGTGAGCTGTCGTCGCTGCTCTGGTCGTCTGCCGCACAACAGTTCATCTGCTACTACGACTACGTCACCATCGAATATTTGGCCCGCCGGGTGGGCATCACAGGCATTCGGAACGTCGCGCCGCCGCCGGTCAATCGAGAAGCAAGCACCAGGTTCGCCATCTTCCTGGCGCAGTTCTCCGACTGGGTAGAAGACAAGCCGCTCCGCTTGTGGTTGAGCTTCCTCGACGACTATGTGGAGTATGAAGGGGAGCAGGCGGCCTTTCGCTCGTACCTGCTGGGGGAAGTCACGAACCGATCCGAACGATTCAGCCGGTTACTTTATGGCATTCAGCGGTTCCTGCTCAGTCTCTCGAATCTGTTCTGCGTGTTGAAGCCGTCGGAGCGAGCCATATTCGGGCTCTTTTATTCCTATTGGATGGCCAAGTTCTTCGGCTACGAGCTGGAGGAAGACGGCTACAGGCAGGCGACACAGCAATCCTGGGCCGACATCATCAGGAAGCATCCCGAACCGTTGCTCCCGCCCACCTCGAACGACGAAGCCCGCGCCGCTATGCGCGAGCTGCTCATCCAGCAGATCGCCACAATTCAGGAGTCTTGGACAGTCACCAGCGAGCTTGTAGCCGCCTCGTCAGCCTCGAAGCGGTGATTGAACGCTCACCAACAGACTGAGCACGCCGCTGCGCTCTCCCACTGAAAACTTGCCGCCAGACCGTCAATACTTCAAAATCCCTCCGACCTCAGTCCGAACAGTGCCGAATACGTCCAACCATTCACGTACGGCTGGCAGGTAGGAAGGCCTGTGCGACCGGTCATCAGGTCTTCTTCCCGAGGAATTGAGTTCAGCGGACAGTGAGCGACGTTTCCAGGGAGTGGTTATTGAGTGTTCTCTCTGGAGACTCCTGCTGAGGGATAACTGGTGTTCCCGGCAGGTTTTGGCTACACTACCTTCAGGAGAAACGTGATGAGCATCCGTGAATTACTCCGCTCAAAGCGGAAGGAGATCTTGGAGATTGCCGCGCGGCATGGCGCGCGAAAGGTGCGGGTATTCGGGTCAGTTGCGCGGGGTACCGCTCGCCGAAACAGCGATGTCGATTTTCTCGTCGAAATGGAAGAGGGGCGAAGTCTCCTGGACCATGCGGCACTCATCCTTGACCTGGAGCGATTGCTGAAACGGTCGGTCGATGTAGCCTCCGAACGCGGGCTTCGACGCGTGGTTCGAAAAGAGGTGTTGAAAGATGCGATCGCGTTATGAGGGATGACCGAGACCGGCTCCAGGATATTCTCGACGCGATCAAGAAGATAGAGCGGTATGTGAAGTGCGGTCGTCGCCTCTTCGAGGAAGACGAACTGGTCCATACGTGGATGATTCACCACATTCAAATTATCGGGGAGGCTGCGAGCAAGCTAACGCCTGCCTTTCGTAAAACTCATTCTCAGGTTCCCTGGCCGCAGATCATAACGATGCGCCATGTGTTAGTGCATGATTATCTCGGAATTGATCTGGCAGAAGTCTGGGCGGTAGTGGAGCGAGATCTTCCAATCCTCAAAAAGCAAATTCGACAGATGGTCAAGTCAAGATCACCAAAAAACTGAGCTGTCCCTGCGCCCCCCATTCAGTTCCAGATCCCTCCGCTCCCGCTCCGAACGGTGTCTGTTACCTTTTACGTTTAACGTTTCACGTCTTCTTGTGACCCCGGATGTCACGGTAGGGGAGTATGCTGCCGGCAGGGAATGAACCGGCACAAGGGAGGCGGCCATGCGAGAGATACAGACGCGAAACGCGACGATTGTCGGATTACTCCTGCTAGGAGCAGTAACTGGGCCAGTGTGGGCGGAGCAAGGGTTCGACGAGAAGTACCAGCGCGATTTTAACATCTTCAACCCCATCAACCAGTACCAGTCTTGACTATATGTCAGATGTGACATATGATCCTGTCACCGAACGAATCGTCGTTGTCTGACTGATGGGCAGGATGGACAAACCCCTTATCTGGCTTCGGAGTGAAGTCAAGACGCCGCCTTTTTCCCAAGCCGCGCGACTTGAAGCGGGATATCTCTTGAGGTTATTGCAGGAGGGCGAATCCCTTGGACTTCCGCATTCACGGCCCATGCCTGTCATTGGAACAGGATGCCATGAGTTACGGATCACCGATGAGGGCGGCACGTTTCGTATTATATACAGAGCAGATGCTGATGCTGTCGTCATTCTCGACGTGTTTAAGAAGAAGACTCAACAGACGCCTCAATCGGTCATTGAGACCTGCCGACGTCGGCTTAGAGATTATGACCGAATGATGGGATCGTAGGAGGAACATCACGATGAAGAACGCAAAACGAGCCAAACTGGAAGCGGCCGGATGGGCCGTCGGGTCGGTGAAAGAGTTTCTGGGCCTGTCAGACGCGGATGCGGCGCTCATCGACATGAAGCTGGCCCTCAGCCGGAGCCTGCGGGACCGACGAAATAAACAGGGCTTGTCACAAGTCCAGCTGGCCGAACGCCTTCAATCCAGCCAATCGCGAGTAGCGAAGATGGAAGCGGGCGATCCGTCCGTGTCCATGGATCTCCTGGTCAGTTCGCTCCTGCTTCTCGGGGCGAGCTCCAGCGATCTGGCCAACACTATTCGGGGCGAAGGACGCAGTAAGAAGGGGCGGGCAGCGTAATGCTTTGTTCCGACGGGTCGCCCTGTTGGAGCATGGTTCTGAGGAAGGTATCGAGCATCACTACGCTGGAGGATCATTAGCTGCGACTCATTACACAATCCTCAACACATCCAGATCCCTCCGCTCCCGCTCCGAACGGTGTCTGTTACCTTTTACGTTTAACGTTTCACGTCTTCTTGTGACCCCGGATGTCACGGTAGGGGAGTATGCTGCGGCAGAGAATGAACCGGCACAAGGGAGGCGACTATGCGACAGGCACAGGTGCGGATCGTAGCGATCCTCGGAGGACTGCTTTGGCTCGCGTCAATCGGGAATGGCGGGGCGGAGCAGGGGTTCGACGAGAAGTACCAGCGCGACTTTAACATCTTCAATCCCATCAACCAGTATCAGCCCACCAACCCGCTCAATCCCATCAATGCCTACGATCTCGGCAACCCCGCCAATCCGATCAACCAGTTCAACCCCAACGTGCCGTTCGCGCCGTTGGGAGGAGGAGGGATGGGGAAGAGGAGATAAGAGAAAACCCCACGACTCCGATCATTTTCACTCACGCCTCTTCCAATTTTCTGTTCTCTGTGATCTCCCCCGGCAGTACGGCCCTTGTGCCATTGCTGCACTTCATGTATATACAGGAATGTGTTCACGTGGGACATCACGAAGGCGATTACCAATTTCGAAAAGCACGGTGTTTCATTTGAGGAAGCCACGACAGTGTTTGCGGATTCCGATGCGCTAGATGGTGAAGACCCCAAGCACTCAACACGTGAAGTACGACGTCAACGTATAGGACAATCTGTAATAGGCAGGATTCTCTTCGTGGTCTATACAGCACGAAAGGTGGCACATGAAAAAGAAACCATCCGCATCATCAGCGCAAGGCAGGCGAGTACGAAAGAACGTGCGGCATATGCCGGATTCGAAGATTGATTTTTCCGATATCCCGGAAGCGACTGACGAGGATTTAAAACGGATGCGGCGTGTCGGAAGGCCTTCTAGCGGCATGGCGAAGCAACTCATCGCGATTCGTCTTTCTCCCAAGTTGCTGAACCAGCTCCGGAAGATGGCCGATGCGCAGGGGAAGCCGTACCAGAGTCTCATCCACGAATTGCTGGAAAAGGCTGCGTCCAGGGCGGCGTAATGGTCTTGCAGCGCAGCGGACATACGCTCAAGAACCTCACGCTGCTGAGCAAGGCCCATGCGACCCTCAATACTTCCAGATCCCTCCGCTCCCAGTCCGAACTGTATTTGTAGCCTTTACCGTCTCACGTTTCACCTTTCACGCCCAAGTTGTGACCCCGGATGTCACGGTCTTGGTGTAGGCTGCCTGGCAGAATGGACAACCCATACAAGGGAGGCGGCCATGCGACAGGCTCAGGTGCGGACTGCGGCGATCATTGGCGGGCTGCTCTGGCTCGCATCGATCGGGACCAGCGGGGCGGAGCCTGGGTTCGATGAGAAGTACCAGCGCGACTTCAACATCTTCAATCCCATCAACCAGTACCAGCCGACCAACCCGCTCAACCCCATCAATGCCTACGATCCGGCGAACCCGTTTAATCCGATCAACCAATTCGATCCCGGCAACCCCGCCAATCCGATCAACCAGTTCAATCCGAACAATCCCTTCAATCCCGTGAATCGCTATCGCCCGGAGAACCCTCTGAATCCGATCAATGAGTTCAACCCCGCCGTGCCGTTTGCGCCGTTGGGGGGAGGGGTCGGAAGGAAGCGGTGAGGAGAAGGCAAGGCCTAAACTTGGGGCCAAGGCAAAGGAAGGGGCGGGAGCGAGAGACGCGGTCAAAGGTGGTGATTTCCTTCGTGGAACAGGCTATTCTCCTGCGCGAATTCTGAGAGGCTTAGGAGCTAGCCATCAGGCGGGCACCAGCGAGAGCACACATCAGATGAACATTACGGAAAGCGCATTCTTTCATGTTTGAACAAGCCTTCAAGAATATCGATGATGTGCTCTGGAAAGAAGCCGGCTGCACGACGGAGTTGGACTATACCGAGCAGACGTCGTGGCTGCTGTTTCTGAAGTACCTCGACGCGCTGGAGCAGGATAAGGCCGACGAGGCCAAGCTCGAAGGCAAGCGCTACAGTTTCATCCTGGAGAAGCCCTATCGCTGGGAAAGCTGGGCTGCGCCGAAGGGCAAAGACGGCAAGCTCGATCACGATGTCGCCCTCACCGGCAGCGACCTCACCGAGTTCGTCAATCTGAAGCTCTTTCCCTACCTGCACAGTTTCAAGCAGAAGGCCAGCGGGCCGAACACCATCGAGTACAAGATCGGTGAAATCTTCGGCGAGATCAAAAACAAGATCCAGAGCGGCTACAACCTCCGCGAGATCATCGACCACATCGACGAGCTGCGGTTCCGCTCTCAGAAAGAGAAGCACGAGCTCTCCCACCTCTACGAAGCCAAGATCAAGAACATGGGCAACGCGGGGCGGAACGGCGGGGAGTACTACACCCCGCGCCCGCTCATCCGCGCCATGGTGCAGGTGGTCAAACCGAAGCTCGGCGAGCGCGTCTACGACGGTGCCTGCGGATCGGCAGGATTTTTGTGCGAGACATACGACTATCTGACCGCCAAGGGCGACCTCTCCACGAAGGATCTCAAGCAGCTTCAGGAAAAGACCTTCTACGGGAAAGAAAAGAAGTCGCTCGCATACGTCATCGCGATCATGAACATGATCCTGCATGGTATCGAGGCGCCGAACATCATCCACACCAACACGCTCACGGAAAACCTGGCCGACATTCAGGAGAAAGACCGCTACGACGTGGTGCTCGCCAACCCGCCTTTCGGTGGCAAAGAGCGGAAGGAAGTGCAGCAGAACTTTCCGATCCGCACCGGCGAGACGGCCTTTCTGTTCCTGCAGCATTTCATCAAGAGTCTGAAGGCGGGCGGGCGCGGCGGCGTGGTTATCAAGAACACCTTTCTCTCCAATACCGACAACGCGTCGGTGAGCCTGCGGAAGCTGCTGTTCGAAAGCTGTAACCTCCACACGGTGCTCGACTGTCCCGGCGGCACGTTCCAGGGTGCGGGCGTCAAGACCGTGGTGCTGTTTTTCGAAAAGGGCGCGCCGACGAGAAAGGTCTGGTACTACCAGCTCGATCCGGGCCGCAGCCTCGGCAAAACCAACCCGCTCAACGACGACGACCTCAAAGAGTTTGTGAAGCTCCAGAAGTCCTGTGCTGACTCGCCGAAGAGTTGGAGTATCAACGCGAAAGACGTCGACCAAACCACGTGTGATTTGTCGGTGAAGAATCCCAACGGTGGCGAGGTCGTGATGCACCGCACTCCGAAGGAGATCATGGACGAGATCGCCGCGCTGGATGCAGAGGGTGCAGAAGTGCTGGGGAATATCAGGGCGTTGCTGAAGTGAAGAAGGAGTGGCAAACAAAGCGCATCGGTGAGATTGCCCAGCATTCTCTCGGCAAGATGCTAGCCTGCATTATTCACGACCGATGACGAAAAGCCACCTGCAAGCTGTTGTGGAGCGCCGAGCGCTCCAGCTGCCTGTCGAGAGCGAGGCCGACTGGGGAAGAAGCCCTCATTCCGCACTCTCCGA
>JADYYH010000094.1 GCA_020853775.1 Nitrospira sp.
CGGCCAGACGCCGGACCAGGTCTATTATGCCCATCTGACGACACGGCAAACCGCCGCGTAGTTAGGCATCCGCCAGGCGCCACTTAAGAATGGGCAGAAACTGTCCAACCAACCGGAGCCACCTCTTACAGCCGCGTGCCGCGCCCGATGATCTGCTTGAACTCGACCATGGAGTTGATCGGGCGCATCAACACAATATTACGGATATTTCGGGCATCCACGCCGGTGGAAAGCTTCTGCGAGGTCGTCAGGACGGTCGGAATGATTTTTTCGTTGTCCTGAAAGTCACGCAAGTGCTGCTCGCCCAATTCGCCATCATTGGCTGTCACCCGCTGGCAATAGTTCGGATCGGCACTCGCCTTCATCTGATTGATGAGGTCGCGGACGGCCAGCGCGTGGTCCTGTGTCGCGCAAAAGACCAGCGTCTTCTCCCGCTGATCGATCGCGTGCATGAAGATCTCGACGCGCTTCTTTTCACGGTCTTTGATCTCGATAATTCGATTAAAGTCCGCCTCGCTGTATCGTTTGCCGTATTCGACCGTGCCTTCCATTACCCGGTCGTCCGGCGTGTAGACATAATCGTCCAGCGTCGTGGAAATCTGCTTCACCTTGAACGGCGTCAGGAAGCCGTCGTTAATCCCATCCTTGAGCGAATAGACGTAGGCCGGCTCGCCGAAGTAGCGATAGGTATCGATATTGTCTTTGCGTTTCGGCGTGGCGGTCAGACCGAGCTGCACGGCGGGAGAAAAATATTCGAGAATGTCTCGCCAGTTGCTTTCGTCGTTCGCCCCTCCGCGATGGCACTCGTCGATCACGATGAAGTCGAAGAAGTTGGGCGGGTATGCTCCAAAGTAGGGCGAAGGTTTGCCGTCCTTCGGCGGCCCGCTCATGAAGGTCTGGAAGATCGTGAAGAACAGGCTCCCGTTCTTCGGCACCTTGCCCTTCTTGCGAATGTCGTCCGGCGCGATCCGCACCAGCGCGTCCTCAGGAAACGCGGAGAACGCGTTATAGGCCTGATCGGCGAGGATGTTGCGGTCGGCAAGAAAGAGAATGCGCGGCTGTCTCGACGGCTCACGGCTGAGATTCCATCGGCTGTGGAACAGTTTCCAGGCAATCTGGAAGGCGATGAACGTCTTGCCCGTGCCGGTCGCCAGCGTCAGGAGGATGCGTGGCTTGCCCGCGGCGATAGCGTCCATGACCCGCTCCACCGCGATGTCCTGATAGTAGCGGCTTGGGTGCGAGCCACCTTTGTCCTCGAACGGGACCGCGGCAAAGCGATCACGCCAGGTATCCTGTTTGGCGAAGGTCAGCGTCCAGAGTTCGTCCGGGCTGGGATAGTTCGGCCACTCCCCTTCCTTCCCCGTCTCCCTATCGATGCCGTAGAGACCTTGGCCGTTCGTGGCATAGGTGAAGCGGACGGAAAGTTTTTCCGCATACTGCTTCGCCTGCGCCACGCCCTCGGTGAGTGCTTCGTTCCAGGCCTTGGCTTCAATGACGGCGAGCTTATGGTTGCGATAGACCAGCACATAATCGGCGATCAACGGTTTCGAGCGCCGCCCCAAGCCTTCGATGCGGCCCAGCGTAATGGGATACTCCCGCAGCACGCGGCTTCCCTCTACCACGCCCCACCCCGCCGCTTTGAGAGCAGGATCGATATGCTCGGCTCTGGTGTCGGCTTCGTTCACGTCAGATTCCCTGGGCCAGCATGTTCATGATCAGGCGGATCATCGTGTCCTTGTGGATCAAGCAGCCAACTGTTTCCATTTTGGAAACAGTTGAGGAGCGCTCTAATTCCCCACTGGCAAAGATATTCTTGAGATGTTTTGAAACAGCCGCCTTCTGAACATCGAACAAAGCAGCTATCTGTTCCTGCGACAGCCAGACCGTACCACGCTCAAGCCGGACTTCGATGCTACCGCTGGTGGTTTCGTAGATGCTGCTCTCCCTTAAGTGTCCATCCATGTCAGGGTTGACCGGTTCCGGTTTCTTCAAGAATCCGTTGTGCCCAGCGCTTACCTTCGGTTTGAACTGCTAAGAAATCCTTAGCAGTTGCCGCCTCTCGTAACTCCTCATCCTGAAAGATGTTTTTCAGGTGCATGAGGACGTTTTCAGGGGTGGTATCGAACAAGACGCCCATCTGACGTTGCGTCAGCCAAACGGTATCGCCCTGAACATCCAGCCGTACTTCAACCGGCCGCCCGCCTTCCTGAAAAATCACGAGGTTTGTCTGGAGATCTTCCATATTGCTTCCGTTAGATCCTTCTCACAACTTTCCGCTGAATTGACTCGTTTGAGCGGCAATGTGCATATTTTGCACATTGCTCCCCTCCGCTAACTCGCCCTCTGTAAAGACATTGCGGACGTGCTTGGTGATAACAGAGCGTTCGCGCCCGAACAGCGTTCCCATCTGTTCCTGCGACAGCCAGACGGTGTCGCGCTCAAGCCGAACTTCGATGCTGCCGCTGGTGGTTTCGTAGATGCTGATCTCGCTCATGCGTGTGTCCTGGTCATAGTTGGCCACTGAAGGCCTGGTGCAGCATCGACTTCTTCAACTCGCTCAGCGCGGCGAGTTTGTGGCTCCGATGCACGAGCCCACCCGCCGCCTTAAGGGCAGGATCGATATGCTCGACTTTGGTGTCGGCTTCGTTCATGGCTGCTTCTTCTTCGACGCCTTCGGCTTCGTTGGTTTCCGCTCCACACGAACTCTGGGCCTCGGCATCTGTTGAAGATGTCTCGCGGCCTGCTCAAAATCACTATCGACACGACATGGCTGCGCATCCACAATCGCCCGGTACTGAATAGCCTCAGAAACTCATCTAGCTTCGCAATCCAGTCGCGCATGGTCATCGGCCTGCGATTGAGCGCTTGCAGTTCGGCAAACTCCAGGTACGCATTCACAATCCGGTTCAGCGCATGCAATTCATCTTCCGTCAGATAATTCTTCGCTACAGAAACATCGTCTTTCCGGATAATCCCGCCAGGACGCGTGGTGGTCAGCCCCATGAGCGGCTTGGTCGCGTCCGCCCGCCGATGGATCACCTCCGCCGCCGTGTGCCCATGCGTGGCCCACTGCATCTTGTTCTGCACAGTGGCAAAGAATTCTTGAGAGATCTCGAGGTTCGCCTGGTAATCCACGCTCGTCGCATAGATATCGAGCACCTTCTGATAAAACCGCCGCTCCGACGAGCGGATATCCCGAATGCGCTCCAGCAGCTCATCGAAGTAGTCCGTCTGTCCCTTGCCCGGCGGATTCTTCAGCCGCTCGTCGTCCATCGTGAAACCCTTGACGAGATACTCGTTCAAGCGTGCCGTTGCCCACTGGCGGAACTGCGTCCCCCGATGACTGCGGACTCGATAACCGACGGCGAGAATGGCCGGCAAACTGTAGTGCATCACCTCTCGCGACACTTGGCGCACGCCTTCGAGTCGAACTATTAAGTACGGCTTAATAGTTCGAGCCTCCCCCAGCTCACCTTCTGCATAGATGGCTTTCAGGTGGAGATTGATGTTGGCTACCGTCGTCTGAAATAGCTCCGCGAGCTGCGTCTGGGTCAGCCAGATCGTGTCATCCTCAAAGCGACACTGAATACGTGTGCGGCCATCTTCTGTTTGATAGAGAATGATCGACGATTGAGGTGATGTCTCGTCAGGCATTGTGAGTCCTAGAGTTTCCCGCTGAAGGCCTGGTGCAGCAGCGACTTCTTTAGCTCGGCCAGCGCGGCAAGCTTTTGTTGATAGATGGATTCGAGGCGTTGGGTTTCCGTCGAAAGAACATCGAGGATCGAAACAATACGCTGCTGTTCGGAATGCGACGGGGGAAATCCAATATCCATCTTGTCTACTCGTGTGATGTAAATGTGTCTAATCGTTGCACCATCTGCGTCATCTACCATGCGTTGTTGGTAGGCGGGACTCGTCAGAAGATACCGCATGAATCTTGGCTCCATTCGACCGTTTGGCCGCAGTAGTGCAACTGACTGATTAATGCATATATCATCCTTATCAACGACAGCGAGTCGCCCCAACGTTCCATCTTTTGTGAGCAAAACATCACCAATTCTCGGCCGACTCTTGGCAGTCAGGAGATTCTCGAAGGCGTTGCGTGACGTGTGACGAGCAGATGCATAGTCAATCTTTCCGTCGACAACATTTTTGGCTGTGATCATATAAGGACCGGTGGCGGTGGTGGGCATTGGGTTTGTAAACCCATAGGTGATTAGCTGAAGACAATCCGCGAGTGGATGAGTCACCCACCCCTTTCCCCGCTCAGAGAAGACAGATTGTAGGTGGCTTTCAAAGAGGGCGCGGGCGTTGCGGAGATTCTGTTCGGCGTTGGCCGAGGCGCGGGCGAGCCCGTCAAACGCATCGTCGAGGATGCCGACGATACGGTGCTGTTCGAAGAGCGGGGGTAGCGGAATATCAAACTGCGCGAGTGCCTCGCCAGTGAAATGCTGGATGCCCACGCCGTTGAAATGCTTCCGCAGTGTTCCCTCGAGATCGCAGAGCTGGAGATAGTAAACGAACCACTTATTGCGTCCCGACTCGTGGAATCGGACGCGGTGAAGGGCCTTTTGAAAATGGATCGACTCCTCTCGATCCCAGATTGCGGCACGTCCTGGATAACCACCTTCACACACCAGTACATCGCCTTTCACGGCGGTGTATTTTTCAGCCTCTTCCGACAAAAAGCGCATCTCAAGAAGGTCCGAGAGATCGAACTCTCCCCAGCGTACATTCAAATTGCGCAGGTAAGGCTTCAGTTCGCCTCGGTTTTTTGCCTTATCTAGCCCGGAAAATTCACGACTGGGGCCATAAAAAATGCCATCGAGGCTCCACACTGTGCTATAGGAGCAGCGACCAAGCAGCTTCTACGTACAGCGACGGAGGAACCCGATGGCGACAGACTGTA
>JADYYH010000095.1 GCA_020853775.1 Nitrospira sp.
CTAGCCTGCATTATTCACGACCGATGACGAAAAGCCACCTGCAAGCTGTTGTGGAGCGCCGAGCGCTCCAGCTGCCTGTCGAGAGCGAGGCCGACTGGGGAAGAAGCCCTCATTCCGCACTCTCCGAGAAGGCCTGAGCCTGACGGCACGCCTCGTCCACAGGATTCAGGACAGACCTCGCCGTTCGGCTCGCTCTCGGATGCCGTCTTGTACGAGACCGGACAGGCGTTTAGCCTGGCACCGCCCCGACCGCCACGGCAACACGTTGCCACGCATCACCCCAGGGTGCGCACTGGGGCAGATGCAGGACGAGCCGGCGCACCGACCGCTCGACCCACACGGCCAGTTTCAGCAGCCGCTCGCGCAGGGTGGTGATCTGCGCGGTCGCGCAGGCGGTGCCCTGCGCCTGACGGCGCAATTCCTGGAGCAACACATACGCTGCGGCCGTCAGCAACACCCGGAATTGATTCGCCCAGAACCGCGCGCAACTCGTCCGGCCCAACGCGAGGCCCTCATGCAACTCTTTGAGCCGGTTCTCCACATCGCTGCGTTGACAGTAGACGGCATAGACCGCCGCGGGCGCCTCGCGGAGATTGGTCACGATAAAGCGAGGATTGCATTTGGGATCCCGCCCGGGCAGCCGAACGACCTCTGCCTTGATGATCACGCGCCGCCGATGCGACCAACTCTCGGCGGCGTAGCGGGTCTCGCCATAGACGTGCTCCGTGCGGCCACTGAACTTCGACAGCCCATAGGCCTCCCCCAGCAGCCGACCTGCCCGCTGCATCAGCCGAGCATTGCCGGCCAACCCGACGACGTACTCGACCCGCTGCCGCTCCAGGCAGTCCAGCCAGTCGTTCCCGGCAAAGCCGCCATCCACCCGCACTCGCAGCGCCGCTTTCGGGAACGCCCGCCGCAGACGGCGCAGCAGGGCACGCAGCAGCCCGACCGCGCCGCGCTTGGCTGGACTGTTGCCCGGCCGCAGCACGATCGCCACCAGATATTGCTCGGCTTCGTCGTTGAAGGTGAGGGTGGCGACCAGCGGCAGATAACACCACGCGTCATAGTGCCCGTTGAAGAAGGTGAACTCCTGCTGCCCATGCGTCGGATCGTCGGTCGGGTCCAGATCGATCGTGATGCGGTGGGCCCGGCCCTTCAGGCGTTCCCGATGGTGCGCGATCACCGTCGTGGCCAGCGTCCGGCCCATCCGAGCCAAGGCCCACGGCCCCACCGCGTTCTCAAACCGCGAGAGCGTCGGCTGCGAGGCCAAGGCCGTCCCGGTCACTGGATCGCGCCCCACGGCCAGCTTGTGCAGCGGGTCATCTGCCAGCCGGGCGGCGTCGTTCGCGTCCTCGTACCCACAGGCCAAGCCGACGATCCGTTGCCGCAGCAGGTCGCGAACCGAGTGCTGGATCTTCTCCGGGTCCCGGCGGTCGACCAGACAGCCGACCAACTGGTCGGTCAAACGGAGGCGGTCATCCAGCGCCTTGAGCAACACCGCCCCGCCATCGGTGCTGGCCTGGACCTGGTCGAAGCGGGCCACGACCGGCTTCAGTTTGTCGTAGAATTCGAAGGTCACTTGGGGTATACAGTCTGTCGCCATCGGGTTCCTCCGTCGCTGTACGTAGAAGCTGCTTGGTCGCTGCTCCTATAGCACAGTGTGGAGCCTCGATGGCATTTTTTATGGCCCCAGTCGTGAATTTTCCGGGCTAGGAGACCTCATAGGGTTCAGGACGACTCGAAAAAGATGTAAGCAGCTTCACCAGCTTGGGTTGTAGGCCAGCCTTCACCATGTCGCTGGTGCCCGCCCGCATCCATGGGCCAGGGCTCCGTAATATGCCGGTTCGTCACGAGCCGCCCTTTCTCTAGGTTGGCCCTCCGCCTTCTTTTACAATCTTGCGCTTCTGGGCGACAGCCTCCGCCTGTACCACGTTCTGGCAATGGTCGCAAATCCAGTGGCCATACAACAGAGCTGGTCCCCCTTGTCCGCAGATCAGGCAATGACTCGACTTTTCGTACGGTGGTTTCTCCTCGATCTTTTCTTCGGATGGCACTTCTATTTTGTCCTCTGCCTTCATCATGGTGGCCTCCCTCTTGTCTGCGTTCATAGAAGCTGACGACGTGCTGGCTGTCGCGGCACCAGCCGACCCGCCCATCCATTGTCCTCCTCTTCACGCCGGTAACCAGGTCGGCAAGGTCAAGTCCACCGTCTTTCGTGTAACCTCTAATCCCGGAAGAATTGCTGACAACCACCGACCTAATGAATGCCTCAGTCATACGTTTCGTCGCGTCGAGAACGGATGTGTTCTCATCGATGGTGGCGATCCACTGCACGATTTTTGGCGCGATCGTCATCGCGGGACCTCCGTTCTAAACAGTCGGGATTTCCAGCACATAGAGCTCCCCCTTCATACGCTCATGGAGATCGCAGTGGAAAGGAAAGCTCCCGGGCCTTTCGGTCCTGAACCGGATCACCAGGGTCTTCCCGGGATTCACGTAGAATCCTTCCACACCTTTCCCATACGTCGCAATCTGATCGTCTTCCCCGGAGACGAGAAGCCCGATCAGCATCGAGGAAGTAAATCCGTGACGGACCTGGTCGCGATTCTCCAAGACGATCTCGACAGATGTCCCTACCGGGATGGGGCCACCCTTCGCCAGAAAGAAGGTCCGATCCTCAATGACGATCTCAATCCGCTGCTCCTGGCTTCCTTGGACCTGGCTCTGGGCTCGAGCCTCTTTCAGGCTCGGTGCCACGTCCGTACAGAGCAACGCCATGATGCCGGCAGCCGCACCAAGGAAGGAGAGATGGATTCTCATGGTGCGCCTCGCTGAATTGTGGAGACCAGTCCCCATCGTTCGTTCTCTGAATCCCATCGCGTCATCGCCCGAGCGACCGTCGAACATTCCGGTCGGCGTGACCGTTTTCGACGCGATCGTTTACGGGTAGGCAAGCTCGTTATACTCCTCCCAGACGACGATCGATGGGAACATAAGCTCGACCGTGCTGCCCGTCGTAGATCTGATCCGGACGGAAAAGCTTATTGTCCTTGAGCTGTTCCAGCCAGTGAGCGAGCCAGCCGCTCACCCGCGCCATCGCGAAAATGGTCGGGAAGAAGTCTCCATCAAGGCCCATCGTTTTGTAGAGCACCCCGGAGTAGAAATCCACGTTGGCATGGATCCCCTTGCCGGCCAGCAATGCTTCACCCACGCGCTCGACCTCCTCAGCCAGGTTGTAGAGTGGCGAACGCCCGTACTGCGCAAAGAGCTGCTGGGCCAACTGTTGGAGAATAACGGCCCTCGGATCCTTCACCTTGTAGATGCGATGCCCGAATCCCATGAGCTTCTGCTTCGCGGCGAGCCTCTGCTCGATGTAGGGCCGAACATTGTCCACCGATCCGATCTCCTCCAACATTTCTACGGTTTCCTGGGTCGCTCCGCCATGGAGCGGTCCTTTCAGGGTCCCGATCGCTGATGAGACGACCGTATAAGGATCGGCGAGCGTGGAGGCCGTCACCAGGCCACTGAAGGTGGACGCATTCATCGTGTGCTCGGCATGGAGAATGAGGCAGGTGTCCAGGACCTTCGCGATCAACGGGTCCGGCACTGTCTCTGTCAGCATGTACAGAAAGTTGCTGGCATGGTCCAAGTCATCGCGGGGCTGAATCTGCTCATCGCCGCGTCGAATCCGGGAGTATGCGGCCACGATTGTCGGGACCTTCGCGATCAGTCGGATGGTCGACCAATATTGCACTTGGCGATCTACCACATGTCTGGCCGGATAGAACATCCCGAGGGCTGCGACTGCGGCTTGTAAGGCGTCCATCGGGTGCCCGTGCTCGGGGAGACACTTGATAAGATCTGTGATCCGATATTTGATACGCCGATGCAGCCTGACATCGCCGACGAACTGAGCGAGCTTCCCTTGCGTCGGCAACTCACCGTACAGGAGCAAGAATGTGGTTTCGAGAAAGGAACTATGTGCAGCCAGATCTTCGATTCCGATCCCTCGATATTCAAGCAGACCAGTCTGGCCATTCACAAAGCTGATGGAGGACTTGGCGGCCGGCACACCGGCCAATCCAGGCGACAATTCGCGCATGGCGGAACCTCTCGTGGTCAGGTCACCTTCATGTCATGCGACTGCCCTCGACGGGCTGGGTCAGGATCAGCCGCGCTAACCGGCCATCTTGGTCGTTGTCTGATGAAACTCAGCAACCTTCGGGTGAACCAGGTTGGCAAAGTCTTCGTATCTGAGCTTGATCGTGCCGACGTGAGTGCCCGCCTGAAAGACGATTGCTTCATCTTCCGTGAGGGACTGGTCCACATAGACGTCCACGCCGCAGAGATTTCCGAAGGGCGGCATCGTCCCGATTTCACAGTCTGGGAACAATTTCTCGAATTCGGCTTCGGTCGCCAAGCCGACATGGCACGCTTGAAATCGATCTGCCAGTTCGATGGAAGGGCCACCATGACGAATCGGCCATCAGCCTTGACGATCACCACCTTCGCCAACATCTTCTCCGACACGTGCAGCGCGTGAGCGATCTCAGGCGCGGTATAGGCCGCCTCGTGACCCAGCACTTCATAGTGCACGTGACGACGATCAAGATACTCCTGGAGCCTTCGTAGGATTGTCATGGCGACTTCCTTGCCGCATGGCGGGAGCACATCGCAAGTCACTGAGAGCGGAGAACCTCACCAGCGTATGGTTCAATGCTGATGGCCTGAACCATCAGCATGTGTCACAGGCCATTGGCTCTGGATCTTACACCTGTGCTATTTACCATTCGCTATCAGCTCCTGTGTCATGGCCAGTAGTTGGCCGTGGCTCTCACGTACCCGAAGACGATATCCCGTCGGGCCACCACGCCAACGAGGACCTTGCCCTTCAGGACCGGCACTCGGAGCAGATGCCGCTCCTGAAGCAGATGGATCACCTCCTTGACCGGCATCTCTTCGGTGACGGTGACGACATCGCGCGTCATAATGTCTGTCGCGGTCAGTTGACCGAGGTCTTTGCCCTCATCCATCACCCGCAACAGATCGAATTCACTGACCAGGCCGACAAGCGTCCGATCTTCTTCCACGACAGGAACGCTTCCGAAGTTCCGCCCAGCCAAGAGGTCGGCGATGACGGATCCCTTCGCCTGCGGGCTGACCGTGAAGACCGCGTCTTCCATCACTTGCCGGACGATCAAGGTCTGCGGATCACGGGTCCTCGTGAAATACGCTGCCTTTCTCATCACGCCTCCTTTCCCCGGCCACCATTCTGCTTCTGTGTCCTGACCTCCGACCACCCTACGACACCCACTGATGTAGGCAAGGGCAATGCCGATCCATCAAAACAGTGCGCAGGAAGAGACGCGATGGATTCAGCTTGGTTTCTGTGACAAGAGAGGGAGTTGCGAAGACGAGATCGATTTCTGCTGTCGCAGAAAGGGGCAGGAGACTCGATGAAGCTGCCCCACAATACCACGGAGAACCGCTGACCAACAGAAGCTGCGGCCAGCATTTCTGACTCAAGAATAAAAAACCAAGGTTGCTTCGCCCCCATTTCTACGCTGCACAGTTCTACGAAAGCCGGCTGCTGCCATTCGTTCATTCCTCCCAGAAAAACTTCTCCCAGTTCACGGTTTTGTCCCACCACTGTTTGTGCCACTTCACATCGTGCAAGGCCGGCGGTGTGACCTGATAGCAGTAATCCCAGATCGTATCCGCGGCCTTGGCGCTGATCCACCTTCTCTCGTTTCCATCATGTCCATGAAGCGGTTCATGGCCGTATACGTCCTCTCTTGATCACGATCCTCGTAAGAGCGTCGCACCAGGTTCAGTTGGTCAAGATACACATCGAGCCTCGCAGATTCTCCCTTGACGAGCGCGGTGCCCTGCTGGACCAACACGAACCCTCTCAACTGCTCAAGCCATCCATTCCGTAACGGCACTGACTCGGGTTGGCCGCTCACCGGCGTGAGCAGGATCGCGATCACCAGGCCTGCCAACCACACCTTACGGTTGAACGTCGGTTTCATGTTTCTCCCTCTGTATCTTGTCGGTCTCCTGCATCAACGTACCGTCATAGATAGGGGTTAGTCAGCAAGACGGGCGCGAAACGTGGAGGAGGCCAAGATCCGTGTTCCGCGCCGCGAGGCCGGGGCTAGCCTCTGAACAACCCCGCACCCCGCCCCTGCCTCTTCACTCATCACCGCAATCCAACAAAGTAAATGTGCCCTCTCAGATGCCGATCCTTATGCAGCGGACACCAGACCCGGAAGAGCTGCCCCGGCCCGCTCACACGGGCTCCCTCGAACTGCGCCGTGCTCACGGTGATCCGCTTGGTCTCACCCGCAGGCATCGTGACGCGTATCGGTTTCAGGTGGTACACCATACCGGGTTCTTCGCCAGGGCCGACGGTCTCCGCGCTTTTTCCCGCGATCATCTCGAACATGCCTCGCACGGTGAAGGCATGCTCCTCTTTTGTGGGGTTCTCCAAAATAAACGTCAGTCCGTCCTTCAAGGCCTCGTCATCCATCATCACTTGGTTGGGTTGCCAGATGGCCCACCTCGGAGGCATCATCTCCGACGCCACCCACCGGAATTCGCCGCCTCGCCGGCGAATAAGTCGGCGACGAACACAGCAGCAAGCCCTGCCGCATAGCCGATGTCTTTCCATCTCCTCATGGCCCATCCTCCTTTCTCGCTGGATCTCATTCATCTCACATCGACATTCTTGATTGGGTGACCGTTCACGGCGCCACTGTCTTCGAAGGCTCACCCCCTTTCCTGTGCCTCCCGTCCAAGACCAGCCGGGTCGTGTCTCACAACTTGAACATATGGCCTTGCACAATCGCGCACAATGAGCCGGGCGCTTCATTCTGTGCTTGGGGCAACGGCCTCAATCGGTGGACGTGAGGAGTAAGGGATGAGGAGTTGGGACTCCGTTTCGGACAGTGAGGCTGACCGTTGCTCAGCGAGGCGACGAGGCAGATGAATGAGTACCTGGCGGAAAGGCGATCGCGATGGCCTGTAGGCGGCTGTGGGCGCCGAGCTTTTGAAGAAGACGCTGGATGTGGTTCCGCACGGTCTTGGGTTTGATGCCGAGCGCCACGGCCATATCTGTGGTGCGCTCGCCAGTCGCAAGCCGGCGAAGGATCTCGCGTTCCCGTTGACTGAGCGGACGCGCCGCAGGGATGTCCGGCATCGATGCAACGCAAACCTCTGGCGGGCGCACCTGAATCGGACAGGCCGCGGCATGAAGCTCCTGAACCAACTGCGAAACCTTTGCGTGCTTGGTGATATCCCGAAACAGATGAGCGACCCAGAACGTGCCGGGTTTGCGAGACGGCACGGGCAACGAACTCACGTTCAGCCACACCAGGCACCCGTCCTTGGTGTGGGTCTGCATGTCGAATTGACGGACGCCCTCGCCCCGCGCGACGCTGGCACCGATCGGGCAGGATGGCGAGCACAATGGACGGCCGCTCAGGGTTTCGCCGCGCAACACATCACGGCAGAAGCGGCCCAGCACGTCTGTAGCTTGAAACCCCAAGACATGTTCGGCTGCTCGGTTCCAGAACATGATCTTGCCCTCTTGGTCCACGACCATCGCGCCATCGGCCGTCCGTTCCAGCATGGCAGTGAGCTGCTTCATGGTTGTTGTCCGTGAACAGCCCGCAGCGAATAACCCACAGCCTGATTCGGCGACTCGCTACGTGCGCCTCACGCCGCCTGCGCCATCAGCATGCTTGATCGATGCAGGCAACGCCTATCACAGGCCACCGGTCCACCATTGAACGCTGAGCAATGCACGACCTCATACGGAGTGTCATCGCTGAGGAGCAGCTCAACCAGCACGTCCTTGTCGTGAACATCGCAGTGCTCGGCAATGGTGTGCGTGGAAGGACCTCGTTCCGTCATCATCCCGGCTCCCGCAGCCCCGAGCAGCACAGCTCCTGCGGCCAGCACGATGATCGGCAGCCACATGCCGTCTCCGATGGAGCCGAATCCCCAGCGAGGATCGCGCGTGATCTCAGCCGCCGGAGCCGGCGCGACCCGCTTCGCCAAGTCCGCCAGCACCTGGGCTGCCACAACCATGGTGGCGCGTGATGCCGCCGGTTCGCCGACCGCTCGTCGGTCGGCCAACGCCGCGTCCCTCACCGCAAGACCATAGCGAGCTTCCGCGTGCCGAAGCGCTGCTTCTTGAGCCTGACTGCCGGCCACGATCAGTCGGCCCAGGCCCGCCTGAGTCAGGGCATGCGGGGTCGGCATCGTCTCCGGATTGAGCCTGTACGCGACAACCCTTTCCTTGGCCGCCCCCAGCGTGACAATGGCACGGCCTAACGCGGCTTGTGTGCGCCCCTGTTCGTCCATCACGCGAGCTGGAGTCCCCACCGCCTCGTTGATCGCCTTCTCCATCTCCTGTTGGAGAATCATTGCCGAGGTGATCGGCTCCGGCGACGCCAGCACCCCCCGTTCCACGCCGAGGTAGGCAAAGAGGAAAAGAGCGCTCGCCACCGTGGCGACTGCCCCAGCCATCACTGCCATATCGATGTGATCTAAGCATTTCATCGCGACACCTCCTCTCACTATCAATTCCGTCTACACGTCGTGACCGACGCCTTCTTGTCGTTTCTCCTTCCTCTAGCCGGGCCATTGCGCCCCGTCTGGCCTTCGCGGCTGCTCAATTCGTGGCGCCCCGGCATGGCGTGTCACATCGTGGAACTCCGGCGGCGTCACAAAGTTACACAGGTTGAATAATTCATTGGCTGGCTGAACAGGAATACCCCCTTCACGAGCCTCCAGCATGTCCATGAATCGGTTCATGGCCACATAAGTGGCGCCGGTATCCCCTTCTTCATACGCCGAACGCACGACCTGCATCTGCTCGATATAGAGATCCCATTGAGCGCCCGGGTATGTCTTCTTGTAATACCCGCCCCCCTTGTAGAACGCGATGGCGCCTTGAATGTCGTCGATCCAATAGGGATGATGGATGGTCGCGGCCCCCGTCGGCCCCGCCATTGAGACGAACAGCACGACGCACACCATCGTGACCACGCCTGCCACGTCTCTCATGTGTTTGAGCAGTTGTTTCATGACGGCACCTCTTGCTGTCTTCATTCATGCCCCATCCAATTTTTCCTCACTCTTCCCAGAAGAACTTTTCCCAATCCACGGTCTTATTCCACCACTGCTTATGCCGTTTCACATCGTGCAACGCGGGCGGGGTGACCTCATAGCAGAAGTCCCAGATCGCATCGGCGGCATTGGCGCTAATGGCTCCGTCGCGGGCTTCCAGCATGTCCATGAAGCGATTCATCGCCAGGTAAGTACCCTTCCAGTCGCCGCGGTCGTAGAGGCTACGTACCAAGACGACCTGGCCGAGATAGGGATCGAACGATCCCGGCTCGCTTTTGGCCGAGGCCATCCCGTCTTGCACGATGACGAACCCGGTCAATTGCTGCTCCCAGCCTTCGGAGCCGGCGTACATAGCCACCAGCGTATTGACCCTCCATGTGACATCACCATGCCGCTCCACCCCCCTCTCCGAGCCGGTATACCTGGCGATGGCGGCCCATGGGATCAGAGCCACGAAGAGCATGCACAGCAGGAGGACGATCGCCTGTCGTGAGATGATCACCTGTTTCATGATTCCCCCCTTTTTCGGCTTGTGGTTGACCCGAAACAGTTGTCGCAGGCCGACAGCCGTCTCACGTCCTCCTGCTACCTGTCGTCAGGGCACCACTCGGATCGTACTCCGCAAGTCCTCATCGGCCCCGTGCAACGGGCAGAAGAACGGACAGGTTTGCGCCCCTGACGCATCCGGTTCTGGTTCACGGTGTAACTGTTCTATGCTGACCTGGACCCGCACGGTCTCCCCTGGCGTCACATAAACCCGTAACGGCTTCACGGTCGGAGCTTCCGGCCCCTCCACAATCTGCTCGAACAGGCCTGGCGCTTCAAACACGTGGGTGCGGGGCGTCGGGTTCTCCAGGACGAAGAACAGTCCCCCGTCGAGATCGGTGCGCCTGTGAATGACCACCTCGCGTGGAGACCAGGCGGCCGCCTCGCCTTCCAGATCATGGATGACAAAATGGAACTCTCCGCCGAAACCCGTGGAAGGCCTGGCACCACTCGCCGCGCTCAGCAGGAGGAGGCCAAGCGCTAATCCCGTTAATCGGTGGTGAGCGCGATTCATGCTGTTCCTCTCTTGAGTCCTCGTTCCTCCGGCCCCTGTCCGGACCGAGCCTACGGCACCACGGGAATCGTCCCGCCCAGATGGGCATCCCCCTTGTGCAGGGGACAGAAAAACGGAAACTCTTCGCTCGCGTCATCCGTGCGTCTCTCAAATTGCGCCGTACTGATCTGGATACGCACCGTGTCTTCCGTCGTCACATTCACCCGCAACGGTTTCCTGGTGAGTTCCCCACCCGCACCCATGATCTCTTCAAACAGCCCAAAAGCGGCAAAGGCGTGGGTCCGATCCGTCGGGTTCTCCAGCACGAACACCAGGCCGTCTTGCATCTCCGTGCTCTTGTGAATCACCACCTCCTGCGGCACCCACAGGGCCCGCTTCTCCCCGAGGTCTTGCACGACAAAGTGAAACTCCGCCGCCCCAGCCGGGTTCCAGAGACCCAGAGCGCCGACCAGAGCTGCGGTCGCCAGGCGACTCACCAGATGGGATGGCCTCATCCTTCTCCTCATGGTATGAGTCCTTCTGGCTTGAGGCGAACGGTGCACTCAGCCGCCGCCAATCTCACCCCTGGTTTCGATCACATACAATTCACCCTTCACCTCGGGGTGAATATCGCACCAGAGCGCATGCCGCTGACTCTCGGCAATCCCCGTGGCGGGATCGAACTTTGAGGGTACAGTCGCGAAGTGGAGCGTCATGACCTGCCCCGGCTCAATATGGAAGGACTTGAAGTTCTTCCCCTGGACCTCCAGCCCACCTTCCCTCTTCACCGGGATATCCTTGAACAGCTTCGAGGCGAACCCGTGGGTGACGGTATCCTCGTTGCGCACCACGATCGTCGTCTCAAGTGACGGCATGGTGAATCCCACGGTCTCGTACCCATGCTGCCGATCTTTAATGGTGATCTCCACCTTCGACGGTGGTGCCCACATCCCCTTGGCCTGCGCATATACGCTACCCGCTCCCGTACCGAGCAGCATCACCGCCGTGACGGCGAGAGGAACCGCCACTACTCTGATTGTGTGTCCTCTGATTTTCATGATGAACCTCCTCGGCTCAATATGCGAACTGCCATCTTGTCGAATCCGCACTGCACTGCATGTCCCTCACCACTGGGTCACAACCGTCACCTCCTTTCCGCTGATTGTCTCACCCGATTACCCACCCCGACGCTCGATGATGAACAATTCTCCCTTCACATCCGGGTGCATGTCGCACCAGATGACATGACGCATGAGCGGGCTCATCATCGTGAGTGGGGCGGTCGCTGATCCCCTTGTGAAATGGAGGGTCATCGTCTTGCCCGGATCCACGCGGAAAGCTGGACCGTCTTTCCCCTCGACCCGATATCCATCGCCTTCCAGACGGACAGGCGTGTCCTTGAACAAGGGCGAGTAAAATCCATGCGTCACCCCATCTTCGTTGCGGACCACGACGACGGTTGGATTCCCCTCTTGACCATAGCCGGACACATGGAACTCCATCTTCTTGATGGTCACCTGGTATGGTCAGTTCAGGAAGTTCCTTCCCTGCCGCGGCCGCGTCGCTAACAGCCGGTCCCACGCTTTGTAGCCCCCCAGCGCCAGCGCCGTTAAACAAACCGCGCTGTCAACAGAACGCGTCTGATGGTTCTCACGACACACCTCCCTCCTTACGGCGGTCAGAACAAACCGCCGGAAGAGACCGTCGGAGGTCCCGAACTGGTCTCGTTTGAATTTCTCAATGTGGCGTGAGATGTCATGGTACTGAGCGGGCACCACGACATAACAAAAGTCGAAGAGCCAATCCGCCGTTGCTTCCGGCACACCATTCTCTCTGGATTCCAGCATGGCCATAAACCGGTTCATGGCCTTGTACGTGGCCTCCACATCCCCTCGCTCATACTGGGTCCGAGCCACTTGCAACTGTCCCAGATATGGTTCCCACCTCACGCCGGGGTGACCGCCGCCACCCCGCCGTTCGATCATCACGGCGTTTGTAACGGCATCGATCCAGTCGTCATCGGTCTGATGGATGATGGCCAGTCCCGGGGCACTCATACCCCACAGCACAACCCCCACCAGCACGCCTGTCAACCACTCCCTTCGCGACCGTGTCATGACCCGCCTCCACCTTCGGCCTGTGGGTCTGCATCACCGTACGTGACGTCTCATCGACGAGACCGTCCGCGTTAACCCATCGTCCTCATCGAACCGTCACTCGAATTGATGCCTCCGGAAATTCTCGACATGACGGGAGACATCGTGATACTTCGCCGGCGTCATGAGATAGCAATAATCGAACAGCCAGTCCGCCACCTCCGGCGGAATGCCGTTCCCGCGCTGTTCGAGCATGTCCATCAACTGATTCATCGCTGCATAGACAGCAGCGGTATCGTTGTTCAGCACACGGCCGCGCATGATCTCGAGCTGCGCGACATATGGGGCAAATGTTCCCCACACCGGCCCCTCCTTCGCTTGCTCGGCCACCACGGCCCGCATCATCCCATCAAGCCAGTCGTTTTCCGCCGCATGTACCCATACCAACCCTCCAAGTGCCACCCCCAGCAGACCGGTCAAGGCCACGAACGGGGCCGCTGTCCCTCTGATGTGCTCGATGCCCCATATGGTGCACCTCCGACCTTCCGTTTCTCCCATCCTTATTCCGAAACCCCAGCGTACTCATCACAGCCGATACCCTCATCTGACAATCTGATTCGACGCCTATAATGTAATCAGCGGTGACCCTGTGAACAATGAGCTGGCTGCGTCATTTTGGGGGTGATGCAAATGCACTACGACGAGAATGGTGTGAGACTACGTGACCCAAGACGGATGAGCTCAGACAGGACGATCTAGGAAGATAGCGTTTTGTGATGGAAAGCGACCGCGAGGACCTCAAGACGGCTGTGCGTCCCGAGTTTTTTAAAGATGTGTTGGATATGGTTGCGAACCGTGGCGGTGCTGATGCAGAGGGTATCGGCAATGCGCGCGGTCCGCTCGCCCAAGGCCAGGTGCTCTAACATCTCTCGCTCTCGTGTGCTCAGCGGAAGAGGGAAGAGAATATCGGGCACTGCGTCTGAGCAAAAAGCTGAAGACAGGGTGTGCTGCGCGTGAGGAGCACGTCGCTCGTCGGGAGCGGACAACACGGAGTGCAGCTCCTGTACGAGATGCCGGGCTTTTGCCTGTCTACCGATGTCCCTGAACAAATGGGCAAACAGAAACCGATCTTTCTTTCGTGAGGGGACGGGAAGCGAGCTGACATTCAGCCAGATCATCTTCCCGGCCTTCGTGCGAGTCTGGATATCGAAGTTGCGCACCCCATTGCCGCAGCCGAGCTGATGGCCAACGGCGCATGACGGCGAGCAGAACGGATGGCCGGAGAAAGTCACACCGCGCATCACCTCGTGACAGGGACGCCCGAGAACCTCCGCAGCTCGCAACCCCAATAATCGTTCTGCCGCTTTGTTCCACAAGACGACAGTACCCTGCTCGTCGGCCAACATCGCGCCGTCGGCGGTCCGTTCGAGCATCGTCGCAACGGAACGTTCCATCACGTGGCTCCGAGGTGAGTCACAAATATCCTCCCATACTGTGCCAGCCGCCTGCAAACCACAGCATCCTCTGTCATCGCGCCCTCTCCACCCGTTTCCTTCTTCACCCACACCTACGTGAGTGGCTCCGTCAAGCGACGAGCCGGGTGCCGTCCGCCTCAGGACCCGGTCGCCACGGTGGATCGCCGACGCAGACTGTTGCCGCTCGATCGGCGTTCGTATAGGATCCTCCCCCAACGAAGTCCGGAACCGAGCCAGCGCCTCCAAGCCCCACAATATGGCACCGCGTGAATCGCGTGGCCGGTATGGAAGGGGAGGACCCTGCCACATGAAATTTTCGTTGGTTCATCTCTCCGGCTGTCATCGCGGCGAGACCCACTACTTCGATAGAACCTGGCTCACGCTGGGGGCAGATGCGAAGAGCGACGTGCCATTCCCGTCCGACGGTCGAGGGCCGGTGGCACCGCTGCACGCGGAGCTCTATGAGGAGCGCTGCGAACTCCATGTGCGGAATCGGGCTACGGAGGCGCTCACCCTGGTCAATCACCAGCCGATCAATGAGACCGTGCTGCACGACAACGATCTCATCCAATTGGGATCGCAGGGGCCCAAGTTACGGATTCGCATCCGTCCCGAGGAATATGCCGCCTGTAAACTCGTGCGCGAGATCATGCAGGATGCGAGAGAGATCGCCGCAGAGAGTGATCTGGGTCGCGTGGGCCGTGTCGGGAGTTTCGTCGCGCAACTGGCGTATGACCTCCGGACGCATGCGAGCCGCACGGCCCGATTCGTGATCGTCACCGTGTTCGTTGGGCTGTGCGGGGTCATCGGCACGCTGGCCTACTACACCGCTGTCACCCAGCGAGCCTATGAGCGACAGCAAACCATCCTGGCAAAGACGCTGGAATCGGCGCGGCAGCAGCAAGTCGCCCTCGAACAAGCGACTGCGACGGAGCGGGCACGGGTCGCAGAGCACCTCACGGCTCATGAAGTCGAGGTGCGTCGGTTGCTGGCCCTGCGCAACGAGCAGCGCACCGCCGGAGCCTCGCCACAGGAGATACAGGCGCTGACCCAGCGGCTCCAGGCCCTTGAGACCGAGCGGACCCGCGCGGAGTCCTTGATCAAGCAATATGGGCCCGCCGTGTGTATGCTCTATGGGACCTATGGATTCCTAGAACACGGCGCCGCGCGTGATGCAACGCCCGCCGTGTTGTCGGATTATATGGGGACCGGGTTCCTGGTTGAGGCCTCGGGCTATCTGGTCACCAACCGCCACCTCATGGAGCCGTGGTCCATGGATAAGAACAACGCCGAGATGATCGCCGCCGGACTGCAGCCGAAGCTGGTGACCCTGTTCGCTCATTGCCCCGGCCAGGCGGCGCCCTTCGCAGTCTCCGTTGTCCGCACGTCCGATCAGGTGGACCTCGCAATCGGCCGACTGTCTCCTCCGCCCACCGCGATGCCGACCATTGCCCTCGCGCGGCCGTCCGCTCCGCCAACCGCCGGCGAACCGGTCATGGTGCTCGGCTACCCCACCGGGATCGAAGGCCTTCTGGCTAGGATGGATGATGCGGGTGCCGTCGGATTGATTCAACAGGCTCGGAACGATCTGGGACTCTTAGCCCGGCTGATCGCGCACGAGGGACGAATCTGGCCGCTGGCCACACAAGGGCACATTGCCGACGTGGTGCCGAACCGCATCCTCTACGATGCGCAAACGACGGGTGGAGGCAGCGGGAGCCCGGTCTTTGACCGGAGGGGTGCCCTCGTCGCGATCCACTCTGCGACGATGACCAGATTTGGCGCCGTCAGTTTCGGAGTGCCGGTCGAGCGGCTGCGGGACCTCATTGCCGATCACGAATCTGCGCCATCCTCCCCCTCCAACTCATGAGAGCGCTGGTCAGCGGAGAACACGTGCCGATCGGTGTTTCTGTGGCGCATTTCGCAACAGAGACGCGTGAGGGAGTGTCCTTGTTTTCCCCAGAGAGGCGTCCCAGGACAATTCCACCGTCCACATCATCTTGGGTGCCTCGGTAATTGTTCATGAATATAGGCCGCAATGATCGTGATAGGCGCGTTGCTCGCGCGATGGCATCCAATATGCTCGCCATGGGTATCCATGATCGTTCGGAGGCCATGCAAAGGGGGATGCCATGGCCCAGAGCGCCACACTAGCCGACTTGATCGTGGAGACTATCACGCACCGTCCAGGCTGTAGCTTAGACGAGGTGGTGGCGGTCTGTCCCACGCTCACCTGGAACCAGATCTTCCTGGAAGTGGACCGGTTGAGTCGAGCGGGTCTTCTGCGATTAATGCTGACCGGCCCCGGTCGCTATGTCGTAGAGTTGCCCACCGATAGGCTGTCCTGCGCACAGAGATCGCAGGACGATCCGGTCCCTCTGGCCGCTCCAGAGTGGCATCCTCAGGATACTCGGTGCGAGCGCTGCGGTGGCCTCATGGTCGCGGAAATCTACGAGGATTTCAGTGGGCGGCGTTGTATTCTGTGCGGAGAGCGCATTGACCCGGTGATCCTGGCGCAGCGTCGGAAATCGGAGTCGGCCTACCTCGGGACAATGCACGCGGGTTGCTGAGTGCTCTCGGAGACTTGAGGAGGAGCGCGCACACGCGCAGTGGGAGTTTCGCCGGCAGTTTCTCGATCCTGCGACATTTGGCCTCGGCGGAAACCGCCAAAGCGGGGAAAAACGGAGGAGACCGTCCATGACGGACGAACCGCATACATGGGTCAGAGCTTCCTGTGTGAGGTATTCGCCATGCCGCGCCGACACCTGCTCGTCTTTCTCGCGGCCACCATTGTGTTGAGTATCGTGGAGGTGGAAGTGATCAATGGGTGACGTCTCATCCATTGATATGGCTTGGGCACGTGGCGTGTCGCACGAAGGCTGAAGCGATGAAGCAAGGGAGGCCATAGGCTGTTTCCTGGCGAGAGAATGACTGTCCCCGTGATGAGACCAAGAGGGAGGTGACCCCAATGATATCGTCGTCAAAATCGAAGGAGTCAGCAACCGCACGAGTGGTCCCGCCGCCGGCCGGAGCGAGAACGGGAGGGAAAGGCGGACCCTCTCCATCGAGTAGGGAGTCTGCTCAGAAGTTCAAGGTGTGGCCCGAAGACCCGCACGAGCGAATCGCAGCGAAGGCCTATGAGCTGTGGGAGGAAGGGGGATGCCGCCACGGCCATGACATGGAAGACTGGCTTGACGCAGAAGCTATCGTCATCCAATCACTGCCCGCAGCATCCAAGTAGCCGGGTGCCTGCGCAAATTCCGTTGGTCTGAAGATGCCGCGCCTTCGCACGGGTGTGATCGACGTATTCGATGGGCAGGTGCAGTCCATACTCATTCCGCTCGGGTGCCCGCCACGGATAGGTGCACTGATCTATTCAGCGAACATTTTGGGCCGCCAATCGTGCGGGCAACACACGGAATCGACATCGGGACATTCTGAAAAACCAAATCCTCCCGCACTTCGGACGATATCGCTTCGATGACCTGAAACTGGAGCAAATTGAGAACTGGAAACAGCGACGGCTCGGCGAAGTCGAGCGCACAATGGTTTTGAAGGAACTGCATTGCCTGTCGGCCGTCTTTCGCGGCGGGCGCAAAGTGTACCGCTGTACGACTCAGAATCCCGTGGCCGACATCGAAAAGCCGACTGTGCCAAAGCGGAAAAAACAGATTCCCACGGCCGAGGAGATCAAGGCCTTCTTGGACGCCGCAAGCCGGCTCACACCCTACTACTACCCATCCTTCTTGACCATTTATCAAGACGGACTCCGTATCGATGAGGCGCGGCACCTGGAACGTCCGATGTCGATGAAGGGGAGAGCGCGTTGCGCATTCGGGTTGAAGAAGGGGTGGAGTCTCAAGGACTAAGAGGATCGAGACATTCCCCTCGCCGAGCCGATCCGCACCGTCTTACTGACCTTGAAACACCAGAACCCGAACGCCCGCGGCTCCTCCCCCGCGGCGATAAGCGGACCTATACGTGTCAGCACTGCGGCGAACCCACGACGCACATCGGCAATCTCCTGACGGCGATCCTGTCGTTGGCCAAGGCGGCCGGCATCTCCAAACGCATGACCCATCACATCCTGCGCCATTGTCACTCCACCCATAACCACCAATTGGGTGCGAAAGATTAGGAGGTCATGAAATTGCTCGGGCAGCAATCAACAAAAATCCACACCATCTATACGCACGCGGAGTGGGAAGATATCGTATGCTTCGATAGATGGTCTCGTGAGACACCTGCAGGCTCTCATCGTCCAGATAGGTCCGCTTGAGCCAGCCGGCGATCTGCTCTGGAGACCAATCGAGTGCGAGCTTGCTGCTCACTATATGCCGGATCAAGGAGATAGAGGCGCAGCACAGCAAGGCGTCAGCGGCATAGGTCGCAGCAAGCTCGGTTCTCCTGAGTGATGACCAAGCGCGTTCACGAACAGCGGAAATCCAAACAGCTCTTCATGAGCGACAACGGCAGGCACGTGTATGGGGGCAGCTTGACGATCTTATCGGTTCAGCTGACGGCACCAAATTTCGTCGATTCGCTCAATCACTGACACTAAATCATCTCATTCGTTTGGCGAATCGGCATCTGGCCAATCTTCACCCCCGGTATGAGCTACAACGAGCACCGGGTAGCGATCTCGTATTACAGGTCATCGATCGCAACATGGCTGATGAGGTCCGCGGCGTTCATAACCTTTCAGGCGGCGAGAGATTTCTGGTTAGCCTTTCACTAGCACTCGGACTCGCCAGTATGTCGTCGAATCGCGGGATTAAGGTTGAAAGCTTGTTTATCGACGAAGGATTTGGTGCACTCGATAGCAATAGCCTGGCAATGGCGGTCTCTGTCCTGGAACAACTACAAGCGACTGGTCGCCAAGTCGGTGTGATTAGCCATGTCGAGGAGATGAAAGAACGAATCGCAGTAAAGGTAGAGGTGACCCCGGTCGGCAGCGGCCGAAGCACCATCCAAGTTGTAACCGCCTGATCCTTACATCCTCTCCGTTATGGACCTATGTGGCATGATCGGACAGTTGCTCAAGAGAGGACCACCCATGCCCGACGGAATTCGTCCGGGCCAAGGATCTCCTCAGGGATACGGCACCCAGCCCCTAGTACGGCCGCGACCTGGCTTCGCAACGACGGGGCGATGACCTGGAGGATTCTCTGCCGATCGCCCTCCGAGAAGCGTTCTATAGATGGCCACCCCTTCGGAAGCCCAAAGGCTTCCGCTCCAGCAAGCATTTGTCGATGAAGTTCGGTGGCCGGTAGGACTGCGGGCAGCCCGAGATCTCGCGCGCAATTTCGGGTCGCCCACGCGATGTCGAGTCCGGCGTGGTCAAGGTCGCCCACGTAGTGAATGGACTCAACACCGCGCTCTATCGTCTTGATATGTCCGAGCGCCGCGAGGACGCTCCGTCCGCCGCCGTACGCGATGATGTCATACGGCCTAGCTGCTATCTCAGCTAGGACTCGCCGCGCAACGTTAAAGGGGCCGGCGTTCTCAAAGATCACCATACGGCCACCGTCGCCGACTGCCTCCCATGCAAGTGGAAGCGCGTCGGGCAGGCAGGCCAGCATAGCGAGCGTCAAGCGTCCGGGCCCAAACAGGGACGTGGTCGTGAGCGATGCGAGCGCCTTCTCATCGCCGGTCAACTGCAGCGACCGGTACTTCAGCGGGGCAGCCTCACGGAACATCCCCTTCACGAAGCCCTCGTGAACGCGGCGGAGAAATTCGATCTGTCGATTCGACAAGCTCCGGCATTGGACGACCCAGTGAAGATTTTGGTGCCAGGGAAACGTCCGCCACGGAAACGCTGCCGGTGCGGTTTGATCGCGTACGATGTCCACGCTGGTCGGAACAGCCGGATCCATCGACCGATCCCATCGGTTACCACGTTCTGGTGGGAGCCGAATGCTTCCACGCACCTCGATGGACCTGAGCGCGTCGAGCAACAGCCGACGCTCCGCGGGCCCGGGCGTCCTGTGAGGAAAGACCTTCGCCAAGGTGCGCCAGAGATCCTGGGCGCCGACGCGAACGGATGTGCCGGCGAGGAGGCCGCGTTCGAACTGATCGAGCCGGTGCTCATCGATCTCGGGACCCATCATCACTGCTCCACGTCATCCGGAGCGGCGGCCGGGGCGTTCTCCCTGCGTCCGATGCGAACAGCCTCGATGACGCGGGCCTCGTCCGGAGCGTGCTCGACCAGGCGACGACCGCTGTTGCGGTCGACGCGCTCGTTCCGGAGGCGGATCACGTTCGGAAGCGCGCGGAGGGCCTCGTGATCGTTGACCCCGGTCGTGTAGATGAGCTGCACGCCCATCGCCCGCGCGACGTCACGCTGAAGCTCGAGGAAGCGAACCCGCGACGCGCGGCCGATCGGGTTGTCGAGAATCAGGACGCTCGAGGCGCGCCTGGACAGGCCGCGCGAGCGACCTCGCACGCGGGCGAGCGTGCAGTACAGGAGGATGGCCCCCGTGAGCTGCTCGCCGCCGCTCGAGCGGGCCATCTCGGGGATGCTCACGGTTCGCCGGTCGAGCGCGGGGTCCGGGTGCAGCACGCGAACCTGGACCGGCCGCGCAAGCCGTCGCACCGCGGCCTGGACCAACGCCACGCCGCCGAGATCGTGCTTGCCATCGAGGAGCTCGTCGATGAGCTCGGCCAGACGAGCGCGCTTCTCGCTCTGGTCGTCGGGCTCCTGCGTCTGGATCCTCAGGAAGTGCGCGCCGCCTATGCCGGGCACGTGGTCAGGAAGCTTGGAGAGGCTCGATGCCTGGTGTAGCAGCTTCATCCCCTCTTCGGCGACGGCGTGCACTTCATCGACCAGAACCGTTCGATGGCGATCGACGCCCGAGATCTGTTCCTCGAGCACGTTGCGACGTAGCTCGAGCTGGGCCCCGAGCTCTACGCTTGCACTCTCGAGCGCAGGCTCGTCGTGCTCTTGGAGGCGCCGTACCCAGGGCGCGTCGAGGCGCTCGAACTCGGGTCCCGCCGCAAAGGCTCGAAGGCCAGCGATGGCAGTTCCTCGCTCGCCGTCCATCGCCTGCCAGTCCGCCCGCGCCTTGCGGAGTCCATCGCTCAGCTTCTTCAGCCGCGAGGGTAACACCGACTCTTCGAGCGCCGCGGCCAGGCCGGGCCCGGGCGGGCTGACGCCCTCCGCCATCAAGTCCGCGTAGTCATCGCGCAAGGACCTCAGCCGTTCCGCATGCCGCTCGACATCGGAGGTCCGCTGTCGGACCTGCTCGGCGTGCTGCTTCGCCGCGTTCGCGTGCGCCTGCTCGGACTCCGCGCTGTTCTGGTGCAGCTTCGCCTCGCCCTCCAGAGTCGTGGCCTCGGCCTCGGCGAGCTCCGGCGTGCTCGGTGCCCGCTGAAGAGGGGTCAACATGATGAACGCCTTGCAGTCCTCCTCAGCCTGCTGGAGCGCCACAGCGGCGGGGTCGATGCGGCCCTTGAGATTGCCCATGCGGCCTTGCAGAGAGCTCGCCTTTGCCTCGGTCTCCTGCCGCAGTTGGTCGACTGTGTCCGGCTCCGCTAGGCCAGCGAGGTGTTCTCGGACGATCTCCTCCGTGATATCGGCGGACAGCAGCTTCGCGAGCCGGGCGCGCTCTTCCTTCGCGTTGTCGTCGTTTTGCTTCGCCAGCGCCAAGAGAGCGTCCGCCCCGACCTTCTCCTCGTACTGGCTCCTCAGGAGGCGGTATCGGTCACGAAGCTCGTCGAGCGGTCCCGGCTCGGCGACCACCTCGCCTTCGACGTACTCGAGCGCAGACCGCTCGGTCTCGACGACGCGCGCCTCCTCGCCTTGCTTCCGAGTCGCTTCGGACGCGCCCGTCGCACGCTCGTCGGCGGCATCTGCAAGGTCCTGCCACTGCTTGACCTCGTCGGCCGCCTTCTTCGCCTGAGTCTTCGCCGATTCGAGATCCGTCCGCCACTTCGCGGAAGGCCGGACGTGTTCGTCGAGGAAGGCACTGAGGCGACGGACCGCGTCCCGAGCGGTTTCCAGGTGACGCTCTTGGTCCCGCCGTTCGGTCTCGACGCGCTTGCGCTCGGCGGTCTTCTGCTTGCGCTCCTCCTGCAGATCCTGGAGCCGTGTGCGAGCCTCCTCCTCTCGCTGCGCCGCCCCCTGGACCTCGCGCGACGTGCTCTCGTACCAGCCCACCGGGTAGCGCGCGCGAAACGAGCGCAGCGATTCGGCCGCGCGGGTGAGGTCACGCTGATGCAGTTCCGCCGACTGGATCCGCCGACGGTGCTCATCGAGCCGCGCTCGAAGCTCGGCCAAGCGAGCCTGCGCCACGTCGCGGTCGAACCAAGCCGATTCTCTCGGTCCCACGACGACGCCAGGGAGAGCCGGAGCTTGGGTCAGGGCGTCGGTGTCACCGATGAGCACAGGTCCTTCCGGCTCGAGTCCAGCCTCGCGCAGGAGGTCAGCAGCCCGCTTGAGATCGGTGGGTCGTACGATGACGCCCTGAGCAAGCGAGGGCGCTTTGCGAACCGCGGCTCGCGCCTCCTGCTTCGGTACGTTCGCCTGAATCCACGACCACCCCGACCAGGCCTGACCACCAAGGCGCTCGCTGAGGAACTCGACGACCCGCTGGGTATCGGGCGACGGCGGGAGGAGGCCGTGTTCCTCCAGATGAAGGGCGGCACGTTCGTCGTCCGCGGCCGCCAGCCGCGTGTCCACGACGACGCGCTGTGCAGCACGAGCCGCCTGTTCGAGCGTGCCCACCGCGTCGGTGCCGATGCGATCGGCATCGAGTGTCTCGAGCTCGAGCGCCGCCTTGAGCACCGCATCGCGCTCGATGGCTCCACGCTCCACTGTGGCCCGCTCGAAGCGATCCTTGAGCTTCTGATATTCGGACTGGCACTGCGAGAGGATGGCGCCGGCCCCAGCGGCGGCGCCGGCGAAGGCCTCGAGGGCCTCGTCGAGACGCACGATCTCGCCATCGAGCCACTCGACCGCATCCTCATGGTCGGCGGCATTAATTGTCCAGCGGCTGACGCCTGCGTCGGCCGACTCCTCGGAGCCGAGGAACCCGTCGTGAACCAGCTGCTTTTGCTTGGCCTCGACGGTCTCGAGGCGCTGCTCGAGCCCCTTCGCCTCGGTCTCTGCCTGGCTCTGGACCTTGCCGGTCTCAACCGCCTGACGCCGACACTCGCGCGCCTCGTCGCGGGCGGTCTTCTCGTCACCGCGCGCATTCTCGGCCTTCTTCCGCTGGTCTTGGGCGCGCCACGCCAATACAGACGCGAACTTGCGCGCCGCGCTCTCGAGCTCTACGCGCAGCGGCGCGTGCTCATGCTCACGTGTCTGGAGCGATCGGCGCTCGTTCTTCGCCTTCTCTTCGAACTGGATCGCCCGCCGAAGGGGGACGGCGGCGCTCCAGATCCTGGCGAGACGCTGGGCGTTGCGCCAGTCGTCCTGCACTTGATCATGTTCTTCCTTGAGGCGCTCAAGCCGTAGCCCTGCGCCATGCTTCTTCAGCTGAGCGGCGCGTCCCCGCTTCGTCGTTGCTTGCCGCGTCTGCTCGTCGGCAGAGGTTACGTGGCCCGCGCGCGCCTCGTCGAGGCGCTCCGCCTCCTTGCCGAGCTCGTCGAGCCGTGCTGCCGTGAGCACATCGAGGGCCGCGAGATCAAAACGGGACTCGCCGAGCAACACGCGCAGTTTGTCGCGGCGACCACGGATATCGCGCACAGCGGCCATACGCGCGATCAGTCCGGTGACGAGATCCCGCTCCGGCACAAGCTGCTCTTTCCTTTGCAGCAGCTCGCGGCGGAACCTGGTGATGTTCTTCCCAACACGATCGCCGAGCGCGGGATCGAGCGCCAGTGCCAGCAGAAAGTCGATGAAGTCCTCTGCTTCCGCGAAGCGGAATAGTTCGTCGGCACCGCCTTCCCGCTGGTTCATCCTGACCTGGTACGAAAACAGCTCCGGGTCAATGTGGGCGGCCTCCAGCACCTCCTGCCACTCACGCTGATTCTCCGTGTCGCCGACGTTGAGGTGCGGAGCGCGATCGCGCAGGGATCGCCACGCCTCGCGGAAGGCCCCGAGCGTACGGCGGGAACGCACGCCGTTGCTGGCGGTGTACAGCGGGAGATGCTCTAGCGTCGCTTCGGACTGTTCTGGCGCGACGCGGCACGAGAAGAAGAGACGACGGAGGTCGCCCGACCCGTCGCGACGCTCATAGAACACGCCGGTGATGAAGCGTTCCGGTTCGAGGCCCAGGGAATCGGCAGCGGGGTCGAGCTGCCACTCCGCGGCCGCCACGGCTCGGTCGCTGGAAAGGATGTAATCGTTCAGCGAACGCTGCTTCGCCTCCGCCTTGCCGCCAAGGAATTCGCCCTTGTGCGGGCGAAGAATGGCGAAGAAGAGATTCAGGATCGAGGACTTGCCCCCACCGTTTCTAAGCCAGAGCGTCGAATCCGTGGCGCGTCCGTCGGGTCCCTGGAACGTGAGCAGGAGATCGTCCATTCGCGCCTGCGGATGCCCGAGGGAGACGAACCGGAGCTTCAGCAGCTGAGGCATCAGGCTTCCTCTCCACTCGACGGTGGTGAAGAAGGAGCATCGAGCGCCTCTCGAACGAGCTGGAAGAGGTTCGTACCCGCGAGCTGCTGGACCATGACCTGATATCGCCGGGTAGGCTGCCATGCGGTGTCGGCACCCTGACGCACCTGGGTGAAGCATCCGAACTCGCGCAGCCGATCAAGCGCGTACTCGATGATCCGACGTGTCGCCCGCATCGCCTTGCGTGAATCGCGCGTCTCCATTGTGTCGAGTCGCTGCATGTAGACGCGCCAGGCTTCGATCAACCCACGGCGCTCGTCCTCGGCGTTTGGATCGGGGGCGCCACGAGCCTCTTCCGAAAGGCGCTCGCAGAGCTGGCGGAGCTGCCCTTCGACCTCGTCCACGGTAACCGGAGCCCGGACGATGTCTGGATCTTCGTCGAGATCTCGAGCGCGCGGAAACACCGTGGCGGCGATCGCGATCTGTGCGAGACCGTCGAGAAGACGATCGTCCACCTTCGAGCTACCCGGCCGGAAGTCCCCAGACTTCAAGGCGAAGATGGATTCGTCCTGAGGCGCAAGCACGACTCCGTGCTCGCTGGCATCGAGCACGTGTAACCCGAGGCCATCTGCGAGCTCGCGCACGATAGTCCGAAAGGCGCCATCGTCGAAGTAGCGCTCGACAAGTTCCCGATACTCCGCCTCCTGGGCCGGGCGTGCGAGCGGCCGCAGGCCCCATTGAACGAGCCGGCCCGCATGCCACACCGGGTCGCGAGCCGTCGTCATCCGGACCTCCCAGCGGCGCTCACGAGCAAGTCGTCCCCGTAGAGCAGCGGGTCCTCGAGCCGCTCCCCAGCGATGGGCTCCGCGGCGACGTGCGCAGCGTCGCGGTCCTCAGTCGCGAATCCCTGCAGCACGAAGAGTGCGATCACCTCCAAGACCTCGTTCGATGCGCCAGACGCCCTGGCCTTAAACAGGAGGTCGGAGAGCTTGACCTCGCCATCGGTAGCGCCCAGGAGCTCCGTCGCAGCCGTGCGTACCTCCGGTGGGTATCGCCGGAGTTCGGCGTCCAGGTCAGCGGCGTCGACGGGCTCAACCTCGATCTCCTGGCGAGGTTGAGGTCGGCGCGGCTGAAGCATCCACGTGACCAGCCCCTCGAGTGAAGCGAGTACCGGGAGGCGTGGGCCCACGAAGAGCGGGAACCCGCGGTCGAGGACCTGATCGGCGCGGATGATCGGCATCCGCAAGAGAGGCTCGAGAACATCGTCAGCGAGATCCGGAAGTGGACGTGACGGTCTTGGCGCAAACGATTGGTGGGCCTGGGCGTCGAGAAAGACGTTGCGCGCTCCGATCAAATGCTCGTGCAGCTCGGCATGTCGAAGCAAGCAGTCACGGGTAAGGTCTGCAACCTGAGCGACGGCACGGCGAGAGCCCGCTTCCTCGTCGGGCATGATCTCCAGCCGCTCGTCTGCCGCTCCCAAGATGCCACGCTCGACGGCGACGCGACGTTCGAGGTGAGCGAGTGACTCGTTCAGGATCCGGGGGACCTCGACCTTCCAGTCCACGCGATCGACGTCTCGGCGCGTGTCACCGAGGATCTGCAGGACCTTGTCGCGGAAGCGCACGGACTGGATGCGCGCCTGCCGCGCCGAGTGGACGGCCTCGGCGAAGCGGCCCCGAGCGAGCTGCGACTCGACGACGGCCTCGGCGGCTGCCTGCGCGTCCTCGACATCGAGGTCGAGCAGGCGCAGGTAGAGGTTGCAGGCCTCGGCCGAAGGCCGGAGGACCGTGCGCCCCGAGGGATGGAAGGCATCGAAGAGGAGTCGGAATTCGAGCGCATGCCTCTGCGCTTTGCCCTCACCGTTGACGGAGGTGTACTCCTCGCGAAACGGACGACGAGCGTCGCCGTCGTTTCGGAGACCTCCGAGAAGCTTGTCGAGCATTCGCTCGTGGCGTTCTGGCGAAGGATCGACGCCAGCCGCAGCATCCATCGCCGAGAGCACTGGCCGAAGGACTCGTGTCACCGCCTCGCGATCGGCCTCCGCCTCCAGACCGAGCCGATCGATCACGACGTCCAGCACCCGCAGCGCGAGCGCCAGGCTGTCATAGTGCCTGAACTCCGCGTCGCGGATCGCGTCGCTGCGGCGGAGGCCGTCCAGCGGCGACGTGTGCAGAAGAACGCGAAGTCTACGGGTTAAGTCGGCGGGCCATTCATCTCCGCTTGAATTCGCTGCAGGAGCCTCCCTGCGATGCGTCGAATCAGTAGCCTGCGAAAGTACGTCTTGGACACGAGAAAGGCCGAGGGCCAGTTGCTGGCTCGCAGAAGTTCGTTTCGTCACGGCGGACGGCTCCCCTTTCGCCGGACTTTGGCCTTCTGGACCTCGATCCGTGCGTCAATGTTCCGGAGCCGGAAGCGCCACGAGTTACCGACCTTGAAACCGCGAAGCTTCCCCTCCTGCGTCAACCAATAGAGTGTTCCCTCCGTCAGCTTCAGGTAGTCGGCAACCTCCTTCAACGTGAGCATCTCTTCTGCGGCCATGCGTTCTCCTGCGCTGGGACAGCCGCTGCACGAGAGGGCATATTATGGCGAAGAGAGGCACGAGTGTCCAATGACTGTCCAATGGAGGTTCATTGGACAAAGTGGAAATCGTAAGTATTTGAAATATGGTGAGTCGGCTGGGATTCGAACCCAGGACCCTCGCCTTAAAAGTTCGTTAAGTAGTATTTCTATAGTGGCCTGATTTTGCGAAGGTTTCCCCGCTTAAACTGACGAATCAAGTGGTTAAGTCTCTTCCATTGATTCCATGGTTTCTACTGAATCGAGGACGTTTTTAGAATTTGTAGCACAAATTTAGCACACGCGTTTGAGGTGAACCCCTTCCCTGAGACAGGTTCGCATTAGCACACTGTGAGTTGATTGCCGTCCTTCCCCTACGGTCCCTCTCCCGGACAAATTAGTGTTCTCCAACATAGCCTTTGGCTTCCAATATGGGTCTAATTTTGCCAATGAGAAGCGCATTGTTGTATCCGACATTCTCGCGATTGCCGTTAAGACCCTGGAAATGAATTCCGACGACTTTGCCATCAAGAAGGCTTACTACAGGAGAGCCAGAACTCCCTCCCCACGTTGCAGAATTATACGAAAACTCCTGTGGGCCGCTGGTGGGATTAGGCAACACACTACCGGGTGAGATTCGCTCGATGGGAAATGGCACGTTTCTATCAGGTGTAGTAAAAAGAGAGTCGATTTGCAGGTCTGTGAGGTAGATGCATGGATTAGCTTCTGACGATGTCCTACTGTTGCAGCTAGTCGGTCGAGTCGGATAGCCAATAGTAACGACACGGAGGCCTTCAACCAAGATTCCTGAGTCAGATAGAGGAACGGGGCTAAAAGTCTTGTCGATTCTTAGAACAGCAAAATCGTCATCGACTTCCTGCCCCACATATTCGACTGCAATAACTTTTACTTCGATAGGAGCAAGTCTGTTTTGGCAAGCGGAATATTCTCTCGGGAATTGCACTGTAAGAACTTGTCCATCCAAAAGGTGCCAACCAGTCTCATCCTTGAAACTATAGGACTTAACCACATGTCGATTGGTTAAAATGAAGGGGCCTCCAATGGCAAATGCAGTTGCACCGTTCTGTACCCACTGTAATTCACCGTCAGCCCTTTGGGCGTACTGAACAAACATTCCGACTTTAGCGGCTATGTCTGACAAGTGACTCTGGACTGGGCTTAGGTAAACATCCCAGTTTTTGTGATCATCTGGACGCCACGGAATGCTTCCACAAACTGCCCAGACCGGGTAGGCGAGCGATCTTATGGTCTCATTTGCCGCTATTAAAGCCTCTAAGCTGCGTGGCTCAACCTTGGTGACAACTTCTTTCGCTTCGTTAATAGCCCTGTTCGCAGCCTCTATTTTGTCCAATTTTTGAGTTTGCTTCGCTCGTTCAGCAGGCGTAGCACTGGGCTCACGCTGTATCCTTTCCTTCTCCGTTGCAAGTTTCCGCTGTTCATCGTTAGCTCTATTAAGAACATGAAGGGATTGTTCAGTACTACTAATGACGTCGTTAATGCTAGTCAGAACCACGTCTGATAGTAAACCACCGGCGTGAACAGGTAGCTCATGGGCACCCACTAACCAAAAGCTAACTGCGATAGCTGAAATTATTCGTTGCATCATTTTGCCTGCATTGATGTGTTAAACGCCTTTATAAGATCTCTTGTCGCCTTGTCTGCATCAGCGTATTTTTTCTTGGCATCATTGAACTCATCAATTAGACCACTCAGAAACGAGATAATGTGCTCGGGACTCGCATTTGGGTCTTTCGAGAATTGAACAAGTCTTTGTTGCGCAGAGAG
>JADYYH010000096.1 GCA_020853775.1 Nitrospira sp.
TCCGCCATCTTGGGTTGCGTGGGGCCGTCGTTCAGCCTGGTTAGGACGCCAGATTGTCAATCTGGAAGTCGCGGGTTCAAATCCCGTCGGCCCCGCCATTCCCCCAGCTTTTGGTACAATCCATGCTACCGTTTTCATGCGACGCCATGTGAAGGGAAAGGTCTAGGCTCATGTTCCAATCAGGCGTGATGGGGTTGGTGGGCTCGCTGGGAGCGGTCTCGAAAATCGTGCTCCTGCTCCTCTTGGTTGCCTCGATTCTTTCCTGGGGCGTGATTTTGTATAAATGGCGGACGTTCAAGGCAGCGGATCGTGAAGATCAGCGGTTCTTCAATGCCTTTACGAAGATTCGCGATCTGGATGAACTGTATCGGCAGTCCAAACGCGCAGAGGGGAGCCCGAGCGCGCGCGTGTTCCAAGGGATTATGGACCGTGTGGTGACGGCCTCCGGGGACGGGGCGGTGAGTCCTTCGTTCGCAGCCGCTGGATCCAAAGATCCGGCGCCGGCGTTCGATCACCAGTATATGGATAAAACCGTCTCGTATCTCGTGCAGAACCAGGTCTCCCATTTGGAGGCCTATCTGCCGGTGCTGGCGACCACGGGAAATATTACCCCGTTCATCGGCTTGCTGGGCACGGTGTTGGGTATCATTGACTCGTTCCGCGAGATCGGCATGCAGGGCACAGCCAGTATCGCCGCTGTAGCTCCGGGCGTGTCCGAGGCCTTGGTGGCGACGGCCGCCGGTTTGTTTACCGCCATTCCTGCAGTCATTTTCTATAATTATTATCTGACGCGAATTCGAAAGACCGTGTTTCGGATCGAGTCATTTACCGTCGAAGCCATGCGTTCGTTGCAGACTCGCTTGAAGCAGCCCCACGTCGGAGTTCAGTGATGACCTCAGAAACCCGCCATCGCCGGTTCATGGCCGAGATCAACGTGATCCCGCTGGTGGACGTGGTGTTGGTGTTGCTCGTCATCTTCATGGTGACGGCACCGATGTTGTATCGGGGCATGGACATCAATCTTCCCAAGTCTGCGAGCAATACGATTAAGCCTGAAGCGAGAGCGGTTTTGTCCATTGAGCGCGACCAGCGATTGTATTTGGATAAGGACGCGGTGAGTGTCGTGCAGTTGGAACGAAAACTGCGGGCGCTGAAGGATCAAAGCCCGGATGTGTCGCTGTATCTGCGCGCCGATCGGGATGTGCCGTACGGGATCGTCGTGCAAGTGATGGATAGTGTCAAGAAAGCCGGCATTGAAAAGCTTGGTATGGTGACGGAGCCCACAGGTGCCGAGCGGGTCAGTGAGTCGGTCGCGACTCCCTCGCAGCCACGCAAGAAGTAGCGGCGCCGCGACTCGCGCGCCGTACGGTCGTATCGCAAGTCATGACGTTCCAAGCCCTGCCAAGACATACCGCGCTGTCCCTGATCGGAGAGATGGGTGAGGCCGGAGGTGACCGTCTTCGTAAAACGGTCGTCGTGTCGTTGCTCCTGCACCTATGTTTGCTCTCCATCATTATGGGGGCCAAGTTCTTTAAGAAAACGGAACGTCCGCTCTCGGCGGTTGAAGTCTCCCTCGTGACGTTGCCGCCTGTGGACGCGAAGCCTGAACCCCAAGTGGAGAAGGTGGAGAAGGCCGTCCCGAAGCCCGCGCCCAAACCGGTGCAATCGGCTCCGATTCCCGTGCCGCCTAAACCGGTGCAGGCCCCGACACCGACTCCGCCACCTGTTCAATCAGCTCCCGTTGCGAAGCCGGCACCACCGGCGCCAGCACCTGCGCCTGCTCCGGTTCCCGTTCCCAAGCTGGAGGCTCCGGTCTTGACGGCGTCCCAGCCGATTCCGCAGGCGGCCAAGTCACCTTCGTCAGCTCCCGTGACCAATCGGGCCGATGTGCTTCGCGATGTCATGAAGGATGTGGAGCTCCCGCTCAATGCTCCGAAATATGGAGACATTGCGCCGATGAAGCCGGCAGAGGTCAAAAAATCTGCGCAACCAAAGCTCGGGGCGCCGGAACGCTCCGATCTGGATGCCATGCTGAAGAAGTTGAACGTGCCTGACATGGCTGCTCCTCAGGCGGCAGTCCCACAAGAGCCTCCCAAGCCGAATGTCACGCCCACGAAGCGCGCATCGCTGTCGGAGGAAATGAGCAACGATCTCGATCGCGAGCTCCAAGACCTGAAGAAACTTCAGCCGCCTCCGCCCGTGAAAACGTCCGAGCCGGTGCGAGAAGTGAAACCGATGTTCCGCGAACCGCAACCTCCAGTGACGGCTCCGCCGGTCGCGGCTAGTGTGACTCGTAGCAAGCCCACCCCGATGCTACGCGTCCCGGGCATGTCCGGATCGAATCCCTATTTGGCTCGGGTTCAGGCACGGATCAGCGGCTTCTGGACAGCGCCGCCGGTCGATCTTTCCGGGAAGGCCTTAACGGTGACGGTGCGGTTTCGCTTAGAGCGGGATGGTCGGGTCGGGTCCGTCATCATCGAGCAGTCGTCCGGGAATGACTATTACGACATGGCGGCGCAACGTGCGGTGCAAAGTGCGATTCCGTTGCCGCCCTTTCCCCCCGATCTGACGGATTCGTATTTCGATGCCCACTTCACTTTTGCCGTAGGCGAGGCTGCAGGATGAATCGTGTGATCATCGGTCTTATGATTGCCCTCTGTGTCATGGTCGGGGCCGGCCTGTTCGGAATTCTGGACTCCCGCGCCACCGATGTATTTCTTGAAGCGACCCGGCCTGATTTCCAAAAGATTCCTATTGGTGTGTTCGGGTTTCAGAACGGTGGCGGTCCGGAATGGCTCGGGGGAAGGCTGGAGGAAGTATTAAAGGCCGACCTGCAACGATCCCTCGTGTTTTCCCTGGTGGATCTGCCCGGAATCGGTGTCAAAGCGCGCGAGGTGTCGACCACGGATAAGGCGGTCTTCAAGCAAGCGGCTGAAAACGGGGTGTCCGTCCTGGTATGGGGGAAGTCGGGGCAGAAGAACGGCAGCAAAGACAGCGAACTATTGATGGATGGCTTCGTGTATGACAGCGGCAGTGATGAGGTCGTCGGCGGCAAGCGTTACGTCGGGTCGACATCGGTGGTCCGTTTGATGGCGCACCGGTTTGCCGACGAGTTGGTGTTCCGGTATACCGGCGAGCCGGGCATCGCCAGAACGAAGATCGTCTATGTCGCAGAGCATGGGAATGCCCGCGAATTGTTTGTGATGGACTACGATGGTTATGAGCCGAAGCAAATCACGGCCGACGGTTTTCTGAATCTCATGCCGCGGTGGTCCCCTGATCGCCGGTTTATCGTCTTCACGGCCTATCGGAGCCGGAACACGCAGGACATCGACATTCTGGAACTCGCGACGGGGAAACGCTGGACCCTGGTGTCCATGCCGGGATTGAACATCACCCCCGCCTTGTCGCCGGACGGAAACTATTTGGCATTTGCCAGCAGCCAAGACGGCAATTCGGAGATTTATAAGCTCGACACGCGAACCAAAACTCCGCAGCGCCTGACTGTGAATCAGGGCGGTGATTTGTCGCCCACCTGGTCTCCGACCGGACGGGAACTGGCGTTTACGTCCGATCGCGGCGGCGCCCCCCAGGTGTTCGTCATGAGCGCCGACGGCTCCAACGTGCGCCGCCTGACGTACGAGGGGGATTACAATGCCGCCCCGGCTTGGTCGCCGCGCGGAAATTGGATCGCCTATGTCTGCCGAACGGCCCAGCGGTTATACAAACTCTGTATCGTGTCGCCTGACGGCCAAAAACGGGTGCAGGTCACGACGGGCCCGGGGATCGACGACTCGCCGTCCTGGTCTCCCGATGGCCGGCATCTGACGTTCAGCTCGACCGTGGACGGAAAGAGCCACATCTACATGGTGGATACGGACGGAAAAAATCTGGAACGCATTACATTCGGTGGCACGCACAATAGTTCACCGTCATGGTCTCCGGCACTTTAGGATTGAGCACGCGATTGACAGGATCTACGGGCATACTAACCATTCACCAGTGATGAGGAGTGACGATATGAGGATACGGGTAGCGACAATGGGCCTGACGATGGTAGTCGGGATGCTGTTGGTCATTCAGGGGGGATGTTCCAAAAAGTCGATTCAATCCGGTGGCGATGCGCAGTCCTCTGATCGCGGGATGGCGAAGTCGGGCGCTCCGGCACCGTCTCAAGCACAGCTCCCGCCTCCGACGGGGTTGGATGCTCCCAGCGCGACGTTCCCGGACCTATCCCTTTCAAGCAAACCCGAAGACCCTGAGACCGGCGGCTTGCGCGGGTTCGACTCCGTGTCGGGCGGCAAGGCTCCGTCTGAGGAGCGGCTTGGAGGCGGCGGCACGATGTTGGCCAAGGTCGAACCATCCGAAAGCACGGCACGCCAGATCGAAGAAATTCGTCGAGAGCAGGCCAAGGAGCAGGCGGCCTCGGCGGAAGCCGGATTGCGAGATGTCTTTTTCGGCTACGACAGCTGGACGATTACGGAAGATGGCCGGCAGTCGTTGAGCCAAGATGCCCAATGGATCAAGGCGAATGCCGGGGCGTTGGTCAAGATCGAAGGGCATTGTGACGAACGCGGCACGTTGGCCTACAATCTCGTGCTGGGTGAAAAGCGAGCCAAGGCCGTGCGGAACTATCTGGTCGAACTCGGTGTGGGCGCCAATCGGTTGTCGGTGGTGTCGTATGGCAAAGAGCGGCCGTTCTGCAACGAGCGCAGTGAAAGCTGCTATCAACAAAATCGTCGCGGGCACGTGGTGGTCCGGTCGAAATAACTGTTCCAATCATGGATGATGTGACATGATTCTCCGGAACAGACGCCGGTCAAGGGGAGACCTGTCATGGACAGTGAATGGCCTTATCGAAAAATGATGACTGAGCAACCGTCGGCAGTGCGGCGTGCGACGTTCGGCAGCCGTGTTGCGGCGGCTCGACTCGGTGTGGGTGTCTTGGTCGTGACGGGCTGCGCCTTGGTCGCGGGATGCGTGGCGCAGCAGGCCGACCTCAAGCAGACCGAACGAGAGCTCCAGCGCCGCATCAAGCAGCAGACGGAAGAGCAGGCCCAGAACAGGGCACGCCAAAATCAGGAAATCGTGTCGCTGCGCGAGCAGGACATTCCGTCACTGCGGGGCGACGTCGATAAGGCCCTCCACCGCGCGCAAAGTTTGGATGCCCGGCAAGATGATCTGCTGGCGAAACTGGCCAACCAGGAATCGAAGTTCGAGCGGCGCATCGGAGAAGCCGAAAAGCGGTCGCTCGAGGAAGGCAAGCGCCTGGGGTGGGTCGAAAAGCAGCTGGTCGATCAAGATGCCATGCTCAAAGGTGAGCGCGATCGCAACCGGGCTGAGTTGTCCGCGGTGACGGCTCGTTTGGATCAAATCAACAGCCACATCGAAGCCATTCAGAAAAACGTGCTGGATGCGATGCAGAAAACGACCACCGGGCTCGCGCAAAAAGTCGATTCCCGGCTGGATGAACAACAGAAGCTGCTGCATGGATTGGAGACCCGTTCCCAGAATGTCGCTCAGCTCGACGCCCAGAATAAGGTCTTGGGAGATCAGGTCGGAAAATTCAATCAGGCCCTCGTGGACTTCAGGCAAGCGCTGGGAAGCTTGGGCGAGCGCGTCGTGCAGCAGGATCAGACGGTCAAGCATTTGGCCGCGACTCTTGAGCAGGACACGGCGGCTTTGAGCAAACGGACCGATGCGCTGGCCGGGAAAATGGATGCCGATAACAAGGTCACCGCAGACCACTTCAATGAGGTCAATCGGAGTGTCGCCTCCGTGGCGAAAGCGCTGGAAAATGCCGGGGGCAAATTTGTGTCTCGCGAGGACGACCACGAGCGTCGCCTGGATGATACGACCCGAGAACTGACCCATGTCCAGGCGCAAATCCAGACGCTCGATAAGAATCTCGAAAATCAACATGCGTTCCTGAAGCAGGTCGAGCAGCACTTGTCCGCCCTGCGTGCGAGCGCCGCCCAGCGCACCGAACCGGCTCCCGCCGTCGCCGAAGCGACTCCACTTCCCCAGGCAGCGCCTGCCCCGGTTCCATCCCCGTCCCCCGCACCGGCGCAGGATTTCGCGCCTTCATCGGCCGGCCTCACTTCCCGCGCGGAGAATCGTAGCGCGGCGCTGATGGCAGATCGGGAGTCGTATGAACGGACATTGACGCGGTTCAAGGACGGTGATTTGGATGGGGCCCGCCAGGGGTTTGCGGAGTTTCTCGTGCAGCATCCGCATTCGGATCTGGCGCCCAACGCCCGCTTTTGGCTGGGCGAGTCGTATTACGGCAAGAAGGATTATTCGCGGGCTATCGATGCCTATGATCAAGTGCAGTTGAATCATCCTGCCAGCGAAAAGGTGCCGGCCGCCCTCCTGAAAAAAGGGTATGCCTACCTGGCGCTAAAGGATCGAAAAAAAGCGGCGTCCGCACTGAAACAGGTGATCGATCTGTATCCCAGGTCTCCGGAAGCCAATAAGGCCATAGATAAATTGAACCAACTAAAGGAGTTGCACTAACGATGAAGCTCCGATTCGCGGGGGCGTTGCAGGTGAGCGCCATGCTGGCTTGCGGGCTGGTGGTGGCAGGCTGTGCAAAACATGCTGATTTTCTGGAGATCCGGGATCAAATCTCCATCATTGCCCGGACGCAGGATCAGGAGCAGAAGCGGTTCGAGGCGATGCAGCGCCGGCTGGAATCGCTCGAACGGGTGCGTGAACCGGAAGGCGGGAAATTGCGTTTGGACGACGCCATGACCCGGCTTCAAAAACTGGAGGGGCGGTTAGCCAAGGTTGAGGAAGCCCAGCTGGCACAAGCGGCTGCCATTCGGTCGGATGCCGCTCTCGCAGAAGCCAGCCGCCAGGCGCGGGTCTCGAAACCGTCAGGCCCGATTGAACCTCAAACCATCGTGCCGGGCGTTCCGTCGATCACGCCCACGTCGGCGTTCAATCTGGCGTACAACGACTATCTCAACGGGAAGTTCGATTTGGCCGTCAGCGGGTTCCAGCACTTCATTAAGGATTTCCCGTCGACCTCGCTGACACCCAATGCCCATTACTGGCTTGGGGAATCCTATTACGGTCAGAAGGATTATATTCGGGCCATGCAGTCGTTCGAGCACGTGGTCAACGAGTATGCGGGAAATGAAAAGGTGCCGGCTGCCCTCTTTAAGCTCGGACTCTCCGCGGCGGAAACCGGAGATACCGCAAAATCCCGCAAGTATCTCAAGCGGGTCATTGAGGAGTACTCCACATCGGACGAAGCCAAGCTCGCGAAGACGAAGATGGCCGAGATTCGATGACCCTCAGGTGCTTGTCCGGTCTTCTCTCCGCTGAGTCATCCTCCCATCAACTCGCAGGGGGCGCCTCTTCCCATGGATATCGTCAGTAGCGTGGGAAAGATTCAGGTTCTCCCCAGCGACGTCATCGGACGTATCGCAGCGGGCGAAGTCGTCGAACGCCCAGCTGCGGTCGTGAAAGAACTCCTCGAAAACAGCCTTGACGCGGGCAGTAGTGCGATCATCGTCGAAATCAAAGACGGGGGCCTCGGGCTGATTCGGGTCAGCGACGACGGCGAAGGCATGTCGCGTCGTGATGCCTCACTCGCCTTCGAACGACATGCGACGAGTAAGCTCCAGTCCGATCAGCAGCTCGGCGCTGTTCGCACCATGGGATTTCGGGGAGAAGCCCTTCCGAGTATTGCGGCCGTTTCGAAAGTGCGTCTGACGACAGTGGCCCGTCATGATCAGGTGGGCACGCAGCTGTGGCTGACGGGAGGGACCATCACCCGTGTCGACGATGCGGCGGCGATCCCCGGGACCACGATTGACGTGTCGGAGCTCTTTTTCAATACGCCGGCCCGGCGAAAATTCCTCAAATCGACCACCACCGAGTTTTCGCATATCAGTCATGTGGTTCAGCAGGCCGCGTTAGCCTGGCCGCAGGTCTACATGCGGCTGGTGCATAACGGATACGAAGTGTTTGCCCTGCCGGCTGTGTCCTCGCCGCGCGATCGCGTGCTCCAGGTGTATCGGGCGGCGTTCGGGGAGCGGGCGTTGGCGGTTGATGTTGAGCGCGACGGCCTGTTGTTGAAAGGATTCATCGTCGATCCGGTCCGGGCCCGTGCAGGACGGACGCCGCAGGAGTTATTCGTCAATCGCCGTCCCATCAAGAACAGCACGGTCCAACATGCCGTCATGGATGGCTATAGCTCATTCCTGGCCAAGGGCCATGCGCCGCTCTTTGTCTTGTTCCTGGATGTCGAGCCGCACCGGGTGGATGTGAACGTGCATCCCACGAAACGGGAGGTTCGGTTCGCGGATACCGAGCACATCCACCAGTTGGTCCGGTCTGCCGTACGTCAGACGCTCGGTCGAGCACAGGTGCAAACGTCGATGGCAGGGGCAGTCCATGCTGAGATGACCGGCGTGATCTCGCCGAGCCACTCTTTTCCTGAAAGAGAAAGGATATTATCTGCTGGAGCGCCCCCTGACCCAATGGCCACATCGAGGCCTTCCGTGGCGCTAGCCGATTCCGCAGAGAGTCAAACCTCTTTCGTTGGAGAAGGCGCCACCGCGTACCCATCACCGACATCGCCGGATATTCTGGCTCTCGGGCAAATGAACCGTACGTATTTGATTGCGCAGGTCGGGGATGAACTCCAAGTTGTCGATCAACATACGGCGCATGAGCGCGTATTGTTCGAGCGACTCTGGCGAGCCTGGCAGGGGCGCACGGTCACGTCCCAACCGCTGCTCTTGCCGGAACCGCTGGAGTTGCCGATGCAGCAAGCCGTTATTCTGCAGCGGCATCTGCCGGAGTTGGAACGACTGGGATTGCTGATCGAGCCGTTCGGGCCTTCGTCGTTTCTGATCCGTAGTTTGCCGATCATGCTGGGACATCCCGATTTGGCTGCGCTGGTGCAAGATCTGATTGACGATCTCGAACAATGGGATTCCATTTCCTCGCTCGAAACCAAGGTGAAACCCATTCTGGCGTCGTTGGCCTGTCACTCGGCCGTTCGGGCGGGCCGGGCGATGGCGTTACCCGAAATCACACAGTTGGTGCAGGATTGGGTCGCAGAGGGCCTGATCATGACCTGTCCGCATGGACGGCGTGTGGCCTTCCGTCTGTCGGGCGACGAACTGGCTCGTCTCTTCGATCGCGCCTAGGAGAAAAACACGGAGACGTATGGTCCGGCTCACAGAATCCGTCCTGGCGTCGCGGCCGCTGGTGGTGCTCGTCGGGCCGACTGCCGTGGGAAAAAGCGACGTCGGTTTGCGTCTCGCCCGTGCCTTGGGCACCGAGCTGTTGACGGCGGACTCGCGCCAGGTCTATCGCGGGATGGATATTGCGACGGACAAGCCGGCAGTGACAGAGCGGCAGGGTGTGCCGCATCGACTCATCGATCTGGTCAATCCGGATGAATCGTTTAATGCCGGGCAGTATCGCCGCCTGGCGTTGCAGGACATTGAACGGCTGTATGGAGAACGGCGACTCCCGTTGATTGTGGGCGGCACCGGACTTTATGTGCGGACGTTGATCCATGGGCTCTGTGATGCCCCGCGCGCGGATCAGGCGTTTCGGGCTTCCTTGCTGCAGAAGGCGCAGGGGCAGGGACGATCCTTTCTCCATGCCGAACTGGCGCAGGTGGATCCTAAATTAGCGGCGCGGCTACATCCCCATGATGAAGTGAAAATTGTGCGGGCCCTCGAAGTATTTCATTTGTCAGGGCGACGGCTCTCGGATGTCCAGCAGCAGCATCGGTTTGCCGAACAGCCGTTCTCCGTGCTCATGATCGGCTTGAACCGCGAGCGCGCAGAGCTGTATCGGCGGATCGACCAGCGAGTAGAAGCGATGTTTGCCCGAGGCGTGGTCGAGGAAACCGCACAGCTGCTCGCTCAGGGGTACCGGCGTGAGACCGGTGCTATGAAAGGGTTGGGATATCAGCAGGTCGCGGGATATCTGTCGGGTGACTATGATCGCGCGGAGGCCCTTCGTCTGCTGAAACGCGATACCAGACATTTTGCCAAGCGCCAGCTGACCTGGTTTCGCAAGGAGCCGGGTCTGCAGTGGTGGATGCTCGGTGAACAGGATACGTCCGAGGACGTGGGTGGGCGTCTACTGGAGACCGTTCACTCATTTGTACGACATCTCAAGCAGGGGCCTCCGCCGCTCACCAGAGAAATGGAATCGACATCATGAAGAAATCGAAGAAAACCGTTCGTCCTGCTGTCGGTATCATCGGCGGGAGTGGGTTGTACCAGGTCGAAGGATTAGAACAGGTCCGCGAGGTGCGTCTTCGCACACCGTTCGGCGCACCATCGGATGCCATTGTGGTCGGGGTGCTGGGTGGCATGGGCGTGGCGTTTCTGTCGCGGCATGGGCGAGGGCATCGGATCAATCCCAGCAGCATCAACTATCGCGCGAATATTTACGCGCTGAAGTCGTTAGGGGTGACGCAAGTCATTTCAATCAGTGCCGTTGGGAGCATGAAGGAATCCATCCAACCGGGCCATGTAGTGTTGCCCGACCAGTTTATCGATCTCACGAAGCGGCGGATTTCGACGTTTTTTGACGAGGGCATCGTCGCGCATGTTGGGTTCAGCGAACCGGTGTGCTCTTCGCTGGCGGATGTGCTGGAGGAGGCGGGGCGGTCGGCGGGCGCAACGCTCCAACGTGGTGGAACCTACGTGTGTATGGAAGGTCCGCAGTTTTCGACCAAGGCGGAATCTCGCTTGTATCGGCAGTGGGGAGTGGATGTGATCGGGATGACCAATATGCCTGAAGCCAAGCTCGCCCGCGAAGCCGAGCTTTGTTACGCCACGATGGCGCTGGCTACCGATTACGACTGTTGGCATGAGACGGAAGAGGCGGTCACCGTTGGCGCGATCCTCGCGACCCTGCACCGGAACGTGGCCCTGGCCAAGGAAGTGTTGAAGGTGGCGGTGCCTAAGCTGAATCCCGACCGGGCCTGCGCCTGCCGGCAAGCACTGGCGACGGCACTCATCACTGCCCCAGACAAAATGTCTGCTTCGGCAAAACGACGGTTGAACCTCTTGATCGCTCCCTATGTGCGGACGCGGAAAGGAACACGGTGACGCATGGGTAAATTGTTGGTAGTGGGGTCGGTGGCGCTGGATACCGTCAAAACTCCTTTCGGCGAGGTCGCCGAAGTACTGGGCGGATCGGCTACGTATTTTTCGACGGCCGCCAGTTATTTCACGTCGGTCGATCTGATTGCGGTCGTCGGCGATGATTTTCCGGAGCAACATGTCGCGTTCTTGAAAAGCCGCAAGATTGATCTGGCAGGGTTGGAGCGGCGATCTGGCGCGACGTTCCGCTGGAAGGGTGCCTATTCGCATCAACTCAATGAAGCGCAGACGCTCGATACGAAGTTGAACGTCTTTGAGACGTTCCGTCCGAAGATCCCCGCCCAGTACAGTTCACCCGATGTGCTCTTTCTGGGCAATATCGACCCGAACCTGCAACTTGATGTGTTGCAACAGGTGAAGCGGCCCGCGTTGGTCGCCTGCGATACGATGAATTTTTGGATCAACGGTAAGCGCGACGCGCTCTGGAACGTCTTGCAGCACATCGACATTCTCATTATCAATGACGGCGAGGCGAGGGCGTTGGGCGAGGATAGCAATCTCGTGAAGGTCGCGAAAAAGATTCTCGCGCGGGGGCCGAAACATCTGATCGTCAAGCGCGGCGAATATGGTGTGCTGATGTTCAACGACAAGCAGGTGTTCGGCGCGCCGGCGTTTCCGTTGGATGATGTGCGCGACCCCACCGGCGCCGGGGATACCTTTGCCGGAGGATTTCTGGGCTATCTGGCCGCCACGGGAAACCGCTCGACGGAAGCTATGCGACAAGCGATTATCTTCGGCAGCGTGATGGCCTCATTTACAGTAGAAGCCTTTAGCCTTGACCGATTGAGGATCCTAGATTACAAAGAGATTGAGGCGCGCTTCAAAGAATTCAAGCGGCTCACGCATTTTGAGGATATCGGCGCATGATCGTTGTTGATCGACAGAGAACTCGGGTAGGCAGGGCCACTGGTAGGGTGGGGTCGTCCTGCCTCTTGTTCTTGCTGGGGCTGTCTGTCTTGGGCGGGTGCGCCAATGAAGAGAACCTGCGCAAGTCGAAGGGATTTTACCAGGAAGGCGTGGCCCGGCTGAGTTCCGATCAGCAGCAGGCGTATGTGTCGTTTCAAAAGGCGGTGAAGCTGAATCCTGATAATAAGGAAGCGCACTACGGACTCGGGCACATCTATGCCTCGCAAGGACGACTCAAGCTGGCTGAGGAATCCTTCCGCGAGGCGATTCGCATCGACGGCGACTATGCCGAAGCCAATACGTATCTCGGCCAGGTCTTGGCCAGTCAGGATCGGTGGAAAGACGCCATTGCGGCCTACCGGCAGGCGCTGAGCAATCCCCTCTATCCCACGCCTGATCTGGCGCGGTTTCAGTTGGGAAAAGCCTTGATGCATGAAGGCGATCTGCAGGGGGCGATGGAGGTTTTGGAAGACGCGGCCACCGTGACGCCGCCCAATGTCCCGCCCGCCATGCTGCAGTTGGAGCTGGCGCGTGTGTACCACAAGCTAGGATTCGACGTGCGGGCGCGTGAGGCGCTCTCGAAAGTGTCGACGCTGGATAAGGGGGGCGAGCAGGCGGCTGCGGCGCAGGAACTCCTCGGTAAGCTCAAACCATAGGCGGATATCATGGAATCAGTGGGTGAATTTTTTCGGCAGGTTCGCGAGACCAAAGGGCTGACTGTGGATGAGGTCGCTTCCAAGACCCGAATCCGCACGGACTTTGTCAAAGCGCTCGAAGAGGGAAATTTCGCCAAATTGCCAGACCAGGTCTTTGCGCGGGGATTTGTCCGGTCCTATGCGCGGTCATTAGGATTGGATGAAGAAGATGCCATTCATCGATTTGTGCAATCCGCCGGGGCCTTTTACGAAAAGCAGGGTGAACGGGAACGCTTGCGGCAGCGGCAGGTCGAAGAGGAACGCCGTCGTCGCGCCAACCGCAAGGCGGTGGGGGTGGCGATTGCGGTCGCGATTGCCACGCTGGTGTTCCTGTTGAGCCGTGAGCAGACGTCTACGCTGGTGCGACGTTCCGGATCGGATGCGCCGACCGTTAGTAAGAAGGTGGCTCCGTTTGCCAAAGATGCCAAGGAGCCGGCTTCTCGTCCGGTGGCCGAATTGCCGCCTCCCATTGCTCCGCCCATGAAGCCGGCTGAGCCGGCCCCTGTTTCTGCGAAGCCTGCGCAAGAGAAACTGCCGCCGGTTCCGCAAACTCCAGCGTCCGTTGCCGTGGCCAAGGCGCCGTTACCACCCGATACCATGGCTCCTCAGCCCTCTGCCTCTATGGGCTCGGACGGCCCTCTCGCCGGATTATCGGTGGATGGACCCGTCGGGTCGGATGGGCCGCTGGTCCTCGACCTCGCTGCCACTGAGTTGAGCTGGGTTGTCGTCCAGGTCGATTCGGGGAGCCACCAGGAAGCACTGCTGCGCCCGGGCGAAAAGGCTCAGTGGAAAGCGCAGGATCAGTTTACGGTGACGCTCGGCAATGCGGGAGGAGTCCGTGCCGAGCTTAACGGCAAACCTCAAAAACCTTTCGGACCCAGCGGCAAGGTCGTCCGGGATGTCGTGATCAAACGGTGATTGCGTTGCCTGTGTAGCCCAATTTGTCTCGAGTGGACGGGCGCGGCAGTTATCTCTGTTCCCCCTACCTGCTTATCTCTCACGTGCATACGTCGCGAAGGCGTCTCTGCGTCGTCCTGTCCCGATCAGTGAGGCGAGGAGGAAGCGTCTGAGGCGCAAAGGTGTCACGACGGGACCTCTGTACGTACTTGCCGATGGTCTGAATATTCTCAATCCGATGAATTCTCGCGTTTTTTTTCGCTCTGCCGCTGGCACAGCCCTTGATTCTCCCTGAAATCAGCATGGATGAAACCGGCAAGGCTGAGGCGGGCCATTTGCTTGACAAGACAGAAAACGCGTTGCTATAGTTCGCCTGTTTTATCGGCTTTGTCATCGGTTTTTGTCATGCTGATTCGGACCAGTGAGTTATTGTTCACGCGGTGGGTTCAACACAAAGGAGGAGTTCTGATGGGGTATTTTTCTAAGTTTGTCGGAGTGTGTGCGGCCGTCACCTTGTTGTCCGTGGCGGTGGTGGGCGCAGAAGAAAAGGATCCGTTGAAGCCCCGTGTTGCGCCGGATCAGATGGCGGACGCGAAGGCGATGAAGAACCCGGTTGCTTCGAGTCCGGAGAGCATTGCCAAGGGCAAGGCATTGTACGAAGGCAAGGGCACTTGCTTCAATTGCCATGGCAAGGAAGGCAAGGGCGATGGTCCTGCCGGCGCGATCCTGAATCCAAGCCCGCGTAACTTCACCAACTGCAAGTTCCACAAGAAGCGGAAAGACGGCGAGCTGTTCTGGGTCATCAAGAACGGCAGCCCGGGCACCGGCATGGTTTCGTTGGTCCCTGCGGCAATCACCGAGGAAGAAGCTTGGACGATCATCAATTATGAGCGCAGCTTCTGCAAGGGTGGAGACGAGTAGTTTCGATTCTCGGCCGAGAGGCTGAATCGAAGGGGCGGCGAGGGAATCCTCGCCGCCCCTTTTCTTTTGTGCCGTGATATCTGATGTCGGCACGATCCCAGGTGGGGCAGGAGCAACCTGCGACGGTAGGCATGATCCGTCTAGGTCATTGTGGGCTCATGCCGTGATGGGTGAAGGGTGCGTTCACCGTTTTTTTACGGTTGGTCGGGCGGAAACGCCATCGAAGGTTTCGTGAGCACAGTGTCGAGGCTCTTCTCTGAGCCACGCTGCGTCGGCAGGATCTGCGGTTGCTGTTCCTGCTTAAAGGTGCTCCGAGCGGCGGCCGGTACTTTGCGATTGATGTAGGCCGTCACTTCCGCAATCGTGACCTCGCCATTCCGATTGACGTCAGCCTCGCCACGAAGCCCTCGCAAGAGATAATACGTAAACAGTCCGTGATGCCACGTGTCGGATTCTAAGTTCTTGCCGAATCCGGTAGTCGCAATCATGTGCAGCACCGATCCTGATGTCCCGATCCATTTCGGTGCCGCCGCTTTCGTGCGCCCGTCCGCTCCATTCTTGAGCACCGTCCCGTCAAAGACGAAGAGCACTTGCTTGGCTTTCAATCGTCCCAGCGCCGCTTCCAATTCCTTGAGCGGATAGAGCCGAGTGGGTGATCCCATCGAGCCATCATAGGGAATCAGGAAGGTTTCGCCGGAGGCGCTGACCATCGCCTGCCCCGCAAAATAGACGATCACCAGCGAATCTTTGGTGGTTTTTGCGGGAAGCCAATCGAGCAACGCTTCTTCGATGTCGGGGCGGAGAGCGCTCCAGTCTCGCAGCAGTCGAACGTTGTTTTGGGGAAGGCCGCCGAGCGTCTGAAAATAGGCCGCGACGGTCTCCGCATCGAGCGAGGCATACTTTCGCGCCACGATCTCCTGTTCACGATAACTACTGAGACCGATGGCAAGCAGATAGTCGCCGGGGCGCTGCGCTCCTGCCGTGGCGGCAGGAATATGATCGACGTCCTCGAGCAGCGCGGCCGTAGGTTGAAAGGAGATCGGCAGAGTTTGCGGGGGGGCGGCTGGTTGGCCGGACGCGTTGAGCAGGGCGACCTGCAACTCCGCCTGCTGAAGTGCCGCAGATTGAGGCATGGTCGCAATGAATTCCAGTGATTTGGATCCGGCCGCCGGGATGGCGCCGGTTGCCAGGGTTGTAGCCGGGAATTGCGCGAGCAGTGTTTGCTGGCCTGTCAGTCTGATGGTGCTGTCCTGCACGGTCTGCGTTCCGGTATTGACCACGTCGACTCGCACGCGGATTCGTTCGCCGCTTTCGATGAGCAGGTTGCCGTTTTCATCCAACAATGTGGCTTTGAACGAGAGGGGCTGAAGCGGCGCCGGGGCAGGTGCCCCCGGAACGGCCGCCGCCTTCGACGCGGCCTCGGCCGGCGTGGCAGTTGCGCCAGCCGCCGGTGTTGGCGTCGCAGGGGCGAAGAGCACCCGGGCCTCTTGCATGAATTGTGTGGCCAGCATGGTGGATGTGTCCTGCAACAGCGGATCGACCACGTAGTCGCAGCGCTGCTGCGTCAGTTCGAGCTGCAGGCGTTCTTTTCGCGTGGCTTGGAGCGGTCGCTCGCCGAGCGGTGCGCCGGACGCATCGAAAAATTCGGCCAGGGCATCCAGGCTGAGTTCGGCGGGGGCGCGATCGTAGAGCGCGTCGGTTTGCAGCTTGAAGCGTGGATCCAGCATGCGCACACGTATCGTCACGTCGGGTTTTCCCCCGGCCGCCTGGTTTCCCGCAACGACGACGGAGCGAAAGGTTTGATGCGCTGCCTGAATCAACGTGTCTTCGACCGTCGGGCCGATCGAGAACACATGGATGCGGCTGCAGTTATCGATATATTCCGTTTTGGCTTTGGCCAGTGACGGATCGATGTCCAGTTGAACGGTGAGGGGGACCGGTGGGCCGAGATCGGGCAGCGCCTGCCGGGAAAATCGTGATTTGATGGTCTCGCAGCCGACGGAAGCCAGTAAGGAGAGTAGGGTCATACCAACAAGGATTACGCGGTTCGTCTTCAAGCAGGGCCTCCTCGACGGCAGATTGGGAAGGGGGAACCGTACAGGAATGAAGAGGGCATTGCAACCAAGCCCGGGGCCGGCTTGCGACCCTCCACGGCCTCGTTTATCCTACCGCCGCGCTCCGCGTATGCGGTGTCGTGAAAGGACGTTGACGTATCGTGGTGGTGTTGGGGTTGTCCAATATGCGAGACGCGGCGGCCGCGCTGGTTGTCGACGGCCGCATCGTCGCCGCGGCGGAGGAAGAACGATTCGTCCGTCAGAAGCACGTGACGGCACTGCCGGTCCAGGCGATCCGATACTGCCTGCGGGAGGGCGGGATGGCCCTGTGCGATGTCGAAGCCATAGTCGTGCCCTGGAAGTATTGGCAGGTGGGGCGGCGTCTCAGGCTGGCGCTGACGTCCATGCTGCGTTCGACGCAACTGTTCCGTGTGAAGGGGATCCGTTCTCTCGAGCGGGCGCGTCAGGAGTGGAAGGAACTGTTTCGGCTTCAGCAGGAATTATCAGTACGGGTTGGGCCATGTGACCGGCGGCCGGTGTTTCTCGACCATCATCTCTGCCATGCAGCCAGTTCATTTCTCGTCTCGCCGTTTGAACGGGCGGCAATCCTCGTGGTTGACGGCGCGTCAGAGGCGGACACGACCTTGCTGGCCGAGGGCGAAGGCAATCAGATCACGGTGCTGGATCGTACTCCGCTGCCTCACTCGCTGGGACAATTTTATGCGGCGATGACCGCGTTCCTGGGGTTTCGTCCGGATCAGGACGAATATATCGTGATGGGCCTGGCCTCGTCCGGTGAGCCGACCTTCGCTCGTACGCTCAGTCGTGAAATTGTGCGACTCGTACCCGATGGGCGATTTGCATTGAATACCCGCCTGCTTGATTTTCACCTCGCCAGGGCTGGCCATTTTGTGCCGGAGTTCATTCGGCTCTTCGGACCTCCGCGGCGGCCTCAAGACGATCTCACTCAGCGCCACCGCGATCTTGCGGCGAGCGCCCAATCAGTGTTGGAAGAGACCCTGTTGCATCTGGGGCGTCGCCTGCGCTCGCTCACTCAGGCGACGTCGCTGTGTCTCGCGGGCGGGGTCGCTTACAACTGCGTAGCTAACGGTCGCCTGCGGGCCGAGCTCGGGTTCGATCAGGTGCATGTGCCACCGGCTGCCGGAGATTCCGGAGCGGCGCTCGGAGCGGCCTTATGGTGGACGGCGAGGCGCGGCCCGGCGGCGACACGATCGGTGCTTTCCCATGCGTATCTGGGGCCGCAATACGATGAAACGGCCTGCCGTGCCGCCTTGTCGGAGGCGGGGCTGGTTGCCGAACGTCTGGCTGACGATCAGTTGTATGAACGGGTGGCCTCGGAGTTGGCCCATGGCCGGCTGGTGTTCTGGTATCAGGGGCGGATGGAATGGGGGCCTCGCGCACTGGGCAATCGCAGCTTGCTGGCCGATCCTCGGCGGGAGGACATGCGTGAATTGATCAACAGCAAGGTGAAATGCCGGGAGGCCTTTCGGCCGTTCGCGCCCTCTGTCCTGGCTGATCGCGCCGAGGAATTTTTCCATGTACCGGCGCCTTCGGATTACATGCAGTTTACGGTGCGGGTGAAAGCCTCGGCGAAAGGGCTTTTGCCGGCCGTGACGCATGTCGATGGCACGGCTCGTGTGCAAACCGTGACGCGTGAGGCCAATCCCCGCTTCTATGATCTTCTGGCGACCTTTGGCAGATTGACCGGTGTCCCCGTCCTCCTGAATACATCTTTCAACGTGCAGGAACCGATTGTGTGCACCCCCGACGAAGCGGTGCGGTGTTTTCAGCGCACCCAGGTGGAGTGGTTGGTGCTCGGTAATCTTCTGGTGGGACGGCCATCACTTATGCCGCCGCAGCATCATGAAGGCTGAGCCGGTTCCCTCCGCCGCTTCCTCTTCTCCCGCTCCTCTCACTCTCCTGCTGGACCTGTTGCTGGGTGCGTTCGTGATGAATCTGGTGCTCCAACCTTTAGTGGAGCCGGATCTCGGATGGCATCTCCGCGCAGGACTGGATTTGATTGCGCAAGGGTGGCGTCTGCCGGAGACCGATCCCTATTCCCATACGATGCCGGATTGGCATTGGGTAGAGCATGCCTGGTTGAGCGATGGGGTGCTGGCATTGATCTATCAGGCGCTCGAGCCATCTGGCGGACTGGGCCTGATTGCTTTCTTTGGCGGAGTCACTGCCCTGGCCTGGTGGACTGCCGCACGAGTGGCTTCCGTTCATCGCACCTATCGGCTCGCAGCGCTGGTGGCCAGCCTCTGGGTGGCGCTTCCGTTCCTCGGCGCTCGTACGCAGTTGATCAGCCTTCTGGGCGTGGCGGTGGTGCTCACGATCTGGAATCGCATGCAGCGGGGACAGCGGCAGTGGATCTGGGCGCTGCCCCCGCTATTTCTCGTCTGGGCCAATCTCCACGGCGGCTTTACGGCGGGTTTGTTTGTGATCACGGTGCTGGTGTCGCTGTCATTCCTCATGACGCTGTGCACCGAGTGGAAGAGCGTCCAGGCATCGCGTGATGAACCGGTGCTCAGCTGGGATGATCTCCGGCGCTGTGCCCTCGCGATCGCCGTCTCTATTGCCGTGACCTTTCTGAATCCCTATGGCTGGCATCTCTATGGGGAAATTTATGAATCGTTGACGGATCGCTTCATGATCGACACCTTGCGAGAGTGGCAACCGGTGTCGTTTCAGGGGTGGGCCGGACGCGCCTACGGGTTCTATCTTCTTGGGCTTGTCGGATTGATGGCCGGATGGTATCGGCAAATGGAGCCGGTTCGGTGGGTTCTGCTGCTGCTGATGTTGGCATTGTCCCTGCTGCACTGGCGGAATGTCACCCTGTTTTTGATCGTCAGCCTCCCGCTGGTTGCCGAGTTGTGTACGCTGGTAGGCGATACATTGTGGCGCCGAATTTCCGTTCTGCAGGCCCATGCGGCCGGCACGGTCCTCGTGCTGTCGATTATGACAGCGACAGCGCTCTCTGCTTTGGGCTCCGAGCATCTGGAGCATGTCTGGCAATCAGGGCGTACTCCGGAGGTGTATTTTGAACGGACGGAGTATCCGATCGAAGCCGTGCGGTGGATTCGGACCCACCGGGACGAAACGGGGACGAGACTATATAACGACTATAGCTACGGGGGGTTTTTGCTCTGGCAACTTCCCGGTGAGCAGATTTTTATCGACGGACGGATGCCCGCCTGGCGGATCAAAGACCGGTGGATCTTTCGCGATTACGTAGCGCTGAATCGTGAGGATGCTCCGCAGTTAGCCCTCTTGGATCGATACGGGGTGGATTGGGCGATGATCCCGCGCGGCAGCGCCTTGGCGGTCGCCCTGGAGACACATCCGGCTTGGAAGCCTATTTTCACAGACGCCAAGGTGGTCATTGTGCGCCGGCAGTCGTGACCGCAGGGATGGGTGGTTTAGGAATGGGTCGGCTCGGCCGTGGCCAGGGCCGGTTCGACGCCACCGGGAACAGGGCGGCAGCGAGGTTGATAAAGACCTTGGGCGTCTCGTTTCCGGATGGCGAGAAGTTCTCGCAGCATGAGGACGCCGTCGCGCCAAGGGCGGACTTTCGACCCGGGCTGATCGGTCCAGTTGATGGGGACTTCCGCGATGCGGTAGTGCCGCTGATCGGCGATGTGCAGCAATTCTAAATCGAACGCATAGCCGTCGACACAGGACACGGCAAACAAATCCTGCGCGACCGGCTGCCGGAATAATTTAAACCCGCATTGCGTGTCGGCAATATGCGGCACGCCCAGTCGTCGCACCAGGTTGTTGAAGAGGCTTCCGAGGAAGCTCCGGTGCCATCGGGCGTGAACTGTGAAGTCCGGATGGTGGGAAGCCAGGGCCCGTGATCCGATCGCGAGATCAGCCCCGTCCGTCAGAGCCGCTTCCAATCGTCCCAGTTCTTCGATGGGGGTGGCTCCATCCGCATCGGCAAACAGCTGGATGGTGCCGCGCGCGGCCTGCATGCCTCGTCGCACTGCGGCACCCTTGCCCATGTTGCACGACAATTGAATCAGCCGCACATGGGGACAGTGGTGCGTCGCCAGCCTGACGGCCTGAGCGGTTTCGTCCTCACTCCCGTCGTCGACCACCAGAATTTCGTAGGATTGGCCGCGCTGGTTCAGATGGGCAATCACCCGTTGTAAAAACAGTGGGAGCCGGCGCGCCTCGTTGTAGGCGGGAATGATGACTGACAGGGACGGTGTCTGGGTCGAGCACGGAGTCACGTTGAGACAGCCCCCAATGGGAGTGTGACGCGACCGCTTCGTCCGGCGACGAAGGGTGCACCACGGTAGCTGAGCCAAGATCGAAATGCAAGCCATGGTTGGCGCACCTTGACAGAGGCAGAGCGCGGGAGTGATCGTATCTCAGAGACGGCGATATCGTTGGCGTCGATCCGGTGCGGAGGCTGTCATGAGACGCAACGGGAATTGGTCGGGCTTACTTGTCGGGTTGTTGATCCTGACGAGTTGTGTGGTCGCCAGTCCACCCAGTCGCCTCGCTCAGTATGTGGAACCGGCCGTGCCGGGGGAAGTCGTGACTGAGAAGCTTCCCGCCTCGCGTCCGCTCCATGCCGCGTTGGTGGTGGTGGCGGATACGTCCGCTCCGGATTCAGCCCCCGTTCTGCCCGACGAAGCCTTGGCGCGTGTGGGGGAACTCCTTTCAGCGGAGATCAACCGTGGGTATCCCGTCGCCATTGAGCGGGTCGTCAAGCTCGATGGGGTGCCATCGGGTGGAGCCGCACCCGGTTGGTCCGGGATCGCCAGGCAGCAAGGAGTGGACTATCTGCTGGTGACGGTGTTGTCGAGTACTGAGCAGGAATATCCGGTGTCGCTCTTTTTGGGGTGGACGACCCATCAACAGCCAGGATTCCGGCGCGATAATTGGTCTCTCGCCGAAGCGGCGTTGATCGACGGATCGACCGGCAGGACGCTTCTGCAGGCGGAAGGTCGATCCATGGCCACGTTGGATCGCCCCACGGCGCCGGGAATTTCGCAATGGTACCCCGTCATTTACCTGCGCCCGCAAGATCCGGAGCGACGGATCTGGCCGCCCTCTTATGAAGGGGCGCCACTGACGCTCCGTGTGGTCGCGATGCAACAGGCGGCGAAACGGTTGGCCGGGAATCTCCAGCGAGCCTGGGTGGCACAGCGGGATCTTGAGTCGGCCTCGTCGCCAAGGTCTTGAGTCGTGGTTCTGTCGTGGTGCAAGCGCGGAGGAGAGGATGGTGAGATCACATTCGGCCCTGCTTTTTCCTCTTTGAAGGCGATTCTGTGATTAGTGTAGAATGAAACGTTCAACGATGGCGCGGAGGATGGTCCCTCAATTTCAGGTTTCCAGAGGAGTACACATGGCGTATCGACATCAGCGCAGGAAAGTGCTGTCCGTACTCGCAGTGACCACCATGGTTGCTGCCACGTTCTTGTCCGGCGGATTACAGGCCGGCAATCAGGCCGAGGCGGCTGGTGTGCCCCCGGCATTCGCTCAGGGATTTTCGGAAATCGTGAAGGCGGTTACGCCTGCAGTCGTGAACATTGCGGTCACCGGTGGCGGAGAAGGCCGCCGAGAAGGCCGTCGTCAGCTTCCTCCTGGTGGCCCGTTCGGCGGCCCGCCTCCCGGTCCTGGTGGTCCTCCGGGTCCTGGTGGTCCTGGTGATGAGCCTCCCGGCATGGAACCGCCGGGCGGTCCCGGTGGCCCTCCCGGTGGTGGCCCCCATCGCCCGGAGCAAAGCGCAGGGTCCGGCGTGATTCTCGATTCGAACGGCTACATTGTGACCAACAACCATGTGGTCGAAGGCGCGACGCAGATTACCGTGACGCTGTCGGATCGTCGTGAGTTCCCAGCCAAAATCATCGGCACAGATCCGAAGACCGATTTGGCCATCATCAAGATCGAAGCAAAAGATCTCAGCTCGATGAAATGGGCGGATTACGACGAACTGCATGTGGGCGATCTGGTTCTCGCGGTGGGGAGCCCGTTCGGGCTCAGTTCAACCGTCACCCTCGGTATTATCAGCGCCTTGGGTCGGGGGAACGTGGGGATCGCCGATTATGAAGACTTTATTCAGACCGATGCTGCCATCAATCCGGGCAATTCAGGCGGCGCCCTGGTCAATATGGAAGGCAAACTAATCGGCATCAACACGGCCATCTTCTCCCGCACGGGCGGGTCGGAAGGGATCGGCTTCGCCATTCCCAGCAGCATCGCGACGGATATCGTAGAGAGTTTGACGAAGACCGGCAAAGTGGTGCGCGGATGGATGGGTGTGGCCATTCAGGAAATTACCCCGGCGCTGGCAAAGTCCTTCAAATTGCCCGATCAGCGAAAAGGGGTGTTGATCAGTGACGTGAATGAGAATGGTCCCTCCCATTCGGCCGGCATGCGGCGTGGTGATGTGGTCATTTCCTTCAACGGCAAAGAGGTGCAGAGCGTCAGCCAGCTGCGCAACCTGGTCGCGCGCATGAGTGTCGGCAAGGATGCCGATATCAAGATTTTGCGCGAAGGCAAAGAGCAGGTCTTGAAGGTCAAGGTCGCTGAACGGCCGTCCGACGAAGTGCTCGCCAAGCGCGAGCCCGGTCCGGCCAGCGCTCCGACTGAGACGGTGAAGCCGCCCGACAATGTGCTGGCGGCGTTGCGCGTCCAGATCCTCGATGCAGCCATGCAGAGCCAGCTGAACATTCCAGCCAAGACCAGCGGAGTGGTGGTGAGTTCCGTTGAAGCGGGCAGCGCGGCGGAATCCGCGGGCTTGCAGCGTGGTGACGTCATTCAGGAAGTCAACCACGAAGTGGTCAAGAGCCTCGAGGATTACCAAAAGGCGTCAGCGAAGGTGAAAAAAGACGAAATGGTCGTGCTCCTGCTGAGTCGGCAGGGGAACAATCTGTTCGTAGCCGTCAACCCGAAGTAAGGTATCGGTGAGGGAATGATCCGTCGAGTGAGTAGGGAATCGATCCCAACGCTCACTCGACGGGGTACCCCTGCATCAGGTTTGTGAACCAGCATGGCTGACGGGTTCAAGTTTCAAGAGTGGCTGCAAGATACGGTCTTTAAGCCGCTTGAAGATAAAAAAATGCCGGTCATGGAGCATCTGGTTGAGCTCCAGGTCCGGCTGACCCGTGCGGTCATCGTCACGGCGATTATTTTTGTCGGCACCTTTTTCTACGCCGACACGCTGGTGAAGTGGATCAGGATCCCGCTCCAGAATATGTTCGTGCCCGGGTCCCTTTCCTGGATTCCGACGGATCTTCCCACCGTCCCGTTCGTCTTTCTCGCCCCGGCTGAAGCCTTGTGGCAAAACGTCAAGGTGGCGGGCTTGTTTGCGCTGGTCCTGGGGACTCCCTATATCCTCGTGGAATTCTGGCATTTTGTGGTGCCTGGACTGCACGCGCAGGAACGGAGATTCGTCGGTCCGTTTGTGATCCTCAGCACGCTGGCGTTCTATCTCGGTTTATTGTTTTCGTTCTTCTTCGTGCTTCCCTTCGCATTGAATTTCTTAATTTCGTACGGCGTCAATGCCGGATTTATTCCGCAACTCTCGATTGCGCAATATGTCGGATTCGCGCTGTGGTTCCTGCTGGTGTTCGGTCTCATCTTTGAAGTGCCGTTGGTGATTACTCTGCTGGCCAAACTCGGCTGGGTGGATGCCCCGCTGCTGAAGCGATATCGCAAGTGGGCCTTCCTGACGGCGTTTATTTTCGCCGCGATTCTCACCCCGACGCCGGATCCCTTCAACCAGTGTCTCATGGCACTGCCCATGTACATTTTTTATGAAGTCGGCATCGTGAGTGCCGGCATCTTCAACAAAAAGAAGGCGGACGCCGAGGCAGAGACACTGGTGCCGGCGGTGGTCGCGGCGGGACCGGGCCTTGCGAAAACGGGACCGTCGATTCCGTCGGGCGGTGGAGACGATGAGTATGTCGGTGTGCCGACGGGTGGCCGACGAGGGTAAGAGTGGGCTGATTCAGCAAGGCGGCGAAAGAGGACTTTCGTCTTACGCATCATGATGTACGCTTTACGAGGAGTCTAGGATGCCACGCGAGTTAAATGTGATTTCACAGCCCGGTTCCAGCAGCGGCGGAGATGCCTGCACCTACATGTGGGCCTGCGCCATTTGCGACGAAAATGAAACTTGTCAGAAGGACAAGGAAGGCCACAGCCGCTGGCTGGTCGCAAAACGCATGGAACGGATCGAATATAAAGTGCTCGTCATGAGCAACAAAGGCGGCGTGGGGAAGAGCACCTGCACCACGAACCTCGCCGTCAGTCTTGCCCTGAAGGGCTGGCATGTCGGCATTTGCGACATGGATATTCACGGCCCGAATATTCCGAAGATGGTCGGCGCGGAGGGCCAAAAGCTGAAGATCAGCACTTCGGGTGGGATCATTCCATTCCAAGCCTACAACATGAAGATTGCCTCGATGTCCTTCTTGTTGCAGAACTCCGACGATCCCATCATCTGGCGCGACGCGTATAAATATGAATTCATCAACCAGTTGCTGGGAGGCGTGGAGTGGCAGGATCTGAATTTTCTGCTGATCGACCTGCCTCCCGGGACCGGCAATGAGTCGGTGACCACCATCGATCTCCTCGGCGGTGTCAGCGGGGCAGTCATTATTACAACACCGCAAGAGGTGGCCCTGCTCGATTCCCGTAAGTCCGTCACGTTTTGCAAGGATAGCGAAGTGCCGATTATCGGTATCGTGGAGAACATGAGCGGGTTGGAATGTCCCCACTGCCACAAGGAAGTGAATGTCTTCCGCAAGGGCGGAGGAGAGGCCTCGGCCGCCGATATGGGTGTTCCGTTCTTGGGACGGATTCCGCTGGATCCCGATGTGGTCACGCAAAGTGATGCGGGCGAGCCGTTCGCCTTGTTTAACTCGGATGCGGCAACGGCTCAGGCCTATCATGATATTGCCAACCAGGTGGAAGCCTTCTGCAAGAAAATCGGATCGCTCGTCAAGCTGGCGCCGCGCCAAGAACATTGATGGGACGGTGACGTGTGAAAGCTGCCGATGCGACATCCGGATTGACGCCGCTTCACGAGGCCCAGCGTATTGTGCTGGGCGCGACGGTGCCATTGGGGCTTGAGAAGGTCTCGATTCTAGACGCTCTGGGACGCGTGCTCGGGGAAGATATCATTGCCGAACGGTCTAATCCGCCGTGGGACAATTCCGCGATGGATGGTTTTGCGGTGAGGGCGGAGGATATTGCTCAGGAGCATGCGATCGCCAAGCCGGTCACATTAGCGGTCATCGAAGATGTGCCGGCCGGGAAGATGCCCACCAAATCTGTGGGCAAGGGCCAGGCGATTCGAATCATGACGGGAGCCCCAATTCCAGCCGGGGCTGATACCGTCATCAAGGTCGAAGATACCGAACATACACCCGATTCCGTGCGTGTATTCAAGCCGGAGCCACGCGGCGCCAACATTCGGCCGCAGGGCGAGGATGTGCAAAAGGGCGACTGCATTATTCCGAAGGGCACCCAGATCCGTTCCGGCGAGGCGGGCATGTTGGCCATTCTGGCGAAGTCCTTCGTGCTGGTGTATCAGCGCCCGCGCGTCGCCATTTTGTCGACCGGCGACGAACTCGCCGATCTCGATGAGCGCTTCAGCGAAGAAAAAATTATCAATTCGAACAGTTACGGCATTGCGGCGGCGGTACAGGAAGCCGGCGGCGTGCCGATCTTGCTGGGCATTGCTCGGGATACGCCCGCGGCGTTGAAGGAAAAAATTTCCCACGGATTAAACGCCGACATCCTCGTGCTGTCAGGCGGCGTGTCGATGGGGGATTACGACTTCACGAAAGCGGTGTTTCGGGACCTGGGCGCCGAGATGAATTTTTGGAAGTTGGCCATCCGGCCAGGCCAGCCGCTCGCCTTCGGCAAGATTCAGGGCAAACTGGCGTTCGGGCTGCCGGGAAATCCCGTGTCGTCGATGGTCACCTTTGAGCAACTGGTTCGTCCGGCCATGTTGAAATTGTCCGGGGCCCGGACTTACGGGCGTCCGCTGCTGGAGGCGATCTTCCAGGAAAAGTTCTCCAAGCGGACCGATCGTCGCCATTTTCTGCGCGGAGTGTTGTGGCGCGAAGATGGAGTGTTCAAAGTCAGAACGACGGGCGATCAAGGCTCCGGCATTCTGACCTCCATGGTCAAAGCGAACTGTTTGATTGATATTCCGGTCGAGGTGGAGCGTCTCAATCCCGGTGATCCGGTGACCGTGCAACTTCTCAGCGGGTCGGTGTGGCTGGAGCAGGCCGCTCCGGCTGCATCTGCCGCTCACCGCCCCTCCTGCTGCTGAAGCCGCGAAAGGAACTTGTCATGTCCGTGCCCATTCTGTCTTTTGTCGGCCGGTCCAATAGCGGCAAGACCACGCTGATCGAACGTGTCATCCCCGAGCTGGTGCGAGCCGGCTATAAAGTGGCGACGGTCAAACATGCCGGTCATGGATTCGATTTGGATACCGAGGGGAAAGACAGCTGGCGGCACAAGCAAGCCGGTGCGAGTAGCGTCGTGATCATTTCGAAGAGCAGTCTAGCTATGTTCGCCGACGTTTCGGATCATATGAATGTCGAGGACGTGCGCGAGCGGTATCTTGATCCCTCTTACGATCTGATCTTGGCGGAAGGGTGGCGGAGCGAAGGCTATCCAAAGATCGTTGTCGTGCGCGACCAGATCGGCGAGGTGCCGGTCTCTCAGGATGGCCTCCTGGCGGTCGTGTCCAACAAACCTGTCGACACATCCGTGCCGCTGCTCGACCCTGACGATGTGGCGGCGGTGGCGGCGTTGATCATCCGTCATTTCCCCAAATCCCAACGGGATGATGCGTAAGACTCCCGCCATTGTGTTCGGGGCGATTCTGGCCGGCGCAGTGGCTTTCGGGGGAGTTGCGGTTCCGCTGACGAATCATCCGAAATTCTGCGCCAGCTGTCATACCATCCAACCGGCCTATGAGCGCTGGTTGCAATCATCTCACAAAGAAGTGGAATGCGTGGCCTGTCATGTCAGGCCCGGTGTGGTCGGCTGGTTGGAGGATAAGGCCTGGCATGGGACGAGAGACGTGGCGATCTATCTGTTCGGCAAACCGACGGATCCTCACAATCTGCAAGCTCGGGTCGATTCGGCCGTCTGCCTGGGGTGCCACCGCAACATCCTGCGTGTGTCGGAAATCGCGCCGCGCGATTTGCCGTCGCCCGTGAAGGATGTAGGCCTCATCATGAGTCATCGGAAGCATATGGCCGCCTTTGATCAACGCGCGCAGGGGGAGGGCTGCACCACGTGTCATGCGGCGGTGGTGCATGAACGGCCGATCAAAGGGTATCCGATCGTCATCCCTCGCGGCCATGTGTCAGCTGATAGTCGTCCGTGGAACTCAGAACATCCTGAGGGCTCGGTGTTGCACAAACGGGCACAAGGGGACTGCTTTCGATGCCACGATAACAAAACCGAGTATGAAGGTCGGGTGCTGAGCCGCAAATGCGAAACCTGTCACCTGCCTGAAAAGCTCTCGGAATTCCTATCGTTCTAGCCCACGGAACTCTCTGCCCATGTCATCGCCGGTGGTCGAAGTACGCAATCTCAGTAAACGATTCGGGGGATTCACCGCCGTCGACGGGATTTCCTTCGAGATCGGGCGAGGGGAAATTCTCGGGTTGCTGGGCCCCAACGGCGCCGGCAAAACCACGACCTTTCAAATGATGTTGGGATTGGTCACGCCCACCTCCGGCTCCATCCGTATGTTCGGCCTCGACTTGCAATCGAACCGGGAAACGATTCTTCAGCAGGTCAATTTTTCTTCCACCTACATCTCGTTGCCGTTTTCCCTGACGGTGGAGGAAAATCTTCGAGTCGTCGCCCGACTGTACGGCATGTCGAATATCGCGGCTCGTGTGGAAGATATGGTAAAAAAACTGGAGATGGGCGAATGGCGGCACAAGCTGACGCGTAAACTGTCGTCGGGACAGATGACGCGACTGACGCTGGCCAAAGCTCTCCTTACGGAACCCAAGGTGCTGTTTTTGGATGAGCCGACTGCGAGCCTGGATCCGGATATCGCGCACAAGATTCGCGCGATCCTATTGGAGGAACGGCAGGCGACCGGACTCAGTATTCTCTATACCTCGCACAATATGCGGGAAATGGAAGAGATGTCGGATCGCATTATTTTTCTCCAGCGGGGAAAGATTGTGGCCGAAGGCACCGCCAAGGACATCGTGGCTCGGTTTGGCCAGGCGGACCTTGAGGATGTGTTTCTTAAACTCGCACGCGAGTAGCAGGGCCGCACGGGACGTGTGATGTGCAAGGGGAGTAGGCGCCGTCATGGTTGATGCAGGAATATCGTTTAGTGTGGGACTGCTCATCGGCGGGCTCAGCCTGATGATGGGATGGGGATTGTTGTGGTTCGTCGTGGGCGCGATCGGCTTGGCGCGGCAGACGAGTGGCTGGCCGATTTTTATCAGCAGCGTCAGCAGCACCGCGATTGCGGGAGGCGCCATGGCTGTGGTGTTCTGGGCCATCGATGCCGCAAGACTGAGTAGCTCGGCGTTGCATGCCGGTCTGGTCGGGATTCCACTGGCGTTGCTGGCGGCGTCAGCCTTCCGCTTGCAAGACGGCCGGCGTATCGGTCCGGCCTTCGTTGAGGGAACCCGCTTGATGTTGCAGCAATTGCTGGGCGCGCATCAGGAAGAGGGCGGATGTGGCCATTGCCATGAACAGCCGGTTGAGCAGCACCCCTGTCATCAGAAGCCCTGCTTCGAACAGGCATGTCACGAGACGAAGCCTTGCGAAGGGAAGTTGTAGCGGACGATGGCCTACCACCGTATTGCGGCCTTGGTCATCCGCCACTTGTACCTCTACCGGCGCAGCCTGCCGCGCGTGATGGAGATCATCTATTGGCCGTTTCTCGATCTGGTGGTGTGGGGCTTCATTACGGTCTATCTGGCGACCTTTCAGGGGCAGATGCCGGCGGTCGTGACCTTTCTGCTCGGCGCGCTGATCCTGTGGGACGTGTTGTTCCGTTCGCAGCAGGGCATCACCATTTCCTTTCTCGAAGAAATTTGGGCGCGCAACTTGATGAATCTCTTCGCCAGTCCGTTGACGCCCAGCGAGTTTCTCGCGGCGACGATGGTCATGAGTCTCTTCAAGGTCACGGCCGTGTCAGTGGTCATGTCCCTCTGCGCCTGGCTGTTTTACGGCTACAATGTCTTTATCATCGGCCTGTGGCTCATGCCGTTTATAGCCAATCTCGTGTTGACGGGATGGATCATCGGCGTGTTCACGACGTCGCTGATCATGCGGTTTGGACAGGAGGCGGAGGTGCTCGCCTGGAGCATGGTCTTTTTGTTTCAGCCAATCTCCTGCGTGTTCTATCCTATGGATGTCTTGCCGGCTTGGCTGAGAGGCGTGGCCGCAATCAATCCGGCGGCGCATGTGTTCGAAGGGATGCGGGGATTACTCGCGACCCACGCGGCTCCGTTGACCAATCTGGGGCTGGCCAGCGGGTTGAATCTGCTGTATCTTGGCGCAGTGGTGCTGTGGTTTCATCACACGTTCACTGTCTGTAAAGAACGGGGATCATTGGTCAGGGTAGGAGAGTAGAAGATTTTGCTCAACCCCTCGGCCCCCAGGAGTAGACGATGAAGATTGTATCAGGACAAGTCGGACAAGCGCGGTCACCGGCAGAGCTGGAAGACTTTTCCTTCCACAAAACGCCGGTCCTGGTCATCGAGAACTTCTGGTCGGCCGACGAACGAGGCCAATTTCGAGAGGCCATGGCGCGTGCGAATTGGAATCAGCTACAAGATATGTCCTACGTCCGGCAAGATTTCCCGAACTCCGGGAACTGGGCCAAAGCTGAAATCGCCCAGCCGCAGGGGCGGCTGCTCTTGAGTCGAATGGAGTTGCCTTGCATTCAGCAGTACATCGAATCCTTTCCGAACATCACCCGTCGGCATATGGGATTCAGCTACTATTCCTATGGCACGGGCGATTGCTTGTTGACCCATGATGACACGGATCAGGGGCATCCGGTCGGCGGGCGCCCCGCGCCTCGTCGGCGCATCGCACTCGTCAGCTATTTTCACGAGAAATGGGACTGTGACTGGGGCGGTGAGCTGATGATTTATGCGCCGGCGGGTGAGTCACAAGACGGGAAGCCGGATTTGGCCATCACGCATTGTATCGCGCCGAAACCGGGATCGTTGGTCATGTTTACCGTGCCTCGTTTGCATCGGGTGTGTCGTGTCGATCAGACAGCCGGCGACCACAAACGCCTTTCCATCGCCGGATGGTTTATGACCGAACATGCCTAGCATGACGATGGAATGGTGCATGTGAACGTTCTATAGGCTACCCCACCTAGACGCTGCTTCAGTAGGGCCATCCATCTCGCTGCACAGCTCACGCCGGATTAAATCGTGTACGCCACTCCAGCAGAGGCCTAATGACGCCGGGCCACCGACCGTGAAAGTCACCTCGGGCCGAATCTCCGTCGGCACTGTCATCCACCCGGAATCCGAGGGCCCGCGGCGCATGCGCATGGAGGCGAAACGGAGTCTCGGTCATCATGAGGGGGCTGACGGTCATCATCCCTTCGGCGAGCAGGTTTCCCGGAATTCGGGCGGTGGCGATGTACCGGCCGGCCTGGCGAGGGGTCCGTTGCCATGCGGGATCCCGATCATGCGCGATGAACACGGTGACGTCTTCCTCGTTATACAGGTTAAAGACGGGGACAAAGACTTGCCCCGGCTTGAGGACATCGAATTCCACTTCGAGATCAATCGGCCGCCGGATGTCGAAGCGATCCATGATCAGCCCTGATTCCGTTTGGGCCCGTACGGCGCGGAGACGAACGATGTCATTGCCCGGCGCTTGCGCCAGATCTGGCCATACGGCACAGGGCTGGATATGTCCGGCATGCAGATAGTGATTCACCACGTCGTGCGCCGGCCCGGCTTCCACGACTGTCCCCTTGTTCAATAGA
>JADYYH010000097.1 GCA_020853775.1 Nitrospira sp.
ATTGAAAACGCTTTTCTTCATCTCAAAAGATGGCGTGGTATCGCCACGCGTGACGCCAAAAACACCACATCCTTCCTCGCCGCTGTCCAGATCCGCTGCCTCGCTCTCTGGCTCAATATCTCGTGACTACACTATCTAGGGAAACCATCAGCTTCATCGCCATGAAAACTCGACCATGATGTCCTCAACAAGACCTGTGGAACCCTCCCCTTTCACGAGGAGTCATGCCTGCCCGGCGACTATGGCCAAACACACATCATCACGCCGTGCGAACAGATCGGATTCCACCGGCACTGCGAGCCTTTCGAACGGCTCGGCGGAAACGCCGCCACCGCCTCAGGAAGCCATCACAACTCTGGTGATTGATATCGGCGGCACAGGGATTACATCCATGATCGTCAACGAAGTCGGAGAGCCGATTGGTGAACGCCTCAGGCTCCCGACGCCGAAACGAAAAACTCCGGCCAATCTCCTGAAGACCATTCATCGACTGGCTAAACTCTCAGGACGCTTTCACCGGGTGAGCGTCGGTTTTCCGGGCACCATCAGAAACGGGGTGATTCTCGATGCCGCGAATCTCGATCCATCCTGGAAACACTTCAACCTCATCGCGGCGTTGGGCAAAACCCTGCGCAAAAAACCCGTTCGAGCCGCTAACGATGCGGATATGCAAGGGTATGGCGCGATCTCCGGCAAAGGCGTGGAACTGGTTGTAACCTTGGGGACAGGCGTCGGCTCGTCGATGGTCGCCTCGTTCCGAATGTAGAGGTCGGCAAGAATCGGCTGCGTGGCTCTGAGCTCGGACGCATTGGGAAAAAATTATGGAACAATCGCCTCCTCAAGGTCATCGCCAAACTCGAACACATGTTTCACTACGACCGTCTCTACATCGGCGGCGGCAATGCCGCGCAAGTGGATATCGGGCGGGTACCAGGAAATGTGACCGTCGTGTCCAACCTGAACGGACTACTTGGTGGGATCGCTCTGTGGCAAGAAGCCGGTCATTTCGCTGCGAACAGGCAGGAGCTCGCCCATCGCAATGCGAAACACCCTTCTCTGCAACAACCGACTGATGAGCGCCGTCGCCCTCGGCCGCGTGAGCGATGAAAACATGACCGGCGAAGCTCGACGGAACAGAGACAAATTGTCCCGGCTCAAACAACCGGTCCGCGACTTGTATCACCATGCACGGTGCACCACACGCGAAGCTCTGTCACACCCCGCCGCCAGAACGCACGGACCGAGCGATCAATGAGCGCATCACTCGATTCTGACGTAGTCCCGCATTTGCACCGCTGTCTCGCTGAAAATGACACCGGCATCCTGTTCGCCAAAGTCTTAACAGAATGATCTGGAGGGGTCACATGGCACACATGCGCGGGGGAATCAGAACAACGCCACCGGAACGTCGGCAGAGATCAGCACACCAGACGAGCAACGGAGACTCGAGGGAGCAACGGCCGCATTCCGAATGGGAAGGGACCTCCCAGAACGTGGGCGAGAAGGAGCGTCTTATCTCGGGCCTCATCGGCGGCGGATTGCTCCTGCACAGCCTGAAGGGTCCCTTCTCCGGTCTGAGTGCCATCAAAGCCCTTCTGGGCCTGGCATTTGTGCAGCGTGCTTTCACGGGGTACTGTGCCGCGTATGAAATGCTCAGCATGAACACCCATGACCAGACGGATACGTCCGCGATCGGACGACCCAAAGTACATAGCGACCGGGCGATCAAGATCGAGCGCTCCATTACGATTCAACGTTCTGCCAAGGACCTCTATGCCTTCTGGAGGCAAATGGACAACCTTCCCACCATCATGAGTCAAGTCCAGAGTGTCGAACCCCTTGACGCTCGTCGATCCCATTGGGTCGTCAACACCCTTCCCGGCGCGCCGACCGTGGAATGGGACGCGGAAATTATCAATGAGATTGAGAACGACCGCATCGGGTGGAAAACCGTCGATGGCGCGACGGTCGAACATGCCGGGTCGGTGCGCTTCACGCCGCTGAACGATACACGTCAGACGCGGGTGACGGTCACGCTGCAATATGATCCACCGGCCGGCCCCACCGGACCGATCAGAATGTCGCTGCCACACCCTATGCGGGTGATCCTTGGTTTTATGCGCAGCGGGACCCTCTGTATGGCATCCCGGAAACAGGCTCTCATCCCTACGGCGGGGACGTCGTCAAAGGGACGATCACGGAGACCAAGCAGATCCGCAACCGTACAACCGGTGACCAAAATACCGTGATCTTAGTCACCACCCCGGACCGCCGGCAGGTCACGGCGGACCTTGGTTCTTCACGACGCACCCTGGATTTGGCGCTGACGAAAGGTGATCCCATTGTTGTGGCCGGCTCATGGGAGGATGTGGGCCCTTACTCTGTCCTTATGGCGAAGCACATTAGGACCGAAGCCAAACGCGTCACGCTGAACCGTCCCCTTGGAAGCACGGCTGGTGACAGGACCGTTGAAGGGCGCATCCAACAATTCCGCGACATTCGCATGAATCGCAGCGGCGAAGTCCATCGTGCGGCCGCCGTGCAAACCCCGGACGGCGGAATGGCGCTGGTGGATCTGGGGCCGGACAATCAAGATCGGACACCACTACGAGCGGCCGCCGGCGATCGAATGGTGGCGCAGGGACCGGTGGTTCAAGTGGGCAACTACCCGGTGCTCTGGGCCAACCGTGTGGCGATCAATGACGGCATGCCGGTTGACGTGACGCGTACGACCGGCCCGACTGACATCGTCCCGGCAACCGGAACCAGGTCGGAGAACTGTCTCGGCGCGGGCTGCGACAACCAGCCTCTCAACCAAGGACAGGCAGGCCACCGGGGTAGCAATGCCATGGACGGCACCACACGATGAGCCCACCGGTACTTCATGCGCGAGGAAGGAGGATCGAATCGATCCTCCTTCCCGGCATGGTTTATAGGAAAGATGTCTCTAGATTCTAGACGGCAGGGCCTATTGTGGAGTGGCCTACAGTCGAATCGTGATGCTGCTTCGTCCGGAGAGCGGGTCCAGGCTGGTGACCATTGTCCGGACCCGTCGTTCGACCACGCGTTCAATCCGCTCCATGAGCACGTCCTGGCACGAAGTAAACATCGCCTCGTGCACCTGCCTCAGCAAGGCACGTCCCTCCTCCGATTGAGCCAATCGTGCCTCGGCGGGGACGGCGCCGTTTCGCGTGATCGTCGCATTGATCACGTCGTCGGACAATTGCACTTGAACGTGCGAATAGTTGGACTTCATGAATTCCGTATGGAAATTCAGAATCGCCAACATGACGGCGTATTCGAGATCGGCGCTGCTCCTGGCCTGTCCCATACGCTATGCCCTTCCCCTCTGCCCATGAGCTGAGCCGGCTGTCTGTGACAGGACCTTCTGTTCCAGTTGGTCGCCGTTGCAAATCGTCCCGGCTTGGTCGCTCGATCGAAGCGTGAACAATGCCCTCATGACAGCGAGGTCACGACTGCAAGCCTGGCCCGATCCCCGCGGGGCTCCGCCCGTTCCCGCCGGTTCTTCAGGATGACGGGATCGACAATGTCCCCGCACATCATGCAGTGCAGCGCCTGAAACCCCTGGCCCTGGGTCTCCAACACATGATCATAGACTTCCCGATACATAGGACTATTGCATCGCAGGCAATTCATCACGCCTCCGTTGTGACGTTCTGGTGGTGCAGGAATGCACGGACTCGGTTGCTGCATGGGAAGTGTGCAAAGCCTGGTCCAGGCTTTCTGACCCAAGGCTGAGGGTAAGCCCTTCGGCGGATCCTCACGAAAACCGGCCGTTATGAGGAATCGAGCTTGTCCGGTCGTGATTGCAGTGCCGGATGATGTGTACGCGCGCACCAATGTGGTGGAGGCCGTGCGCCGGCACTCGGAAGGAGCGAGGTTATGAGCGAGGTTTTCGGCGGCGGTCCAACATCCAGCGGGTGACACCGAGATGCTTTGCGGCCAGGGTTTTGTTTCCCCCGCAACGTGCCAAGACTTCTCCGATGATCCGGTCCTCCAAATCGGCGAGCGTCTGGGCACCGACCTGAAAACTGATATGGACCTGCGACGAATCCGCTGATCCGGCAGCAGCAGGAGGAGCCGCGTGAAATGTCGGGACGGAAGCGTGGACTGCCTGTTGGACGTCTCTTGGAAAGTTGGCGGCTTCGAGGGTCGTCCCTCCACAAAACAACACCGCGCGTTCAATCAGATTGCTCAACTCGCGCACGTTGCCGGGAAGCTGATACTCACGAAGCAGGGCCTGCGCGCTCGCGCCCAACGTCCGAGCTGGTTTGGTCAGGGCCAAGGCAGAACGAGTGAGGAATTGCTCCGCTAAAGGAATGATATCCTCCCGCCTCTCGCGGAGCGGCGGGACCACCAGGGTGACGACATTCAGGCGAAAGTATAAATCCTCTCGAAACTCGCCCTTGGCCACCGCCTCCTTGAGATTACGATTGGTCGCCGCCATCACCCGCACATCGATGGGGATGTTCACAGCCCCGCCGACCCTGCGGATCGTCCGTTCTTCCAACACCCGAAGGAGCTTCGCCTGCAACGGAAGCGGCAAGTCGCCGATTTCGTCAAAAAAGATCGTGCCTCCCTCGGCCAACTCGAGGAGACCGCACTTTCGGCCGCTCGCTCCGGTAAACGCACCCTTCTCATGTCCGAAGAGCTCGCTCTCGAACAGATCCCGTGGAATCGAGGGGCAGTCCACCTCCACACAGGGTTTCCCGGCGCGGGCGCTGTTGTAATGGATGACCCGTCCCATGTACTGCTTGCCGGTCCCGGTCTCGCCCTGAAGCAGCACCGTCACCCGATCGTTTTTAATCAGCTCCTGCAAGTGGGCAAGGAAGTTTTTCGTGACGGGACTGCGAGTAACCACGCGGTCGATGGCATACCGGGCGGCGTCCTGCCCGCTGTGCAACTGGACCTGACGCTGCAGGGTCAAAAACTCGGTCGCCCGGCGCAGCGTGTGCAGGAGATCGTCCATATCGATGCTCTTGGCGACGAAATCGAACGCGCCCAACCGCATCGCCTCCACCGCATCTTTCACTGTTCCCCGCGCCGTCAACACAATGACCGGTAGTCCCGGCAGCATCTGTTTGACCCGCGCCAGCACATCCAACCCGGAGAGATTCGGCATCACCAGATCGGCAACCAGCACATCCGGCTCAAACGATCGAAGAAGCCCCAAGGCTTCCTCGCCCGAGCCGGCCGTTTGCACGACATACCCCTGATCGCGCAGGCGCAAAGCAAAGGCCTCACGCACCGACGCCTCATCTTCCAGCAGCAACAGGTGCCAGGCCATCAGCACGTCCCGCCTTCGATGCGAGCGCCAACTATGCGTTGTTTCGTATCCATGCTCTTCCGGCCTTTCATGCACCCTCGTGCCGGACGGGCAGCCACACATCCACCACCGCCCCCTGGCCCGGCGGGCTTTGAATGACGAGCTGACCATGGTGGCGTTCGACGATGTCCCTCGTGATGGTCAGTCCGAGCCCCACCCCTTTGGCTTTGCCGTTCGTGAAAAATGGTTCGTAAATCCGCTTCAAGTCCTCTGCCGTAATCCCTTTCCCTTGGTCGGCAACCCGCATCAACACACCGGGGACGCGCCGGAGTTCCGGCGACAGGGTGGCATACAGGGTACCGCCTCCCGGCATCGCATCGATGGCGTTCATCACAATGTTGAGACAGACCTGCAGAATATGGGCTCTGGAGGCATCAACAGGCGGAAGATCCGGCGCCACGGAAGTCCTGATCAGAATCTGATTCTTGACGAGGTTGGGCCGGAGCAGCGTGAACGTATCGTCCAATACCGAGGCCAGTTCGCAGGCGGCAATGTCGAACGGCCTGGGCCTCAACTGCCCCAGGTGAGATTCCAGCAGTTCATCGATCCGCGACGCCTCCCGGGCGATCAAGCGGCACCGATCGCGAGCCTCTTGAGGGAGAGTGGTTTGCTCCGCCAGATGGGTGGCCAAACTCCCGAGGCCGATCAGCGGATTCCGCACCTCATGTAAAATACCTCCGGCAAGTTGGCCGACGAGTTTGACCTGTTCGGTATGCCGAAGGGCTTCCAACATCTGCTCACGCTCGCTGAGGTCGGTCAGAATCGCCATGAAGTATTGCGTCGTGCCGTCGGAAGCCTTCACCGGGCTGACACTTTCCCAGACGAGAAACTCCGATCCGTCCTTCCGCCGGTTGACGAATCGCTCCACAAACGGATGCCCCGCGCGAATCGAATCCCACAGCCGTTCATAAAATTCCGGCGCATGTTTCCCGGATTTCAAAATCACCGGACGTTGGCCCAGCGCTTCTTCCCGCGTCCATCCGGTCATGCGCTCCAGCGCCGGATTCCAGTCCAGGATTTTACCGTTCGTATCCGTCATCATCACCCCGTCTTGCGCCGACAGAAACAGGCGATGATAAAAATCCATCTGTGTTTCTTCGTGCCGGCGGCGCTCCAGCACCGCCCCGATGGTATTCGCCATCGTGCAGAGAAATTCCTGCTCCTTCTGCGTGAACCGGCGGACGCGTTTCGAATGGGCGGTCATGACGCCATAGACGCGATCCTCAACCAGCATCGGCACACACATACCGGCCACCGCGCCATGTTCCGTCAGTAACTTCGAGGCGGAAAACCGCGTTTCCCGCCGGAGGTCTTCGACCACCACCGGCACCCGTTCACGAATCGCGTAGCCGGCCTGCGAATGGGTGCCGCCTTCGATCGTCAATTTCCCGATGAGTTCATTACGCAACCCGCTTCCCGCCATGATGTAGAGATGGCCGTCCGGTTCCCGAGGCACCAGAATTTTGCACAGCTCCACTTCCAGGGCCGCCGCCGTTTCCTTCACCGCTTCGTTCATCAGCTCTTGCGCGGAGACGCCGCTGACACCCAGCGTGCCGATGCGCGCGAGCACCGATTGAAATCGCGCCACCTGCGACGCATCCTGTGCGAGGAGGACGCCTTCCGTCACATCCTCCAACACCATCAGGACACCCCGCTCGCCGCGGTAGGGCACCACGTTGAACCGGCAGGCGTAATAGAGGGAGCGCCCGTCATGCCCCGCCAGCCGGTATTCCACACTCTTCCGCGAGCCGAGATCGCGCTGGTTCCAGACAATGGCATCATCCAGCAGACGTTTACGCAGCGCGGGATCACCCCCATCCTGAGGCGGCGCGCTTTCCACCAGTTCCGCGAACTGAGAATTTTCGAAAATGAGCAGGCCCTGGCAGACAAAACAGAGACCGCCGTGAATGCAGTCGCTCAACCAGGCGAGGACCTCTGCGGCCGCTGGTTCAGAGCGAACCGGCCGGGAGACTTTGGAACGGGTGCGAGGGGAAGAGGGCATCACTGTCCTGCTCGTCGGAGTCTCACGTGATCGATGCGGCACGTGCATGCGTGCGGTGCCAGTATACCGAGCAGGCGCGACCCCGTCGAGAGGAAGACCCGAGGACCGCCGTCTCTAG
>JADYYH010000098.1 GCA_020853775.1 Nitrospira sp.
CAGTTTCCGCAACGTGCGCGACCTCATCGCTGCGATTCAGACGTACATCACCACTCACAACCAAAATCCTCGCGTGTTCACCTGGACGGCGTCCGCGGAGAGCATTGTGGCCAAGGTCGCCAAATGTAAAGAAGCGTTGGACGCACTACACTAGTATCTCCGGGGTGCGTTAGTCGTTGCCGCTATGTAGAGTTGGATAGTCGGCGGTGAACGCCTCGAGAAGTGTCGGGAGAAATCATAATCCCGATGACGGCGAGGAAGGCAAACAGCGCCCCTGCGTAAAATGTGAACGCCGCGCCGAACCGATCCCACAACAATCCCGCCACGACGCTCGCGATGAGCATGGCCAGGCCGGAGGCCAGATTAAAGCAGCCGTACGCGGTTCCCCTCAGGTCAGGCGGCGCCTGGTCCGCCACCATCGCGGCAAGCAGGCCCTGCGTCATGCCCATGTGAATGCCCCACAGCGCCACGCCTCCCAATACGACAACCCAGTAATCGGTCGTCGCCAGGACTACATCGGCTGCGATCAGCACCAGCAGGCCGAGTGTGAGCATCGTCTTGTGGTTGATCCTGTCCGAGAGTGTGCCGAAGGGATAGGCAGAGGAGGCATACACCAGATTCATGGCGACCATCACCAGCGGAATGTAGGCGAGAGGAATGCCGCCTTGCTGGGCGCGCAGCACGAGAAACGCTTCACTAAAGCGAGCCAGCGTAAAGACGGCGCCGATTCCTACCACCCACCAGAAGGTAGGACTGAGGCGAGACAAATTTCCACGGTTGATGGGATTGGCTCGACGGGAGGATGGTGACGAGGATGGTTCTTGTATGCCCAAGAACAGCAACGCGACGGCCATCACGCCTGGTATGACGGCCACCCAGAAGACCGCCCGGAAATTGTCGGCCCAGAGCAGCATCAATCCGGTGGCGAATAAGGGACCCAGAAACGCACCGATGGTGTCGAGAGATTGCCGGAGGCCGAATGCGGCTCCCCGAAGCTGCGGTGGGGCGATATCCGCTACCAGTGCGTCGCGCGGCGCGCCCCGTATGCCCTTGCCCAGTCGATCCAACAAGCGAGCGGTGAGGAGAGTGCCGAGGTCCGGTGCCCAGGCGAAGAGCGGTTTGGTGAGCGCTCCGATCGCATACCCGCAGAGGGCCAGCCCTTTGCGTTTGCCGAGATAGTCGCTCAGCGTGCCTGAAAAGATTTTGACGACGAGGGCCAGCGACTCGGCCAGCCCTTCCACCAGCCCCACCGCAATCGTCCCCGCGCCGAGCGTCGTGACCATGAACAGCGGCAACAGGCTGTGGATCATTTCGGACGAGATGTCCATCAGCAGGCTGACGAATCCGAGAATCCAGATGCCGGATGGCAGCCCGCGATACGAATGAGTAAGAGGCATCGTCATGGCAATCGGTGTCGAGACGCGAAGCTTGGGTGTCTACCGCGGTTCCGCAGCACGGATTATAGGAATTGCCGAGCAGCGCTGTCATGTGGGGTTCCGGAGTCGGGGTACAGCGTCAGCAGATCCTCTCCCTGCCGCCAGTCGTACCGCGTGACATCGACGAGATGGCCTTCCTCTTCGCGATCGATCCACAATTCCCACTGCCCGTCTTGATTGGGATCGAACCAGTACAAGAGGGGATGCAGAGCGACCTCCGGTTCCTGTGATGCAGGATCGTCGAAGGAGATGCCGAGAATATGCCGAGCCGTGCGGTAGTCCACATGGCCGTTCCCTCGGAGCAAGTAGTCGCGAAAGAGCAATCCGACCACGGAATCGAACGTTTGTTCGATGAGCAATTCATCTCCCGGTTCACTGGGGAGGAGAGGTTCAGCCACAGAAGCGGTCGGCCACACCAGGCACAGCGTGAAGAACATCGCCAGGCAATAGGTCCATTTTATGTTCATGGCATCCTCGCTTCGCCCTGTGGATGTGTGCCTCACTCATCTTTGCGCGCCTTCTGTTTCCGGCACCCTGGAGATCTACCTAGTTCAACGTGTTCAACCTCCTAAGTCAGAAAAATAGAGGGAACTCCTTCGCCAGCGCTCATGCCATTGATGCGCAACGTCATTCAGGCCAAGGGCGAGCCATGCAGGAGTCGTCCAACGAGATAGATGGGGAGGGAATCAGTCAGCGGAGGAAGAAGCGAGAACAACCGGCCGGTTACAAACAGGGACGATCGGAGAACAGGACGATGGGGATGTGCTTGTGCGAGACATGCAGGACCAGGCCGCCGAACAAGCGGGACAGGAAGGCCAGCTCTTGTCGTGGGTGTAGCGCGACGGCTGCCCGCACCGTGGCGGCCCAGGCCTGCTGCTCGTCATTCGTCGCCAAGGCTCTATTCTGGAGATGGAGAAGGCGACCCTGATGCCAGGCCTCGATCGTGCCTTGCCCACTGTCGTTGCGTTGGGGGTTGTCGAACCTGCCGGTTTCCAATATCAGGCGACCAGTTTGGAGGGCGATCACGACCTCGTCGCGCAGGGTGGCGCAATCCATCCGGACGGCGCGGGTGTGGTGCGATGCGTAAAACGCCTCTTCATCTGCCACATATTGCCGAAAGTTGGCCAGGTCAGACAGGGTTGAGGTGTGAATATTCAAGGCGCGACAGACCGCCGGTGGGCACCAGACGAGCAGGAGCGTGACGGCCAGCGCCGCCAACCCGGCCAGCATGAACATCGTCTTGTGGCGACGGTTCACGGTGATCTCCCGAGCGCGTCATCGGCGAACAACAGGGTTCTGTTCCTGATTACACCACCACTGCATGCCGCTGCGTCAATCCATCTGCGTCTCGCCCTCCCATGTGGGTTCGTGGCAGGTACGCATCCCATCACCGGATGCTGAGCAAACGGCCATCGGTCATTTGTGCCGGTGGCGTGGCGATGGACAGGCTTTCGGTCGCTGAAGGTCCGCTGGGATTTGGGTGGCCTCATCCACACAGGCCTGATCCAGTTGGACTTGGACCAGCCCCAACGCGCCGGATAAATTGGCCCCGCGCAAGTTGGCCTGCTGGAGGTTGGCATTATTGAGTTGCGCTCCGGTCAAATCCGCGGCGCTCAGGTTGGTGCCCCGCAGATTGGCTTCCTGCAGATTGGTTTGGACCATGACCGTGTGGCTCATGTCGGCCTCGCTCAAGTCGGCGGATACCAGATTGGCCAGTTCAAGATTCGCCTCGGCGAGCCGGGCTTGCTGCAGTTGGGCTTTCGGTGCATAGATCTCGGTCAGATCCGCTTTCTGCAGGTCGGTTCGCGACAGATGCGCGTCGATGAGGACGGCATGATGCAACCGGGCGCCATGCAAATTCGCGCAGGTTAAGGTGGCCTTGTAGAGGACCGTCATGACCATGGTTGCCGAATCCAGCCGAGCCTTGGCTAGATTGGCTCCCTCCAGGTTCGCATGTTCGAGATTAACTCGTTGCAGGTTGGCCCCGGTCAGACGTGCGTACCGAAAATCCGCCCCTCGCAGGCTGGCCTCGTGAAGATCCGCTTGCACCAGCGAAGCGTCATCCAGATAGGCGCTCTCCAAATCGGCTTCGACCAGTGACGCGCCGTCGAGTGTGGCGCTGTCCAGGAGGGCGCCCTGGAGATTGGCCCGGCGCAGATTGGCCTGCCGGAGATTGGTTCGGCGCAGGTCGGTTCCGGCCAGATCGGTATCGGTCAACGTGGCCTTCGACAGGTTCGCGCCATAGAAGTATCCATCAAGAAGGCTGGCTGCGCTCAGGTCCGCGAGTTGTAAATCGGCGTCCTCAAAATGAGCCCGTTCCAGCAGCGCTTCACGGAGCTGCGCGCCCTGGAGGTTGGCTCCGTAAAAGGCCGCCTCGTCTGCGGAGATCCGATTGAGTCGGGCCTTGACCACCAGGCCTTTGCGCAGGTCGGCCCCTTCAAGATTGGCATCGTCGAGCATGGCGTGAGACAGGTCTGCGCCTTTGAGGTGCGCTTGGACCAGATTGGCGCTCCGCAGATTCGCGCCTTTCAAGAGCGCCCCTTCAAGGTTGACCCGTTCGAGGGTCGCTCCCGTCAGCCGCAGTTGCCGCAGGTCCGCACGGCAGAGATTCGCCCGGCGGCCATCGGCCGATTCACGGTCCTCCAGCCAACGGGCATGGGCCAGCAGCACCTTGTCCACGATTTTTGGCGCGGGGCGTGTGCGTTGGTACTGGCTCTCGCAGGCGCCGGCCGGGGAGGATTTGGGTGCCGGTTTCGTCGCGGCATCGGCACCGGCCGGGATGGAAAGCAGCGCGGTGATCACCCACCCGGCAACGATCGCGGCGGACAAGGGATGCTGATTCATCAAAGGGCCTCCTTCACAAGCGTGGGCGCTGCTCCCGACTGGAGCGGCTGGTTGTTCGCATGGAATCATGTGTCCTGGTCGACCTGCCCTGCCAATTGTTCCAGTGCCTCGGCAATTCGAACCTCGTAGGGCTCAGCCTGATCCAATCGGCATAGAGTATCCGGAAGTTCCGCCAACGCCGATCTTGCGTAATCGCGAATCTGCTGGATTGAAGGGCTCGGGGTCACTCTTCGCCCCCTCTCCATGACCTGCCGCAGGAGAGGCCGGCCAGGCAGTGTTTCCTGTTCGACGGTGATCGTGTCCTGTGCCAGTCGTCCGTCGCGTCCTATCCGGCGATAGACCTGTTTCCGGCCGGGCCAGGTCGCTTTGCCCTCCGAACGCTTCCGACAAGGTCTGCCGGCATATTCCTGAAGTTTGTAGGCGCAGTCCAGGTATGGCGCGTCGGCCGAGGTGGTCATGGCCGTCCCGACTGCAAACCGATCGATCGGCGCCCCGCTTCTAACCAGGGCCTCGATCCGTTCTTCATCCAGATTTCCACTGGCCAGGATCTTGGTCTCCTCCAGCCCTCCGCGATTGAGGATGTGCCGGACCTTGCGTGCATGAATGCCTAAGTCTCCACTATCGAGACGTACCCCGTGGATCACAATGCCCTGGCGTTTCAGTTCAGGGGCGAGCCTGACGACGCGTTCTGCCGCCGTCTCCGTATCGTAGGTGTCGATGAGCAGGACCACATTGTGCGGTTGTGACTGGGCAATATGTAAGAACGCGGTGGTTTCGTCGCGATGGGCCTGCACAAAGGAATGGGCCATCGTCCCGTAGGTGGGGATGGCGAACTGCGCTCCGGCCAGGGCGTTTGACGTGCCGGCAAATCCAGCCAGATAACTGGCTCGGGCGGCCAATAATCCCGCCTCAGCACCATGGGCGCGGCGCAGGCCGAAATCTATCAGCGGCTTCCCGGCGGCCGCAAGGATGCAGCGGCAGGCTTTGGATGCGACCATGGTTTGAAAATTCAGGAGATTCATCACCCTGGTTTCGACAAGTTGCGCTTGCGGCAGTGGCGCGGTAATGCGAAGGATGGGTTCGTGCGGGAAACACACCGTGCCTTCCGGCATGGCATGGACATCGCCGGTGAAGCGCATCGCTCGGAAGGCGACGAGGGTCTCTGGCGTGAAACCGCCCTGCTCCTCGAGCCATATGAGGTCGGCCTCGGAGAAATGGAACTGTTCCAGAAAAAAGAGAACCTGATGCAGTCCTGCCGTCATGAAGAAATTCCTGCGGGTCGGCAGCTTGCGGACAAAAAATTCGAAGACCGCTTCGCCCGTCATGTTCTGAGCGACGTAGGCCTGGGCCATCGTCAATTCGTACAGGTCGGTGAGAAGCGACTCAGATAGGTCGTTCATGCGAGCAATTGCTCACAGCGAAGAGGGATTGCCCCGGCTGATATCATCGCTTTTTCAGCCCGTGATCCGTCGTACGGAAGGACGTTCACGGCCCGCACGGCGTCGATGAGCAGATAGACCACATACTCGAGCCGGCGGGCATCCTTCACCGTATGGAGCACACAATAGTCCGTCGCCAGGCCTCCCACGAACAGCCTGGTGATCTCGGCGGTTTGAAGCTTGACATGCAGACAGGTTCCCTGAAATCCCGAATAGGACTCGCGTGCCTGGTCCATGCCTTTAGAAATGACGATGGTCGATGGAGGCAGATGAAGCGACGACGGAAATTCCGCGCCGCGGGATTCCGCGATGCAGTGTGCGGGCCAAGGTCCTCCCTGGGCTTGAAAGGAGCAGTGATTGGGCGGATGCCAATCGCGCGTCGCAAACAGGGCGGCGTCGGCTTCGACAAACACGGCAAGATACCGTTGCAGGACCGGAATGACTTCGTGCCCATCTGGCACCGCGAGTGGTCCGCCAGGGAGAAAATCGTTTTGAACGTCCACAACGAGAAGCGCATCGGTGGGTCGAAGGTCATTCATGGCGTCTTTGGAGAGCCGACTGCTTCGGCTCCTATCGCCCTTGCTGGACGAGGAGGCGGATGTAAGCAAGGGCGTCCTGCCGCTCAGTTTCGGTCAATTGTCCTTGCCACGCATGCATGGGACTGAAGACAATGCCGTGCTCTATCGTCCGAAGGAGCTCTTCGTCCGATTTGAGGAAGGATTTAAAGCGGTGAAAATTGGCCGGCGGGACCCTCAATGACGCGGCATCGGGGCCATCCCCACGACCCCCGGCGCCGTGGCACGAGAGGCAATGCCGCTCATACACCGCCTTGCCGTTGGCGGCATCCGGCGTAAATTCCTGGGCGCGCGCGCCGTCGAGCACCACCGTCAGCGTCAGCCCTACGGTGGCAGTGAGTATGAACTGACGGATACCGATGGAGTTGAACGTCCACATGGAGTGCTGCGTCTCCTTCAACTCTTCTTCGTGGTATGCGCGATGAACGAGGAAAAATGCTGCTGCAGTTTGGTACTGCCGCAGGCCGGACATTGTACCTCACCTTTTTCGTGTTGTTTCAACGTCACGACGATCAGCGATTCTTTCCCGCAATCCAGACAGGTGTAATCATACATCGGCATAGGCGCCTCGCTCGGACCGTGACACGTGTGGCTGTTAATCCTTGACCCTGTTGTCCTCTTCCGCTTCCCCCCAGGTCGCGACAATCTGCGCCATCTCTTCCAGGCGGGCGGCGGTTCGGCCGTAAATGCTCTCCGGCGGAAAGACTCCTTCCGCTCCGCGTTCGCCTGCGGGCACGCCGATGAGCAATTCCAGCGCTTGGTCCGCCGTCTCGACGCCGTACACGGAAAATCGTCCTGCTTCCACGGCCGTCACGATCTCCCGATTCAATGCCAGGTGTTTGATGTTACGCGCGGGAATGATCACGCCTTGTTTGCCTGTCAGGCCCCGCCGCTTGCACGACTCGAAAAAGCCTTCGATTTTTTCGTTCACGCCGCCGATGGGCTGAATCTCTCCCAGCTGGTTCACGGAACCGGTGACCGCTAGCGATTGCCGGACAGGTAGGTCAGCCAGGCTTGAGAGCACGGCTGCCAGCTCGGCTACGGCCGCGCTGTCGCCTTCGACTTCAGAGTAGGTTTGTTCGAAGGTCAAGGTGGCGCTTAAGGCGAATGGCTGCATGCCGGCAAATTTCCCTGCCAGGAATCCGGCCAGCGTCATGACGCCCTTGCTATGGATTTCGCCCGCCAGGTCGACTTCGCGCTGAATATCGATCACGCCCTTCGTGCCGACATAGGTGCGAGCGGTGATTCTGATAGGCCGGCCGAAACAATAGTCGCCCAGCTCGTAGACGGACAATCCGTTGACTTGGCCGATCACGTCGCCCTGGAGATCCACCATCAACGTGCCCTCGGCGATTTCTCCCTGGAGCCACTGCTCGGGCAGATCGGCGCGGCGCCGTTGATGCGCCAGGGCCGACTCGACGTCCGCGCGTGTCACCAGTACATGTCCGCTCTTTTTAGCCCAATAGCCGGCTTCGCGAATCAGGTCGCTGACCAGACTGAACCGCAGCGACAGCCGGTCGTGCCGGTCGGCAAACCGAAATCCCTGACGGATGACTTCTGCCACCGCGTCCGCGCCGAAGTGGGGCAACCCTTCGTCGCGGCATAATCGCGACACGAATCGCGCATATTGTCGTTCCTGCCGCTCGTCGTGCGGAACTTCGACGTCGAAGTCCGCCTTCACTTTGAAGAGTTTGGAGAAATCCTCTTCATAGGCCTGGAGCAGATGGTACATGCCGGCGGTGCCGACCAGGATGACTTTGACCGAGACGGGAATCGGTTCCGGGCGCAGGCCGGCCGTGGCGAATCCATAAAATTCCGATGGATCCTCAATGGTCACCGCTCCGGTTTTAATGACGCGCTTCAAGGCCTCCCAGGAGAAGGGCTGGCGCAGCAAATCGAGCGCCTGCAGGATGAGATACCCGCCGTTGGCCTGCAACATGGCGCCGGGCCGGATCTCCGTGAAGTCGGTATACATCACGCCGAGATGGGCACGCCGCTCGATTTTGCCGATGAGATTGCTGTAGGTCGGATGCGATTCGTCGATGACGGGCGCGCCGCCGGCCGCATCCCGGGCGACAATCAGGTTCACCGCAAACCGAGTCATGTCGGGACGACGTGACGGCTCCAGGCCTGGAATCGACAGGACCGGTGCGTTGTGAGGCAGGAACTCTCTGTACTGGTGCACGATGTCTTCATGGACCCGTTGCAGGTAGGTGAGGACGGGCTGCGAGGATTGATAGGCCTGCAGAAGCGCGTCGTAGGCGCCTTGCATGACGTTGGCGACGATCTGGTGATCCAGGTGATGCAACGTCTGTTCGGCTTCCCGTTCCAGGCTGTGCATGCGGACATGAAATTCGCGGATGTCGCTTTCCAGCGATTGCCGCCGCCCGGTCAGGTCTTCCTGCACCGGCTCGGCGAGCGCCTCCATTTCTTTTTCCGTCATCGGGCGGTCATCTTTGAGGGGAACCAGGGCGAACCCGCCCGGCGTCTCCTCAAACACGAAGCCGCGCTGGCGGCACAGGATGGTGAGGTCGTGAAACAGGTTCTTCTTTTTCCCTTCCGTGTCTTCGATGATTTTCGCCTTGGCGTCGAGGTACTTTTTCCCTTCGAAGGCTGCGGGAATGTCACGCCGGAGGCCTTCGATCAAGGTGCCCATGTCACGTTTGAAGGATGCGCCGTACCCCGCCGGAAACGAGAGGCACGCCGGGCGCGAGGCATCCTGGAAGTTATGGACAAAACACCAGTCCGGCGGGGCCGGAGCCGTCTGGGCCAGCCGCTGGACCATCTGTCGCACCAGCGTACCTTTGCCGGTTCCAACCGGGCCTGAGACGAAGATGTTGAACCCGGGACTCTTCATCTGCAGGCCGAATTCCAACGCCTCGACCGCCCGTTCCTGCCCGATCGTCTCCTCGAGCGGCTCCACCTGGCTCGTATCGTCGAATCCCAAGCGGGCGGGATCGACGGTAGGAGCCAGGAGAGAAGCCGGTAATCTCAGATTGTCCAGCATCGTGTCAGTCCTAGAGCTTGAGGAGATGCGGTGGCTGAACGATGGTGGCATGCAAGCCCTTTTCGCCCGGCTCGCTTTCAAATAAGACCTCGGCTCCATCTTCCATCTCGGTGAAGGTCATGCCTTTGAGGGCGTTCTTGTGGAAATAGACTTCTCCGCCGCCGTCCATCAGAATGAACCCGTAGCCGAGATCCCGAAACACCTTGCTCACCACGCCGCGATGCTGCGGCAGCGGCTCCAGTCGAATCGCCTTGTCGGCGCGTTTCTCACGAAATTTTCGTAATTCGATGGCCACCGCATCGAAGGCGGACCGGATCGCTTCCTCGAAGGTTTTATCCTCCTTGCGGGAGGTGATCGTTTGCCGGCTCGGAACCGTGACGAGCACGAGCGCCTCCGCGACATTGTCCAGTTTCTTATGATGACGATTTTTGGTGAGCGTCACGCGACCGTGAATAATGTCGTCATGGCCACGCTGTAGAGCGGCCATCCGTTCTTCGATCTCGGTCTTCCAGCGCGGGGTCATTTCGATGTTGCGGCTTTCCACTTCCAGATTCATGCGTCCTCCTCTCGTCTCAGATGAAACAGGTTCTCCAACTCCCTCACTCAGCAAGGCACATGCCCTTGCCAGTCAGAGTATACGACAGTCGACCCGGGGATGAATCGGCTCAAAGTGAGGCATTTTCATGAGATGGGCCACTGATCACGGAGCGAGTCACCGTCTCACTGGCGCATAATTCCTCACTTCCCTGAATGGAGCTGAAGCCCAATGCACCAGTCTCCTCTGGATCTGACCGGCTTGAGCGGCTCCTATGCGGGAACATGTTTTGCGTAGGACACGGACATGCCGGTGTTGAAGAAATCAGCCCTGAACGCCTATGTCAAGGCACGGTTCGGCTCGGCAGCCGAATTGCTAGCTTATGGCCCGATCGGGAAAGAAACCAAGGGTGCGCGGTACAAACAATACGGGTATGGCGCGCCGGTCCGACTCACCTTCCGCACAACAGGTGATAAGACCCGCCAGGTCGTGCTGGGGACGATGAGTCCCGGGCCGTTCGGCCATGAGCATCCGGCTGATCGGGCGCAGGCGATATTGTGGGACTATGACTGTTACGGTCGGCTGCCCGGTCATATCGCGGCGCTGGACGTGGGCGCCTTTACCGCGCGCGGCGAGTTGATGTCGGTCGCGGCGGCGAAAGAGTACTTCTTGCTGACCGAATGGTCGGAGGGGGATACCTATCACAAGGATCTCGAACGGCTTGCGGATGCGGTGAGGCCGACCGCACTGGATCGAAAACGGACTGCGGCGCTGGCCGACTATTTGGCGACCATTCACCGGGTGAAGCGCAGAGACCCCCAACTGTATCGCCGCCGCCTGCGGGAATTGCTCGGCCATGGCGAATGTATCATGGGACTCACCGACAGTTACCCGGATCGACTTGGCTTCATCACGGAGGAGTTGCTGCAACGCATCGAAGTCGCCTGTAACGCCTGGCGCTGGCGGTTGCGTGGCAAACATGCGCGGCTCTCGCAGGTGCACGGGGATTTTCATCCCTGGAACGTGCTGTTTCGCCGGGGAGCCGACTTTTCCGTGCTCGACCGGTCGCGAGGGGAATGGGGCGAGCCGGCCGACGACGTGACGTCGATGTCGATGAATTATCTGTTTTTTTCACTCTGCCGGCATGGCACCTTGAAGGGGCCGCTGGAGGTCTTGTTTCATGCGTTCTGGGATCGCTATCTGAGCAGGAGTCACGATCAGGGCATACTGGCCGCGACGGCGCCGTTTTTCGCCTTTCGGGGGTTGGTGCTGGCCAGCCCGCTCTGGTATCCGAAGTTGACTCTGACTGTGCGAAAAAAAATATTCCGGTTCATCGAGAATGTGCTGGCGGTGCCGCGTTTCGATCCGGCCGATGTGAATCGGTATTACGAGTGAATCGTCAGGAGGGTTGTCGTGGCCTCCGGCGGTGAGGCGACGATCACATGGTGCACATGACGATGGCTCCTTTCGCCTTATGGCTCACCGGTCTGCCGGCCTCCGGGAAAAGCTCGATCGTGGCCCGGCTGTTGCCTAAACTTGCCTCGATGGACTTGACTGCCGAAGTGCTGGAGTCGGATGTCGTCCGCCGCATTTTGACGCCGGAGGCCAGCTATTCCAAAGAGGAGCGCGATCTCTTCTACCGGGCCTTGGGCTTCATGGGATCGCGATTGCTGGCGCACGGGGTGAATGTGATCATCGATGCGACCGCGAGCCGTCGGGCCTATCGCGAGTTTGCCCGCACGTTGATGCCTGATCTGCTGGAGGTGTCGGTCGAATGCCCCATACAGATTTGCATGGAGCGGGATAAGAAGGGAACGTACCGGCGGGGGCTGCAGGGCGAGTCTTCCACTGTGCCGGGGTTACAGGAGCCCTACGAAGCTCCGCTCTCGCCGGACCTGATCATCAGGACAACGGAGCTGTTACCCGACGCTGCAGCGGATCACATTGTCGCGCTGATTCGTTCTCGTCGTCAAAGTTGAATCAGACTATACCGAGTAGGGTTGCCTGAATGGTCGGCATGCAGCGGTGCTCGCTCTCTCGGACGGCCCTTGCTCGATGCTATCGCTTTCTTTAGGATGACTTCGTCAGCCTGTTCGTTCCACGGAGGGCATTCATGCCCGCCTCGCTCACACACATTCATCCCGACACGCCGATGGGTGCCACTCTGGTGGCCAGTGGCGCGACGTTTCGCTGCTGGGCCCCGCGTGCCAAGGCCGTGTATGTGGTGGGCGACTTCAATCATCGTCTACGCAACGACGCTGCCCTGCTCACGAGAGATCAGCAAGGCCATTGGCGCGGTTTCATCCCCGGGGTGAAGGATCGTCAGCGGTACATGTTCTACGTAATGGGCGAAGGGAGTGAAGGACTCAAACGCGATCCCTATGCGCGCGAGCTGGAGTCACCCTTCCCTGCCGAATGCATCATCCGCCGCACCGACTTTCCCTGGCACGAGACGGGCTATGTCACGCCGCCGTTTCACGAGTTCGTGATCTATCAGCTCCATGTCGGCACGTTTTTCGCGCCGAACCTGCCGCACAAGGGCGGCACGTTTCTCGATGTGGCGCGCAAGCTGCCGTATCTCGCCGACCTTGGCGTGACCGCGTTGCAGCTCATGCCCATTCAGGAATTTCAGACCAGTTTCAGTCTGGGGTACAACGGGACCGACTATTTTTCGCCTGAAATGGATTTCGCGGTGGCCGATGCTGACCTGCCTGACTATGTGGCGGAAGTGAATAAGCTGCTGGAGGCGAAGGGCCAGCGCCGGTATCAGGAGGCCCATTTACACGGGGAAATGAATCAGCTCAAGGCGCTGGTAGACCTAGCCCATCTCTACGGTCTGGCCGTATTGCTCGATGTGGTCTACAACCATGCCGGCGGAGATTTCGGCGATCACAGTCTGTATTTCTTCGACCGACAGGATCCGGCGGGCGGTCAGCGGAATTCCCTCTACTTCACGGACAAGGGTCATGCGGGGGGGCTGGTATTCGATTTTTCCAAAGCGGAGGTGCGCGATTTTCTGATTCAGAATGCCAAGTTTTTTCTCAGTGAATACCGGGTCGATGGATTCCGGTACGACCAGGTGAGTGTGATTGATCATGACGGCGCGCCGGACGGGTGGCGTTTTTGCCAGGACCTCACCTCCACCGTGCATGCGGAACGGCCGGCGACGTTACACCATGCCGAGTATTGGGAGGTGAATCCGTTCATTGTCGCACCACCGCCGGTCGGAGCCGGGTTTGATACGACATTGACCGACGGTCTCCGTCTCGCCCTTCGCGACGTCATCGGCAGCGCCAGCGCGCCGGACGAACGGCCGCTTAATATGACCCGGCTGGCGCAAAGTCTGTGGCCCGAGGGCTTCTCTGAGTCGTGGCGTTTTGTGCAGGGGCCGGAGAATCACGACATCGTTTACAACGGTCGCGAACTACGTATTGCCCGGTTGGGCGATCCCGACCATCCTCGATCCTGGTTTGCCCGCAGCCGGGCGCGGGTGGCGACCGGTCTCAGTCTGACGGCTCCGGGAATTCCGATGTTGTTCATGGGACAGGAATTCCTGGAGGACAAACAGTGGTCGGATGACTTCGAGTCCCACCGCGATCTGCTGCTGTATTGGGCAGGGCTCGATCAGGGTGACCGCCAAATGTTCGATCATCTGCGCTTCACGCGGGAACTGTTGGCGGTACGCCGTCGATTGCCTGCGTTGCGCGGCCGTGGGTTTCGGGTGACTCACGTGCATGATCAGAACCGGGTGCTGGCCTTCCATCGCTGGATTGAAGGCGAGGGGCAAGACGTGATGGTTATTCTGCATCTGGCCAACTTCACCCGCGTCGGGTATCAGATCGGCCTGCCCGGCGAGGGAACCTGGCGCGAAGTGTTTAACAGTGATGTGTACGAAAATTGGGTCAATGCCGGCGTGGCGGGCAACAGCGGCCGTGTCGTCGCGACCGCGCAACCACTCCATGGATTTGGATACTCCGCCGGCCTCGTTCTCCCCGCGAACAGCATTCTGATCTTCGCCCGCTAGGCACCCGGATGTTCTGCTCGTGAACGTCCTGTATCCGCTCATGGTCTTGCCGGTCGGTCGTTCTTTCCGCGACAGTATGAGAATTTTGCGTAGCACAGACGACCTCACGCTGCGGCCGATATTCCACTCGGAATTGGTACCATCGGCGACAGACTCCCCCACGTGCCGGCGATACAGTAACGAGGTCCAGCGAGGAGTTCATGTATGGTCGTGCCACGGCACGGGAGAGGAGGTCATGATGAAGCGGAAAATCCTGGCAACTCTCATGTTGGTGTGGGGAATCGGCATGGCCGGCTTGGTCGAGGGATTCCAAACCGCAGTGGTCTTCCCCGTCAGTTCAGTCGAGCATGTAGATTTGCGGAATCAAGTGCTCACATTCAAAACGCAGGATGGGCAAGTGCGCATGTTTCGGGTGGCCCAGTCGGTGGGCATGAAGCGGGAATCATTTGCGAAGGGTGAGCTCGTGCGTATCGAGGTCGATCTCGACGACCAGATCGTCAATATTGTGAAATTGGCGCAGACCTCACTGTCCGATCGCGGAGCGATACGCCAGAAATGAGCGCCACGAATGTAATGTAATGTAATGTGATGGGGATCCCGCGTCCGGCAGCGGCGAGGTTACATGCTCCACCAGGAGGCAACAGGGGGATGTGGTCTTGCACGGAGGGGACGTGGATGAATCCACTGGTCCAATAGACGAAGTCCTGCCCGGCGACAATAGTTCGCGGCGATGGCCGCTTCGTCGGTCCCCTGGCTCACCATGAAGAAAATGCCCTGCGGCGGAAGGTTGCGCGCGATGCTAAAAAACAGTCGTTCAGGGGAAAACACCGTGAGGGGCAGTCGCCATGCAAGCACAGGCAACGGCGTCACGAATGGAAACCAGGCAGTGATCACGTCAGCCCTGTTCTCCATATCACAATAGTTTGCCACCAGAAATGACGTCTGCGGAAGGTCCGCAATGTATCCGCAAGCGGCGTCGTAGCGGCTGTGCCCGGTAGGGTAGAGCCGGAATCCCTCCACATCCACACCGGTCAACGTCGCGGGACGAAAAAAGGTGTGAAGGGTTCGCGCGTACCAAAAGTTTGCGCAGCCCACATCCGTGACAGTGATCCCGTGAGGAACCGGCCGGTCCGCACTTGCCCACGCCTGGTCCAGCAGGTCGAGATAGGCATAGTTGGCGAGCGCGGTATGGTGGTTGCAGTGATCCTCGAAGCGCACGTTATATCGCGCGTGCAACTCGTCGATGCGCGTGATCTGCCAGGCGGCTAACCCGGAGAGGCAGCCGATCGGTGTTTCGTAACACGGCTGTCGCGACCACCGGATTCCTTCCGACAGGCGAAACCACAGCCCATGATAGAGCGAGCGGCAGCGCTGGAGAAGGGAATAGTGGTGATCCGCCGGCGGCCATGCACGTGAGCCATCCGATGTCGTACGCGGGGTCGTCGCCATACCGAGAAAGTGTCTCGTAGGTCGCCGGGTTTTCCAATCAAAAAGGAATTGCGGATCATCCGCCGATCAAGGTCGGATTCTCCTCCCTCCTTCTTTGACAATCATCTGATTGTCTTGCGCAAGTCATTCATTGCTTCGCACTCGCCCCACGCATTTTCTTCGCGAGTCAATGGTCGCGTCCAAGCAGGTATCTCTTCGGATACATCCAGGTATCTCGTTTGATACAAAGTCTGTCGCCGCGAACCAGTTCAAGGAGGCTCGGCACCAATCGTGTCACCGCCCTTCTCTACGGAGAACCACGTTCCAACGCACAGAACAAAATGGCCGTATAAACATATGTCAGTCGGAATAGGCCTTGCAGTTTCTGAAGAGGAGACAAACGAGAGCCGAACGCTCAACTTTAGCGCCAAACGCACCATGGAGGTGAGCCATGCCCGGAATGGACAGACCGTTATTGGTGACGGAGTGGTCAAAACATCTCCGATCCCAAAAAGCGCAACGTGCGGCTAAAAGCTTCGAGTTGGTGCTGGCAAGCATCGAGGTCGATGCGGCGCTGGCTCGTACGGTGAAGATGCGTCGCTCAAAAGGGCGCGTGGAACTGGTAGGCAAAGGGAATCTCTTTGGGATGCGACTGTTTCCGCCCGCCGTGAAGTCACTCAGCTTGGCCCGTGCCAAGCGAGGGGAGTTTCAAGAACCGTCCGGACTGCGACCCAAGCACCTCGACTTTCGAGCGCTTCCCAATGCGCTTCCCAAAGCTCTCCGTCAAGCCAACCGCATACGTCGATATGACTTGGAAGTGGGGGAGGATATGGGATTGCCGACCAATGTCTTTTCGCCGGATGACCGCTACACATTTTCCGATACCGCATTCCCCTGGAGTACATGCGGTCGCGTCGATACGGCAGCGGGGTTCGGTTCGGGCGTGATGGTCGGTCCGCGTCATCTATTGACCGCGAGCCACGTTGTGAACTGGGGGCCGAACAATACGGCCGGTTGGCTGAAATTTACTCCGCTGCTGTTTGACGGTCACGAACCGTTCGGCCATGTGTTCGCGAACATGATTTATTCGTGGAACAAAGCGGACGGTTCCGACGGCATTAATGCCGATGAGTGCGCCTTTGATTACGTGGTGTGCGTGCTGAACAGCCGGATGGGTGACATCACGGGCTGGATGGGTTCTCGCGGGTATTCCACTGCGTGGGACGGGGGTAATTATTGGGGACATGTCGGATACCCCAACGACCTCGCTAACGGTTCGCGCCCGGCCTTCATCGGGTATCAAGCCATGGATTCCACCTTCACGCGCGCCATCGGCGGGCGGGATTCATTCGGCATCAAACATCAGGTCGATGTTATTCCGGGGCAGTCCGGAGGACCGTACTTCGGATGGTGGGGCAATGAACCGTGGCCGCGTGTCGTTTCTACGCAGAGCGCGCAGCAGTGGGGCGGCAGCACCGGTCTCAATACCTGCGGTGGGGGCAATCCGCTTCCGGAGCTGATCAACCATGCCCGGACTGTGTCGCCATAACAATCTTTCTGGATGTAAATTCTCGCGGAGATGTTGCGACTTCAGCCTCAGTGGCGAGGTCTGAATTTAGCTCAGGATATTATCAGGCACGCAACAAGTCTTTCGTCGGAGTCAGTACCTTCTCCATCTTCCGATGCGGAATGCCGGCGTCGAGAAATACGTCGCCGACCGGCTGAAATCCCGCGCGCTCATAGAATCCGATTGCGTGAGTCTGGGCCGACAGGGTCACGCGTGTGAGCCCCTGTCTGACTGCGCCATCGAGTAACGCCCCCAGCAAGGCGCGGCCCGCGCCGCGACCACGCCAGTTTTTGAGGACGGCCATGCGGCCGATCGTGCCGTTTGTTTGCATACGCGCTGTGCCAATGGCGTCACCCTGGTCATTCCAGGCCAGCACATGGGCACAATGCGTATCCAGCCCATCCCATTCCAACTCCTCCGGTACCGCCTGTTCGAGAATAAAGACCGTTTCCCGGATGGGGCGGATGAATGGTTCCGCATGGGCCCAGTCCACCAATTCGACGTGCATGTGCTCCTCAGCTTTCATCGTTAAGGTTCCCTTTCAAGGACGTCGGATGGTCACTGTGACGCCAATGACCGTCAGAATCAAGCAGACGAAACCGAGCCTGCCCGAGGCCGAGCCGCCGCCACCGTTCCCTGATCGGATCAAATGCGATTCTGTTTTGGTGGATAGCCGATCGCGTGCTACCGTCATGAGCAGAAGATTCGGTCACAGCGCCAGAGGCGTCGCGCAGGTGCTTCGGCGACATGAAGGAGGAGGACGAGTGAACACTCAAGAGCGACAGTCTCGAGTCCGGGGTGGACGGAAGGTGCAGGGGGGGATGTGGCGGGCCCGGTGCCATGCCGGCGGGAACGACGCGCGTCCGCCATTCTTCAGTTGGGACTTCTTGCGCTCCGTCTGGTCCCTGCTGTGCAGCCTGACTCGACACAAGACCAATCGAGGAATCGCCAAACGTTTCGCCTGGCAGGAACACATCGGCTGCACCGCTCCACGTTCTTCCGGGGTCTATGGACGCATGATCTGATACCAGCGGCCGTTTTGTGCCAGTGCTTCGATCCCACTCCTCCTGTTCTTTCCTCGCCCTGTCTGCGGCACGACCCTCCCAAGAATCCATCGGTACGCGTCAACAATGTGATGTGCTGCTGGCCTGATGCTCGTTCGCCTGACCCTCCTCACCGCAGTCGCAAAGAGACTATTGACCCGCCGCCCGGTTGAGGCGAAGATACGGCAGTCTGGCGCAGGTCTTGCTGAACAATCCTGATAATCTTGGCAACAGAGCGAACGATGAGGGGCAACCTATGAAGGTATTGATTGCGACGGATGGATCGAAGTACGGCAAGTGGGCGACCGAGTGGGTGGCGAGAATGCCTTTCGCCGATAAGCCGGATGTGGCCCTGCTGCATGTGACGGATGTGGAGGCGTTGCGCGCGCCGTTCATGTTCCAGCCGGTGGTCATCGGCAACGAGCCGTTTATCCAGCAAGAAATCAAGCGCATCGAAGCGCGTGGAAAGACCACGATCACCGAAGCGAAGGCACAGATGGCAGCCCTGAAGCTCAAGGGCAAGGTGATGTCGGAGCGTGGTCCTGCTGGTCCGACGATTCTGGATCGAGCGCCTCGCCGGGACGGCATCGTGGCGATCGGGAGTCGCGGCTTGGATGCACTCGACCGGTTGATGCTCGGCAGTATTTCGACACAGGTCACTCTGCACGCTCCCTGTTCAGTGCTGGTCGTCAAGGAGGAGCCGCGTCCGGTGAGCCGTATTCTGTTCGCCGCGGATGGATCGAAGGCATCGGAGAAGGCCCTGCGGTTTCTCCTCACCAAACTTCAACCGGAAGCCCGGGAAGGGTTTGAGCCGATCGATGTGGTGGTGATGCATGCGATGCCGTTCCTGAAGTATCCGGAGCTCAAAGAGGCCGGTGCGCGCCTGGTGGAGCAATGTGCCAACAAATTGATCAAGGCCGGGTACGTCGTCGATGAAGTCGTACAACTCGGCAAACCGGCTGAAGAGATCTTGAAAGTGGCATCCAAGAAGAAAGTGGATCTGATTGTGACCGGTGCCAAGGGGATGGGCGCGGTCGCGCGGTTTCTGCTTGGGAGCGTGTCCACCAAGGTCGTGCAGCACAGCACCTGTTCGGTTCTTGTGGTCCGGTAAGGTCGGACTCTCCAGCAGCGCATCTCTGGAGGCAAAGCAGGTAGCTGTGGCATTTCACCCCGTTTCCCCGCCCGGTAGCGTAGCAAAACGCTGCGATGGACCTGCCGTTCCTTCTAAAAACTCCATTCCACCGCGGCATGTTCCCTGCTGTTCTCAGAAGCGGCAAGGCGCATACGGCGCAGATATGGACACATGACCTATCGAGTGACGTCTCTCACATGTGAGTTCAGGCGACAGCCTCCCCCGTCGGTCTCTTCCCTTCGTCTCGCCGGTCTTGGGCTGCTGTTGATGTCGCTGTTGGTGGCCGAGACGGGTTGTGATCGGGATCCTGTGGTTTCGCCGCCAGCGGTCAAGCCCGCGAACAGAGCTGCCGATGGCACGGTGCAGTTGACGGCTTCCGAAATTGCCCGGGCCGGAATCCAGGTTCTGAAGGTGACGAAAGAGCCGTTTGTCCTGCATCGCGAATTTCCGGCGACGGTGCAGGCCAATGAAAACGAATTGGCCGAAGTCACGACGCTGATTCGGGGGCGAGTGGTGGACGTGCTGGTCGATGCGGGCAAGGACGTCAAGAAGGGCGAACGGCTGGCATTGCTCGACAGCACAGATTTAGGCATGGCCGAGGGCCTGTATCTCAAGGCGGCGGCGCGGCAGCATGAAGCGCAACTTGCGCATGAGCGGGCGGCCAATCTGCATGAACATCGCGCCATCAGCATGGCTGAGTTGCAACGTCGGGAAGCCGAAATGAAAACGGCCCAGGCTGAGGCGCGAGAGGCGCGGCATCGGCTGACTCTGCTTGGCGTGCCGGGCCAGGAGATCCAGCGGCTCGAGCGGGAGCGGACGATTCGTTCCGACATAGCGATCCGGGCGCCGTTCGCGGGCCGGGTGATCATGCGGAATATCACGCGCGGAGAAGTGATGGAGACCTCGCGGAACTGTTTCACCATCGCCGACCTGTCCGATGTGTGGGTGATCGCCAGTGTGCCGGAGAAAGACGTTCAGTTCATTCGTCCGAACCAGACCGTCCACGTTGTAGTCCCGGCCTATCCCCACAGCCTGTTTTCCGGCCGCATGACCTACATCAGCGATGTGCTCGATCCGGCGACCAGAACAATGCGTATCCGTGTGACCGTGCCGAATCCGGCTCGTGCCTTGAAGCCGGAAATGTTTGCCATGGTTCGCGTCGATGCTTCGCCGCAACCGGCGGTGCTGGCCGTGCCGTTGGCCGCAGTACAACAGGATGGCGCTGGCAAAGTGGTGTTCGTGCGGCAAGGGGAGGATCGATTCGAGCCGCGCCGCGTTCAATTGGGTGGTGAACAAGACGGGCAGGTCATCGTCCTGGAGGGGCTGCGGGAAGGGGAAGACGTGGTCGTCAAGGGTGCCTTTGCGATCAAGTCTGAACGCGATATCCACAAAGTCGAGCCCACTCAATGATTGCTGCGCTGCTGGAATTTTCCCTGCGCCAACGAATCCTCATCCTCGGCCTGACCTGTTTCTGCGCGGCGGCGGGTGTGTTCGCCTTCCAGTCGATTCCCATCGATGCCTATCCCGATGTGACCAACGTGCAAGTGCAGGTGCTGACGGAAGCGCCTGGCCTCTCCCCGGTCGAGGTCGAACGGTTCATTACCTACCCGATCGAACTGCAGATGAACGGATTGCCGGGGCTGACGGAAATTCGCTCCATCTCCAAATTCGCCCTCTCTCAGCTGACGGTCGTGTTCGAGGACGATGTGGATGTGTATTTTGCCCGCCAGCTCGTGCTGGAACGAATCATAGCGGTGCGCGATCGGTTGCCGGCTGGCATGGAGCCGGTGCTGGCGCCCGTGACGACCGGGCTCGGAGAGATCTACCAGTATTATCTCGATGGGGCCACGAAACCGGAGCGTGATGCTGCGCTGGTGGAAGCAGAACTGACAGATCAGCGGACGGTGCAGGACTGGGTGCTGCGTCCCCTGCTGAAGAGCGTGCTGGGTGTCATCGACGTGAACAGCCTCGGCGGGTTCGTGAGACAGTATCACGTGCTGGTGGATCCGGACAGGTTACGAAAATACAGCCTGACGCTGCATGACATCTTCGAGGCCGTGGCACGCAACAATGCAAATGCCGGCGGCAATGTGCTCGAACGGCATGCCGAACGCGCCATCGTGCGCGGGCTGGGGCTCATCAAAAGCCCGGCCGATATCGAACGGATCGTGGTCAAGGAAGCCGGAGGCGTGCCGGTGTTCGTGCGTGACGTCGCGGAGGTCCGTATCGGCCATGCGGTGCGCCATGGGGCCGCCGTGCTGAACGGGGAGCGGGAGGTGGTGACCGGCACGGTGCTGATGCTACGGGGCGGCAATGCGCGGGACGTGGTTCAGGCGGTGAAGCAACGAGCGGAGGCGATCCAGCGTGAGGGAATCTTGCCGGGCGGACTGACCCTCGTGCCATTTTACGATCGCATTGAACTCGTGACAGCCGCCATCCATACCGTGCGCGATGCGTTGCTCGAAGGCGTCGTGTTGGTCACGCTGGTCTTTTTTCTCTTCCTCGGCCACGTGCGCAGCGCGATTATCGTGACGGCCTCGCTGCTGGTCACGCCGTTGATCACGTTCGTGGTGATGCAGCGACTGGGATTGTCCGCCAACCTCATGACGTTGGGCGGGCTGGCAATCGGCATCGGCGAAATCGCCGACGGATCGCTGGTCGTGGTGGAAAACATCTATCGCCACCTGTCGGAGAATCGGCTGCAGGAGCGATCCCGCTTGGAGGTCGTGCTGCGGGCGACCAACGAAGTCGGGCGGCCGATCCTGTTCGGCATCCTCATCATTAGCGTCGTCTTTCTGCCCTTGATGACGCTTCACGGCATGGAAGGAAAAATGTTCGCGCCCCTGGCCTATTCACTCGTCATTTCACTGTTGGCGTCGGTGATCGTGACGTTGACCCTCTCCCCGGTCCTGGCCTCGCTGATTTTGCGTGGCGACCACCCGGAAGAGACCCGGCTCACGACGTGGATGAAGAGGCGGTATCAGCCGGTGCTGCGGTGGACGCTCGATCATCGTGCAGTCGTGCTACTGAGTTCGACGGTGATCGTGTTGGCCAGTCTGAGTCTGTTGCCATTCGTCGGGCGGGAATTCATCCCGATCCTGGAGGAGGGGGCGCTGACTCCGCAGATCGTGCGTCTGCCGAGTGTCTCGCTGGACGAATCCATCGCCATTGAAAAACAGACACAAAAGGTCATGCTGGAGTTTCCGGAAGTGCGCATGTCGGTGAGCAAGATCGGACGGCCGGACATTGCGGTGGGCCCGGAAGAGCCCAATGAAAGCGACCCGATCGTGGCGCTACGCCCGCGCGAGACCTGGACCACCGCGAAGACGCAGGCCGGTCTGGTCGATGCCATCAGGACACGTCTGGCGGAAATCCCCGGCATTTCCGTTCTGATGAGCCAGCCGATTCAGGAGCGGGTGGACGAGCTGATTTCCGGGATCAGGACCGAATGCGCCATCAAGCTGTTCGGCGATGACCTCGACCTGCTCTATCAGCATGCCGAAAGCATCGCAGACCTCATGCGGACGATCCAAGGCGTCAAAGACGTCAAGGTCGAACAGGTCGCCGGCCAGCCGTATCTGACGATCGATATCGATCGCGAAAAAATCGCCCGTTACGGGATCAATGTGTCGGAGGTGCAGGACATTATCACGACGGCGGTCGGCGGGAGGTCTGCGACACAGGTCTATGAAGGGGAGCGGCGATTTCAGCTCGTTCTCCGGTTTCCGGAATCCTCACGCAACAGCATTGGGACGATCGGAGACATCCGGGTACGATCGGCGTCCGGCGCGCCGATTCCTTTGAGCGAACTGGCCGCGATCGAGATGCGAGAAGGACCGGCGCGGATCAGCCGGGAACAGGCGAAACGGCGGATCTATATCGGCTTCAACGTCGTGGGACGTGACATTGGCGGTGTGGTGGACGAGGGTCGGAAGCGGTTGGCTGAACAGATCCGATTGCCGCAAGGGTATACCGTGGCCTGGGGCGGGGCGTTTGAGAATATGGAACGGGCGAACGCGCGGTTGCTGCTGGTGGTCCCGATCACGCTCGGGTTGGTGTTATTTCTGTTGTTTTGGGCGTTTCATTCGCTGCGGTATGCCGGCTTGATTATTCTGAACCTGCCCTTCGCCTTGATCGGCGGCGTGGTCTCACTGTGGCTGAGCAATCAGTATTTGAGCGTGCCGGCGTCGATCGGCTTCATCGAACTGTTCGGGCTGGCGGTCGGCAACGGCATCGTGCTCGTGTCGTATATCAATCAATTGCGGAATGAGGGGCAACAGACGGAGGTGGCAATTATTACCGGCTGCGTCCTCCGGCTTCGGCCGGTCGTGATGACGATGATGACCACGCTCCTTGGGCTCCTTCCTCTGGTCTTGGCGCAGGGCATCGGCGCGGAAGTGCAGCGGCCTTTGGCGACAGTGGTGATCGGCGGCCTCTTTACGTCGACGGCATTGACCCTGCTGGTACTACCGGCGTTATACCGCACCTTTGCCGAACAGGACGTGACGAAGGACCATGCCCCGGAGTGGGTGTAGCCAGATCCTATCCTGGAACCATGCTGAAGGAGACATCATTCTGGGCGTTGCCTGCAGATGACGTGTTGCGGGCTCTGTCCGCCACGCCACAGGGATTGATCACGGCGGAGGCCGAAGCGCGGCAGGCCACCTCGGCATCCGTCCGGCTCAAGCCTCAGCGGAATAGCCGGCCGCTGCAACTACTCTTGGCGCAGTTTCGGAGTCCTATCGTCCTCATCCTGCTTTTTGCCGCTAGCGTGTCCTTCTTTCTCGAGGCGCACGGCGATGCGCTGATCATCCTGAGCATCATTCTGGCCGGCGCCTGCTTGAGTTTCTGGCAGGAGTACACCGCGGCGCGTGCCGTGGCCGGGTTGCTGGCTCTTGTGCAAATCACGGCTCGCGCATGGCGGGATGGCGAACTGCGCGACATTCCGGCCGAGCACATCGTGCCCGGCGATGTCATTGAATTGTCAGCCGGATCGAGCCTCCCAGGAGACGCCTTGGTGTTGGAGGCGAAGGATCTGTTCGTCGATGAGGCGACCCTCACGGGGGAAACCTATCCCGTCGAGAAATCGGCGGGGACACTTGCGTCTGGCACGTCGTTGGCGAAGCGTACCAACAGTGTGTTTCTCGGCACCCATGTCGTGAGTGGGCAAGCCCGGGTTGTCGTCGTGGCGGTGGGAAAGGATACGGCATTCGGCCGCATCGCCCATCGCATGGCGCTGAAGGCGCCTGAAACGGAATTCGAGCGGGGCGTGCGGCGATTCGGCTATCTGCTGCTCGAAGTGACGCTGCTTCTCGTATTCGCGATTTTTGCCGTCAACGTTTACCTTGAACGGCCGGTCCTTGAATCCTTCCTCTTTTCCATGGCCTTGGCGGTCGGCCTCACGCCGCAGCTGCTGCCGGCCATCATCAGCGTGAACCTCTCGCACGGCGCGAAGCGTATGGCTCGACAGAACGTCGTGGTCAAACGCCTGGCGTCGATCGAAAATTTCGGCAGCATGAATGTGCTGTGTTCCGACAAGACCGGGACCTTGACCGAAGGCTCCATGCGACTCCATGCCGCACTGGATCTCGACGGGCAGCCGAGCGAGCGCGTGTTGTTCCATGGTCACGTGAACGCGATGTTCGAAACCGGATTTCCGAACCCGTTGGATGAAGCCCTGCGCCAGCATGCGTCCTTCGATCTCTCCGGATACCGGAAGGTGGAAGAAGAGCCCTACGATTTTGTTCGCAAGCGGCTGTCCGTTCTGGTGGCGACTCCGCACACTCATCTGCTGATTACCAAAGGCGCGGTCGAAAGTATGCTGGCAGTCTGTCTGCATGCAGAACAACAAGACGGGGTGTTGCTGCCGATGGATCAGGTTCGGGAGTCGATCAGGGAGCAGGTGCGGGGCCTCAGCAGTCAGGGCTATCGTACGCTTGGAGTGGCCTGCCGGGATTTGGGGGCTATCGACCGGGTTTCAAAGGACCATGAGGCGGGGATGACGTTCCTGGGCCTGCTGGTGTTTGTGGACCCTCCGAAGGCCGGTATTGTCGACACAATCGCGCACCTCCGGCGGCTGGGAGTGTCGTTAAAAATGGTGACGGGCGATCACGGGCTGGTGGCGGCCCATGTGGGGCGACAGGTCGGCTTGGTCAATCCGCTGGTGCTGACCGGGGGTGATCTGCGCGGCATGACTGACGATGCGCTTCGGGCCCGGGCCAACGAGGTGGACATCTTTGCGGAAATCGAACCGAATCAAAAGGAACGCATCATCCGGGCGTTGCGCGGCTCGGGGAACGTCGTTGGCTACCTCGGCGACGGCATCAATGACGCGCCCGCTCTCCACGCGGCAGACGTCGGCCTGTCGGTCGATGGCGCCGTCGATGTCGCCAAGGAAGCCGCCGACCTGGTACTGCTGGAACATGATTTGAGCGTATTGGTGGAAGGCGTCCGCGAGGGGCGGCGCACCTTCGCCAACACCCTCAAATATGTGTTCATGGCGACGAGTGCCAATTTCGGCAATATGTTCAGCATGGCCGGCGCCTCGCTGTTTTTGCCTTTTCTGCCGCTCCTGCCGAAACACATTCTGTTGACCAATGTGCTCACGGACATTCCTGAAATGACGATCGCCACCGACCATGTCGATCCGGAACTGATTAATCGACCGCGCCGCTGGGATATTCCCTTCATCCGGCGGTTCATGCTGACCTTTGGATTCGTGAGCTCGTGCTTCGATTACTTCACATTCGGTGTCTTGCTGCTGTTGCTGCATTCCACGACGGGGCAGTTCCGCACCGGCTGGTTCGTCGAGTCCGTGCTCTCGGCCTCACTGATCGTCCTGGTCATTCGTACGCGCCGCCCGTGTGTGACCAGCCGCCCATCTGCGTCCTTGTTGTGCTCGACCTTGCTGATCGCAGTGGTCACGATCCTCTTGCCGGTAACGCCGATCGGCTCGTATTTGGGATTTGAACCATTGCCGCCTATCTTTTGGGCCGCACTGTTCGGCATTCTTCTCGCCTATGTCGCGGCGGCCGAATGGGCCAAGACGCTTTTCTACCGGCACGCAAACAATGGCCGCTGAGAGGGCGATTCTCCCGCACTTCCACAATTCCTACGTGCACCGCGGCTAAACAATCGATCATCTCCTTGACTGTACGTGGTGATGTAGTACAACCAAAGACAGCTGGTTCGTTCAGCGCTTCTTCCACGCCACAATCCGCACGAGGACGCCCATGCCTGCTTCTCCGCACTCGCCCAACGGTCTTTCGTATGATCCTCAGGTGTTACTGAATTCGCAGCCGGTCATCGTGACGGTGATCGATCCTGCCGGCCATTCCGTACAGTTCCAAAACCAGACCGCTCTGGACGCCTTCGGCGACATGGCAGGTTCCCCCTGTTATGAAAAAATTGCGGGAAAGACGGCGCCGTGCGAATTCTGCCGTATGCCTGAGGCCTTGGGCCGGGACGGGGTCGTGTCGGAGCAGGTGGAGATGATGAACGGTCGCCATCTGCTGGTGCATTGGGCGAAGGCCCCGACGAAAGACGGCCGTGTTCATGTGATTGAGACGATCACGGATCTGACCAAGCGCAAGCAGGATGAACAGAGCGTGCGGCAGTCGCAGAAGATGGAGGCGCTGGGGCGATTGGCCGCGGGCATCGCGCATGACTTCAATAATCTGCTCATGGTCGTCATCGGCCATGCGCACCGGGTCGCGCAACAACTGGGATCCCATCCGCTGCATCATGAAGTGGAAATGATCGGGCAGGCCGGCACGCGGGCCGCGGCGTTGACGAAGAAATTGTTGACGTTCAGCCGTCGCCAGGTTCTGGAGCAGCGTGACGTGCCGCTCAATACGCTGATTCGCGACATGGAAGATATCTTGCGCCGGCTGATCGGAGAGCAGATTCAAACGGTGATTGTGCTGCACCCTCAGGCCGGCCACGTCTTGGGCGATCCTGTTCAGATCGAGCAGGTCTTGCTGAATCTGGCGCTCAACGCCCGCGATGCCATGGCTGAAGGGGGCATCCTGACCATCGAGACCGGCAATACCGATCTGGACGAGGCGTATATGCGCACTCACCCCGGCGCGGTTCCCGGCCACTATGTCACGCTGGTGGTTGAGGATACGGGATGCGGAATCGATGCCGAAACCCTGGCCCATATTTTTGAGCCGTTTTTCACCACGAAAGGATTCGAGAAGGGGACCGGATTGGGGCTGGCTACCGTCTATGGCATCGTGAAGGAGAGCCGCGGCTATATCGACGTCACCAGCCAACCTGGACGGGGCTCGCGCTTTACCGTGATGTTGCCGCGCGTGCAATCGCAAACCTCGGAGACTGAACAGGTGGCGCCCTCACGACCGCTTCCGGCGACCTGTGCGACCATTTTGCTGGTGGAAGACGACGAAGGCATCCGACGACTGGTGGCGGCCGTGCTGCGCGATCAAGGGTATGAAGTGTTGGCGGCGGCCGATGGCGTCGAAGCGCTGCAGATGTTGCAGCTACGCAAGGGTGGTTGCGACCTCCTCATCACCGACGTGATCCTCCCGCGTATGAAGGCCTCCGTCCTGGCGCAGGGAGCCAGGACCATGTTTCCCAAGATCAAGGTGCTCTATATCTCCGGTTATGCCGGAGACATGCTGGTCTCGCACGGGGTGGATACCCAAGCGGCCTACCTCCAGAAGCCGTTTATGCCTCAAGCGATTATCGAGAAAGTGGCCGAGTTGATCCCCCCCGTTTCTCCGCCATAACGACCGCAGCCCGGTACCACTCGTATGATCGGCCCGCCTGACCTGTTCTGGCGGTCTCCTTCCAGCATTCTTCCCTGCCCATCATGCCGGAGGTTTTGTGTCGCGCGCGCCACCGGGCGAAAGACCACGCGACATGCGCCATGGCGAAACAAGGCCAACCCCATGTTCGGGGCAGGTACGAGCGATTGCGAGGGGCAGGAAACTTACGTCCAGGAGACGCCGGGCAGGGAGATGACCCGTTCGACTTCGGTTGTCGACTGCGCGTCCAGCAGAAGATCGTACACGAGCTTCACGCGGCTCCGCGTGTCGGCTGAAAGTGCTAGGAATTCCACGCCGAAGGCGTCCGTGCTCGTCCAGGTGACGACGGCGGGTTTGATCTCGATGGGTTCAATGCGATCGGGAAGCGAGATCCGCAAGGTCAATCGCATGCCGCAGTGAACCTTGGCGCCGGTCTGTTGAATCTTGCATCCTCCCGGGGAAAAATCCCGCACCACCCCCTGGCTGCTGCCGCGAGGGCCTTGTACATCGATCGGTCGATTCATCTCGACACGCGCGTTTTTACGTTTTGACATCCCTGGGTCCTTCCGTGATCGGCGAGGTCGTAGGTGGTTTGGACTATCGTTAAATGGCGGGCTGCATGAGTGATTCCGTTAACGTCCGAAATGCGGGATCCAGCATGAACCGTCCGAAGGAGACATCCTGCCGGGGGTCGGGCATGGATTCCCGCTCATTGCTCAGGCGGAAGTGCAGGAACGCATCGTGAAGCGATTGCATGGCCCTGTCACGCTGATTCATGCCGGCATAGGTGCGGGCGAGATCGTAATGAAAAAACGGATTCGTCGGTTCTTGCGAGAGCCCATACTCGATCGTCGTTTTGGCGCGCGCAAGATCGCCGGTTCTGCAATAGGCGACGCCCAGGTTATGGACGAGCAGACGCCAAAGGGCCTTGTCCAGGGTGGGGTTCGCCCGTTCGAGGGCGACGGCCAGTTCATACTGGCGGATCGCTTGCTTGAAGTGTCCCTGCAGATACGGCGCGCTCCCTGCTCGAAAATAATCCAGGCTGCCGGCCTGTGCCGCGATGACGATGGAGAAGCTTTCCAGCACCGTCCGCAGGTGTGAGCCGTCGCCGGTTGCCGAGCCGCTTTGTGTGAGATGAATGTCAGTGTAGACGTTCTCCTTGCTTGCACAGGCAAAGAGGTGAAGGTGATCTGTCCCTTGGCCGCCGGTCTCACGCAGAAGATACTCGAATAGGGGGACCTGATTGATCTCGGTTCGTGTCGGTCCCGAAGTGGATGGTGCGGCAGCGGTGCGTGCGATACGATTCAGATGTGCGAGGCAGCCCTGCTCCGTGGCCTGTCCGGAGACCGCCTCCAGCGTGACGGAGAGCTGCATGGCGGTTGCATCGTTGCTCGCGAGGAGATAGCGCCGGTTGTCCGGTTTGACGCCATCTGCTTGAATGCGAAAGCCGGTCATGTCGAGGCGCACTGCCCAGGCCTTGTCGATGAGTGCGATGCTTCGCTGGTGGGGGATCTCGTCCGCGAGGCCGGTGCCGGCCGCCATGAGCGCATAGCCGAGTGCACTTGCGAGCAGCCGTTTCCTCGACGATGGCATTCCCGCTCCTGTATCTTCTGTCTCTGTCAGCTGATGGTTGCGTCGCCACTGTAGTCTAACGTTCAGGTCTCGTCGGCCAAAGCAAAAGTACAAAACCAGCGTCCCTGTGATGGAGAATCGGTGGTGACGCGGCGCAATAGCGGCCTAGTCCTGTGGCGTCGTGCCACAGAATAGAGAGAGGACAGTCGCCTTTGACGGCAACCCGGTAGGCCTCGGCCAGGGATCATTCGGAAATGTCTCGCCCGCATCATTCACCGCAATCGGTATCGGCGTTGCATAGTCCTCGATAAGGATGTATCCCTATGCTGAGAGATGGCAGCCGATGGGGTGAAGAGAGGAGTGACGATGCACGCACGAGAGGGACAGGCGATGGGGATGAAGCGACGGGCCGCCGGGCTGTGGCGGACGGTTCTCTGGATCTTTGCTGTGGCCATGATGGCGCAAGTCTCGTCAGGTCAAGCGGCCGTGCACGTGCTTCCAGACATGACCGTGACGCGCGAAAGCGGGACCACCGTCAGCGGCGCCAAGGCGGTACGTGCCGATCCCACGATGCAGGAGGTGTTGGCGGCATTTGATCGCGCAGAACAGGCCTTGGAGAAACGGGATCTCACGGTGTTGATGCAGTTTTATGCCCCGGGCTACAACTATCACGGGCTGCACGTGGAGGATGTCCAACGCATCTGGGGTGAGGTATTCGAACACTATCGCACATTGTCCTCGACGCATCTCTTTTCGGAGATGAAAATCCTGCGCACCGAGGAGGGGCTGCGCGTCGAATTGACCTGTACCGGTGGCTTGTATGGCGCTGACGTGCAATCAGGCGCGCGCGTCACGCTGGATAGCTGGTTTCAAGAGGTGCATTATCTCGTGCGAGACAAGCAGGGGTGGCGGTTTCTGGGAAATCGAGGTGATGCGCCGCGCTCGGCGCCCTTCTCTTCTTCCCCGCACCATCCGCTCTTTTGATGGAGACGGTTCAGGCGGTCAGGCGGCAGCCGCGGAGGCGGCAGTGGCCGCGGTGCTGAGCAGTTTTTTGACGCTGGCATGGGCCAGTACGACGTCCGGAGTCCGCTGCAAGGCTTCGTAATAGCTCCGTTCGAATCCGTCGCCTTCTTCAGACGGGCGCAGCATGTGGCGAGCTTCCAACAGGAGGTCCTGCGCGGTTTCGATCGTCGTGTCCTCGTGGTCTTCCAGCACGACATCGATGCGAACGACGAGATGCGACAAGGGGTGAAGCCAGGCGAACCAGGGATCGTTCATGACAAGCTGCAGCAGCTGTCCGGCCGAGGAGATGCGTCCATAAATGCGTTCATACGTGACCTGTTCGGAGACGATCAGGGATTTGTGCAGGCCGAGCAGGCCGTGACGAAGGTCCTTCAAGCTCTGGCGAAGGTTGTCCGGTAGCGGATTCGAAGACGACCAGGAGGAACGTGTCATAGATCACCCATCCTACGCGATCCACAGCTTCAAGCGACGGCCGTTCCTACCACAGGAATGATGCCCCCTTCAGGGCCACTTTCCGTCCTTCGTGGATACTGTATCGGTTGGTTTGCGCCGGGATTGAGCCTCCGGCTTGTGGAACAGAAGAAATTTCCTCCGGGCGCAGGCCGGCCGGGGGCAAGAAAGACTGTTTTCCCAGCAAGTTAAAGTGCTTAGGATGGGTGTAGGTGAAGGGGCCTCTCCCTAACCCGCATTATTCACGAGAGTTCGTGACGAAACCGCCAAGACGCCACGCGAGACGGGCGCGCGGAGCTCCGAGAGGTCGAGGCATACTTGAAACAGTATGTTGAGGCCGCGAGGAGCGAGCC
>JADYYH010000099.1 GCA_020853775.1 Nitrospira sp.
TGGTGCTCGACAATCGTGACTTGCAGGCCGAGTTATCCCGGGTGACGGCTGAGCTCGACAATGCCAACGCGCACCAGACCCGGATGGAAGACCTCTACCGGAAGGATGCGGTGTCCAAGCAGGAGTTGGAGAATGCCACGCGCGGGCTGCGGGTGGCCGAAGCCGCTCGCAAGGCTGTCCTGGCGCAGCTGAGCTACACGATCGTGAAAGCGCCGTTCGATGGTGTGATCACGGAGAAGAAGGTTGAGATCGGGGAACTGGCCTCCCCCGGGCAGCCGCTGCTCAAGATGGAAGATCCCGAACAACTCCGGCTGGAAGCGACCGTGGCCGAAAGCGATGTGCGGGTTGTGTCGGTCGGGTCGCCGGTCCCGGTCGTGATCGATGCGTTGGGCGCCGATCCCCTCAAGGGGAAGGTGTCGCAGATTCTTCCTGCCGGGGACCCGCAAACCCATACCTTCACGATGAAAGTGGATCTTCCCAGGACGGGCGGGCTCAAGTCGGGAATGTTCGGTCGGCTCCGCCTGGAGAAAGGGATGAGCACGACGCTGCTCCTCCCGAAGTCCGCCTTCATCGAGCGGGGTGAGCTGGCCAGCCTGTTCGTGGTCGGAAGCGACCGGGTGGCTCGTCTTCGATGGGTCAAGATCGGCCGTACGCTGGAGCAGGGGGTTGAAGTCCTCTCCGGCGTAGACGCCGGTGAGCGAGTCATCGTGGACGGGGCCAAGGGCAGGGACGGCGCGTTGGTGCAGGATATGACGGCGGTGGCATCGCCGCCTCAGGGATCGTGACTCGCCAAAAGAGCCTATAGCGCATGGCTTATGGCAGGAGAGAAAACAGGCTGATCTGTCGAATGGTTTCAAATCCCATCCATAGGCTATAAGCCATATGCTATCAGCTCCCCCTCACTCCCCGGCTCCCCTCGGTGTCAGCGGCCGCCTCGCGGCGCTGTTTGTCGGCAGCAAACTCACCCCATTGATCATCATCGCCAGTCTCCTGCTCGGGCTGTTTGCCATTGTCCTGACCCCGCGCGAAGAAGAGCCGCAGATCGTGGTGCCTATGGCCGACGTCTGGCTGCCGTTTCCCGGGGCCTCCGCCAAGGTGGTCGAAGAGCAACTCACCAAGCCCATCGAGCGCAAGCTGTCCGAAATCAAGACCGTTGAATATGTCTACTCCATCTCCCGTCCCGGCGGGGCGTTGATCATTGTCCGGTTTTATGTCGGCGAGCCGATGGAGCAGAGTCTGGTGGATCTCTACGACAAATTGATGTCGAACCAGGATCTGCTGCCGCCCGGCGCTCAGCCGTTTCAAGTCAAACCGAGGGATGTCAACGATGTGCCGATCGTCACCCTGACCCTGTCCAGTGAACGGTATACGGATTTTCAGTTGCGGCAATTGGGCGATCAGGTCCTGGAAGATGCGAAGAAGGTCCCCGGCACTGCCGCTGGTTTCGTGGTGGGCGGTCGCGGCCGGGAGTTGCGTGTGCAGATCGATCCCTCACGCCTGAAGGCCTATGGCCTCACCCCGCTGCGGGTTGCCGGCGTCATCCAGGGCGAAAACCTCGCGTTGCCCACCGGCCGCTTCGAAAGCCGGAATGAAAGTTTTCTGGTGGAGACCGGCCGGTTCATCCGCTCGAAAGAGGACCTGGAGGGGGTGGTCGTCGGCGTCAACGAACAACGGCCGGTGTACCTTCGCCAGGTGGCCGAGGTGACCGATGGTCCGACCGAAGCGACCAGTTATGTGTGGCATGGCGAGGGACCGGGGGAAGGTCGCTCGTCGCTGGTGAAGCGTGAATCGCAGGAGGGATTGCGAGAGACGCGTCACGAGGAACGTACCTCGCCGGAATCCCCGGCGGTTACCGTGGCGATTGCTAAACAGGCCGGCACCAACGCCGTGACGATTGCGCAGGGCGTCATTCGAAAAGTGGAGGAACTCAAAGGAACCCTGATTCCCGACGATGTGCGGGTGACGGTCACGCGCGATTACGGAGACACCGCCGATGAAAAGGCCAACGAGCTGCTCTGGCATCTCCTGATCGCCGTGGTCGCCGTCGTGGTGTTTCTCGGACTGACACTGGGGTTGCGCCCCGCACTGGTGGTCTCCATCGCGATTCCGCTCACGCTCGCCCTGACCCTGTTCATTTCCATGCTGATCGGCTACAGCATCAATCGCGTGACGCTGTTCGCGTTGATCTTTTCCATCGGCATACTCGTGGATGACGCCATCGTGGTCGTGGAGAACACCTATCGGCATCTCACGCTTCGGCTTCGCCCGCACCGTGAAGCCTCGCTGTTTGCCGTCGACGAGGTCGGCAACCCGACGATTCTTGCCACCCTGACGGTGATTGCCGCGCTCCTGCCCATGGCGTTCGTCTCGGGCTTGATGGGGCCCTACATGCGGCCCATTCCGGTGAATGCGTCGATTGCCATGTTCGTGTCTCTGCTCGTCGCGTTCATCGTCATTCCCTGGTTCTGTCAGACCTGTTACCGGCCCGGTGTGCACATGGCCGGGGTCGATCACGAATCGTTCGAGGGCAGCCGCAGTTATCGCCTGTATCAACGGCTCCTGGCTCCGGTGCTGTCGCATCCGGTCATGGCCTATCTTGTGTTGGCGGTCATTGCGCTGTTGCTGGTTGGGTCGATTGCGCTGTTCTATACCCGGGCGGTGGTGGTGAAGATGCTGCCGTTCGACAACAAGAGCGAGCTGCAGCTGGTGATCGATATGCCTGAGGGCACGACGCTGGAGGAAACGGCCCGGGTGACGAAGGCCTTGACGCAGTATGTGCGTACGATTCCGGAGACCCGCGATTACCAGGCCTATGTCGGCACGGCCTCGCCGTTCAATTTCAACGGACTGGTGCGGCACTACTATTTGCGCGACCAGCCGTACGAGGCCGACATTCAAATCAATCTGGTCGCCAAAGAACGACGGAAGGCCCAAAGCCATGACATCGCGCAACGGATTCGTTCCGCGGTGCAGGATATCGGGCGGCCCTTCGGAGCGAACGTGAAAGTGCTGGAGGTGCCACCCGGCCCGCCGGTGCAATCTGTGTTGGTGGCGGAGATCTATGGGCCCGACTACGAGCGGCAGAGGGCGATTGCGCGAGAGGTCCGCGGACTGTTCGAGACGACGGCCGGCGTCGTCGATGTCGATGACTACCTCGAAGCCGACCAGGTGAA
>JADYYH010000100.1 GCA_020853775.1 Nitrospira sp.
CCTTGCGATACCGTTCAAACGAAACCTCCGCAAACGTCTGCTGCTCCATGGGCGCGCCTCCCTCAGGGTGCTGTGCTCTCCCTTACCATATCGCGCGGCGCGAATAAATCAGAGATTCCCTAGATGACCTGGATGGACTCTCCATCAGGCTAGCAGCTTTTCTAACTGTTCCACGATGCGCTCGGCCGTCTTCCCGTCCCAGAGCGGAGGAATCGCGCCTTTCTTCCACTGCCCTGCCATCAATCGTTGCAACGCGGGCGCCAGTTTCGCAGGATCGGTGCCGATCAGTTCGTTGGTGCCGATCGTCACCGTTTCGGGGCGTTCGGTGTTATCCCGCAAGGTCAGGCAGGGAACGCCAAGCACCGTGGTTTCCTCAGTGATGCCGCCTGAATCGGTGATCACACCCTTGGCATGTTTCACCAGATAGTTGAACTCCAAATACCCCAACGGATCGACATAGTGCATCGACGGAAGCGCCTGCCCCCCTTCGCGGAGATTCTTGGCGGTTCGCGGGTGAACCGGAAAGACCACCGGCAATCCTCGAGTACCCTCCGCAATGGCCCGCAGCAGGCCCAGTAAGTGCTGCTCGCCATCCACGTTTGCCGGGCGATGCAAGGTCACGACAAAGTAGTGGTTCGGTTTCAGGCCGAGAGCGCTCCAGCAGGCCGGAGGCCGCAACCGTTCCGCGTGTTTGAGCAGCGTATCGATCATGGTATTGCCGACGAACAAAATGCGGTCGTCTCCCACACCTGCCCGGCGTAAATTGTCGTTAGCCCTGTCACTCGTTGTGAAGAACCAGTTGGTGATGGAATCAGTGACGACGCGATTGATCTCCTCCGGCATCGTCCAATCGTTCGAGCGGATGCCGCCTTCCACATGGGCCACAGGAATCCCCATTTTACGGGCCACGATCGAACAGGCCATGGTCGAGGTCACATCGCCGACGACCAGGCAAAGCTGACTGGTGTCTTTCGCCAGCACTTTCTCGTAGTTCATCATGATGGCGGCCGTTTGTTCAGCTTGCGTGCCGGACCCGACTTCCAGATTGATGTCCGGATCAGGGATGCCCAGTTCTTCGAAGAAGCTGCCCGACATGGCCCGGTCGTAGTGCTGTCCTGTATGGATGAGGCGAAAACGAAGGTGGCTCCCCCGCGACCGCGCGGCGTTCAACGCGTCGATGATCGGCGCAATTTTCATGAAATTCGGGCGTGCTCCGGCAATGAGATCGATGCGTGTCATGGCATGGTTTCCTGTACGGCGGCGGATGATGGATGGTCGACCAGTTCATTACATAACGAACCTTGGTCCATCCGTCAACAAAAAGGACGCGAAGACGACTGGGGTGAAAATCGGGAACGTGTGTCACAGCGGGATGTGGGTACCGACTCATCCGGCACGGGTGACACTCTGCGGATGGGCACTCGCGAGTGGGCTACTCTTTTTCCACCAGGCGCCACCCCTGTTTTTGCACGCAGCGTTCGGTTGCCTGGATGATCAGGAGCTGAATGCCCTGCTGCAGTTTCGGGTCGCGCATGGTGTCCGCCTGACACTTGTTATAGTCCAGGGTGAACTGATCCTTCGGCCGGTTGGGATGCACCCACTCGGCGCTGCTACAACCAGCCGACAACGCGCAGAGCGTGAGAAGTAAAACCGGTCGCGTGAGACGAGTCATAGAGAGCCTCGTAAGTGGATACTCAGATGTCCATGGAATCAGCGAGGGGAAGATAAACCGCGAGCAGGAGGCGCGTCAAGCTGCAGTCGTTATGAGAGGGCGGCTCACGGCAATGGCACCGAAAACGTCACCTCGGTTCCGCGCTCGTTGTACGTCAGGTCGGGGAAAAACGCTTTGGCGAGAAACACCCCCCGCCCATTGGCCTGACGACTGTCGCAGGGTTGCTCCGCTGTGGTGAGAAAGCGGCTCCAGGCAAAGCCCTTTCCCTCGTCAGTAATGGCATAACGGAGGCGACGGCGATCTTTGTCATACGAAGCCTGGACCACGACACGCCGCCTGGCAAACCGCGGGTGGCGACGGCGCTCCGCAATCAACGTCTCAAACCGGTCGGTGCTCAATGCCTCGTGTTTTTCCTGGTACAAGATTTCAAGACTGCCGTGTTCCACGGCATTGACGATGAGTTCAATCAACGTGGTGCGGAGGTGCAGGCGCTGTGTCTCGGGAAGCGTCAGGGCGGTCTGCTGGATCAACCAGGTCACACAAGCTTCGACATGATCGGGGTTGGTGCCCAATACCAGACGGTAGTCCACCTGTTCGAGGCCAGGGACGTGTTCCACCGTCGAGGGAATCTGTCGGAGTGCCCGATCCAGCGCCAAGCCTAATTCTTCCGCGAGCACCGGCTTCTGCACATAGTCTCCCGCGCCCGCGCGTATGACCTCGAGTACCGTGGCACCATGCTCGGACTCCCCGCTTGCAATGATCACGGTTTTGGCAGACCGTATGCGGATGTCGCGGATCAATCGGAGGCCGCCCTGATTCGGCTGAAACAGATCCGTCATGAGAATATCGGGCGTCGTCATATCGAGCATCGCCACTGCTACCTGAGGATCGGGTGCCGTAAGGACCGAAATCCCACGGAGCTTGGCCTGTTCCATTACGAGAGCCCAGGTCTCGGCACAGGGGTCGACGACCAGCATCGTGGGCGATGCGGCGTGACCGGTCATGAGGGAAACCCTTTCTCCATGATCTCCACCAGCGCGGCGGTCAGTCGTTGGACCTCCGTCCGAGCCTGCTCGGCCGCTGCCGAGATATCCTGTACGGCAGCCTTTCTGGCAGCTTCTTCAAGATGTGCGGCGGCGGCGACAGCCGGACGGGCACAAAACTCCATGGCCGACCCTTTTAATTTGTGCGCCTCCTTGGCCAGCACGGGAATGTCCTGCGCGGCCAGTGCCGTATGGAGCGCGTTAAGTGCCTGCCCCGAGCGTTCGACAAAGAGCCCGGCGAGGGTCAGAAAGAGTTCCTGGTCCCCGTCCAAACGATCCAACGCTGCGGAAAGATCCATGACCGCTTGAGCCTCCATCACACCCTCTCCTTTTGTGACGCGGGGCTTTCCAGCATCTCCAGACCCAACAAGGCGACGTCGTCCGGGAAAATGTCACCGGCCAGCCACTGGCGGGCCGTGGCCATGGTATCGGCGATGCTTTGTCCCAAACTATGGCTCCGGTACGCTTCCAACGTCGCTTGCAGGCGGTCTCGGCCCCAGAGTTCCCCTGTCGGCGACGGAGCTTCATAGATGCCATCGCTCAGCAAATACAGACGATCCAGCGAGAGAAGCGGCGTATGCATGCTTTCAAACACCGTGTGCGGGTCGAATCCTAACGGAAGACTGGCCATGGACAGCCATCGGGACCCATCGCCGGCGGCCTGCAGGAACGCGCCGCTATGGCCGGCGGTGGCGTAGGAGAGCATGCGTGAGGAGAGGTCGAGGCGCCCGACCCATAATGTGAAATATTCTCCGTCCTGCGTCAGCGGAAACAGCCGGTTCGCTTCCGAAATGATCGCTCCCGGATCGAGACTCCCGACCGCTTTCGCGAGATTGTCTTCGCGCAGGAAACTCATCAGGGCCACGGCGCGCAAGGCTGCGGCCACCCCGTGACCCGAGGCGTCGAGAATGTAGAGCCCGAGGGCATCGGCGCCCCAGGAGCTGACTTGAAAGAGGTCTCCACCCAAGGCGAGGGATGGCTGGTACGCCCACTGCATGCTGATTCCCGCGGCCGGTATGCCGGGCAGGGGCAATTGCGCCCGGACGAAATCCGCGGCCGACTGCAGTTCGCTCTCCAGTTCGGCTTGTTTGGTGGAGAGCAGTGTGTGCGAACGATCAAGATCGTCACGGGTACGTTCGAGTTCGCGGATCAGGGCGCTGGATCGCAGGTTGGCGTGCACCCGCGCCAACACTTCCTGCTTGCTGGCCGCTTTGCTCAAAAAGTCGTCGGCCCCGCGGGAGAGCCCTTCGGCAATCTGTTCGGGCCGGTCGTGTGCCGTCATGAGCACGACCTGGCTGGATTTCAGCTCAGGATCCGCCCGGATCGCTTCGCAGACGCTGGGTCCATCCATCCCCGGCATCATCCAATCAAGGATGACCAGATCCGGACGCTGGGCACGGATGGCGGACAAGCCAGCGGTCCCGTCGCCGGCTTCGATAACACGGCACCCCAAGCGTTTCAATCGTCCGGCCATCCCGGTCCGCGTGATCTCATCGTCGTCGACGAGCAGAATGACCGGGGTCGGTTTCGCGGAATGGTCAGTGACGGAGGGCGGCTCGATATGTCGTGCAGGTTCAGCCACGTGTGATGCTCCCGATGCGTTCCCTACCCGGCTTTCGGCAAACGGCTTGCAGTCAGCGCCTCCTGCTCCGAATGGTAGACCGGCAGCAGTTGATGCAGGTTGGCCAGGGTCAGGATTTCTTTGACGTAACTCTGGGGATTCAGGAGACCGATCGTGCTCCGGTTCGCACTGAGGCTTTGCGTCAGTAACGCCAGTGTTCCGAGCGCCGAACTGTCGAGAAACCGAACGC
>JADYYH010000101.1 GCA_020853775.1 Nitrospira sp.
GCCTGATCGGCGCGTCCCTTCCGTGCCCCCGCTTGCCGCTGCAGTTCCATGCGTTCGCGTGTGGTCAGTTTCATCACGCCCTCCAGAGGCCCGATGATACTCCCATTTACACGTTACAGGCCACTAGACGGGACGGGGGATGGCCTCATACGCATCCCTCAACGGATTGTTGAGGTATTGCTCGACAAAGTTCTGCAGTGAGCCGTGGCGGTAGAGCTGCTGATTGGCGAAGCGGGTATCGATCTTGTGCAGCACCTTCACGCGCACGCCGGTCTTCTTCGTGAACTGCTCCAGACTCACACCGGTGATATCGGTATAGGGGCCGCGCCCCGATTGCATGATGCATTTGGGCACGTGGATGACTTTCTCCTTCGTCAACCGCCGCGCAATGTCATCGAAGGTCAGGAGCACCGTGCAATCCGAATCGCCGCTAAGCAACGCATTGGGCACATAGAGAAACTTCGCGCGATTCTTCCGGAACATGGTCAGGATCTTGTGGACACTCCCCGCCATCACCACCGTATCCTTCTTTTCCAACTCCAACGAATCGAACAGGCTCACGATGCGGCGACGGCTCAAGAACGCCGTGGCGTAGGACTCAGTATGAATGGTCTGCAGATTCGGCAAGCCCAAGTGATAGATCCGCGTCGCTTCATCGGGCAAAAATTTCCGGCCCTGTCGCATGAGGGACGCCGTCTCCTCTTTGAGTCCCCGCACCGGCGTGAGTGTCCCCATCCAGAGCACACATTGCTGATTGATCGCGGAAATCGTCGCCGCGTCCTTCGACATCGTGTACTGGTCGAAGGCGTAGAAGTTCGCGGACGACACAGCCGGTCCATCCAACACCTTCATGAGATGCTTGATAGACGGCGCATGCGGCATCAACCGCTGCCGGTAGTCGCTGAGCGTAATGACCGACAATTCAAAGTTGATCCGGCCAGGATATTGCGCCGCGAGTTGATGGATCTTGGGCACATGCACAAAGCCGACGGTAAAAAACTGAATGCTCTTGTCGGTATATTTGAGAAAGTCTTCGACCCACTCCATCGCCTTGGGATGGAGAAACAGATCGGTCCATTCCATGAACTCGTTGCCGCCGAGACACCAGAACTGTGTGGGGTCAGTCGGTTTCCGGCTGATGTACTCGAGGATAAACTTCCAATCCTCATCGCTGGTTTTCGGGGGATCGAGCGTTTCGCGGTAGGAGTGGTCGAGCTCGTAACAAAACTCGCACTTGACCGGGCAGTCACGACCCAGGCTCAGCGGAATTTTCCCCGCGTCCATTTCCCTGATCAGCACCTGCCGATAGTCGGTGCGATCTTTGAAGATCGGGGTCGGTTGAAAAATCGGGAGAGTGGTGGGCATGGTGAACCGGTTCGCCTATCGCCGCTGGGGCAACCCGCGTGAGATTGACAGGGTCATTGTCGACTTGCCAGACTCCATGACATGACCGAGAAACGCCTCACCGACGCACTAGAACTCTTCGCACTCTCGCAGCCCTATACCCTCGAACAACTCAACCGGCAGCGCGACGCCCTACTCCACACCTGGACCCCCCAGCGCTTTGCCAATCTCACGAACAACCCCAAGAAATACATGCAGGCTTATACGAAAGCCGAGGAGATGACCTGTCTCGTCGAGGCCTCATACTCCCTGCTCTTCTCGTTACTGAAAGCTGAGCAGGCAGCCAATGACCATCACGCCTCGTAAGGTGCCTCGGGAAAAGTTATATCCCCCGGATGATCAAAACGTCATCTGACAAGGCCGCAGGCGAGTCAAAACCGGAGGCGCACCCTCGGGGGTACGTTGAGGATTTTGACGAGCCGAGAACGCCGTGAGATGGCGTTTTCATCATCCGGTTATTCGACGCCGTGGGAGACCACCCTCGACAACGTCGTCTCCCCATCCTTCTCGCCCGCTCCTTCGGCGACGGCCATCGGCCAGGTCACCAGCCCCGACACGCCTTCGGTCGCCGCGCCGTCCTTCGTCGCCGCATAAATCTGCGGCAGCTTGTTGGTGCCGAACTTGGAGATATACAGGAACACGTGCTCGCGACTGTTGACCCGCACGGCCCAGGGCTGAAAGTCGTTCTTATAAAACTCTTCGCAGAGCTGCATCGCGTCGAGACAGGAAATACCCACCGGTTCATTCAGCGTGTAATAGTAATCCAGCGGCAGGTCGTATTCCTCCTGCTTATGAATCGTGATGCCGAACTTGTCCGGATTCCGCACCATCGGTGTGTGGCGGTAGGCCACGAAATAAAACAGCTCGACCGAATGGATCACCGGCTGATTGTCGATGACGAACTGCCTCGTCTCCAGCGCCTCGTCGCGCGTCTCGCCGGGGAACCCGTAGAACGCCATTACGTGGTTCCAGATCCCCGCTTTAGCCGCCTGATGCAGATTGTTCTGAATCACGCTCTTCCGCGCATGTTTGTCCATGAGATTCAGGACGCGCTCGTTCGCGGACTCCATGCCATAGTACAACGTGCAGCAGCCGGCCTTCGCCGCGAGATCCCAAATCGCCTGATCCTGCAGGGTTTCCTCGAAACGGATCAACGTCGTCCACTTGATGCCGACGTTTCGATCCACGAGCAACTGGGACACCTTCTTGAACAACGCAGGCGGATACGACTCATCGGAAAAGAGGAAGTGGCGGCAGTTGTACTTATCACGCAACGCCGTGACCTGGTCCACCACATGCTGCGCGCTCATGCCGCGATACTGGTCGAAGTAGCCCTGACCGTGATCGCAGAACGTGCACCGGCCCCAGTAGCATCCGCGCGTCGCAAGGTACGGAATGATCCGCTCCGGGACGAAGTAGCGATCCAGCGGCAGGCCGTCAAAATCCGGCAGCGGCAGCGCCGACGTTTTCTCCGTGTAGACTTCTTTGCTCTGCTTCACCCCGTCCGCATCGCGATACATGAGATTGGGCACCTGCTCCATCGCCCGCTGGCCGTTCACGGCCTCCAGGTACCAGAGCAGCGCATGCTCGCCTTCGTACAAAATGGCCGCGTCGAACACCTCCGTGAAGAACCGCTCGTGATGCGCCCATTCCTCCTGCAGCCGCGTCACCACGTTACCGCCGACCACCACGCGAATCTCGGGGAAACATTCCTTGATCATCTTGCAAAACGTGAGGCCGGCCATCAGCTGCATTTGCGTACCGATGGAGATGCCGATTACCGCCGGCTTTTCCTTGCTCACGCTCGGCAGCACCAGTTGATTGCAGATGTCGCGATAGACGTTCACCTGCTCATCGTCGAGGCAGGCAAACACTTCCTTCGACACGCCGGGCCGGTATCCCAGATTGCTTTCCATGGGGTAAAACACGAGCGCGGCCGGATAGTAGGCGGCGGAGATATACTGCATTGCCTCACGAAACGTATTCAGTGCACGCTCAAGTTTTTCAGCCTCGTAGAACCGCTCACCGCGCACGACCAACTTGGCATCTTCGGCCCGCTCCGCAAGATCGAAGACATCCACCGCATAGGCCTGCTCCAGCACGGCTTTTTGATGGGCTTCCACCTCCGTCAACGTGCCGGCCTTTTCCTTGTCCTGGAGCGGCTTGAGGTGCATGCCCAGGCGGCCCTTGACCCAGATCAAAAACTCCATATTGAAGAAGTGGTCGTACATCTCGATGTTGATGTCGCGCTGCACCACGGTATGCCCCGCTTCGCGCAACACGGCCGTCAACATCGGCAAGGCCAGATACGGCGCCGTCGGCACCCACTCGGGCGGAAACAGCAACATGACCTTCGACTGCTTCCGATCTTCTTGCTTGATCGGCGTCAGGCCGTCGATTTGAACGAGACCAGTACTACTCATGGATATCTTTCGTGAAACGTGAACAGTACAGTTTCGGATGAACCGCTAGCACTTTATGTTTCATACCGCCCTGCCTTGATCCATCTTGCGTGTTACGCCTTACGTTTCACGCGTCACGTTTCATGCGCCTACATTTTCCCCGCGAGCGTAGGCGAGGCCCCGATGATTTTTGCCGAGCGATACTGCAGATCCGGCAGTTTCTGCAATCCGAAGCGTGCGATGTAGAGAAAGATATATTCGCGGATGAACAGCCGCAGGTCCCAGCCCGGGTTGTGGTTCCGCTCGAATTCCTCGAACACCCGTTCCGCCTCTTCGATGCTCAAGCCCTGCTTCACCGTGAAGTAATAATCCAGCGCGAGGTCCCATTCGGGATTCTTGTAGGCCGTCACGCCGAACTTCTCCGGATTCTTTGCCACGGGATTGTGCCGGCCCAGATCGAAGGTGCCGAAGCCGAGCGAATGGACGTAATCTCTGTTCTGCTCCAGGAATTGCACCGACGACCAGGCTTCCTCGCGCGTCTCGCCGGGAAAGCCGAAGAACCCCATGCAGTGATTCCAGATGCCGGCTTCCGCCGTGCGCTTGAGATGTTCGGTCATGATAGCCGTCGTCGTAGCCTTGTCCATCAGCTTGAGCACCCGCTCGTTGCCCGACTCGTAGCCGAAGTGCAGATACTTGCAGCCGGACTCCTTCGCATCCTGCCAGACCTGATCCTCCAGCAAGCTCTTCTCGAACCGCATGTGCGTCGTCCAGACGATCCCCATGTTGGTTTCGATCAGGCCGCGCGCGAGCTTCCGGAAGAGGGCCGGAGGATAGGACTCATCGGTGAAGTGAAAATGCCGAGCCCCGTACTTGTCGCGCAGGTAGGTGATCTCCGCCAGCACGTCTTGAATCTTCTTGGATCGGTAGCCCGCCGTGTAGCCTTCGCCGTGATCGCAAAACTCGCAACGCCCCCAATAACAGCCGCGCGTCGCCAGGTAGGGCAGGATTTTGGTCGGGACAAAATATTTCTCCAGCGGTAGCCCGTCGAAATCCGGCGGCGGCAGGGTCTGCATGTCTTCGGCGAAACTCGTCGCGGACACATGCACGCCGGCCTCATCCTTATAGATGGTGTTGGGCACGTCGGCTAGGCTCTGCTTCGCTCCCACCGCCGACACGAGTTGCACGAATGCCGTCTCCCCTTCATAGACCACGGCGCTGTCGAAGTATTGGAACAGCGGCGACTGCGGGAGCACGTCGCGCAGCCGCGTGACCGTGTTGCCGCCGATCGTCACATGAATATGGGGGAAGTGTTGCTTGATGAGCGCGCAAAACGTCATCGAGGAAAACATCTGCTGCTGCAACACGATCGAGATGCCGATCACGTCCGGCTGCTCCGCCTCGATCGCCGGCTTCACCAGTTGATCAAACACATCGCGGTAGATGTTCACCTGGGTGTCATTCACGGCCTCGATGACTTCGCTGGAAATGAACACCTTGTAAGAGAGATTGGTCTCCATCGGCGGCATGCAGATCCGCGCCGGCGCATACACCAGCGAGATCACCGCCGTGACCTCACGAAACACTTGAATTGCCCACTCTAACTGATCGATTTCGTAAAATATTTCTCCACGAATGATCGCCTTGGCCTGTTCCGACTTTTTAATCAATTCGTCGATCCGCTGCCGGCTCACTTCGCAGAGCTGCAGCTGCAGATCCTGCTCCCAGTCCTCCAGCTCGCGCTTCTTGGCCAACTTTCTCAGGCGATCGAGCTGCTGCGGCACCTTGCGCAAGACTTTCTTGAGAAAACCCTCGCTGAAGTACCAATCCCACATCTCGAGATTGATGTCTTTTTGAACGACCTGATGCCCGGCTTGGCGGAGGACGGCGGTAAGGGATGGAAGACTCAGATAGGGTTCGGACGGAAACCAGTCGGGCGGAAAGATGAGCATGACCTTCATCTTCCGGCCGGCGGCAGCCTCGGACGATTGGCGCTGGAGCATGATCAGCTCGCGCGACGCCCGCTCGCCCTTTGTGTACTCAACCCGCATGTATCTATGACTCAACCCCGAAGACGGGGCCGAAGGTCCTGTTGAGATCGTGTATGAGGCCCAGGAATCGCGTCATTGTACGGGCCTGGGAGAAACAGGGTCAAGAGGTGGAGGCGGGACACTCCTATGACTCCCTTGCTCACGGAACGCGCGCCCTTAGAAGGACCTCGTTCGACGGGCGCAGTAGGAGTCACAGGAGTGCCCCGGCTGGAGATGAGAAGCGAGAAATTGAACCAAAGAATCGGTGGACTGGCTGTCGGCGTTCCTGCGTGATCACTCCGGTGACAACCGCACGGTGACTGCTCCTTGCTAAAGTGTAGCTTATAAGCTACACTTTATTTCTCTGGAGGCCTCGCCGAAAGAGCTCATAATCTATATCACCACAGAGGGCCGGGAGCCATTTACCGAATGGTTATCCTCATTCCGGGATCTCAAAGCTCGCGCGAAGATTCGGGTACGGTTGGACCGGGTCAGTCTGGGAAATTTCGGCGACTGCCATGGCGTAGGTGATGGCATTCAGGAACTTCGAATCAATTACGGCCCTGGTTACCGGGTTTATTTCGCGGAAGAAGGAACCATGATCGTGTTGCTCCTTTGCGGAGGAGATAAGAGCTCCCAAACGAAAGATATCCAGACGGCCAAGCAGTATTGGACGGATTACAGGAGGCGGCCATGAAAAAGAGCAAAGGGTATCAACCGAATCTCATTGAAAGCTTAAAGGACCCGAGAGAAGCAGAACAATACTTGAATGCGGCCTTGGAAGAAGATGATCCGGAACTATTTTTATTGGCGCTGCGCAACGTCGCGGAGGCTCAGGGGGGAGTCGCGCAGCTCGCTGATAAGACCAAACTGAATCGAGAAAGTCTGTATCGCATGCTTTCGGAGCGTGGCAACCCGGAGTTCAGGAGTCTCGATGCCTTACTCCACGCCCTGGGCTTTCGGCTTGCAGTGGCGGCAAACCGCTAGCAGGCTCTTCCCGCCTCGCGCCTCCCACCCCTTCCTCACATTGTGCCCCTCGCTCGAACGTGCTAAGTGAGCATGAACTCATTCCCCTGCTGGAGACTTCTATGCTCATCACACAATCCATAGCCCTGTTCGTACTCGCCGGTCTGTTCGAAATCGGTGGCGGGTATTTAGTCTGGCAATGGTGGCGGAACGGCAGCCACTGGAGCATCGGCTTGCTGGGTGCCGTCATACTGATTCTGTACGGCATCGTGCCGACCTATCAGCCGTCGCACTTCGGCCGGGTCTATGCCGCGTACGGCGGCTGGTTCATTATTCTCTCGATTCTCTGGGGCTGGTTGGTCGATCACGTGGAGCCGGATCGATTCGATGTGATCGGAGCGATGGTATGCCTGGTGGGCGTGGCGGTGATGATGTACTGGCCGAGGTAGAAAGAAGAGGCTGGCTGACCGGGCCGCGCCCCATGCTCGCACAACGCACGGTCGAAGCCTCCCCCGTTCGATGCGCGCACGCAGAAAACCAAACAGCCCGCCCCCTAGGGAAATGAATAGGCGAAGCATTCGTGATCTTAGAAGTCGTGATGGAATCAGCTCCGGCTTAACTTCAGCGCGGCGGCAACGATCGGCTTGGCCCAGTCCGGTGTGGCAGTGAGGTCCGGGGGACCGAGTATTTTTCCTCGTTCCATCTGAAGCACCAAGCGAGGCAGCGGTATCTTTCCAGCAGCGGGGTCCGCCTCCCGGCTATTGAGGTCGACTCGCTCGCGCCAGCGGATAGCACGACCGAGGTTTAATCCGTCCACCAGACAAATCGGACGGAGCGACCGCCCCAAGCGGACCAGATCGATGAGTCGAAGACTTCCACGTCGTACCAGACCCCAAAATATCCTGGCTTTCTGAGCAAAAGCTCTCCTGTCGTGCTCTGATTAATCAGCATGGTTCCGGACGTCGTGCACGACGATCGGAAATCGTTGGCAGCCGACAGCGGCGGACAGATGACTCCCACGCCGAAGCCGCCCGCAGGCGTATACGACGCTTCAGCCAAGTCCACACGCTGCGACCCGGACCGGCAAGCGCCCCAAGCCTCAACGGCCTTGTTCCAAGTTACGTCGTTGTTGGGATTGATATCGACCTCCACCCTCATTTGGTTTTGCTGGAGGCCCGGAGCATCATCCAGGATGATGAGCATGAAGTCACCGTTTTGCAGCGGGGTCATAATATGCTGCTTGCCCGGTATCTGGCCTGCCAGGACGCCCTCGGAGGGGATGGTCCTCACACGATTGCCATCCGTACGGGTACAGGAAGCAGCAGCGGGCAAGATTGTGAACGTATGAGAGTCTGTCACCCACTTCTTGCCGCCGGTGCAATACCGCAGGATAGCACAGCGCCGGCGGTGACCCTATGCATTCCAATGGGTACATTGAGATCGGTCGTCCACCTATCCGACCCGAGCGAGACCATCCGATCGGTGGCATCTGTTTCGGTCGATGTGCCTTCCTTGAGGCTGACCTTCAAGTCCGAATAGTGCTTCGCTGACACGATGAGTTTAGGTATGGTCGGAGCCGTGAGGATAAGATTGTCGGCAGGCTTTTCGATCTCGATGCGGCCGATCTCCCACTTATCGGCAGCACCCCTGGTGTTCAGGACAGTGAAATCAATCACCTGACTGCCCCCTCCTATTTTGTCCATCCCGTCCACTTTGAACGGTGTGGCAGAAAGCGTATGGTGGCCCTCGGCGATCGGGGCTTGCGCATAGTTGCCTGCGACATCTCCGCCCAACGAAAACGGGGCTCCGATATCTTCATGGACCGACGGATTCCCATCATAGCCAAAGATCACCCCATCGGGGGATCCCATCATCACTGCTCGAACAGACAATTCGGGAACGACGTCGGACAACACGACCGTATCGCCATGTCGTAAAGGTCTGATGTCTTGGTCTGTGACGGCGTTGACCAGAACGAATCCCGCCACGGCAAAGTCGGCCCTCGTGACTTCCACGGCGCCGATATCGCAGGCTCCGCAACCCAATCGGGGCACTCCTCGCTGGTCTCGCAACTCGCAGTCATCCATCGAAGGTGTAGATGTAGATGTAGATGGGAACCCGGCGTTCAAGACCGGGCTCTTTGCGGTAGGCAGGTGAGTCTGAGTGGGACCCCCGTTATTGTTCAGCGCGTTCAATTGCGGATCGAGATTGAGACGAAACGTGTGTTCCATCCCGGAGGGAATGCCGCAGCCGTTGCGGTCACCGATCAGATTGTATGCACTCTCGGGGCTCAGCGGCCCATCGCAATCATTCGGTCCCCCTCCTCCATCATTGCCGGCAATGATGCGGTTCTTGAGCACCGTGACACGTCCGCTGCTCGTCTGAATGCCGCCTCCGCGATTGCCGACTGCAGAATTCCCTGCACCGGTATTATTCACGATGGTGACATTATTCAGCTGCGCGTAGCCCACCTGAGAGATGCCGCCGGTCCCCGCGAGTGTTGAACGGGCGGTGTTCCCGCTGATGGTGGTGTTGCGAAGGTGCATCTCCCCTTCATTCCGAATGCCCCCGGACCGGTTGGAGTCATTGTTTGCGATGGTGGAGTCAAAGACTCAGAGCGTTCCTTGATTCAAGATGCCTCCCCCAAAGGCGCCTCCCCTGTTATGGAAGATGGGACTGCGCCACATCTTGACCGTTCCCTTGCTGCTGATGATCACACCTCCACCACCTGTGAAGGAGCCGTTGTCCCGGATCATGAGGTCATTCAGTTCGGCTGTACCCTCGTCAACGGCAATCCCACCTCCGACTTGGCTGAAGCCGTTCTGAATAATCAGATGATTGGCCACGAGGTACCCGCCCCCGCTCACGTGGATCAGCCGCGTTCTTAACGTGCCATTCATTCCATCGAGAATCGGTCGAGAAGCGGCGGCGCCTTGAATCTTGACTTCGCTGGTGATGATGAGAGGCCCCAGATTTGGATCCAGGTTGTAGATCCCGCTGGGAACTTCGATCGTGTCGATCCCACTTGCCACATTGGATTCCATGACGGCTGCGCGCAAAGTACATCGTCCGGCTCCTCCGGTCACCCCTGCATCACAGGCCTGGTCGCCGGGATTCACGTCCGGGGCGTCTGTGAGGCTATCGACTTGGAACGTAAACCCGAGGGGGACGATGGCCAGACCAAGTAGGAACGTGTCGAGACCGTGATGTCGTGCTTGTGCTCGTACCGAGGCGTTCATGATGTCCTCCATGACTGAGGCTGTTCGTGCTGGGTTCCGACGTTTCGACCAGGCGCAAAATGTATACCGAGGAGAACGGCTGGATAAGATGTTTGTTCCAGGCGGCCTTGTAATACAGCCAATTGGGACGGAAGGAGCAGCAAGAGAGAACCGTATCCGATCAGCGTATCGGAACGGATACGAGAAACAAGGGTATCAAAAGATGTATCCAGATCGGCAGAAATGGAAGTATTACGTAATGCGTCATCACACTTGTTGCGATTGCTTTCCTAACCAATAAGGCGTAGGAAACGGCCAACAATGGAAGCGCCGAAACAACGAGTCAGCTCCTCTAAACATCTTCCCGGCATGACGTAACACACACCTCATAGGGAGGCCATCGTGCAAGGTAGGATCCTCGTCGGAACAGCGAAGGTCAGCGATGCAAAGAATCCGGGATGGCGACACGTGAGGCTAGGGGAAGCGTTGGAGGACGCCATAGTTCAGGCCGAGCCTCCGCAAGCAGGTGACACTCAAACATACCATGTCAAAGACATTCTGGTCGAATACGGCGGAATAGGAATGGTCACGACCACAAAGGTAAAGATTGAAGTCACGGATGGTCGCGCACCCTGGTAGAAAACAGTGGCAACGGGCTCCTGAATCGAGTCTAAACGGGCCGATGTCTTAAATCCTCCATGGAGGCGAGATATGACACAGGATGCAACGATTCAAAAACAGGACGCCACAGCAGCACGCCGCACCCCAAGCCAAAACAGAACCAAAGTCGTGACGGTGAAGAATAATGGGGCGGACGATAAGTTTTCGATCGCCGTCGCCTGTGAAACGGCAGACGGGGGGCACTATACGGTGTACATCGCCGATACATTAGCTAAAGGTGACGGCAGAGAAGTCGACGTGAGCCACCTCGCCCTCAAGATCACGCGAGCAATGGTTTTCTGGAGAGACCGAAACGGAATCGGAAGATACACCTGCGCTAAGCAGGCTCAGCCAGGAAGCTTTTTTCTCTCACTCCTGGGTTGGTGGTTAACATCATCAGATGCGACGGTTGAAGAAAACTTTCTGTCCGGCAATGAGGTTTATCCATAAATCGCAGGCAAGCTCATGTGAGCTGACAGTATGCCGGCCGTACGTTCGAGAAGAATTATTCTGCTGACTTCACGCCTGGCCGCTACGAGCCCTTGTATAGCACGGGTGGAATGGCAGCACATGCCTTTAAGTGTGTGATTCGCACACATCGTTTCAATTAAACTGCCGCCATGGACGATGAAATGCGCAGGCGATTCCGATGGGTGCGGCTCTATCAGGAAACCGGTGATGCTGGTCTGGTGTGTCGACGGTGCGGAATCTCCCATCCCACGCTTCGGAAGTGGGTGCGTCGGTTTGACGAGAGCGGTGAGGACGGACTTAAGAGTCGCAGTCGTCGTCCTGTCCAGTCCCCGAATCGACGGATCTTCGCACCAGAACGGGCCTTGATCCTGGACTTGCGTCTCACTCGGAAGCTGGGAGCCAGACGGATTCAGAACGAACTGTACCGCCACCACAACCTCCATCTCTCGTTGGACACGATTCACAAGGTCCTGATTACCAGCCCTGTCCCTCAACTCGTACGTCCTGTCCACCGCAAGACGTCCCATCGGTATAGTCGTCGCATTCCCGGAGATCGTGTGCAGATTGATACGTGCAAGATTGCCCCAGGGTGTTATCAGTACACGGCGGTCGATGACTGTAGCCGCTACCGGGTCTTAGCGGTATTTAGCCGACGCACCGCAGCCGGCACATTGGCCTTCTTGGAGCGCGTCATCGAAGAAATGCCGTTTCCCGTGCAGCGGGTTCAAACGGATCGCGGTCGCGAATTCTTCGCGATGGCCGTGCAGCAGTGGCTGATGGACCACTGCATGAAGTTCCGTCCGATCAAACCCGCTTCTCCGCATTTGAATGGGAAGGTGGAGCGCTCGCAAAAGACCGATCGCGAGGAATTCTGGGCGGTGACAGATCCCCAGACCCCTGACTTGGAGTTACGGTTGGCCGAGTGGCAACACTACTACAACTGGGACCGGCCTCATGGCTCGTTGAACGGCCAATCGCCCATCGATGTGTTACACGCGAAGCAAGCCGACACGCCGTTTTGGGATGAAGTTGAGGCCCAGTATGACCCGACAGGAGAACGAGTCCAGGTCGCGCATTATCAGACAGACCTAGTTCTCAGACGGCATACGAAAGCGAGATTGCAGACTCAATAAATGTGAAACGATGTCTCCGAATCGCACAATTTAAGACGTAAGTACACGTCGCAACGATTTCGAAATCGACGGGTCCTCCCGCAAGGTTTTCGCCAAACTCTCGCTGTCGAGCTGGGCTCTTACAAGTTCCTGCGTTGCCGCCTCAAGAAGAGATCCGAATTCGGGATTTCGTCTTGCCTCCGCCTCGATCTCAAGAGTGTAAAGATGCAGCGCCCGTGGATCAACGTCAACTCCGATCCGACCTGAAAGCGCCGGTTCAGCAATTTGCCGGATGGATGTGTTGGCTTGTGTTCGTAATTTGTCCTCGATGGCTGGGATATGCTCCGGCTTGGGCAAATCCGCATCCAGTAGCTTGAGGCAGTCAAGAATCCCCGGCCCGAACTTGGTTGTATCCCAGTCCTTTCCCTGTTGAGCGGTTTTGCCAAGAAGATCCTTGAATACCACAGGAATTCTTTTCTGACCTTTGAGCGTCTCAGCGAGCGCCGCTGCGCCGCCATGGCGCTGAATCCATAAGGCAGCCGCGCCGGCCACGATGGGAGTAGCGTAAGAAGTTCCATGACTTCGTTCCACATTAAACGCATAGGCGTTGTTCTTTTTCACCGTGCGAGCGCGGTAGACGGACCAAGCCGGGGCTGCAATCGTCACCTCAGAGCCTCGCGATGAATCTTCCCAAGGAGTCATGTCGAAGGTGCTGCCGGCCGCACAAACCACTTCCGGATAATTTGCCGGACTCCATATTTTACACCACGGTTTGCAATTCCCAGCAGCAGCGACGACGATTGTGCCGTGCGAGATCGCGAGCTCGATAGCATCCCGCAAAGAAGCATAATCGTTTCCACTGCGGGACATTGAGATCACCTGACACTCATGCAGTATCGCATGACGGATGCCTGCTACGTCTTTCGCGGGGTTCAGGTCCGTCCACCAAAAGTCGTCATCGACTCGAATCGGGACTAGCTCCGCACCAGGCGCAACACCTTCAACAAAGGCAGGATCGTTATCTGAATGTTGTTTGCCGGGTAATCCCACGAGGACGCTGGCCGTCGCCGTTCCGTGCCCACCTTCTTTAAGATCGTCCAGAGGCTCAATAGGGTCTTTCTTGTTATCATGAAAGTCGCAGCCAAGGTCTGCTCTTACGGATGTGCCTATCATGAGCTCCGGATGCTTGGTGTACCCGGTGTCGAGATGAGCGACCCGCACCCCCTCCCCTGTCACAGAAAACTTTTCACGTGCGTCACATGCCTTGACCTGTTCGATGTGCCATGTGTATTGGCAATCCGTCTTGGGATCAATCTTCTCTTCCTCGAATTTCGATTCCTTCGTTTCCGTGATCACCAGATTTGGCTCAACCGATAAGACTCCTGGGATATCGAGCAGGTCATGTGCGATGTCAAATACCTTCCCGGCATTCTTATTCATCACCTTCTTAGATGTGACGTGATGCCAGAAAAGTTCCTGAGAAAGTCGTTTCGAATGCATGTCGGATCCAAGCCGACCTTTGAGAGCCTTCAGTGTTGGAGCTTCCAAACCTGGATTGATTTTGACCAGCAGTCCCTCGGCACGAATGGTTGGATCCGACATGGTGTGTCGCTCCTTTGTGGAAGACAACTGCACAGCAAACGCCCCACGATCAACCCTCCTCACCGCCTGCTTAGGAACCGAATCCGAACGCTTTGATCTGCCCGTCTTTCTCTACTTCGAGCCGAGGTTTGTCGGCGTCGGCGATTGCGCGAAGCTGGAAAGGTTTGAAGAGCCCGCCGAGACTGAGTGTTGCCGAGTGGTCCTTGTCAGCGCGAAGCGAAAGGGCCGACGCATACGAGCGTTCTTCGACGTGGACTGATACGCTCATGCCGTTCGCGTCCACACTCATCCTGTACTTCGACTCCCGGTCATTGAGATCCAGTTTCGGCACCAATCCGACACCGTGACTGCTTCGAGCCACCCCCGCTGAAAACAGTTCATCGTCCTCTACAGCTTCGGGATTGATGACCGTCAATTTCGCGGAGCCCAATGAGCCATCATTCATGGATCTCGTCGCCAATCGGAGGACTTGCTTGTCATTGGAGAGAAGCGCCAGACCGGTGCTGGTCTGCTGGAAGCGGTCGGTCAGCTGGCCGAGCACGGCCAGCAGCTTGCCCTGCGTATCGACGATCTCGAGGCGATGTGCCCTGATGGTCTCGTGGATGTCCGGCCGAGGAGGCACAGCCCAGAGGTTCTCCGACAGGCTGATCAGGCTCACGGCGAGGCTAAACATGGCGGCCAGCAGAACAAGAATTTTGAGCCGAGTATTCCGCCGCTCCACCGTCCGCAGTCGCAACTCCAGTGCTTCCATCGTCATGACGGCCTCTCCCTTCGTTAGATGAACAACCTCGCCGAGTCCCGTTCGAGCACGCAGGGCCTTGTACCCAATAGGAAGTCCACTACGAGTGACGTACGACCATTCACGCCGTCTCTGTATCGACGGGCACGATCGAACCGGGGGATGGGACACTTTCAACGATTGCTACTGGTGCGATGCGCTCCTATGTAGTAGTCACAGAACGTTTTGTCAAGAATGTGCCTACGTGAAAAACGTTAAAATACGTACAAAGAATACTTGCATTGTGATTACCACTCTCCCGGTGGCCGCGCCTTTTTACAGCTTCTCGACCCGACTCTTGCCGTTGCCCTCCTCCTCGCCGGCCTGCTGAGCTGGAAGACGCGCCGCGAATGAGCGCGGACATCGAGAAGTTTGGCTACACGATGGCGGGTATACGCAAAGTGAGCCCCTAGGGCTTCGCCCAGTAGACTGAAACATTGCGGCACAAGGATTGCTTTAATTTTGGAGGGGGAATCAGTGACTCGACGCACTCAGAACTTCCGATTAACCCGGCAGCCCGCCATGCCCTGTACCCGGTAGACAATGGGCGTACGACGGGTATCAGGTCCGTTTATCGAATGATTCGCGCGTTTCGGGCGGAATGCGTTAAATGACCTTCCGGAGGCGGCGCTTCTTTCATTCCTTTTTCCCGCTGCGAGCCGCAATGCGTGACTCGGCCAATGCCCACCCGGCATCAAAAGAATGGCCGGCGGTGCCCACGTCGATGACCAGCGGGGCGTGATCCGACGGCAACGGCTTCCCCTTCCGCGCCTCACGATCGATCTCGCTCCAGACCAGGCGATCTTTCAATGGCCGACTCACGAGCAGATGATCGATGCGCATACCGATGTTCTTGTGGAAGTTGCCGGCGCGGTAGTCCCACCACGTGTACCGTCCTGCTTCCGGGTGATGCACGCGGTACGCATCGATGAATCCCTCGCGCACAATCCGTTCGAACGCGCGCCGCTCGGGATCGGACACGTGCGTACCGCCGTGACAGGCGGCCGGGTCCCACACGTCGATATCCTGTGGCGCCACGTTGAAATCGCCGCCGATGACGCAGGCTGTCTGCGATGCGCTCGTCCGCTCGAGCCATCGTGCGAGCTTGTCGAACCAGAGCAACTTCGCGCGATAAAAGGGCGAATCGACCTCACGACCGTTCGGCGCGTAGACGCTGATGATACGCACCCCGCCGCACTCGGCCGCCAGCATCCGCGCCTCGGCGAACGGCTCGTCATCTCCGGTGTCAGTCGACTGTGACCGCTGCAACGGCTCGCCAAAATTGGTGATCACGTCGCCGATCCCGCACCGGCTCGCGATCGCGACGCCGTTCCATCGGCCTTCACCATGGTGCGCCAGCTCGTAGCCGGCTTGTGTGAACGCATCGAAGGGCGCATCGGTATCCGCCAGCTTCGTTTCCTGCATCAACAACACGTCCGGCTTCGCCCGATCCAGCCACCACAGGACTTTTTCGAGACGAGCCTTCAACGAGTTGACGTTCCACGTCGCAATTCGCATGTCCTACAATATCCTAGTGGACTGTAACACCCATTTATAGACTATACTCGTGTTCATGGAGAAGACGATTGTCTTGACGAAACGGGAACGGATGGAACTCCGCAGACAAGCGAGGAGCCGGACCGGGCGTGCTGAAGTCGCTCGGCGGGCCCGCGTGATTCTGCTCCTGGCTGAGGGGGCGACCTGGAACGCCGTGTGTCACGCCGTGGGGTGCAGCCGCGGCTTTGTGGCGACCTGGCGCCGGCGGTTTGCCGCTGAGCGGTTGGCGGGGTTGTACAGTCGCCATCGCGGGCAAGTGCCCCTGCGGCACACCCCGCAGACGGAAGCCCGTATCCTGGAAGCCACGCGGCGGGCGCCGGCCGACGGCTCGACGCACTGGAGCACCCGCAAGCTGGCCGCCCAGCTCGGGGTCAGTCACATGCGGGTGGCCCGCGTGTGGGCCAAGCATGGGATCAAGCCCCACCGCCTGGAGCGATATATGGCGTCCAACGACCCGGACTTCGAGGCGAAGGCGGCCGATATCATTGACCTCTATCTGAACCCGCCGCAACATGCGGCCGTGTTTTGTGTGGATGAGAAAACCGCCATCCAAGCCTTGGACCGCAAGGATCCGGTGCTGCCCTTGTCGCCGGGGCGGGCCGAACGGCATGGCTTCGAATATTACCGACACGGCACGCTCTCCCTCTACGCCGCGTTCAATACCCAAACGGGCGAGGTGCTGGGCAAGACGGCCGACCGACACACCTCCGAACAATTCATCGCCTTTCTGACGGACCTCGTCGGCACTCAACCCAAGGGCCGGGAGATTCACGTGATGGCGGACAACCTCTCGGCCCACACAACCACGCGAGTGACCGAGTTTCTGCAGACCCACTCGACGGTGCGCCTGCATTTCACGCCGACGTACTCGTCGTGGCTGAACCAGGTCGAGCTGTGGTTCGCCAAGATCGAGCGCGACGTCATCGCCCGAGGCGTCTTCACCTCGGTCAAAGACCTCGAGAAGAAACTGATGCGCTACATCCGTCACTACAATAAGGCCCCCACGATCGTGAAGTGGAACTACGGTGATCCGTCTCGGCGCATCGGTCCACAATTAACTGTTACACGCCACTAGAGGCAGCTGTTGCAAACACCGCTTGAACCTACCGTGGCTTTTTTTAAAATGTCGCGCTCCATACGCGCCTCGGCGAGTTCACGTTTGAGGCGCGACACCTCGGCTTCGAGCTCGGTGACCGGCCGTCGGCTGTCGCCTAGCCCCGCCAGCTGCCCATGCCGAGCCCGAAACACCCAGTTCGCAAGGGTCTTCTCCGACATGGTCAGGCGTCTTGCCGCCTCGGGAATGGCCAGCTTTTGCTCCAGCACCACCCGCACGGCTTGCTCCCGGAACTCCGTCGTATACTTCTGTCGCGGTAACCGTTCCATCCCACACCTCCAAACCTCAGATCATAGGTTGAAGGCGTCCACTATTTCGAGCCTACCTCACTATGATCGAAAGTTGTGTATGGCAGGAGAGAACAGGGCGGCGTATTCTTGATGGTCAACCACGATCATCCACCTTATGCAAGGAGTGAATATGCCGCATGCACAACGATACGGGAGTGGAGTTGAAGAATCCAGGGGGTTCCGGCGAGATCCGAGATGCGCTCCCTGGCGTGTTGCGCCAGGGAGCCCACCAGTTGTTAACCCAGGCCATTGCAACCGAAGTGGCGGAGTTTCTGGCGCGGTATCGCGAGACGCGCGACGAGGTGGGCCGACGGCGCATCGTGCGCAATGGCTACCTCCCGCCCCGTTTGATCCAGACCGGCATTGGGGCCGTGCCGGTGAAAGCCCCACGGGTGCGTGATCGGGCGGGCGAGATTCGGGTCACCTCCTCGATCTTGCCGCCGTATCTGCGGCGCACCAAGACGATCGAGGCACTGCTGCCGTGGCTGTATCTCAAGGGCATCTCCACGGGCGAGTTCGGCGAGGCGCTCACCGCGCTCGTGGACCACGACGCGCCAGGACTGTCGGCCGGGACGATCAGCCGGCTCAAGGCGGCCTGGCAACACGAACACGCACGCTGGGAGCGGCGTGACCTGGGGAGCAAGCACTACGTGTAGCTGTGGGTGGATGGCATTCACTTCGGCGTGCGTCTGGAAGAAGCGAACCAGTGCATCCTCGTCATCATTGGCGCCACGGCCGAGGGCAAGAAGGAACGGCTGGCACTCACCGACGGGTTCCGGGAATCCGAGGACTCCTGGAAGACGGTGTTGCTGGACGTGAAGCGCCGTGGCCTGACCATCGATCCCCAACTCGCCATCGGCGATGGGGCGCTCGGTTTCTGGAAGGCTTTGCCCCAGGTCTATGGCCACACCCGCACCCAGCGCTGCTGGGTGCACAAAACGGGAAATGTGCTGAACAAGCTGCCGAAGCACCTGCAACCCAAAGCCAAGAGCGATCTCCAGCAGATCTGGATGGCGCCGACACGTGAACATGCGTCCCGGGCGTTCGCGGCCTTCCTCACGGCCTACGCGCCCAAATACCCGAAGGCGGCCGAATGTCTCGCGAAGGACCAGCAGGCCTTGCTCGCCTTTTACGACTTCCCGGCTGAGCACTGGCATCACCTCCGGACAACAAACCCGATCGAGTCCACCTTCGCCAGTGTGCGGCTGCGCACGGCGAAAACTCGCGGCTGTGTCTCGCGCACGAGCCTACTTTCGATGGTGTTCATGCTCGCCAAGAGCGCCGAGCGTCGTTGGTTGAAGTTACGGGGGGCCGAATTGATCGCCAGAATCATTCAAGGCGTGCAGTTCAACAATGGAGTAGCGGTACAGAAGGAGCGCCGTCAGAAGATCGCCGCCTGAGCCTCTCGGCGTACACAACATTTGACTATTTCTCATCCCATCGTTTCAACGACCATGTAGCGATGGATGCCGAGAGGAGCCCCCGGTTCATCAGACCGCGTCACCGCCATGAATAATAACGGCATGCACTCGCAAGTGTCGCTTATGAGTCAGAGACGGGCACTGATCCGATCAACTCTGAACTGAAATTGCGGTTGACCGAGTGGGAACACGACCACCAGGCTCGGCCTCGCGATCCCTGAACAACCACACACTCGTCAATCCCTCACAGGAAAGAGTGATGGCACGTGGTATGGTCATGAAGCTGAAATCAACCATGATCCTCTCGGAGCGCCTCCACGTGTCTCACGACCACACAGGCTGGGCACGCAGGAGAAAGGTCTTCGCGCAAGATCCGACGGAATGAAGGCATGACTACGCGTCTGGCGCGACAACACCGAACGGCGTCGCGATCATGTTTTATCACACAATGAACTGGAGAGGCCCCCCGCATGGATGTAATCTTCAACTGGATTGTTCAGTATGGCTACCTTGCCCTTTTTGCGTTGCTCCTGCTCGGCATTGTGGGACTACCGGTGCCGGATGAAACGTTACTCGCCTTTGCGGGCTATCTCGTTTTCACAAATGAACTGGCTCCCCTACCGACGGCGATCACGGCATTCCTGGGAAGTATCTGCGGGATCACCCTGAGCTACGGCCTTGGTCGACGCTTTGGGCCTGCTCTCATTCAGCGAGTCGGGCCTGTAGTCGGGCTGCATGCTGACGATCTCAACAAAATGCGGGCTTGGTATGGTCGGTGGGGCAAATATACGCTGATAGTCAGCTATTTTGTTCCAGGAGTTCGGCATCTGGCTGCCTTGGCAGCAGGATCATCACGGTTGCCGCTGGCAGTGTTTGCACTCTTTGCCTATACCGGTGGACTCCTGTGGTCCTGCACGTTTATCGCATTGGGATATGGACTCGGAGAAGAATGGACTCATACGTCGAACCATATTCACCGACTGTTCGCAGGCACTGCCGGAGCCGCCTTCATCGGTCTCGCTGTCGTGATCATCGTCCGCAAAAGAACACGTTCCGGCTGAAAGCGGAGAACATGGCATTGCACAATGATGACGATACCCACCTCACCGCTCCATATCCCGACATGTTCTTGATGCGCCATCGGAGAGCATGGCCCTGAGAGCAGCGGCCCTGCCCCCTCGTTTACGACAGTAATTTCCGTTCCTGCCTGAGGTATTCTTGAACCGCCGCGACGAATGTTCCATGACTCCACGTAAGGGGCGAGACCGACAGTGGAACACCGGAATACGGATGGCTCTGTTCCGGAAATACTCCGGAAGGCAAGGCATGGTGGACGCACCAGTCGAACAGAGGCAGGGCCTTGTTCAGATCCTCTCGATTCTTTGCAATCGCAATGAACCACTGAGCCAACCAGAGAGTACAGATGAACCAGGGGTTCCCGGGAACATTGGCAGTATCCTGACTCTGCTGGTGATAGAAGTCGTTCTCGTAGCGCGCCATTCCTCCGACAGCGGTTTTGACCCAGAGACGGTCCTGCACCACCTGCATGGTTTGAGCGATGCGTGGATCCTCCGGTGAGAACATGCCGAAATACCACAGTCCGAACAGCGATGAATCCACTGTCTCGTCGATGTTCAATGTCCCATCCGACCTGTGCCGAACCATCCTCACAAAGCGGTTGAGTTCCGGTCTGTACAACAGGCCTTCCACGCCGGTTCTGATGCAGGCCGCGGCGGTGTCATACTGTTCAGCCAACGCCTGCTCGCCGAAGGCCCCAGCAAACCGTGAGGCAGCCTTCAAGCCGGCCCAGACCGCCCCGCAGGTAAAAGCGGCGATGCCGCGCCGCTCTTCCCACAAGTCGTAAGAGGGAAGCGGCAATCCCGTGGTCGCATCGCGATACTTCGCCATGAAGTCCGCAGCGGGAATGATCAGCGATCGGTATAACGGCTTGATGTATTCGACGTTTTTCCATATCTCGAACCGTTTCCAGAGCGCCCACAGAACGAGGGCCGTCTCGTCTTCCTGAATCGGCAGTTCTTTTCGGCCGTCCCGCATCCATGGATGCCAACTGGATGCCAAGGTGCCATCCGGATTGTACTTATGCAACAAGTACCCTTCCTTGGTGAGCGCTCGTTCACAGAACGGATAAAAGGGCCGCGCGATCTCCAAGAACCCCGCTAAGTCGAAGGCATAGGCGACCATCGCGCCGTCCCGTGGCCACATGTAGGAATAGGTATCGCGCACCTCCGACGCGATGTCGGAGTCATTGGCGGCGACGATGGCGCCCCGGTTGTCGATCTGTGTGCGCATGATGAGGAGGCTCGAGGCATAGAGGGCCGACACGTTATACGGCACGTTGGCGAAATTCGGTCGATGCAAATCCACCCAGAGATGCCAGTAGGAAGCCGTACGATCGATGAACGTCCATGGACCCCGGCGGCGGACGGCACGATTGAGGCTGGTAACCTCTTCAAAATTTGCACCGACCGCCAACCAATAGTAGGCAAATTGTGAGGAGCCCGCAGGGACTGTCAGATGGATCGCCGCAGTGGAATCCACCGATCCCTGTGCGATCGGGTTGCCGGACAATACGCCGTCTTCTGCATCTTTCCACGTTCCCTGTAGATTCGCGATTTCCTTTTGACCGCAGGCCCACTGATGGAGCCCGATATGCCAACCATCGACGGAATCTTGCGCATCGTCGGGTCGTTTGCCCGGCACCGCCGCATTGATCAGAAACCAATGGGGGCCTTTGTAATGATACAGCGCCCGGCGTTCCGGCTCATAATAGGCCGTGTCTCCGAGTTCGTAACCGGCGATATGAAAGTCCTGGTGGAAAAATAACCGAACGTCACGGTCCTGCACTGCAGCATTAGTGACCTCGACACGGCGGAGAAAAAGAGGCTCGTGAAAATCGACGGTATCGCTCCAATTCAGCGTGAGCTTGAGATCCGGATGCGACAGCTCAACCTGAGTCATCAGGGTGTCAGAGGCGTAATGGAGTTCGCGCCGCCAGCGCGGATCGTCCAGCCACGTGAATAACCCATCCACCCACACCCCCACGTGAAACACATGCCCATCTGTGTGGTTCTCCAACCCGACATAAGGCCAGTAGAGATCGCGGAGCTGATAGGTGCCATCGAAGGTGACAAGCAGGGCCCCGTTGCCGAGAGGAAGGTCGCGAGGCATAAGCGGGTCCTTTCTCCGCGTTTGATCGCCGGTGTGGATTCGCCGGCACAATCGTGAGCCGAACGACGAACCTCGCCGAAGCTTCCAACCGACCGACCACGTTCACGCTTGCACGACCCGTTGGTGAACGGGCGCAGATGAGCGATCCTTCACGACAAGAACCGGGCATGGTGATCGGCGCAGCACGGATTCAGCCACGCTGCCGCGCATGAGATGTGAAATTCCGCGCCTGCCGTGCGTTCCCATCACAATCAGGTCGCAGCCTGAGGATCGGCCGCATTCCAGGATCGTATCGGCGGGGATGCCGCCACGAATTATCTCCCGGACGGAGACACCCGCCGACTGAATGGCGCTGGTATAGGACTCGAGTTGCGAGTCAATTTCGTCCTTGAGACGATCCTGTTTCGCCAGCATGCGATCATCGTCATACGCGACCGGCTCCAAGACATGCAGGAGCGTCAAGGCTGCTCCGAAGTCCTTCGCGAGCTGAGTTCCATACTCCAGGGCATCCAATGAACAATCGGAGAAATCGACCGGGACGATCATCTGCTCCCATACGACGGGAGCGTTATTGTGTCGCGCATCACGACCTTTCGGCGCTCTGACCGTCAACACCGGGCATGGAGCCATGGTGAGGACTCGCTCCGCGGTACTCCCTAAGAAAATGTGGTCGAGCCCCGTCCTTCCATGAGTGCCCATCATAATGAGATCAGTCTGATGCTCGATGGCGAACTCGCAAATCTGCACACTCGGCATGCCTGTCTGCTGATGACCGGTCACCGAGCGACCCGGCACCCGAAGGCGTGCGACAACTTCAGCCAATCGCCCATCCGTTTCCGAATGATCCTGCACCGAAACGTAGACCCCCGGATACAGTTCCAGCACATGAACCACATCGACGGTGGCTTCGTAGGCCTGACTGACAAGCACCACATGCTCTTCCACATGACGGGCGCAGAGAGAGAAGTCCGTTGCAAACAGGATCCGGCTGATCAGCCCACGCTCTTTGCGCATATCTACTATCTATCCTTGATGGCCTGTTCGCCTATTGAGCCACTGCATCACAGGAGTACATGTCGCCGAGCATGCGCGATGGGGCATTCTTACCCTCGGGACATGCATTGCACAAAGACATCCATGCGACGGAATAAATCGCAATAAGAATGCCTGGTATGGATGGAGCGAAAATAGAAAACCGGCACAGGATATACCAGGGAACGGTGCGAAAGACGTGCGAGTCCGCCCAGGTCGCACTGTGCGAACCATTCAAACCGAGTCACTGCGGTGCAGCCGGATAGGCTTCTCTCTCTTAATGCACTTACCTGATTGAGAGACGGATCGTCCCTGAGAACTACCGGCGATGTGATGATGCCCATGGATACCAGGGTCGTTCAGATGGCGATCAACGTAGTTATTGCTCAACGGGGTGCCTACTGATGACGCGAGATCCACGCTGGGAGCGATTTGGATCTGTTCTTGCACAGAACCGACAGCACACACCCGGCCCGCGATGCGCCGGTCGTCACCATTTCATGAATCGGTCCCGACGGCATAGCACGGACCGAGAAAGGTAGGAGACATGACACTCAAGCGAGGATGGCGATTCGCTCGGTTCCTGGTATGGACAATCTGCGCAACCTCCGCGACCTATGCGATGGCTGAATCTGGAACGCCCGGGGATCAGCTGCTGTCAGAAAATCGCGTACTGCTCGGCGTCGTCGAAGAGGTGCGAAGCGATCAGGCGCGAATCGGTACCGGAGAGTTGCAGCCCCGGTTCATTCCCATGGGCGTGAGGAAAGCGAAAGGGTTGCCGGACCTCAAAAAAGGAGACCTGGTCGAGATTACGGTAAATGATCAGAATCTGCTGGTCGATGTGCATATGGCCGGCGAATCCAGCCACCATCGTGTCGTAGCAGGGCAACTCGCCAGCCCGCTGGAAACCGGCCTCGACAAGGCCGTCATTCGTACTCCAGACGGCAAAGAACAGTCTCATGCCGTTCGACCGGTCGCGAGAAGCAAAGCGGGCTCCATGCCGGTGGGAGCGGACCTCCTCTTCCTGATTGATGAGGTGGGCGTGATTGTGGATGTGACGTTCGGCAGCAAGGAAGCGGCTCAGCATTCAAAAACCCTTTCGCAGACGATGCGCCCCATAAAAGGAAATCTTGCGCAGGTTTCAGGGGTGATCCAACAGCCTGTGAAGAACAATAAGATTGTCATTCGAACCGAGAACGGCAAGGAGGAATCCTACGAGGTGCGTCCCCTCATACAGAAGAGGCTGGGAACATTGGTAAGAGGGGACGCCGCGGTGCTCCTCGTGGACGAGGAAAAGAAAGTGACGGATGTCTCATTCATCCCTCACCAACATAAATAAACAGAACAACCCTCGGGAACCGGCCTGTGAGGGGACGAACGGCGCCCGACAGGCTACTCCCGAGCGGATTCCGCAAGAAGCAGAGCAACAGATGCGTGACGGGAACCACTTGCAGCATGGCAACTCAGGGTAGTGAATCGATCCGACGGCTTCAAAGGTGCCACCGATGTCTGTCCACCCGCCTTAGAAATGTCCGCTTCCTGCCACAATGGTTGTGCTGCGCGAGCCAGGCTGGTAGGCGACGCGAGGTCCCGCAACGCCCGCCCAAATTGATTAGTAGGCACCAGCCCTGCCGAGTACGTCCCCTTATTTACTCCTTTGGACTGTGCCATCCACCGAATGGTTCGATCACCGTGTGGGAATGGCGAGGCCCCCATGTCCCCGGCTCGTACTCAGACACCGGGGTCTCCAGGGTCAGCACCGGATCCATCACTCGCCAAGTCGCCTCGACGCCGTCCTGCCGCGCAAACAGCGACGCGTCGCCGATCATCGCGTCGCCGATCAAACGCTCGTAGGCCTCCATTTCGTCACCTCGCTGGTGGCAGACAAAGAGTTCCATTTCGTGACCGATCATCTTGTCGCCCGGCATCTTGGCACGTGCGCCGATGGCCACCGCCATTCGGTCGGGACCTAGTCGGAATCGCACGTAGTTCGACTGGTGCCCATACTCCTCGCCAAACACATTCTGAGGTGGACGTTTCAAGGTCACCACCACTTCCGTGGCCGTGACCGGCAGACATTTGCCGGCCCGAATAAAAAACGGTACTCCAGCCCAGCGCCATGAGTCGAGGTCGATCCGGAGTGAGGCGAATGTTTCTACCTGCGAATCGGAGGCAACCCCGGCTTCCTCCCGGTAGCCACGAAACTGCCCCCTGACCAGAGCCTGCGCCGTAAGCGGCTTCATGCGTTTAAAAACCTTGATGCGTTCGTCGCGCAAGGCTTCTCCCGCGCCGCTGAGGGGGGGCTCCATGGCTACGTTCGCCACGACTTGCAGAAGATGGTTTTGGACGACGTCCCGAAGGGCCCCGGTTTCCTCATAAAATTTCCCGCGACCCGACACACCGAACTCCTCCGCCATCGTAATTTGTACGCTCTCCACATGGACGCGGTTCCAGATCGGCTCAAGAAAAGAGTTGGCAAAGCGAAAATATAAGAGGTTTTGGATCGATTCCTTCCCCAGATAATGATCGATGCGAAAAATCGCCGACTCATCGAAGGCTCGATGCAGGGTCCGGTTCAGCGCTTGTGCTGAGGCGAGGTCGCGCCCGAACGGTTTTTCAACCACTACCCTCGCGCCCTGCGCACAGCCGGACTGCTCGAGCCCCTCGACCACAGTGCGAAACATACTCGGCGGAATCGCCAGGTAATAGAGCGGATGCCGCGCGCCGCCGAGTTTCTGGCGCAGGCGCCTGAAGGTCTCGTCTTCCCGATAGTCGCCGTCGACATAGTGCAGTAGCTCCACGAGCTTCGCGAAGGCGGCTTCATCGACTCCTCCGCCGAACTGCGTGAGACTGTCACGAACCCGATCCCGGAATTGCGCGATGTTTCGATTCGACCTGGCCACTCCGATCACCGGCACCGTGAGATGGCCCCGTTTAACCATGGCCTGCAAGGCCGGAAAGACCTTTTTGAACGCCAAATCACCCGCGGCCCCGAACAATACCAGGGCATCCGAGCATGGACCAGTCATCATGACCTCCAGAGCGAGTGATCCTCACTCATACTTCACTTGGTATTTCGACTCGGCTTGCTGCCGAGGTGAACGCCCACCGATAGGCCCCCGGAGCATCAATCTCCACGGTTTCATGCTGAGCAAGCGCCGTATGGTCGGACCACGCAGGGACTGCGGTGGGCGTGGCACGCATCGGCGCCTGCTGATCCGACCTCGACGCCGGCCGCTCGTCGCGATCTGGCCACCATGCGCGAGGCCTTGCTGGCGCCTCCTTTCTGTATGACAGAAAAGCAACGTCCGCCACTTGGCTTTCTCCATCCAGCACGAGCACGGCAGCATCGCCGCTTGAACGCATCTTCACCCTCGCTCGAACGAGCGGGCGGACCTCGTACTGCTAGTCGTGGCCGTCTTCGGATCGGATGACAATCGTCTCGGCATCTATGGGTTTCTGAATCACGCTTACGACTCGTCTCATTGGCCCTTGAGAGAAATCTGCTTTTTCCAGAGCTCTCCCGCTCGATGCACGGCTTCGAGGTTGCCGTAGGTCACATCCGCGATCCTGTCTCGCTCATCAATGAGAAATACGGCATCAACACCCACGGGAACGGAAGCCACCTTGCTTCTGGCCACCGGCCGTATGCCGTGAGATTCCTGTGCCCCGTCCGTGGTCTGAATCACCGCTTTGTCATGCCCGGTTTCCAAATGAGCTACGAGTTGGCCTTGTACAACCTGGTGATGGCTCGACTCACCGGCCTTGTGAACGTCGACCAGTAAATTCTGTTCGTTGACGGTGATCTCGACCCGGTCACCTTGTGTTAAAGCCGGCAGCCCTTTTTCCTTTCGCACCCCCATCGGAATGAAACGTGGTTGCAATTCTCCAGTATCGACACGTGCCTGATCACTTCTGACCTCTTCGACGGTGCCGATGAGCACCCGGTCGGCTGGGAGCAACTGCCCATGGGATGGTTCGAGATTGGTTGCTGCGCTTGGGAGGGGGGCCCAGGCACACCAACACAGTGCGAGGATCACGAGTCCATTCAACCCCAGACCTGTCACCCTGTCTGCTTTCCTGTCTGGCATTTTGAAGTCCATATTCACATCCTCCTTCTGGTCCGAGCACATTCAGAGTGGAGACGACCGTTATCACAGATTCTTCCTCAGCCTGACGACCTTGCCCCACACCTCCTCCTGTTTCGTCAATGGAAGGTCTTCATACTTCCGGTTCAGCGGATGGAGCATACACTGCGTGCCGATCGATTTGATCTGTCGGAGCAGCGCGCCATCGGAGGGTCCATCCTGACCAGGGGCAATGACATAGTCACCAGGCCCCCACTTGCTCTCCGGATTCACAAAAATAATCTCGCCTTTACTGAATAAGGGCTCCATGGAATCGTCCTGTACTTTTAAGGCGATGCTGCGCTCACCCGACACATCCGTCGCCTCAACCATCGCTTCGGGACCGATGACGTCCGGGCTCTGTGTGCCGGCGACCAACCGGCTGAGCTGATGCCAATTCAGCAGTGGAATCTTCCTTATGTGTCCCGCAGCGGAATAATGACTGCTTCCTTGCAGGCCATGAACCGTTCCGAGGTGCCCTGGGTCACCGGTGCGCAGCACCTCCACATCCATTCGAAAATACCGCGCGAATTTTTCCCAGATGGCCGGGTCTTGAGGATCCTTATCGGCCAGAATTTTAGACAGCGTTCGCACGGGAACTTGAATCAACGAGGCCAATTCTTTCTCCGTCATCCCTTCACTCAATTCTCTATACGCAAGGCTTTTCAGGTTCATAACCGTGCCTCCATGAGATTCCGGCGTGGAACGTATACCGATAAAGCAGAGCCTCCTCGACACGTCATTGTCCTGTCGGTGAGGTTCCTCACTCCCCGTCACGTCATGTGATGTCAAATCCAAGCAAGCCCGATGCCAGTGAGGTAGCGACCTGCATTCGAGAAGAAAAACAAGCCTCTTCTCGAATGGTTGAGTAGGCCGCCGCAAGGCTGCTGTGACGAATCTCTCATCGTGAATGACAACGGATAGCGTGAAGGCTCACGCTAAACCGCTAGAACCCCATGGCTGATCGTGGCCGATCGAACGAATTGCAGATAATAGGGCTAAGAGAACAACCTCGCGAAGGAGTACACCCGAGCGTCTTCTGGAATTCCTTGAGGACGCCGATGCGTGACATGCGGAAGGCACGCCTGCCTTCGATAGACTTGGTTCTGGCGTGCGAACAATTCTCCTCAAGGTTTTCTCCCACCCGTGCCTGGACGCCTTCCACGATCAGTCGCTCATAGACGTCGAGGCAGAGCGGCACTTCGCCTCCCGTCGGGACAACAAGATTTCCGACTGTCCCACCAGTACCTCGACTAAACCTCCCTTCGCGAAGTCGGAAGCGAGGCATATCTCGCTCGATTCAACGTGGGACACGCCAGTCGGCTGAGCACCAGTGCGGCTGGTTCATGCTGCAGCGACATGATGACCCGCCAGGCCTCCATCACGCATGGTGTGGCTGCATTGCTGGTCAATCGGCCGTGTACTTCATCCTGTTGATGACCTCTTCAGCGTTCACATCCTGTCTTCACGACGCGTCCCATGCCGTGGGGTGCTAGGGCGTGATCAGGCCTTCGCTCCGACCTCGTTCCCGATGGAAATCGGCGCGAACGGACTGGCAAGGACATCCAGAGGAAACGCCGGCGGCCGACCGATCCGGCGCAGCGCTTCGGCAATGCGTTCCGGTCTTCCCCAATCGCTCCATAACGCATTGGTGAGTTCAGTCACCACGACCCGATCCGGGGCTTGCTGGAGAAGATCGGAAGAAAAGTTTCGTGCCGGCATGGCCCGGTAGATCGCTTTTAAGACTCGAGCCTCCTCTGATGTGCCGATCGCCTGCCCCAGGCGTTCGAACCGCTCGACCATCTCCGGGAAGCACTGTTGGCCCAGCTCCCAGAGCGTCTTCACCGGCGCGACGACCACCATAGTGTTCCAGAGCGCGTGGTTCGCCAGAGCCTCATCCGCCTGTTGCGCCGTGGGCTTCTCGATGAATTTCCGGACCGCGAGGATCGGATTCGGTCCGGCAACACGCAGGCGTGCGCCCGGCACAATCCAGCCGTAATCTCGTTCGAGACGATCCGGCGCCACGCCAAGCAGGACAATTCGATCCTGCAACCGCCCGGCAACCTGAACCGCCTCACGTACGGTGGCGAGAAACCTCTCTTCCGGATAGACAAAATGGTCGGACGGATAGATGACGACGGTCGCCAGGGGATCACGAGCTCGCACATAGGTCAACGGGAGAAATACGCCGGCTCCCGTATCCCGGTTGGCGGGCTGAAACAAAACGGTTCCGACCTTCCGCCCGTCCAGTTGGGTCATGGCTTCTTGACGATGGGTCTGAGCGATCACCAGGACGGACTGCTCCGCCGATGTGAGGCGTGCCGCGCGATCCACGGTATGTTGGAGCAAGGACCGCGTGCCGACAAAGGTACAAAATTGTTTCGGCTTCGATCGGCCCAACCACCGATGCACGAAGGAGCCCAAGCGGGTCCCTTCGCCGCCGGCCAACACGATCGACCACAGATTTTTCTTCGCATGTCCGTTCTTCATACGCCCCTCCCTTCCGTCCAATTATCTATTCGCAAATCGGCCTCGCTTGCTTCTGTCGATAGGCATTGCGCCCGCCTCATGCACCCATCGCTTGCTCCACCCCTGAAACGTATCCGGATTGAAGGGCGCCCGTGCACAGATGAACGAGCGCACGATCAATCTCATCTGTTGGTTTCCGTTCCGCTGCCGTTCTTCCCTCTATACATCTGAGTCGTAACGGACTGCGGCCTGCCTCCAGTCCCATCGTTCCACTATGGCGCGAGCCATCTATTCCATGCGCTTCAGCAGATGACCGGCCCGAACGGCATCATGGCTCGCAGCCCATCCCTCATGGGCCGCAACTGCAGTCAGCCACTCCACACTGAGTTCACGTTGATCCGCGGTTTGCGCCACATGGCTCCCATGCAGCGCGCAGGCCGCTGACATCGCTTGGGGGTCCACGGCCAATCTGGATGGGACGGCGGCGATCAGCGTTCGTATTGGATCGGGTAACAACAAAACGGAGGCGTGGCTCCGAGGGGACAGAGCCTCTGCAACACGATTCAAGTGTTGCAGGTCGGCCCGGATGTCCTCCACCACCACGCTTGATCGACAGTGAAGGTAGACCTTCCATCCAGTCATACATCGAACGCTATCCAGCAACGCCGCCGGTCGGTCGAGCAGCCATGACGTATGGCACCCGCTCAGGCCGATGATGCTGAAGAGGGCAAGCCCTAGCATTCCTACGCGCGGGACAACCTCTGTTACCTTTGTGAGGAAACCGTCATGTTCGCAGCGGCTCCGCATCTGAACCCGCTGGCGACCTGAGGTGGCCGTCTCGAAGAACGGACCGGCTGGCATCATCGGCGTGATCTTCACTCCCATTCTCTCATGTCCCTTGCCCCTTCATCCTGTACTGACAGGAACGGAGTACGTACTTCCGTCTCCTGGTATCTGCAAGGCAGATACCAGGGAAACCTCTCTCTCGTTTCGAAAGAAGGGAACGGGATAGCAGGGGCTAGAGCAGATGTCGATCGCATTCAACTCACACATCGGTGCGGCAAAGAATGGACGGTCGCGAGGTCTCGCGGTTTATCATGCGGACTCGCGATTTGTCGTAATCGCGGCACACCTGTGCCGATGTTCAGAGAAGTGGAGATTCACGCTGTGCGCCGTGTGCAGGAACGCTCGCTGCGGGGGAATGCCACGAAGGGAAACTCAGATCGCGCGAGTCTTCGACAGACATCGGATCGATCGGTTTCGGGTGTTCCGGCCTAAGATCTCAGGGGGGACCGGAGAAGCGGCAGCAAGACTTATTGGCCGTTCCAGGAGCCGCTCACATCATCGCCTCTCTTCTCTTCGCCCATCGGTGATCCCCCTACATCACCGTACATAACCCTTTGACACTCCTTTCGCAGAGGGAATATGCTAAACGATGCTATCTCGCCTTCTTACAGCATTGTCTCTCACAACCTTCGCCTTACTGTTAAGACGCCTCGTAACACGCAAAGCTCAGTCTTCC
>JADYYH010000102.1 GCA_020853775.1 Nitrospira sp.
ATGGCGGGGCCGACGGGATTTGAACCCGCGACTTCCAGATTGACAATCTGGCGTCCTAACCAGGCTGAACGACGGCCCCACGCAACCCAAGATGGCGGAAGAAGAATTCAGATCTTCAGAATCAAACTAGCTAAATACAGTAGCGCGTACTCTTGTACATCACTACTAATGGATAAGGCAATGCCCCGCGCAAATTTCTTGTATTTCTTATTGGTAGGCGGAACAGGGATCGAACCTGTGACCTCTGCCTTGTAAGGGCAGCGCTCTCCCAATTGAGCTATCCGCCCGTTTTTTCTCGCTCCCGGCAGATTTTTGGGATGCTATCAACTCCACCAAGCAGTGTCAACCAAGAATCATGCATTATTCTTGCATGATTTTTATCCTATGCAAATGCCTACTCGGCGATGGCACTGATCGCCCCATCGCCCCTTCACCGGCGCGATTTGTTGCGTGGAAAACACGCGGTGTGGACTTTTTTCAACTGTGCCGCATCGACATGCGTATAAATTTGGGTCGTCGCGATGTCCGCATGCCCCAACATCGCCTGCACGGAACGCAAGTCGGCGCCCCCTTGCAAGAGATGCGTGGCAAACGAATGGCGCAGCATGTGCGGTGAAGGCAGCCGGGCGATGCCCGCTCGCTGCGCCCGCGCGCGTAGCAGCTTCCAGAATGCCTGCCGCGTTAATGGCCCCCCACGGCGGGTGACGAACACGAATCGCGATGAGCGTTGCTTCAACAGCATCGGCCGCACACCCATCACATAGGCCTGCACCTCCGCCACCGCAGGCCGGCCGATGGGAACCACCCGCTGCTTGTCGCCTTTACCGGTGATGCCGACATAGCCGATCTCGAGATTGCACTGATCCATTCGCAACGCGATTAATTCCGACACACGCAGCCCCGCGGCGTAGAGCACTTCCACCATGGCCCGATCGCGATGATCTTCCGGCACCCCGCGATGCGGCAGATCGAGCAAGCGGGTCACCTCTTCCACGCTCAATGTTTTCGGCAGGCGCCGCGCCCGCGAGGTGCTCCGTAGGCTGACCGTGGGATTCGCATTGACGATGCCTTCTTGCTTCAGAAAACGGAACAAGCTCCGCACGGCCGCCAAGGCGCGCGCCCGTGACGACGCGGCGAGGCCGCCACGATGCAGGTGCTCGAGAAACGCCGCGAGCAGCGGAGGAGAGACCTGGCCAGGATCATGAATCTGTTGATCGCGGAGAAAGCGCTGAAACGCCTTCACATCACGCTGGTAGGCCGAGACCGTATGCCGCGAAAGCCCACGCGCGATCCGCAAGTCATCGCCATACCGCGCAACAAGCGGCTCCAATGGAAGCGGATCCGAGTCGTGCGACATGAGCCCCGTCGCATCACGACTCTTCAACAATGTCCTCATCGGTGATGGCGCGCAGCATGTGTCCTCGACTATAGCCAAGCCCCTCGCTGAACACAACGCAAACGCCTCGACTTACCTTGACACCCCAGCACCTGTTTCCTATAGTAGCCACCATTGCGGCGAGAGCGTTCGCCATGCACAGGAGTCAATGGTTCCTCGATCAGTATCCCGCACCTCGCATCTCCGCGCGTGCAGTGTCGCCCTCGCGGTGGCGCTTCTCGTAGGTTTTGCCACGCTCGGCGAAGCCGCTCCCGCGCCCAAGACTCCCGCCACTCCCCGTTCGAACCAGGCAAAACCACCTGCGAATACCGCTCAATCTGCCCTCGACCAGGCCAAACGGTTGATCGACGCAGAACAACCGGAAGCCGCAGCCGTCATGCTGCGACGGTTTCTTGAAAGCGGCCCCGCACCGGACCTCCTCGATGACGCCTATCTGCTGCTGGCTGCCGCCATGTACGGCATGAAGGAGCATGCGGAAACCATTCGTTACGTCAACCAGCTCCTCGGGGAATTTCCCAACTCCGATTTAGTGGACCGAGCCAAACTCTTGCTTGCGAAAACTCACGCCCGGGCCGGCAATTTGGACCTTGCGCTGCCACTGCTTTCCGAAGTGCGGAGCCTCTCCGCCGATCCTGCGATCAAGCGCGACGCCCTGCGCCTGACAGGGGAATTTCAGGTACAGAAGAAGGATTTTCTGCGCGCCATTCAAGCCTGGCTCGACGAACTGCCGCTGGATGTCGGCGACCAGGCCCGCGAGACCGAGAATCAGATTCGCGACCTGGTCAACGACAAACTGGATGCGCCGGCGCTCATGCGCGTCCGTGATGCCTATCCGAAAACCTTCCCCGGGGACTTGGCGTCCATCAAGCTCATCGAACTCCATACCGCTGCGGGAGAAGACCACTTGGTGGAGCGGGACGTGCGCCTGTTCCTGAGCCGCTTCCCCAATCATTCCTTCACCGCGAAAGCCGCCGACCTCCAGAGCGTGGTGCGGAGCAAATTCAAAGCGCACCCCTACTCCATTGCCGCCATTTTCCCCATGTCCGGTAAACTCGCGCCCTTCGGCACGGAGGTGTTGAACGGGATTCAACTCGCGCTGGAGCGCCCCAAAGACGGAGGCGAAAGCCCCTCAATTGGCCTCATCGTCAAAGACACGGAGTCGGACCGCGCGGCATTCCTCGACGAATTGTCCTCGGTCTTGTCGGATGACCGCCCTCTTGCCGTCATCGGGCCCTTGCTGTCGAAAAACCTGCCGGTGATGGCCGAGATGTCCGAACGCACCCACATCCCCTTGATCACCCCGAGCGCCACCGTCCCGAATTTGCGACGCTTCGGCAATTACGTCTTCAGCACGGCACTGACCTATGGCCACCAAGCCAGACGGGTCGCGGACTATGCCGTCAAAGAACAACAGTTCAAACGGTTCGCCGTTCTCTATCCCGATACCCCTTACGGCCGCGATCTGGCACGCCTCTTCGCACAAGAAATCCGGCAGCAGGACGGAGAACTGATTGTCAGCGAAGCCTACAAGGAAGGCGACACCGACTTCCGCGCCGTCATCCAGAAGCTCAAAGCCGAAGATCTCAAGAAGTACGGCGTCGAGGTGCAGGTCGACAATGATCCGGCCAAAACGGGAATCAGACAAGGCGCGGGCAAAAAAGGCAAACGCCTGCTCTATTCGCCGGGATTCGATGCGGTCTTCATTCCGGGACGTTCGCTGGACGTGGGCCTGCTGGCTGCGCAACTGGCCTTTTACGATATCGCCGTGCCGCTGCTCGGGGCCAACGGATGGAATACGCCGGACTTCGCGCGCGTGGCCGATCGCAGCGTCGAAGGCAGCGTGTTTGCCGACGGGTTTTTTGCCGACAGCACCAGCCCCGTCGTACAGGAATTCGTGGAACGGTATCGCAAACGCTTCCAAGCCACGCCCTCACTCTTCGCCGCCCAAGGGTATGACGCCGCACGACTGGCGGTGGAAGCGATCCGGCGAGGCGCGACCAGCGGAGAAGCCGTCCGCGACTATTTGATGATGCAGCATGACCTGCCGACCTTGAGCGGCCCCAGCGGGTTTAATCCCGACGGCACTCTCAATCGCCACGTCTTTCTCATTCAAGTGAAACAAGGCAAGTTCGTCCCCCTGGAGTAGCCCTGCCGCTCGGGGACATCAGCACATCCGTTCGGGATATGGGAGTGATGGCATGACGACGCGTAAGCGAGTACTCAGTGGGATGCAGCCGAGCGGGTTGCTCCATCTCGGCAACTGGTTGGGGGCGCTGGAAAACTGGAACGCGCTGCAGGCCCAATACGACTGCTACTTTTTTGTGGCGGACTGGCATGCGCTGTCATCCAACTATGCCGATACCAGCCGGCTCCGCGAATATGTGCGGGAGCTGCTCATCGACTGGCTGGCAGCCGGCATCGACCCGAAGCGGGCCACCGTCTTCGTGCAGTCACAAGTCCCGGATCACGCCATCCTGCATCTGTTGTTCTCGATGATCATTCCGGTGTCCTGGTTGGAACGGAATCCGACCTACAAGGAGAAGCAGGAGGAAATCAAGGAGCGTGACCTCAGCACGTACGGGTTTCTCGGGTATCCGGTACTCCAGGCAGCCGACATTCTTCTCTACAAGCCGGATTTCGTGCCGGTGGGCAAAGACCAATTGCCGCATCTGGAACTGACGCGTGAATTGGCGCGCCGATTCAATAGCCTCTACGGCCCCGTATTCCCCGAGCCCCAAGAACATCTCACGAAGTTCCCAAAAGTTCTCGGCACCGATGGACGGAAAATGAGCAAGAGCTACGGCAATGCCATCAACTTGTCCGATACGGAACCCGTCGTCCGCCAGAAGCTCAAGACCATGATTACCGACCCCGCACGCGTGCGGCGTACCGACCCCGGCAATCCGGACGTCTGCCCCGTTTACGACTTTCACAAGATTTTTTCGCCGCTGCCGGTCATCGAACAGATCAACCAGGATTGCCGGAACGCCGCAATCGGCTGCATCGATTGCAAGAAGCTGGTGGCGGATCGCGTGGTGGAACGCCTGGCTCCGATGTGGGAGGCACGCGTGAGCCTCACGCAACATCCCGGGCGCCTGGACGAAATTGCCGAAGACGGGCGACGCCGCGCGACCGCCGTCTCCTCTCAGACGATGGCTGAAGTGCGGGAGGCTATGAAGATCTAGGCTTGCGGCTCGAGAGGACTAGGCAGGCTTCGCCAACTTGCGCCAGACGTCGGTCAATTGGCGCTGGACGGGTCCACGAATCTTGGTGATGGACAATCCGAACTCGTTGGGCCGGCACCATCGCACCGTGGCCGCATCGATGAGGATGGGATTGGCATTGTCCCCGGGGAAAATACACAGTTCCACTTCCGACCCGACGACCACTTCCACAGGACTGATAATCCGGCATCCGCCCGGAGAAAGATCGGTGAGATCTCCGTCACCGGCCAGCATCTTGCCCTTCATCGAGAAATGACTGCGAAACTGAACGTGAACGCGTTCATGTTTGCGTTGATTTTTCATCCTAACGTGGCCTCCGTACCTGTGACGCCCCCAGGCCTCTGCGCACCAGTCGTACGATAGGATAGAACCGGACAAAAGGCCAGCACTGTATACTTCTTCGCAGCGAGCTCAGGAGTTCGCGGTGTTCCGTCGATCGCGCGATCACAGCGTTTCGGGCTTCGGCTCAAGCGAGGACTTGCCGACCGCATCCAGCATGTCCCGCCCCACGAGAATGGGCGCATGAAAGTGAATCGCGAGGGCAATGGAGTCCGAGGACCGGCTGTCGAACACCTTTTCCTGCCCCTGAAATGCCACGGTCAAGCTCCCGTAATAGGTGCCCGCCTTCAGCGTAATCACCGTCCGGACCACCCGTCCGCCGAGCGACTCGAGAATGGTATGCATCAGGTCGTGGGAGAGCGGCCGTGGCAGCTTTTCACCGGTCAGAGCCGCCTGAATGGAAGCGGCCACCGTGTGGTCGACAAAGACGGGGATGGTTTTCCCATCTGCAGAAAGCAACACCACCGGGCCATGATCGGACAAGCCCACCCGGACATGACTGATCGTGACCTGGGGAGAAGTCCCCGGTTCGTCGGCATAGACAAGCACATCGGCAGAGAAGAATCCCAGCAGGAGGGAAAACAGCGGACCTATCAACCAGCGCCGTGCCGTCGCGATCATACTACCCTCCTGTTTCCTATGGAGGCCCGGTTATGAGCGGCTATGACAAAGGCTGTCAGGGAAACGATCTCACGCCCGCACACATTTCGCGCACCATGAGGCGGGCACCTCTCTGCTAGGCCCGCACGAATGAATTCGTCTCTCGCTCGCGGCCGATTTCGGTATCCGCCCCATGTCCGGTCACGACCGCCGTGTCCTCATCAAGGGTGTAGAGCCGCTCCCGGATGGATTGCTCGATGGCGTCGAAATCGCCTCCCCATAAATCGGTGCGGCCGATGCCGCCGCGAAACAGCGTATCCCCCGCCACCAACAGTTTCGCGGCGGGAAAATGAAAACACATGGATCCAGGCGTGTGCCCCGGCGTGTGTAACGCAATCCCTTCCATCTCGCCGATGGCCACACACTCCTCATCCTTCAGCCAATAGTCCGGCTGCGGCACCGGGACATAGGGCACGCCGAACATGCGGCATTGCATCTCCAAAATGTTCCAGAGGGGAAGGTCATCAGGATGCAGGCAGAGCGTCGCACCCGTCGCCTGTTTCATCGCGCCGGACGCGAGAAAATGATCGAAGTGGGCATGGGTATGGACAATGCTTACCACCGTCAATCCCATCGCACGCACTTCCTGCAGGATGCGCTCAGGCGCGCCGCCCGGGTCAACCACGATGGCCTGCTTGGTGATCGGGTCCCCGATGATCGAGCAATTACACCCGAGTGGTGGTACAGAAAACGTCTTACGAATCATGCGCACTCCTCAGTGAATCGAACAAAAACCTGAGCGGCTCAGTCGTCCTATCGGCGGCCTGATGGATCTTGGTCCGGACGCGACACCCATAACACTTCCGTGTCGAGCAAGGACCAGATCTTCTGCTGCCGCACGAACCACAGCAGAAACCCCGCGCCGGTTCCATCGGGACGTGGGTTGGCGACATACAGTAACGCCTGATTGGCGCGTAAGCTCAGGCCCACCCGCGAGAATGCCAGACGGTCAATGACATCGGGCGCGCCGCCTTCTTGCTGAACGAACCAGGCTGCGGGAATCACCGGCACAGATGTTTCAGTATCCCCTCCTCCCTCGCCCGTCATAAACCGGTAGCGCACCCCGAAACCAAATCGCATATCGAGACGCGACGGGCGCTGATTCTTTGCCACGAAATCCCGCAGAAGGTCCTGCGGCAACCGGCCATCGAAATATTCCCGCTGGGCAAACCAGGCGAGCGTCGGGACCTGCGGCTCATCGGGATGGAGATGCGTCGCCGTCATCCGTTCAATCACGACCAACTTCGTCTGGGACGTCAGAAACTTGTCCTCGACGGCAAGATCGTAGAAGGGATAGTCCTCGGCCGGGACGGACTCCGCCGGCTCAGGCGCCGCTGCCATGGAGCCGGTCTGCATGGCCGGGTGTAACATCCCCAGACTCATGATGAGAGTAATCACGACTCCGTGCCAATACCGCATGGCACAGAATAGCCGCTCCCTGTGCCGTGGTCAAACCGGCAGGAATGTGATTGAAGATGGACAAGGGGTGCCAAACTCTGATACTAGTCTGACTGTCTTACCCAAACTATGATCAAGGCCTCCCAGCGATCGCTCGCCCCCCTCTTCAGCCTCGCGGTACTATCGTGGTGTGTCGGGTGCGCCCCTGACGAATCCCCGTTTCGGCAGGAAAACGAAAACCTCCGCAAGCAACTGGCCAAGCAGGAGTCGCTGCTGAATTCACTGCAGGACGGCAACAAGGTCATGCAGCAACAGATCGATCTGCTCAACCAGGAATTACGCGACGCCAAAAAGCAGACAGAACATGCCCAGGCCGAGGCCAAGTCGCTGCAAACGGAGGCCAAGACGCTCGGGGCCAAGCTCGACGCGCAACTGGCCGAATCGAAAAAACTCTCCGGCGAGATCCAACGGACCGCCGCCAAAGCCGCCCAAGTCACGGACAGCATCCGCGTCGAGGAAAAAGGCTCGCAAGTCGAAGACCTCCCTCGCCCTCTGCCTGCTGTCGGCAAAGCTGCCGAAGAGGCTCTGTCGCGCAACGGGTATCGGGTACGCGTCACGGTCAAAACCGATCAAAAAGCCGTCTTCGTCACGGAGCGAAAAATCTCCATACCGACCTCGGTAGAAACCGCCGGTTCCCGCAATCAATACATTGTGTCCCTTCAAGCCCTCCCCTCGAACGTGACCCGGTTGAGCGTGAAGGCCGAGTTTGAACGGGTGGCGCAAGGCGGTCGCGTCTTGGCGGTGGACGCGGAAGAGATCGCGGAGATCGAACGGCGCCTCATCGCCGAAATTGGAAAAGCCGTCGCCTCGCCGAGTAAGTTGTAATGATCCCTCACATCTTGTTATCGGGAATCACTGCCCTGCCGCACATTCTCAGCCTCGTAATCCTGGTGCTTGCAGCGACGTTGCTTAATCCGGCCCTCTCCATCGCCGCTCGTGCCCCTACTCCGCCTCCCACGGCGGAATTAGCCAAACACCTGACATCGATCGCGGAATTAGCCGCCAGTTCGCCGAGCATTCTGATTCCCGAGGGGCCATTTCTACTCGGTACCGTCAGAGTGGATGACGACCCCTATGGCATGGGCACGCAGTTCGACGATACGGAACTGCCACAGCATCGCGTCTGGCTTGATGCCTACGAGATTGATCGCGATGAGGTCAGCCTCGGCGAATACCTGAGCTACCTGCACGCGCGAAAACTCCATCCCTCCAAAGATCTCCAGCACTTGATCTGGCACGTCATCACCGTGCACTCGGTCAGCGATGACACGTTGGCGCAGTGGCCGGCTCTGTATGTCACGTGGAAAGAAGCCGACAACCTCTGCCGCTCAGTGGGCAAACGCCTGCCGACGGAAGCAGAATGGGAAAAGGCGGCACGCGGCCCTGAGGGCAATCGATTTCCCTGGGGCGAGTCGCTCCCCGACAATTCCCTCGCCATGTTCGGACAACATCATGTGCATGAGATTCCGATTCTGGCGCCAGTGAGCAGCGGTGAGCCGGGCAAAAGCTATTATGGGCTCCATCACATGGCAGGCAATGTCGCGGAATGGGTCAATGACTGGTTCGGGTTCGACTATTACGCCTACATGCCGGAACGCAACCCGCCGGGTCCGACCAGCGGCCGATACAAGAGCCTTCGCGGCGGATCCTGGAAAAGCCGCCCAATCATGCTGCGCACCGCAACCCGCAGCGGCGCACCAGCGGATCAGCGTTCTGCAACCGTTGGATTCCGTTGCGCGAAATCCGTACCTGGCTCACCCGCGCGATAATAGACCACACCTCCAGCAAATTTCCTCGCGAGACACAAGTCGGCCACAGCCACACACTCCAGGCCGAAGGGCAGATATCCCGCATACCCGAGCAACGGCATCTGGAACACCGTTACTCCTTGCACAAAGGGCACGGCATATTCCCAATGCGCGAGGCTATAGAAATTCCACATCTCCCAGAACCATCCGCAGATGAGCGCTGCAAGCGCCACCGCCCAGAGCGTTCGCCAATCACCATGTGCGGTCTCGCTAAAGATCGTCGGCTCCCCACGAATCAGTTGCAGCGCCGTGATCAGCAGCAACGGCGCCACCCACACCAGTGAAAAGAGATAATCAGGCCACAGACCGAGACCGACCAGACCGATGGCCGAACCGATCAAGAGCGCCCATCCCCAGGTCATACGGTTCTTGAATTCGATCGTCACAAACCGATCCAGCCCGGCAGAGCATCGAGGCGAAGCGGTCAAGCATTCTGCCGTACCAAGCACCGCGGGCAGCACCGTCGCAAACGGCAACGTCGCACGCACCAGATATTCCCATTCGGTCAACTCTCCTCCACCGGCGTAGTGCCAGTTCTGAACGAAGCGATTCAGATATTCGAAGAACCACCAGAAAGCCGCGCTGAGGGGAAAGAGCGACAGGAAATAGCGCGGACGATGCAACAGCATGCAATGGCCGATGCGGCGACACGTCAACGCATTCACCAGCAGGATGTAACCCAACCAGAGCGGAGCGAAGGTATGGGCCTGCAGCGGGTGCATCCACTCGAAGCGCGTCCAGGCCAGGAACCACCAGCCCATTGTCCAGAACAGTGCAAGCCAGCCCCACCAGGGGAAACGGCCCAGGGACGCGCGGCGCTCGTGAAGCGCAAGACGTGCAGCGTGGGTCGGATCAGCCGTTGAACCTGCAGCAAGCGACGAAGCCCGACGCATGCACATGACAAACGGCGCAAGCATTCCGACGATCACCACTGCCAGCCCTATGAAGACCGGCCAGGAAAAAGGCTCGTGGGCAACGACCTGCGTCGTCGGTGGAAATTCGAGATACGCCGCAACGGGCTTACCCGCAAGCCAGACACCGAGCAGCGGCAATCCCGCACCGAGTGCCAGGGCCGATGAGAGGATGACCCAACGGGATCTCCCCCGATCGCCTCTTCTCTGCCTGTGAGCGACGACCATTTCTACCATGACCGCACCATGAAGCAACCTACCATCACTGTATAGATCTGACACAACGCGGACGGACCGAATGATTCAACCTTCGCCTTCAGGGAGAGCTGTGGTAGGTTGGGCAGCAGGGAGAACATCCATGCCTCGATCGATCGCTCTCATGCCGGCCATGATCATGGTCTTCATCGCCGGCCTCCTACTCACGCCGCCTCTTTCGCAGAGCCAGGGCGGAGGTGGCCAAGTGACCGTCACGCCGACTGCCGACAAGGTCATCGCCTGGCCTGCGGCCGGTGGGGGCGTCGAGGAATCGCTTGCTCCCGGTGAGTCGGTCGTGACCTCCGGAGCGCGGGGGCATACGGGCTTCGTCCAGACATCGACCAGGCTGTTAGGATTTTCTGCCGGCCTGCGGCAATGGCGTGACGTGTCGCTCGGAGTCGAAGAGCGGATCGGACGGCACCAACTGCTGCCCTTTCTAATTCTCGCCCACAGCAATCAGCAGGTGTATGGATTTCAAGAAACGCGGGGGCATTGGACAGCTGTCTCCTTGGGACCGAACGAGAAGGTCTCCAAGCTCCGCGGCCAGGGACATGTCGCCGTCGCCATCACCAACGAACGAGCGCTGGGATTTTCGACCTACACCGGCGGTTTCTTCAACATCGCCTGGACACCGGATGAGCGAGTGCTCTCCGTGGATGGCAGTCAGCACGGTATGGTGGTCCGCACCTCATCCCGCACCGTCATCTTCAAATCCCAATCCAACGGATGGACCGAGGTGCGGTAGTCGTGGCCCGTTCTGGGTCGCATGCTTACATCCGTTCTTCGTCCAGCTCGATCACATCAGCCCACGTCGTCACAGGCGGTAAAGAGGCCAGTGGCACGCCTCGCTTGGCGGCAATGTCCTGCACACGTCCCTGAAACCGTTGCTTCGCCGCCTCGTCCTTCGGGCCGCCGGCCAGAAGCCCCGTCGACCACTGCGCAATCTCCTCATCGGAATGTTTTCGGCCGCGCGCTTGGACCCAAGTCAGTAGCTGCTCATCGCTCTCACCCGCCAGCACCTGTTGCTCAAAGGCCTTTGGATCGATCTGCAAAAAATCGATCAGGTACTTATCGAACCCAACCGTGATGTAGTTGTAGTCCTGAATCTTGCCTGCATGCCGCAAACGGACTTTGTCGATGAAGCGCCCCAAGTGGGCAATACCACCGAGGAGCACTTTGGGGCTACGGGGATAGGTTTGCTGAGTCATAGCTACTTCATTCCTTTTTTATTGAGAACATCATCAAATACGATCTTTCCACGAAGACGGCGCACGCTTTCTTGCCCTTTCACTTTGATGAGCAAGCGGAGCCCTTCTTCAACAACCGCCTTCTTCGTTGAAAGCCCAGTCACCTGCATCGCCTGCTGCGTGAGGCTATTGTCGATCTCAATAGTGGTGCGCATGGTGCCTCCGATGATGGCACATGTTCGATGATCGAAATACTACGCACGCACCTGAAGAGAAGCAAGCGGCGAAGAAGTTGGTCCTGATGCAGCATTGAAGGCGAGGAGTCGGATCAGTTCGTCTAGCAGGACAGGCCCGTTGCAAATAACCTAAGGAATCTCTGATTTATTCGCGCCGCGCGATATGGTAAGGGAGAGCACAGCACCCTGAGGGAGGCGCGCCCATGGAGCAGCAGACGTTTGCGGAGGTTTCGTTTGAACGGTATCGCAAGGCCAC
>JADYYH010000103.1 GCA_020853775.1 Nitrospira sp.
ATGAGAGATCGGTTAGAAGGTGAACAACGATGAGAAAACGTGGCAGAAAACCAAAGTGTCCGTACTGCGGAAGTGCAAGGACGAGAAGCAAGGGAGTTAGACATACTGCTACCTTGGGGGATCGACCACTGCGTTTCTGCAACGACTGCCGCCGGAAATTCACCGTGCAACGCCAGGCCAAAAAGAAGTCAGGGCCCATCAAGAGTCTGGCAGGATTTTTCCTTGAATGAGCATGGCGTAAAGAGCTGTCCGGCCACGGATACGCGAACTGCAACAGCAGGCCGTATCGCATTTCTCGCTGTCCACGCTTTGTTCATCGAAACGAGCAATGCTCCGGACTAAATTCGCTGATTGTTCTCGTTTTGTAGTTGCGAGAGATTCCACGCGCGTGTCGTGGACGCAACATTCTATATATCACCGCGCGCTTGCGCGGAGAAAGGAGTTTCCTGTGAGTGAGCGATTCTCAACATGGATCGAAATCGGAGGCCGCTTAAAAGGCTGTCACGTGGAGCCACTATTGAAGGCCATCCGGGAGGCTGGTGTCCGACTGGACTGGGGCGAGGCATACTTTGAGCCAAAGGACGGTGCGGAGTTGCTGGAAGGCCGGCGCGATAGCTTGCTTCATCTTTGTGATGAAGAGGCTCGTTACGGCGAGTTTCCGGAGCTGGAGAAAACTTGCCGTCGGCTGCGCTTGAGCTACCGGCGCCATTCTGAAGGCACATGCGGATACGACACAGGACTGACCGACTGGCGTCCCGGCATGCGTGAGCCGATCTATCGGCGAAGTAGCAACGAACATACACACGAGCCGCTGCTCCTAGCAAGCGAGGTCAAACCCGCGCTCGAAGCTCTCTTGGCCGGCAAAGCCAAGAAGGCGATCGCAACACTTCAAAAAATCCTACCCACAATTCCGGAACTACCGCCATTTGAGATCATCTGACGACGCTGCAATTCAGGGCCACCGAATCAATTTTTTTAGAACCAAACCATGAAGACCACGGCTGTTTCTGCGCGCTCGCGCAGGTCGTAGTCAACATAAACTCGCGACGCCATGTCCAGAAATGGAACGGTGTCGTCCATGACATCCATAGGGAGAAATTGCCATGAACACAATCAAAGCCTGCGTAAACCCAAGACTGCTCACGAAAGCCGACCGGCTCTTCACCGGGACGCTGTCAGGTAGGATCATCGAGATACTCCAGAACGCCCGACGAGCGGGTGCCACGAAAGTTGTTATCAACAACCAAGACGGCCTCGTTATCGTGCGCGACAACGGTCAAGGTATCGAAGACTTTGCCAAGCTGCTCGATCTGGGTGGCTCCGGCTGGGAAGATGCATTGGAAGTGAGTGAAGATCCCGCCGGCGTCGGATTGTTCTGCCTCACCCCGAGGAAGGTGACGATTCGAAGCAACGGGCGAATGGTCACCATCGAGGCTGAATGCTGGACCGGCCAACCGGCCGATGTCCGCGATTATCCCCAGCCGCGCTCAGGCACCATCCTGCAGTTTGCAGATGAGCCATGGACACGAGAAATCGTCGAGCGCCACGCTGTGTTTTGCGGCATGCAAGTGATCGTCGATGATCAGAGTTGTCCGAGCGAAAACTTCGTTTCAGACTCGGCAGCCCACCACCCTGAATTGGGGTGCCGGATCGAGGTGCGTGCCGACAAGGATCTCAGTGACTGGCACCGCCGCGTTCGAACGGATCGATACTATGGCCCCAACGTCCTGGTCAATTTTCACGGCCAGACGGTGTCGTTCGATTATCGGCCGGTCAGCGAGCGCGATCTCTGTATACAGGTAGACCTCACCGGCGAGCCCACGGGCATCCGCCTCATGCTGCCAGCGCGTACGCGATTGGTCGAAAACGAGACCTACAAGCAACTTCTGGCGGCCATCGAGCTGGAGGTCTATCGGTACATCCTGCGCCGCGGCCATCACACGTTGACCTACAAGGAATTCTTGCGGGCCCAAGAGCTCGGCGTCCAATTGCCGGAGGCCAAGCCCACGTACACCATCGGCCTGATCCGCTCGGATATGGCGCCGGAGCCGGTGGAGCTGGCGGCACCCAAGGACTTTCCACTGTCCGAGTGCTATCGCATGTCAGCGGAGTTACTGAAGAGCGACGATTTCGTCGAAACCAACGCCCACTTGCTGGCGGCGCTGGGCACCTTCGTGGCACCCTTCATTCCTGTCTCGATCCAACACAGCTACGACGGCTACAGCTGGGCAAACCTGCCCACCATCGATCGGGTCGAAGTAAGTTTCGGCAAGGAACTTCACAGCGACTACCTCTGGTCCGGTCAGCTAGTATGCGTTGATCACATCGTCATCACGGCCCACACGAGTAATGGCAAGACCTTCTCCTCATCCGTGTGCATGGGCATTCACAGGCCGCCCCCCGAGCGAGACACCAAGTGGAGCGAGGAGCGGGTGTTGGTCACCCCGGAGTGCCGCGAGCGCCTGTCGGCTTGCGAAATCTGGTTTCACCTGGGCGGTTGGAGCGAGGATGGCGACACCTATGACACGCAGGAATTTGAGTTCAGCGAGGCATTGGATCGATTCTGGGCCGAGCTGATTGGTCCTGACGAGAACCTGCGGCGCCAGCTCGTCCGCGAGACCGACCAAATCGAACCAGAATGGCACACCGTCACCATCACCTCCAAGGGTGATGTCACCATCCACTTCGCCGACGGTGCCACCAAGACCCTCCAGTCTCCGTCCAGTTCCAAAGAATAAAAGAAAACGACCCAGGATTTGAATCGGCTCGCTGAGGCATGAGGAAGGAAATTCCGCGCGCGTCGCGTGGACTCATGCACTGGCGGCCGGGGCCGTCCATGTTCAGAAAGGAATGGCGACACCATGTTTGATTCATTGAATCGCGTCGACTGGGATCTGCTTCACCAACAGAAGCGCGTCCTGATCGAACAGTTGAGCAGCGGCCAATTCAAGCCGTCCGAAGCGGAAGCGCTGTCGGGCATC
>JADYYH010000104.1 GCA_020853775.1 Nitrospira sp.
ATCTTGATTAGTCGAGAATCGAGAAGGCGCCGATAAAATACGGTCCCTTCGCGGCCTGAGCCCCTCGAATCCGCACTTCGATCACATCCTGCACCCATCCGCCGACCAACCACGGATTGGGCGCTAGGTTCGACCAATACCACCAGCTGCCGTTACTCTTCTTGAACCAGAATTGAATCGGCTCGGTTCCCGTCACCCTGATCACCGGCATATCGAAGACACGCGGCTGGTGGGTCACTCGATCTTCCATCCAAATTTTGATCCAGTGATCTTTTCCATGCGTGCCGAGTGTTCGCGGTTCATGTATCCAGTCGGCTGCCACGCAGTTGTCACCCACGGTCCGTCCAAATCCCGCGCCAGGGCCATCACCCGGATCGACGAAACACGGCGTGAGCAAGCTCGGGCTATCGAACGTCAGGTGGATATGTCCATAGGTCATATCTTCGACGTTGATGTAATTGCCGAAGCAGCGATGGCGATAGGTCCAGCAGGCCTGGTGAGAGGCATTACACGGCTGCAACTCGCCTGAATTGTCGATGCCGGTAGGGTACCCGAAGTTGCCCCTCGCGTGCCCGTAGATGTAGGTCAAAGCGAAGGTATTGTCGAAATCAACGACGCAATCGCCAAGCCAGTTGTGGGCTTCGGCCGGTTCAGTCGTCAAGAGGAGGCCGCCGATTGTTACCGTCAAGCCTAGCGTGAGCGGGGCCAGGATTCGTAGTGGCTTCATGGTGACGTCCTTTCTCTATTCGATTCGGCTCAAGGGATCCGCTCCCAGTGCTTCTATTAGCGCTTCATCGTGCCCGGATTCCCGAGGTCTCGTAATCGCTGAAAAGCCTGATTGCGCTCGGCCTCCGGCAGAAGAAGCGCCGCATGGTGATAGTGATCCACCAAGAGCTGCTTCTGCCGGAAGGTGGTGGCTTGGGAAATCTGCGTGAGAAGTCCGTTCAGATCGACTCGCTCGGAAGGATTCGGTTGGTGCGCCGAAGATTCTGCGAGCATGGCGCGAACTTCGTCGTCGCTGGCTTGCCGGGGACCTTGCAGGGTTTCTCCTGCTTCTCCGACCGGGCCTCCAGGCACGAACTGATGAGGTGGGGGAGGAACACATCCGGACAGCACAATCAGGGATATGACGAGCCCAAACGGGGCCACGAGTGCACTCTGCGATGTGTAGGAAAGGCTCTTCATCACGACCTCCCATTCAAGGTCTGCGAACGTCTCAGAACGTGTCGGACTCATGTATGGAGTTGCCTGGTGAGGCGCCAATACGATCCGGGTCGCTCTTTCGGATCAGAAAAGGCAACCTTCGGGCCATGACGTCATGGAGGGCGCATTGTGCGTGATAACAGCCGCTTGAGATACATCCAATAGACGAGTAGTGCAGCGAGGTTGAGACGCGGGTATCGCATACGATACAGCTTCGTATCCCATCCGATACAACTACGTAGCCTAAAATGACGGACATCTTGGACGCGTCGATCCCTTCAGGAATCGTCCATCCCATCGGCCGACACCAACATGCCAGCGCGATGGCGCAGGAAAGGTGGCGATCTCTACATGTTGTGATGGAGCGTCGCTGCCTATTGGGACGGGATGAGGCTGATGGAGATGGCGAGCTGTGTGGACTCTTGCCGTGCGAGTGGGAAAGCCGTCGGTCGAGGTCGATAGTATGCTGCTACGATCGCTTGCGCGATCGCACCGGATGGCGTCGGTGTAACCAGTCTCGAATGAGCGTGCCGATTACCAGAACGGGAACCGACAGCAGCCAGACATACCAACTGGCCCAGAGTGCGGGGTCGTGCATGATGAATCCTCCAGTCTGTGTATGCCGATGGAGAGAGCAAGCACTATACCGTAGACGGTTTTCCTGAGGCTCATGCTGTCGTCTGTCAAATCTTGAGGAAATTTGCCAGGATCGGCGACTGCGGCGGCGCAGCGCTTCATGGCACGATGCGCCCGGCAATTTTTGCCGTCGCAAAAAACTCACAAGGCGTGATGTCGTTCCCACAGCTGATGGCATTCCGATGCGTCTTATCCCAACAGTCGGATCAGTGGCGGGAGCCATGGAAGCGTCGCGATGCCCAGGCAAATCGAGAGCGCCACGATGGAGGTGACAAGGTCTTCATCCAATCCTGTATCTGCGGCGAAGATCACGGCGGTGACAGCGGAAGGCATCGCGGCGATGAGCACGACGATGGTTCGATCGATCCCGGTGAGGTCGAGCACAAAGGCCGCACCGAGTCCGAGGAGCAGCCCGCCTGCCATACGCATCACGACGCCCACCAGCGCCAACGCCACGGTGCGGCGTGTGACAGCAACACTGATGGAAAGCCCCAGCACGAGGCTGGCCAGAGGAATGGTGGTGAGGTGAAGGGGCGTGAGGATATGGCGAAGGCCGGCGTGAAGGTGGACCCCGAACAGTGAAAGCAAGAGGCTGCCGCAAAGCGCCCACAGCGGCGGAGATGACAGGAAGCGGACCATCGCGGAGCGAGCCGTCGTGCTCTTGGCCCCATGAGCGACGGCGAGGCCGTAAAGGAGGGTGAGAGTCAGGGTGGTTTGTCCCAGGTCAAACAAGATGGCGCGCGCCAATCCTTGATCGCCGAAGGTGGCGAGGACGACGGGGTAGGCGAAGTACACGGAATTGATGCAGCCGGTGCCGAGTAACAATGCGCCCTGCGTCGGACGCGGCAGATGCAGCCGGCGGGCAAGTTGCCAGGCACAGAAAAGCATGGAGACCGTGACCAGGCACGCGGCCAGAGGCAGTCGCCAGGCCGTGGAGGTGAATGTCACATGATCCAAGGAGACAAGAATCGTTGCCGGTAAGCTGATCGAAAAGACGAAGGATGCGAGCCGCTCCGCATGCATTTTTCCAAGCAGGCCGGTTGAACGGAGCAACGCGCCGAGAACAAAAATGGCAACGAAGACTTGGAGCGTGGCGGGCATTGGTGGCAGCGTAGCAGAAACCGCCGGCAAAAGGCGCCGCACTCGTCGTGAAGCATCCCGCCTTTTTCTGTGCGGCGAAGGCGAGACCTGGTACGATGCCATACTTCATGAATCAGGCGCAGCCATCAGTGCCCCCGCGGCATGCGGCGGTCTTTTTTATCCTCGTCACCGTCGTACTCGACATGTTGTCGTTCGGGATCATCATTCCCGTCCTGCCGAAGCTGGTCGAGGAATTTCTCGGCGGCGACACCGCGCAGGCCGCGGAAATTTATGGTCTCATGACCACGTCCTGGGCGCTGATGCAGTTTGTCTGTTCCCCGATTCAGGGGGCATTGTCGGATCGGTTCGGGCGCCGTCCGGTCGTGCTCCTGTCCAATCTCGGCCTCGGCCTCGATTTCATTCTAATGGCGCTGGCTCCCAGTTTGTCGTGGCTGTTCGCCGGTCGAGTGATTTCCGGCATCGCGTCATCGAGTTTCAGCACCGCCGGCGCGTACATCGCGGATGTGACCGCGCCGGAGAAGCGCGCCGCTGCGTTCGGCCTGATGGGCGTGTCCTTCGGGTTGGGTTTCGTGCTGGGCCCGGCGGTCGGCGGGCTGCTGGGCGCCCTTGATCCGCGCTGGCCCTTCTGGGGGGCTGCCGCGACGAGTCTGCTCAATGCCTGTTATGGATTCTTCGTGTTGCCGGAATCACTTCCCTTGGACAAGCGGGCGCCGTTCCGATGGCAGCGGGCCAACCCGGCTGGCGCCCTGATCCTCCTGCGCTCCCATCACGAATTGTTCGGTCTGGCCACCGCGAATTTCCTCATGAACCTGGCTCACGGGGTGCTGCCCAGCGTGGCGGTCTTGTATTTAGGGTACCGCTACGGCTGGGGTCCGTCGGCGGTGGGCTTCACGCTGGCGGCTGTCGGAATATGTGCCATGATCGTCCAAGGCACGTTGGTGCGGCCCATCACGGCGAAGCTGGGAGAACGCCGGACGTTGCTCACGGGGCTTCTCTGCGGCGCGACCGGCTTTGCCATCTACGGGCTTGCGCCCACGCCGTTTGTGTATTGCCTGGGTATTCCGGTGATGGCGTTTTGGGGACTCGCCGGTCCCTCCGCGCAGGGCTTCATGACGCGACGGGTCAGCGCGTCCGAGCAGGGGCAACTACAAGGGGCGATCGCCAGCCTCACCGGCATCGCCGGATTGATCGGCCCGACCTTGTTCACGCAGACCTTTGCCCTTTTCATCGGCCCGCACGCCGACTGGAATTTGCCCGGTGCGCCCTATCTCCTTTCGACGGGGCTGCTGCTGGTCAGCGCGGGCACGGCCTGGCGCGCGACGAGAGCGAGGTGATCGCGCTCGGTGACAGTATCCATCGACTAGGCTTGGGAAGTCGTTCGACCGGCGTGAGTGTCTGTCTATTGCACGCCGTGCACGAAAATTTCACGGCTGCGATAGAGAGCCAGTGCCCGCGTCTCTGCCGCTTCCGCTTCCGTTTGCTGCCCTAACTGCCGGTGCAGATCGGCGAGGAGCGACCAGGCTTCCGCCTCGGCGGCGGTATCATGGATCGCTTGGGCAATTTGAATGGCGCGTTTTCCCAGCGCGAGGCGATCATTCAGCGTCTCTTTGCCTCGATCGAGCCGGGCGAGCCGCAGATGCAGCATGCCTTCGAACGGCAGGTGATGCTCAGCCTGGGCCAGGGCCAGCGCGTCCAGGTAGTTCGCGCGTGCGTCTTCCACGCGCCCCAGCAGCCAATGGGCGTCTCCGAGGGCGACGGTGGCGGTGAACTGCTGATCGACATGGCGTCGCGTGCGTGCCTCGTCCGCCGCCTGCCGCAAGGATGACAGGCCGGCGTCTACCGAACCTTCGACGACCTGCAACAGTCCCAGTTGCACCATCGTCTCGTTCCATCCTCTCGCATTCCTGATACGGGTAAAGAGGGCGGCGGCCTTGGTCAGCGCATCGCGGGACTCATCACGTTGCCCGAGTTGAGCGGCCACGCGGCCCATGGCCAGCAGCGCTTCAGCATGCGCGGATCGATCGGCAGCCCGGCCGAATAATTGCTCAGCCTCCCGCAAGGATGTATGGGCGTCTTGCAGTTTGCCTTGCCGCTCATGGACGCGCGCAATCTTCATGAGCGTAGTGGCGATGCCCTGCTGCTGTTTCTTCTCGCGGAACTTCGTCAGCGCGAGTTGGTAATACGTCAACGTTTCGGGCCAATGCTCCTGCTTGTCATGGACCTCGCCGATACGAAGCAATTCATGGCCTGAGAGCTGGTTGGGCGAGGCGGTAGGCGTGACCTCTCCTTGTGGAGCGGCCCAGGCCTGAGCCGGAAGGCACCAGAGCAAGAGGAACCAGAAACCGATCATGCTGCGTCTCCATGAGGCCGTAGAGGCCGATGCCGGACCCTGAGCTGTCGCGTACCTTTGCATCTGCGTCGCCACAAGGTCAAGTGAGCTGCGGCCAGTTCTTTACCGACCTCGTGGCTGCGTGGGCCGACCGGTTTCCGTTCGAACATGAAGAAATTCAGCGACAAAAATAAGAACCGGTTATACTCACTGCCTGTTTCTCCGACGAAGTGCTGACAGGGGCCAACCTAGACGCGGAAAGGGATGATGAACATGGCAGGTGCAACAGGAACCCGGCGAACGAAGCAAACGCCGCAGCAAAAAACGACCAAGCCTGCGAAGAAGATCAGGAAGGCACGTACCGCTGAACCATCCGGCGCGGTGATTGTGTTGTCGGGGGCCACACCGCTCCGTCGACAAAAGGCGGCTGCGGTCCTGGCGGAAGAGTTGCAATTGCATCTTGCCGCAGTGGATTTGTCGGCAGTGGTGAGCAAGCATGCCCGTGAGACCGAAAAAAATGTGACGCGCGTGTTCGATATGGCCAATCGCCACGGATCGATTCTCTTCTTTGACGAGGCCGATGCCTTGTTTGGGAAACGGACGCAGGTGACTGAGTCCCACGATCGGTATGCCAACAGCGAGGTTGCGTATCTCCTCCAGTGCATCGAGCAGCATCAGGGGCTCGTGATTCTGGCCACCAATGGCAAGAGCCGTATCGAAGACGCCTTCTCGCCGGAAAAGCCGGTCATTGTGTTGGGCGGGACCGCGAAGAAAGCGGCGTCTCAGAAAAAAACCACTCCGGCGGTGAAGCGGAAAAAGAACGTCGCGAAAAAGAGGTGAGAGTGAGGATTACGGCATGGTCAGCAGCGCAACCTTGGCCGCTCGATCCAACGCCTTGATGGCCGCCTCGCGCTGGAGTGCCGCTCCCTTGCTGGCCAGTGACTCGGTATAGCGCACGGTAAACGGTCCCCGGTGTCTCGTGTATTTCGCCCCCGTTCCCCTCGCATGCGACCGTATGCGGCGCCCCAAATCATTTGTGATGCCGGTGTACAGGCTGCCGTCGGCGCATTCCAAAATATAGACGATCCACGACATGGGTAGTGTGCCGGGTGCATTGCGCGAGAGTGCTGGTCCAGGCCCAATAGGATCTGTGCCCGGGTCACGCGATCATAGCCGAAAGGATTGGAAGAGGCGACTATTTGGGAAAGGTAGGCAAGACGATCAATCCGAGGCTTGAAAGGATGGCTGCCAGAATGAGTGCGGCGGCCAGTGCCACGATCAGATACTTGCGATCCTTGCGCGCTGAATCGTGAAAACGGTACCTGCTGGATTTTCGTAACCGGTGAGTCGTCATGATGTAGAGTCTGCTGCCCTGAGGTGTCTTTGCTCGTAGCCTGTCGCCATCCTATCCTCGTCAATGCGCGCTCAGTATGCCTACCGTACGTTCCTCAGCGAAATAGGGGTTTCCCTGAGAGCGGGGGGAATCATCCCTGTGAAGAGGGACGTCAGAGGTCTTGTCCACTCTGATCGCTATTCTTGGTGTCACGATGGCCCCCGCATCTCTCCCTCGTTGACAGGCCCGACCCGCGGCACGTAGCGTAACGGTCCATGTCTCCTGCATCGCGCATCGCTCAGGAGCTCTCCGCCGCCAAGCAAGCCTGGCATGACGGCAATGAAGGGAAGGCGCGCGTCTGTGCACGGCGAGCGGTGGCGGTCGCCGCCGAGTCCTGGTCGGCCAGTCGCGGTGAACCGACGCGGCAGGCCGATGCGATGGCGTATTTGCGGCGCATTCAGCAGCAGGAAATGTTTCCCCTTCCTGTCAGACAGGCCGCGGAACGTCTGACGACCGCAGTGACGAGGCGTCACGACGCGGCGTTTACCACCGATCCGATCAGTGACGCCTCCTTGATCATCTCGCATCTGGCCGCCGTGACATCGAGCGAGAGGCCTTCTTCCGGCAGGACTCCGAGAGTGACCACTCCGGAGAGCGGGCCTGAAGCACGTGGCGAACGGCATCGCATGCTGATCGTCCTGATCATGGGCGTCTCAGGGGCAGGGAAGACCACGATCGGTCGCCGCCTTGCAGAAGTCTTAGGCTGGAGGTTTGTGGAGGGTGACGATCTCCATCCGGCCGCCAACATCGAGAAGATGCGGAGTGGGCATCCCTTAACCGATGCCGATCGTCGTCCGTGGCTTGAACGGCTGCAGGTCACCATTGTCGAGCAGGTTCGGATAAACCAGCCGGCCGTGATAGCCTGTTCCGTGTTGAAGGCGACCTATCGGACGATAGTGGAAGAGGGGGGCGGACCCTGCGTGCGATTGGTCTACCTGAAAGGCAGAGCCGACTTCATTCGCCAACGTCTCACCGCTCGCCGGGGCCATTTCATGCGACCGGAGCTGCTCGACAGCCAGCTCGCGATCTTGGAGGAGCCGGCCGATGCATTGGTGATCGATGCCGCCCTTCCGCCGGATGATATCGTCCTCCAGATCAGGCGCAGCCTGGCAATCTAGCGAGGCGAGCGCTGTCGGGGGCTGTGCACCCCGCTATTCTTTGACGTAATGGACCCGCACGGTTTGAATTAAGCCTTCGGCGTTGACCGTCATCATTTCACCGGCCAGCAGTCCGTTGACGCTGCGGTAATAGAGCAGCAGACTGTCGATTCCTGTCAGAATGTGGAGCAAGTCGAAGTGCAGGTCGGGATAGGCGTGAAGACCCTTCGAAAAATAGGCACGCAACCGTTCGCGGCCGTGGAGCGTGCCTGACGGATCCCCGGATAGCGCGGGCACAAACGGACTGGTAAACTCCACATCTGGTGCATAATGGCGGAGAATAGCCTCGAGGTCGTGCCGGTTCCAGGCGCCGATCCAAGCCTCGGCCAGGCTTCGTGCACACTGTTCGTTCATCGCTGGAAACCTTTCAGTGAGCGCCTATGGTCGGAACAAGCCTAGGGGAACGGCTGCCTGATGAGCAAGAGCCGATCTTCATCAGGCGGCCGAACGTGGCGCCATGCTTGTGAGCGCGCCGATGTCGCAGCAGACGAGCCTGACTCCCATCGCCCTGTTCAAGCTGTTGAAGGGGCTGCTCGTCTTGCTGGCGGGATCAGGCTTTCTCCGGTGGATCGACCCCGAGATCGATTCCGGTCTCTCTCCCGTGCTCGACGCCCTGCACTTGAATATCCACACACGGCTGCTGCACGCACTGGCCGTCACGGTGGATTCGTTGCCTCGCCACAGTCTGTGGTTGATGAGCCTCGTCAGCCTGGGCTATGCGGTCTTGTTATTCGTCGAGGGATTCGGCCTGTGGAGTGAAACCTCGTGGGCCGGGTATCTGACCGTCATTTCCACGTGTATCCTGCTGCCCGGGGAATTTCACGCCGTCGTTCGTGAATGGTCGATGTCGGGGCTCGCGGTGCTGGCTGTGAACATCGCTATCGTGGGATACTTGGTGCGCAGGCTCGCGGAAGAGACATTACGCTGATTGCCGCGAAATGGGCCGCGCCCCGGACGGTGACTTCTCGGGGAATTCCTAGGTGGCATCTCGATGAGGAGGGGGTATACCAACATCATCAGATGAGAGGAGATAGGCCATGGTCGAAGTCAATTCCATGTATCAGACCCGAATGAGAAACGACGACATCAAGGCACAAATCGAGAAACTTGAGGGGTTGGCTCATGTGACTGCTGTTCATCCCACCTTCGACGCCTTTGATGACGAGACCGAAGCGATCCTCACCAAAATATTCGGCGTCTCCCACCCGTATCTGGAGTCTTATAAATACGCGACCTTGGGAGAAGCCGAAGCGATCGTGAATTTGCCGGAATCGGCGCAGGAGCCTTTGACGCGAGACATGCCGAAAAAAGGTCTGCAACAGCGCCGCCAGGTGTTGCAAGGCATCCTGACCGATCTGCAGGGGCTTGAAGCGCAAGAGACCGAAGCACTTACGGGAGAAGACCGCGAGGATCCTCCCGGCCCCAGCTAACGACCGTCTGCCGGATACTCAGGGCATGGGGGCGGTGACCGCCGGTGAGTTGTGCGTAAGGTGGTCGCTGCCTCCGCGAGCCGTTCCCGGTGTCTGTGCGTCGAACGCTTCCCTCGTTGAACCACTCCTTCTCTGTCGCCGTTCATTCTGAGCCTATCGGCCCCCTTCACGAAGAAGGGAGAGATAGGCGATCAAATCTCGAATATCCTCGTCGCGCAGCAAATTCTTTGGATACATCGCCGTGCCCGGATGGCCGAGTTTGATGGACCGATAGCGGTCTTCGTCATTCTGGGAGGTCAGGGCGGCCGGATCACGCAAGTTCGCCGGCGGGTGGGGCAGCGCATTCAGTCGTGCGACCAAATCGGCGGACATCGGAGGCCGTGACCGCAGATGTCCGTCGATCCCATGGCAGATGGCGCAGCCGCCGAGTTCGTGATACAGCTGCCGCCCGCTGTTTGCGTCGCCTCGTAAGGAAAAGCCAGATGGGGGCTGGGAAGCGGGTGGCGGTACTGTGCCGCGGATGGAGGCGAGGTAAGAAAGCACGGCGAGAATGTCTTCGTCGGACAGGGTCTCTTTCGAAAGTGGATACATGGCGGTGCGGAGATGCCCGTGCCGGATCGCCTCGAATCGTTGCTTGTCGGTGGTGAGGCTGAGCGTCGCGGCCTGCCTCAGGTCGGCAGGGGCGGGATCGAGGCGCGCAATATTGTCGCGGATATGCGGAGTCAGGTCTGTCGGGAGCTGCCCCTTGTCGCCATCGACCCCATGGCAGGTCGAGCAGAGCCCCTTGCCATTAAAGAGCGCCCGGCCTTGCGCCGCCTCCTGCGGCCCGTTGCGCGGCTTGGTTGGGGACGAGGAACCGGCCCACAGCAGCGAACCGGTAATCAATGAGATCGCCAGACAGAGGCTCGCGGTAAGCACAATTCCAGTGCGGCCTGATCGAACCGCTGGTAGCAAGAGCGGCGGCATGGTGGCTGTCCGGATGATGGGGCCTTCGGGACCCGCTGTCTCCATCATAATTGAAGGGCCGGGTGCAGTGCTAGAACCGATGGCCGGGACGGGGTAGGAGATCCGCACAGGGGCTGGTCAGGCGGGGGATGAGCCCGGTACAATGGCGCCCGATGCGAACTATGATCCATACGGCGATGAATATGGCGGACCACCGCCACTGCGTGGCCTTGTCCGGGTGTTTCCGGGGCAAGCTCTGCGAGCAATTGATGAACCGGCCGGGGCAGCACGTGGCGAAGGGGAGTCGCATCTACGGGCCGGGCGATCCGGCGCAGAGCGTGTTCTACCTTCGCCGGGGATTTGTGAAATTGACGTCGCTCACCGAAGACGGGCGTGAATTGATTTTGCGCCTGCACCAGACCGGCGAAGTGTTCGGCGAACTCTGTCATTGCACCGGCGAACGCCGCGAACAGGCGATTGCGATGGAAGACAGTGAGATCGTCGAACTGAGTTTCGATGAATTCATCTCCCATTTGCAAAGCAATAGACCGGCGTTTCTTCTGTTTCTCTCCAATGTTGCGCAGCAGTTGTCGGCCGCCTACGATCAAATCCAGACCCTGTCGTTCAGTAGCACGATGGAGCGTCTGGTGCGCACGCTGGGACGGCTGGCCGATGAGTTCGGCGAACCGGACGGCGAATGGATTCGCCTCACGCACTATTTCCGCCAGGACGATCTGGCGCAGATGATCGGTGCGCGCCGCGAGGTGGTGTCGACCCTCCTGAACCAATTGCGCGAGCAGGGGCTGATCACCTATGCGCGGAAAGACGGATTGCTCCTTCGTCGAGCCGAACTCGAACGCTTCCTGGGTTCCACGGCCCAATCATCCGCCCGTCTCACTGACTCCGGCTTCTAATCCGGCAGATTTTCCGCCACTGTTATCCCGCTAACTTACAGGGCCGCTCCCGTTCTCTATCCTTGCCTACCAGTGCGACCGCCACTGTCGGCTGTCCGTTGGGCCTTTACTATTTTTACAAGGAGAGAAGCCATGCGTCAGTTCATTCATGCCTGTTCAGTGCTCATGCTCAGTCTGGCCAGCGCGGCCTGTGCCCATACGGCGGATGCCCCGGTTTCCACAGCCTCCCCGGCCATGGCGCATTCAGCCAAGGTGTCTGAAACCAAGGCGGCGCTTCGTGATCTCTGGTTAGGCCATATCCTGTCGATCCGGAACGTCGCCGTTGCGACGATGGATAAAAATGCCGCGGCGCGGAGTGCGGCCGAAGCCGATGTGGTGGCGAATGCGCAGCAGATTGCCCGGTCGATTGAACCGTTCTATGGCAAGCCGGCGGCGGATCAACTCTTTACGTTATTGGCGGGGCATTACCAGGGCATTCGCGCACATCTGGATGCGACCGTCGCCGGATCGGCGAGCCAACAGGACGCGGCCGTAAAGGCGCTGACCGCCAATGCGGCTGAAATTGCCACCTTCCTCAGCGGCGCCAATCCGAATCTGCCGAAGGATACGGTGATGGGGCTGCTGATGGCCCATGCCGCCCATCATCTCACGCAATTTCAGCAACTGAAGGACGGGGAATATACGCGTGAAGCGGAGACCTGGAAGGGGATGAAGCAGCATATCTATGTGGTGGCCGATGCGCTGACGCAGGCCTTGGCCGCTCAATTTCCTGCGAAGTTTTAAGGCAGAACACAGGGCCATACGGCTGATTCTCAGCTTATGCCGGTGCGGTGCTCTTTCGGAGGCCGGACTCAGGCGGCCCGCAGCGGATCATCCGCGCGGGCCGCCTGCTTTTCGCGTCTCGACACCACCGGATGTCTCGCCTGTCCCCTGCTGAACGCTACGTAGTTCATCGTTGGTCTTTGCGCCGGTTCGACGCGCCCATTCGCCGCAAGATGCGACGATCATTGGAGCCATTCTATTTCTCGTCTTCGGTGCGGTGCATGTTGAAAATCGAGAAGCCACTTGCCTAGAGTGCGAAGTCGGTGTATCCGTTATTCTCATCAGAGGAGGACCGTATGGGAAGATTTCGTGATTGCGCAGTGTCGGGCAAAGTCTTGCTGTTGGCTCTGGTATTAAGTGTGGCCCCCGCCATTTGTCAGGCGGCTGAATGGGTGCATGAAGGGATGGCCGACGAAGGGAAGATGACGTTCGGGTTCCGGGTGGGTCCCAGTTTCATGACGCAAAGTTCCGGCCTGGCCACGACCGGTCCGGCGCTCAACTTTCAGGGTATGTATGGCATCAATAAATGGTTTCGCTTCGGGATGATGCTCGAATGGGAAAACCATAGCATTGATTCGCCGCGGAATGGATCGCTGAATACGATCACCCTGCTGCCGGTCAACCTCGAGTATCGGCCGGGCCATTTCGGCGCCCTGATTCCCTATGTCACCAGCGGGATCGGCGTAAACATCAACACGAAGGATCAAGCGGATTCGTTTGCCTGGCGATTCGGCGCGGGGGTGGACTATCCCATGACGAGCCTCTTTCAGGGCGCGCCTAAAGGCCTGATGCTGAATATGGAAACGGCCTGGAAGCGCAATTCCGCCGATGGGGACGGGTCCTCGATGGGCCTGCTCTTCGGTGTGCGCCACACGTTTTAACCGTCGCTTTTCCTCCGAAACTCTGTGCCGGGCGGTCAGTGACGGTTCTTCGTTTCTGGCGGCTCGGCCCCTTCTCACTCTGTGTGCAGCGCCTCGCCATGCGTATCCAGCCGGATCCGCGGGATCGCCGGGGTGCGCGACTTTTTGCCTCCTCCTGTTTCATTCGTCCCCAATGTGTTATAAGCTATCTGTTTCTCTAGCCGGATACTCCTGCCCTATTGCGGGTGTGTCGTCGAATTAATCCAGACCTTGCCGGATCGTACGATCGTGAGACCGTCACTTCCGAAGGCGTTCACAAGGGGGACTGAAGCAGGATGAGCAAGAAGGAAATCGATGCGGCGCGGCGACTGATGAGCCTGATGTTTAAAGCGCATCCCTGGCACGGGGTGTCTATGGGAGACCAGGCGCCGGATCTGGTGACGGCCTATATCGAAATCGTGCCCAGCGATACGGTGAAATATGAGGTGGATAAGGCCACGGGCTTCCTCAAAGTCGACCGTCCGCAGCGGTTCTCAAACTTTTGCCCCGTGTATTACGGGCTCATCCCCCAAACCTATTGCGGTGAGCGGGTGGCAGAGCTGTTCGGCGCACGCGCCGGCCGGCCGGACATGATCGGCGATGGTGATCCCCTGGATATCTGTGTGCTGACCGAGAAGGCGATTCCCCACAGCGATATTTTGCTGACGGCGCGCCCGATCGGCGGGTTCAGCATGGCCGACGGCGGCGAGGCGGACGACAAGATCATCGCAGTGATGCGGGACGATGCCGTCTATGGGACGTTGACCGATCTCAAAGAATGTCCCATGACCCTCCTCGACCGGTTGCAGCATTATTTCCTCACCTATAAGCAGGCGCCGGGCTCCACGGCACACAACAAGGTGGAGATTACCAGCATGTACGGTCGCGACGAAGCCATCAAAGTCATCCACGCCAGCCACGACGATTACAAAGCCAAGTTCCCCGAGTTGGAATTTATGTGGCCCGCCAGCATGAATAGCTAGGACTATCAAGAAAGGTTTAGCCCCTCCTCATGAAACACACCACGACGCCATCGCCCGCAGAGCCGGCCGCCAAGGGATTTTCCCCCGGATTTGCCGCACTCGGATTAGAAGCCTCGCTGTTGACCACGCTTGAAGCGCTGGGCTACGAAGAGCCCACCCCGATTCAACGTGAAGCCATTCCTCCGCTGTTGGAGGGGCGAGACCTGCTGGGACAGGCCGCCACAGGAACCGGAAAAACGGCGGCATTTGCGTTACCGCTCCTGCAGCGCATCGCGCATGGTCCACGGCAGCGGCCGACGGCGCTGGTGTTGGTGCCGACCCGGGAACTGGCCGTGCAGGTCAGCGAAGCGGTGCAGCGGTACGGTAAAGAGCTGCGGATCTCGGTGCTCGCCCTGTACGGTGGCCAGGCGATGGGGCCGCAACTGCAAGCGCTCAGGCGCGGAGTGGAAGTCATTGTCGCGACACCCGGTCGGGCGCTGGACCACCTCCGTCGCAAGACGTTGAAGCTGGCTGATCTGCAGATCGTGGTGTTGGACGAGGCGGACGAGATGCTCGATATGGGCTTTGCCGACGACCTCGACGCCATTCTTGAGGAAACCCCGGCGACGAAACAGACCGCGTTGTTTTCGGCGACCATGCCGCCGCGGATTGCGTCCATCGCCCGCCGGCATTTGAAAAATCCGATCGAAGTCACGATTGCGCGTGAGCCGGTAAAAGCCGGGGCCGCGCCGCGCGTGCAACAGACCGCCTACGTGGTGGCCCGCCAGCATAAAGTATCGGCGCTGGCGCGTGTGTTGGACATTGCGATGCCGAAGTCGGCCCTCGTGTTTTGCCGGACCCGCCTGGAGGTCGATGAAGTGACGGCGGCGTTGAACAGCCGCGGGTACCGATCTGAGGCGATTCATGGCGGCATGAGCCAGGTTCAGCGTGATCGTGTCATGCAAGCCTTTCGCACCGGTCAGACCGAGCTGCTGGTGGCGACCGACGTGGCGGCTCGCGGCTTGGATATTCCATCCGTGTCGCATGTGATCAACTACGATCTGCCCTCATCGCTGGAAGTGTATGTGCATCGCATCGGGCGCACTGGCCGGGCCGGGCGCGAAGGTGCGGCGATGACCATTGTCGAGCCGCGTGAGCAACGGTTATTGCGCGCGGTCGAGCAACACACCAAGGCGCGCATTACGATCGCGCCCGTGCCGTCGCTCGGAGATCTGCTGGCCAAGCGGCTGGAACGTACGAAGGCCTCGATCCAAGAAACGCTGGAGGCGGAAGGGTTGGAAGATTTTCGCCGTGTCGTGGACGCCTTGGCCGCCTCGGCCGATCCGGCGGATATTGCGGCGGCGGCCATCAAGTTGGTCTATCGGTCGCATGGCGGTGACCGGGAAGAAGAAGAGATTCCCGCCGTGCAGATGCGCGCGCCTGAGCCCTACCGAGCGTCACGGCCTGCTTATGGCTCGGCTCCGCAAGGGGACCGCGCACGAGCGCCTCGCGGCGGTCCGAGTCGCGGTGGTCGAGCGGCCGGAACCGTGCGTGTGTATGTCGGCGCAGGGCGTGCGGCGGGTATCCGTCCGGGCGATCTCGTCGGAGCCATTGCCAATGAAGCCGGTGTGCCGTCCCGAATGATCGGCGCGATTGAAGTTGAAGAGCGATTTTCCCTGGTGGATGTGCAGGAAGAAGCGGCGCGGCAGATTATCGAGGCGCTCGGACGGACACGCATCAAGGGGCAAAAAGTCGCGGTCAGGCTGTTTCGGGATTAGAGAGATAAGAACCGGACGCCGGTCCGTATTCCGGTGGCAGTCAGCTCTGCTTCAGCATGTGGGCGGACGAATCAGGCCTGGGCATCCGGATTGATGCCCAGGCTGAATCGCTTCGGGCCGTCAGGTGGTTTCGATATCGATCGTCACCGGCACGGGATTCGAAATGATGTCGTGGACAGGCGAAAATTTGGCCAACTCCCGCAGCTGTTCGGGACTAGCGTCCGATTTGACCGTGAAGCGGGCCCGAATGTTCTTGTAGCCGGGCCGAACCTGATCCGACAGGCCGAGGAAGCCCTGCAGGTCCAGATCACCCTCCAACGTCGATACCATCGACTCGATGCGAATGCCTCGTGCCGCCGCATGATACACCATTGAGGTGGTTAGGCATGCCGCCAGGGCATGGAGCACATATTCCGCCGGATTAGCGCCCTGATCCTCTCCTAACAACACCGGCGGTTCATCGGCGTCGAGCACAAAGGGTTTGGTGCGCACAGTGTCTTCCTGCCCTGCCCCGTAAAAGCTCTTGATGGTCGAGCGATTGTGGCCTCCGTTGAACCACTGGTTCGTGGCGCGGAATTTAAAGGCGGCCAGATCGTGGTTCTTCTGGACTGCCTGCACCGTCGCTCCCATTCGTTCCACATCGACGCCGTTGATGGTTGTTCCCATGATTGCTTGTGACATGATGCACCCTCCTGTGTGTGATCGGTTGATGATGAGTTGCCGAAATAAGCGCCGGTCGGCATTCCGGCAGAGGAATTCCCAATTCATCCCTGCACCCGTTCGAGCGAGATCTTGCCGAACAATGCTCCGCAGGGCGGCACCGTAGTGTGCAGCGAAAGGAACGTCCGCTGCACGAGACCGGAGGTCAACGGCTGCCGACGGTTCCACGGTGCAAGCGAGAGCATTCTCGCCAGCAGGCAATAGCCCGCCAGGATTCGCGCCGTCGTTCCCGCCAGCTGCATCCAGTGAATCCAGAGGAGCGGTCCCCACAATCCGGTCAGCAGCAGGCCCAGATAGGCTCCCCGTACTTGCACGGGAAAAGCAGTGATGTCGCGCGTAAGCCGGACTATGTGGCCGATCTGGACGACGCAAAGCGCCATCGCCATCCAGATTCCTGCAGGCCAACCGAAGAGCCCGGCGCCGAGCAGGCCGGCCGTCAGGAGCCAGTACCACCAGCCGAGATCATGGATTGTTTTCATCGCGCTCCTCCCGGAAAAAGGTGATTCGTGGATGACTCATGCCCGGCACTAGAGCAGAAGTGATGCCAGGGCCGTCACGTCTGTGAAAGGGCAGAATTTCAGTGAGTTAGGCAAGCAGTCGAGGCGTGACAGGTCATGACTTTTCGCTGATCGGGAAAATTCGCGAGGCCGATCATGAAATCTCGTGAGTCGCGGAGAAGACCATGGTGGACGGAGTGGGCGAGAGGTAAGACGCAGGGGGTCAACGGGGTTTTTGGATGTGCAGTGCCTTCATGCGGGAGGACAGGGTGGACGGGTTGAGGCCGAGCAGCTTTGCCGCGCCCTTCTCACCGGATACGGTCCAATTCGTGGCATCGAGCGCACGCATGATATTCGCCCGCTCCAGGACTTCGAGTTCCTTCGCGGTGCGAATCCTGTCCGGTGGGATGTCCGATCGGTCAGGTGCGGGGGGGGATGCGGTGGTTTCAGGCAGAGCGCGATCCAGGTTGAGCCTGCCGTCGGTGGAGGTGATGACGGCCCGCTCGATCACATTTTTCAGCTCCCGTATATTGCCGGGCCAATGATAGGCCTTGAGGCGCCGCGAGCAATCGGTGGTCAGGGGAGCGATGGAGCGGCCCATGCCGCTCGCAAACCGCTGCGCGAAGGTCGAGGCCAGGCGGACGATGTCGTCGCCCCGCTCGCGGAGCGGCGGGAGCCGAAGCGGAAAGACGTTCAACCGATAAAAGAGGTCTTCCCGGAAGAGACCCTCTCGAATCGCCTGAGATAGGTCACGGTTCGTGGCGGCCAGCACACGGACGTTGACGTTCTTCTTATGGGAACTGCCGACCGGGTCGAATTCGCCTTCCTGCAAGACCCGGAGTAACTTGGCCTGCAGGTCGAGAGGAAGTTCGCCGATCTCGTCGAGAAAAATCGTGCCCTTGTCGGCCAGCGCAAAGCGGCCTTCGCGTTTCCGGGTCGCACCGGTGAAGGCTCCCGGTTCGTGACCGAAGAATTCGCTTTCGATGAGTGTGGCGGGAATGGCCGCGCAGTTCACGGTGATCAACGGTTGATCCTTCCGGTGACTGGCCTGATGGATGGCGCGGGCCGCTAGTTCCTTTCCCGTGCCGGTCTCACCGATGATCAGAACCGTGGCATCCGTCGGGGCGACTTGCGCGATATCCTGCAACACCTGTCGTAAGGCCGGACTGTCGCCGATTAAGGCGCCATCCTGATGCAGAGCCCAGAGTTCTTCCCGCAGGCGTTCGGTTTCGGCTGTGAGTGATTGAATTTTCTGTTCCGCCTCGACACGATCGCGGACGTTGCGGAGAATCACGGTCGTAAAAGTCCGACGATGCAGCTCGAAGCGGGACAGTGTGGCCTCGGCGGGAAACGATGCGCCCGCGGGACAGCAGGCGGTGAGCCCGCCTGGAATCCAGAGAGAGCGTTGCCCCTCCGGCCTGGTATTCAGGTCGGCGATGAGACCGGTGAGTCGCGCGCCATCGGCCGGGCTTACGAATCGTTGGAAACGTTGCCCCACCATCGTGGCGCCCTGGCAACGGAAGACCTTTTCGGTGGCCGGGTTCACGCGCGTGATCAGGAACCGGTCGTCCAGCACGATGATGGCGTCCATCGCGCTGCCGAGGAGCAGGCTCATGGTTTCCTCACGGTCGCGCACTTCGGCTTCCGCCCGCAGCCGTCGAAGTTCCGCAGCCGCCCGCGCGGCAAAGATTTGAAAGAGGGCCAGAATGCGCGGTTCCTCCGGAATCGGTCGCCGATCGATGACGGCCATGTGCCCGAGAACTATGCCGGTCGCGTCCTCGAGCGGCACGCCCATGTAGCTGACGGCCCCGGCCTGTCTCAGTTCTGCTTCCCGGGGGTAAATCTCCAGAATGTGGTCGGGGATGTGAACGAGTCTGGCGGTGTCGATCACCCGCTCGCAAGGGGTACCGACGATATCGACTTCATAGTCCTGCACCCATTGCCCGTCCATCCAGAAGGAGAGTGCGCGGAGGCGTCGCCGCTCCGGGAAATATTCCGTGACCCAGGCTCCGTGTGTGCCCAGGACATCGGCAAGGTTCTTCACCAGCGCGGCGAAAAATCCGTGCCCGGTTTCCGTCGCGGTGCCCTGAAGAATCGCGCGCAGGACGGCATCGGCTTCCAGGCCATGGAGGGGGCGCATACTCTCGTGTTGTGGCGAAGGCATGATGGAGATGGCGTAAGTATGAAATGAAGGGGCGCCGGTTGCAAGGGTGTGAGGAGCCTGTCCGGCATTGACCGTTCGACTGCGGCCAACCATCCACGGTCATCGACGTCGTTCTCGGCCCGCAACAATTCTCCACGCATGTCAGCGAATACGCGTCCGGTTTGTCCGGGCCTGCGGCCTCGCATCTGTTCGCGCCTCCTTGGCCTCACTACGAAGGCAATGTCGGACAGGCTCCTAGCCCGAACTATTCCTGAATACCTGCTACGTCGTCCGATCCTCTCGCCCGGCGGAGTTTTTCTTGCTCGGCCTCCTCGACGGACTGTCAGTACGCCTGCGTCGGCCCTCGCGGGCGAAAAGCTTCGGCGGGCTTCGGTCTCGAACGTCTCGTGACGGCATTCATGAATAATCCGGGCTAGACGGAACGTATGTGCCTTCCGGTAATGTTCTTGGCCCTTGTCGCCTGACCCGTTTTGCGCTACCATCCCGCACAGACATGATGCGTCTCACCCATACCGTGCCGGCCGCCTCGCAATCGTGAGGGGGGCCGACAGAGTGTGCGTCACACCTCATTACCAGAACAGTGACAGGCAGACCGTCTCTGTGGTCCCTCGCACCGGCGAGCGCTCGCGGAGAGGGTCTGACGGCCTATGACGTTTGTGGCGATCCAGGGGGATGGCGCAGGGCTGAGCGCGAGTTCCGACGATGCAAGGCGACGGGGAGGATGCGTGTTGAGATGGCGGTGACGGTTGCAGCATGGAAAGCCGTGTTGCGGGATTGGCAGGCGAGGGCGGTCGCCGACGTGTTGGCGCAGCAGCGGGAGGATTACCTCGTCACCGCGACGCCTGCGGCCGGGAAGACACGCTTCGCGCTCCGGATCGCACATCAGTATCTGGCCGATCGGGCCGCGAGTCGTGTGCTGGTGATCTGCCCGACGAATCATCTTCGAACGCAGTGGGCTTCGGCGGCGGGGCAAGTCGGCATTCAACTCGATCCGGCGCTCTCGAACGAGCAGGCCTGCGAGGCGCGCGACTATCACGGTGCCGTCGTGACCTATCAGCAAGTCTGCCTGGCGCCGGACGTGTTCCGCCGCGCCTGCCGCAATCGCAAAACGCTCGTCATCCTCGATGAGTTGCACCATGCCGGTGACGGCAAGGATTGGGGCAAGGCGCTACGGGAATCCTTCGGCGAAGCGGTCTTTCGTCTGGCGCTGTCCGGCACGCCTTTCCGCTCGGACAACAATCCGATTCCCTTCGTGCGATATGAGCAGGGCGAGAGCCAGGCGGATTTTACCTATGGGTATTCACATTCGATTCGTGACGGGGTCTGTCGTCCGATTCTGTTCCCGAGTTACGAAGGCGAACTGACCTGGTTGTCGGACGGGCGCGAGCATCGGGCCACCTTCGAAGACGGCTTGACCTTCGAGCGTCAGCGCGAGCGTCTCAAGACCGCGTTGCTCCAGGAAACCTGGCTGGGGCCGGTGTTGAGTGATGCCCATGCCGAGTTGCAGCGCCTGCGCAAACAGGAGCAGGCGGATGCGGGCGGGTTGATCGTGACCATGAATCAAGACCATGCGCGGCAGGTGGCCGATCTCGTCCTGAAGCTCACGGGCCAGCGCGCGCTGGTGGCGGTGTCCGACGATCCATCCGCTTCGAAGACCATCGAAACGTTTGCGCACCACAAAACGCAGCAATGGCTGGTGGCGGTGAATATGGTGAGCGAAGGCGTCGATATCCCGCGCCTCCGGGTCGGAGTGTATGCGACCAATGTGTTGACGGAGATGTATTTCCGCCAGGTCGTCGGACGGTTCGTGCGGATGCAGGACAAGGTGCCGAAACCGCAACGGGCCTGGCTCTACCTGCCGAAGGATGCCACGCTGGTGCATTATGCCAAGCGCATCAAGGTCGAGCGTGATCACGTCCTCGAGGAGATCATGCCGGCTGTGCAGCGGACGCTGTTCGGGACGGCCGCCACGTCGCTCAAAGAATATATTCCGCTCAATGGTGTGGCGCGACTCGATGCCTTGATCGGCGCGGACGAAGGTGAGCCCTCAGGAACGGGGAAGGGACAACCTGAGTCGGCCGTGGCGCTCCACGATCAAAAAAACCTTTTGCGGGACAAACATCGTTCTCTGGTCGGAGCCGTGGCGAGAAAGTGCGGAATGGATCATCGGCAACTCAATGCGGAATTGATCAAGCGGACCGGTGGCCGCGTCGATCAGGCGACTATTCCCCAGTTAGAACGCCGAATCGCGCTGCTGGAAAAATGGCGTGATTCCGGCTTCGATAAAAAGCGTTGAACGGTCGAAGTATGGTAAGCATATCCTGCTCGTTCAGCGAGCGCAGGAAGGTATGAAAGAATTATTGGAGAGGAAAAGGACCATGGCTGGAAATAAAAGAAAGCGGCCCGCGAGCGCGGCAGCGAAGACAGCGAAGCAGAAGGTTGTGCCGAAGGTGGTGAAGAAGGCCGCGGCCAAGAAGCAGGCTCCGGCGCGCCGTGCAACACCGACTCGGGCTCGAACATCGTCGGTGGCGGTGGTCGTCTTATCCGGTTCTACGCCCCTGCGCAGGAACAAGGCGGCCGAACTGGTCGCGGAAGAGCTGCAACTCGATTTATCGAAAGTGAATCTCTCGTCCGTGGTGAGCCAGCGGGTCGGCGAGACGGAAAAAAACATCAATCGGGTCTTCGACGACGCTGAACGCAGCGGGTCGATTTTGTTCTTCGACGAGGCCGATGCCTTGTTCGGCAAACACCGGCCCGCGAAGGACGGCGCGAGCCACTATGCCAATGCCGGAGCGGCGCATCTGCTGCAGCGCATTGAAGACCACAACGGCCTGGTGATTCTCGCCACCAACGGCAAAAGCCGGATCGATCAAGCCTTGTCGAAGCAGGCACGGGTATCGGTCATGGTGGGCATTGAGAAGAAGCCAAAGCAGAAGACGGTCTGACGAGTCGTCCGCCCCATAGCCACCTAAATAGAAGGGTAGAAGAGCCTATGGCGTATAGCTTATAGCGGAAGGCAAGAAATCGAGAGTAGGCGTGCGTGCTATAAGCCATGTGCCATCAGCCATACGCTCTGACCCCCACGCAATACGTTTCATGAATCGCGGATTCCGAGAATTATTCCGTTTCTTCGCTGGCCTCCAGACACTTCGTGCACTGTTCCAGATCGGGCATGCCATGGGCGCTGCAGAAGTGCCGATGGCAGAGGCCGCAGATCATAAAGGTCATTTTGATTCGGTCTTCCGCTTCGCAGTAGTAACAGTTCTTCGCAGTTCTTGCCTTCGGCATGGTCTTCTCCTCGAAACGTGTATCGGTTCACTTACCGGTCATTGATTGAATGCACGAGCCGGTTTCTCTCGGCGTCGGTGCGTCGCCGTTTCATGCCGGTAGTCGAGCATGAGGGGCGGCAGGACCTGAAACCATGACAGGGGGCGGCATGGCACCTAGGCCGAGTTAGCCCGAGGCGCTAAGGGCAGCTAGGGGTGTGATTGTGCTCGCGTTCACCATTCCATGTGGCATTCAAGCACCTGCTGAAATACCGATTCGTTATAACACATTTTAAGAGCTGTGGTGTCGATCCGGCTTTTGTGCGCGGCGACGAGGTCAGGTGTTGGGCGGGAGCCCCGGTCGTTCTGATCGTTGCAGCGCATGGTGAATGGCTTCAGCCGCCACGCGGTTGCCCTCATCCGTCCAATGCGTATCGTCGGGCAGGTAGGTCGGAATGCCGGTGCGCGATGCGGTCTTCAGCGCCGGAGTAAGATCGACATACTCAATGCCGGGATCCAGTTCCGCCAGCAGCCGCTGCATCTGGTTGGGTAGATCGCTGACACGCCATTGGCGAATGGCATCCGTCGTCAACGATACGTTGTCGAGGTCATGATAGACTCGAAATTTTTCCGGAACAAAGGCCACAAGGAAGCGGATATTCCGTTCACGGCAAAGTTTTGCTGCTTCGATGAGAGGAACGACAGCCTTGCGAAGAGTCTGGTCTGAGATCCGTTCTACTTCGGCAGAGGCGAAAAATACGGTCGTCGCTCTGTGCGTGGTGTCGTGAAAATCGGCCCGGAGTTCTTTGAGGGAATCATCCGGCGTGCATTGCCGGTCCGAGCGGAACAGAAGGGCCGAGACATTTCTGCTCAATGAACGGAACCAGAAATCCTGCCACCAGCCGCTGCCGGAACGGAGCACCCGCTCGTCGTATTTCTCCGCATCGGAAAAATCGTTGCCTTCAAAAAACGCCCAGATCACGGTCTTGGGTGCGAGTGGTAAGCCGAACCGCCGCAGGACGGTCAGTTCCTGCTGAGGACCATATCCTGCATGGCCCAGATTGGCGACAGACTTGCCCCGAAGTTCACTCAGCCGTGTTGTGATTAGGTTGTCGTCGCGCGTGAAGTACCCTTCCATGTACGAATCTCCGATCACCACGATCTCGGCCGATTCGAGGTCGCGGGCATTACGAAATCCGTTACGATCATACTGTACGGCCACGGTTCGCGCCGGATCGGGAGGAATGCAGAGCGCCGCGCCGATGTTTCCCTGGTACGGCGTTTCATACTGATAGTGCGGATCGTGCCGCCACAAGAGTTCCTTGTCGAACCGTCGTCCCGCTACGCTCAGGGCCGTGCCGGATTCGTACGAGCCGAAGAGGGCCCGGTAATCGACGAGGTCGATCAGGACGGCTCCTTCTGCGAGTACCCAACAGAACAGGAGCGAGCCTGTCGTGAGAAGGAAGCGTGTTCCCGCTTCAGGGAGCGATACTTGCCCGAACATTCCATACAAGGCCCAGGCCAGCAGATAGGCTGAAAGTGCATTGTCGAGGAGGTGCCGGATGTTCGTCACCCCGGTGAAGAACAGCAGGCCGTATCCGGCAAGGAAGGTCACAAAAGTGAGAACGACCACTATGCCTCTGTATCCCTTATGTCGCATGGCAAAACAGTGTTTCGATGAATTGATTCATTCGTCGGTTGTCGGTTGAACGATCAGTCCAAAAGCAGGCACGTTCCTGTGCTCGCGAGAGCAGCGGCGTGAGTGTCCAGTATTACTGGACACTCACGCCGCTGTCAACTGCGGAGAGTCGCTGCGCGTCTGCGGCGATGGGGTGACGATGGTCGTAACTATGGTGACGAGTGCGGGGAGCATCGCTGTCGCGGGACTCAGGAGGCGCGTGATCGTTACCGGTTGTGTGAGGTAGAGCTCCGGCGGATTCGCGCGGAAAGCCGCCGTTGTCGGGGCAATCGCAGCCGTCCGTCAACCTTCCGTGCCGACCACTTCTTCTCGCAGGAGGAACTTGATGGACGGGTTGGATTTGACGCAGTAGGCCAGCAGATGCTCGGTCGTAAACAACATCACGCCGCGTCCTTGCTGGTCGACGAGGCGGATGGTATCGGAGGGCCAATAGACGGCTGAAATGGCTGCCGGATCACCGACGATCCAGCGGGCCAGCGCATGGGGCAGGCGTTCGACAGAGGTCTTGACCCCGTACTCGTTTTCAAGGCGGGACATCACGACATCGAACTGCAGTTCGCCCACCGCGGCCAGCACCGGCTCACGACGCACGTGATCCGGTGAATAAAAGATTTGCATGACCCCTTCTTCTTCCAGCTGCTTGAGCCCCTTTTGAAACTGTTTGTGTTTCGAAATGTCCTGCGTGCGCAAGAGGCCGAAACATTCCGGTGGAAAGTGCGGAATGGGATCGAAGGTCAGCGCGGGATCCGAGGTCAGGGTGTCTCCGATCGTGAACAGCCCGGGGTTGACCAATCCGACGACATCGCCGGGGTAGGCCTCATCGATCGTTTCGCGGTCGCGGCCGAACAGGCGATGGGGGCGTGTCATCCGGATCTTGCGGCCCAGCCTGGCGTGATGGACCATCATGTCTTTTTCGAAGCGGCCGGAGCAGATGCGGAGGAAGGCCATGCGGTCGCGATGCTGCGGGTCCATGTTCGCCTGAATCTTGAACACGAAGCCGGAGAACGCTTCGTCGGTCGGTTGTATCAA